>NZ_JBVIFN010000001.1:485392-738923 GCF_055571305.1 Cellulosimicrobium sp. NPDC030954
GCTCTGGCCGGAGCCGGTGCGGATGGTCACGGTCCAGTCGGACGCGCCCGAGACCTGGAAGGTGGTGTTGAAGCGGTCGCCCCAGGAGTCGCCCCGCGTCACGGTCACGGTGCAGGAGCCGTCCCCGCCCGGGTTCTCCCCGGGGCCGCCGGGGGTCCCGCCACCGCTGTTGAGCTGGTCGAGCACGGCGGTGTAGGCGGCCTTCTTGTTCCCGTTGCCGTCGAACAGCAGCGGGGTGCCGGACGCGCGCCACGAGTCGGTGTCCCGCACGCCCCAGACGGTGATGCCGGTGCAGCGCGACACGGCCATGCAGGCCTGGACGACGCCGCGGTACTGCTCGGCTTGGGAGGAGCCGGAACCCTCGATGTCGAGCTCGGTGATCTGCACGTCGACGCCCAGGTCGGCGAAGTTCTGGAGCGTGGTGTGGTAGTTGCTCGGCACCGGGTTGCCCGAGTTGAAGTGGGCCTGGAAGCCGACGCAGTCGATCGGCACCCCCCGCGCCTTGAAGTCGCGGACCATGTCGTACACGGCCTGCGTCTTCGCGTGGCTCCAGTTGTCGGTGTTGTAGTCGTTGTAGCAGAGCTTGGCGCCCGGGTCGGCGGCGCGGGCCGCGCGGAACGCGGCCTCGATCCAGTCGTTGCCGGTGCGCTGCAGGTTCGAGTCGCGGCGCGCGCCGGAGCCGCCGTCGGCGAACGCCTCGTTCACGACGTCCCACGCGTAGATCTTGCCGCGGTAGTGCGTCGCGACCTGCGTCACGTGGTTGAGCATCGCCTGGCGGAGCGCGGAGCCCGACATGTTCTGCATCCAGCCCGGCTGCTGCGAGTGCCAGGCGAGGGCGTGCCCGCGGACCTGCTTCCCCCGGCTCGTCGCCCAGCTGACGATCTGGTCGCCCTGGGAGTAGTTGAAGCTGTTCTGCGACGGCTCCGTCGCGTCCATCTTCATCTCGTTCTCGGCCGTGATCATGTCGAACTCGCGGTTCGCGATGGTCGAGTACGTCGAGTCGGACAGCCTGCCGGCCGCGAGGGCGGTGCCGAAGTAGCGGCCGGACTCGGCGGCCGCGGCCTCGAGGGTGGAGCCGGCCGCCTGGGCGGAGCCCACGCCGACGCCGGTCGTGATGAGCACGGCAAGGAGGGCGCCCAGGGCGGCCGACCTCCTGCCGTTCGTGCTGCGCAAGGGTAGTGCTCGGGTCATCGTCGATCCTCTTCCTCCCGGGGTGGACCTCCGTTGGCCCACCAGCGCGAACAACGTGCGCGAGTGACGCTAGTCACACCGCGAGGAGATAGCAATCGTTATCGATAACGTTTTACGTCGTGGGACAAACGCGACAGCGGTGACACGGCTGCGCGGGTGAGGGTGGAGGCGTCAGGTCTGCGGCGGCGCCGTGCTCTCGCGCACGACGAGCTCGGTCGCGAGATCGAGGCGCTGGTTCATGGGCCGGCCGCCCTTGGCGAGGTCGAGCAGCATGCGCGTCGCCGTCCCCGCCATCTCGTGCAACGGCTGGTGCACGGTGGTCAGCTCGGGGCCGATCCAACCCGCGAGCGGAAGGTCGTCGTAGCCGACGACCGACAGGTCCTCGGGGATCCGTAGGCCGAGCTCGCGCGCGGCGCGCAGGACGCCGAGCGCCTGCATGTCCGACCCCGCGAAGATCGCGGTCGGGCGGTCGGGGAGCGAGAGCAGCGCCTTGCCGTGCTCGTACCCGCCGTCCACGTAGAAGTCGCCGTAGCGCACGAGCCCGGGGTCGACGGCGATCCCCGCCTCGTCGTGCGCGCTGCGGTAGCCGTCGATGCGGGCGCGGCTGCACAGCACGTCCGACGGGCCCGAGATGATCGCGACGCGGCGGTGGCCGAGGCCCAGGAGGTGACGCGTCGCCGAGAGGCCGCCGCTCCAGTTGTTCGACCCCACGGTCGGGACGCCCGCGGGCTGCTCGCCCTCCGTGTCGACCACGACGAACGGGATGGACCGGGTCTCGAGCTGGTGCCGCTGGGACTGGTCGAAGCTCGACAGGACGAGGAGGACGCCGAGCGGGCGGCGGGCGAGGACGGCGTCGAGCCAGTCCTGGGGCGGCCGGTGCTCGCCGCCGAGCTCGGAGAGCACGACGCCGACCTTGGCGGCGGCCGCGGCCTCCTCCACGCCCCGGATGATCTCGATGGACCAGGCGGAGTCGAGCTGGTGGAACACGAGGTCGAGGAGGGGCGTCGGCGTCGCGGGGGCGGACCGCCGGCGTCGGTACTGGTGGCGTTCGAGCGCGGCCTCGACGCGCGCGCGGGTGGACGCCGCGACGTCGGGCCGGCCGTTGAGCACCTTGGACACCGTGGGCACGGACACGCCGGCCTCCGCGGCGATGGACGCGATGGTCGCGGGGCCACCCGTGGCGGCACCCCGGTCCTGCGCTGGCATGGCGCTCCTCGTGCTGGTCGCAACTTTCGAGTCGAACCGTAGCACTTGTGCGTGGCGCTCGTCCGTTGCCGAGGCGGGTGATCTTCGCTGGTATCCCGCGCCTCTTGGCGAGGAAGGCCTCGCAAGCCGTCGTCATCGAACTGTGACCCGAGTCTCGCTTGACGACGCGTCCGTCGTCGGTCTAGCGTCCCGAACCAACGGGTATCGGAACCGTTACCGATACTTTCGAAGACCACGATGCCGTGGACGCCCGGGACACCGGGCGAGGCACGACGACGTGACCGACCCGAGGACCACGATTGACGACGCAGACGACCCCGGCCGCCACCGAGCGGCAGGACGCGACGACCACGCCGCCCTGGCGCGACGTGCGGCTCGCCGCCGGCGAGCGCGCCCGGGCGCTCGCCGCCGCGATGACGCTCGAGGAGAAGCTCGCCCAGCTCGTCGGGGTCTGGGTCGGTGCCGACGCCTCTGGCGGGGGCGTCGCGCCGCACCAGGCGGACATGACGGGCCACGTCCCCACGTGGGAGTCCGTCATCGAGCACGGGCTCGGACAGCTCACCCGCCCCTACGGCACGGCGCCGGTCGACCCGGAGGCCGGGGCCCGTTCCCTGGAGCGGTCGCAGCACGACCTCGTCGACGCGAGCCGGTTCGGCGTCCCCGCCCAGGTGCACGAGGAGTGCCTCGCCGGGTTCGCCACCTGGCGCGCGACCGCCTACCCCGTCCCGCTGTCGTGGGGCGCGAGCTTCGACCCCGAGCTCGTCGAGGCGATGGCCGCGCGCATCGGCGCGAGCATGCGGGCCGCGGGCGTGCACCAGGGGCTCGCGCCCGTGCTCGACGTGACGCGCGACCACCGTTGGGGCCGCACCGAGGAGACCATCGGCGAGGACCCGTACCTCGTCGGGACGGTCGGGGCCGCGTACGTGCGCGGGCTGGAGTCGTCAGGCGTGGTCGCGACGCTCAAGCACTTCGCCGGGTACTCCGCGTCCCGCGCGGGCCGCAACCTCGCGCCCGTCGCGATGGGCCCGCGCGAGTACGCCGACGTCATCCTGCCGCCGTTCGAGACCGCGCTGCGGCACGGCCGGCCCCGTTCCGTGATGCACGCCTACACGGACGTCGACGGCATGCCGTCGGCCGCCGACCGGGGGCTCCTCACCGGCCTGCTGCGCGAGACGTGGGGCTTCGACGGCACCGTCGTCGCCGACTACTTCGGGGTCCGGTTCCTCGAGACCTTGCACAAGGTCGCCGCGGACGGCACCGACGCGGCGCGCCTCGCGCTGCGCGCCGGCGTCGACGTCGAGCTCCCCACGGTCGACGCGTTCGGCCCCGCGCTCGCCGCGGCGGTGCGCCGCGGCGACGTCGAGGAGTCCCTGGTCGACGAGGCCCTGCACCGCGTGCTCCGGCAGAAGGTCGAGCTCGGCCTCCTCGACCCGGGCTGGGAGCCCGTGCCGGACGGCGGCGCCGACCTGGAGCTCGACGACATGGCCGGGCGCGACCTCGCCCTGCGCCTCGCGCGGGAGGCGGTCGTGCTGCTCGCGGACGACGGCGGCGCGCTGCCGCTCGCGACCGGGACGCGCCTCGCCGTCGTCGGCCCGCTCGCGGACGACCCGATGGCGATGCTCGGCTGCTACTCCTTCCCCGCGCACGTCGGCGCCCAGCACCCCGAGGTCGAGACCGGGATCGACATCCCGACGGTCCTCGCCGAGCTCGGGTCGCGCTTCGACGTCGTGCACGCCCGGGGTTGCGACGTCACCGGGACGGACACGAGCGGGTTCGCCGCGGCCGTCGCCGCCGCGCGCGCCGCGGACGTGTGCGTCGTGACCGTGGGGGACCGCGCCGGGCTGTTCGGCCGCGGGACGTCGGGCGAGGGCTGCGACGCGGCCGACCTGCGGCTCCCCGGGGTCCAGGAGGACCTCGTGCGTGCCGTGCTCGCGACCGGGACCCCGGTCGTCCTGCTGCTCCTCACCGGCCGGCCCTACGCGCTGGGCGCGCTCCTCGACGAGCCGACGCCGCCCGCCGCCGTCGTGCAGGCCTTCTTCCCCGGACAGCTCGGCGGCCGGGCGGTCGCCGAGGTGCTCGCCGGGGAGGTGTCGCCGTCGGGCCGTCTGCCCGTGAGCGTCCCGCGCGACCCCGGCGGCCAGCCCGCGACCTACCTGTCCGCACCGCTCGGCCTGCGCTCCGGCGTCTCGAGCGTCGACCCGACGCCCGCCTTCCCGTTCGGCCACGGCCTGTCCTACGCGACGTTCGCGTGGGAGGACGCGCAGGTCGTCGGCGCCGCGGCCGGCGGGCCCGCCCTCTGGCCGGTCGACGGCGAGGCCCGGGTCGAGGTCACCGTGCGCAACACCGGGAGCGTCCCGGGCGCCGACGTCGTGCAGCTCTACCTGCACGACGCGGTCGCCCAGGTGACGCGGCCCGTCGTGCGCCTCGTCGGGTACGCGCGCGTCGCGCTCGACCCGGGTCAGGCCGCGACCGTGTCGTTCGTCGTGCCGGCCGACGTCACGTCCTTCACCGGGTTCGACGGGCACCGGGTCGTGGAGCCGGGCGACGTCGAGCTGCGCGTCTCGCGGTCCAGCACCGACGCCGTCGCGACGCTCCCGCTGCGCCTCGTGGGGCCCGAGCGCGTCGTCGACCACACGCGCCGCCTCGTCACCGACGTGCGGGTCTCCGGGCCCGTGACCGTCCCGGCCGCGCCGGGCACGTACCGCGAGAACGATCACGAGGAGGTGAGCGTGGGATGACCCTGGACCAGGGCCCCGTCGACGTCGGCGAGGCCACCACCGTCGCGAGCGCCGTCGCAGCGGCCGAGCACGCGCGGCCCGGCGAGCCCGCGGGCGACGACGGCGGCCGCGCGCGCCGGTCCGCCCGGCGCCGCAGGGCGGGCAGCGTCCCGTGGCGCGTCGCGCTGCGCAAGGACTGGCGCCTGTACACGTTCCTCGTGGTGCCCGTGCTGTTCCTGCTGGTCTTCCGCTATCTCCCGATGCTGGGGAACGTCATCGCGTTCCGTCGGTTCCGTCCGGGCGGCAGCGTGTTCGGCGACGAGTGGGTCGGGTTCCGCTACTTCGAGATGTTCATCCAGAACCAGCAGTTCTGGCAGGTGTTCTGGAACACCGTCATCCTCGGGCTCCTCACCCTGCTGATCTGCTTCCCGCTGCCGATCGTCTTCGCGCTCCTGCTCAACGAGCTGCGGTCGCGCCGCTTCAAGAAGATCGTGCAGACGGTCTCCTACCTCCCGCACTTCATGTCGATCGTCATCGTGGCGGGCCTCGTGCTGCAGCTCACGTCGGTCAACGGGACGGTGAACCAGATCGTCGAGGCGTTCGGGGGAGACCCGGTCGCGTTCATGCAGCAGCCCGAGTGGTTCCGCACCATCTACGTGTCGTCCGAGGTCTGGCAGACCGTCGGGTGGGGGACGATCCTCTACCTCGCGGCCCTGACGACGATCGACGACCAGCTCTACGAGGCGTCGCGCATCGACGGCGCAAACCGGTGGCAGCAGACGTGGCACATCACCCTGCCAGGCATCCGCCCCACGATGATGGTGCTCCTCATCCTCAACATCGGCTCCTTCATGGCGGTCGGGTTCGAGAAGGTCCTGCTGCTGCAGAACCCGTTGGTCTACTCCACGGGCGACGTCATCTCGACGTACCTGTACCGCGTCGGCATCCAGTCCGCGCAGTTCTCCTACGGGACCGCGATCGGGCTGTTCGAGGCCCTCATCGGGCTCGTGCTCGTCCTCTCCGCGAACGCCGTCTCGCGCCGCCTGACAGGAGCCTCGCTGTGGTGACCGACCCCCTGTCCGCGACGCCGGACCTCACCGCCGTCCGCCGCGAGGGCGGCACGATCAAGGACACGGGCGGGTACCGCGCGTTCCGCGTGATCAACGGCGTCGTCCTCGCGGTCGTGTGCGTCGTGACGCTCTACCCGTTCGTCAACCTCGTCGCGAAGGCGTTCTCGTCGGAGGGCCAGATCGCGGCGGGGAACGTCAACCTGGTGCCGCGCGGGTTCAACGTCCAGACCCTGCAGTACGTGCTCTCCGACGCCATGTTCTGGACCAACTACAAGAACACCGTCGTCTACACGGTCGTCGGCACGCTCATCGCCATGGCGCTCACCACGACGTACGCCTACGCGATCAGCCGGCGCCACCTCAAGGGCCGCAACGCGTTCATCGGCATCGCGGTCTTCACGATGTTCTTCGGTGGCGGCCTGATCCCGAACTACATCCTGGTCGCGGACGTCCTGGGCATGCGGAACACGATGTGGGCCGTCGTGCTGCCGGGCGCCATCTCCGTGTTCAACCTGCTCGTCATGAAGTCGTTCTTCGAGAACTTCCCGACCGAGCTCGAGGAGGCGGCCGCGATCGACGGGCTGTCGACGTACGGGATCTTCGGTCGCATCGTGCTGCCGCTGTCCAAGGCGGTCATCGCGACCATGACGCTCTTCTACGCGGTGGGCATCTGGAACTCGTGGTTCGGGGCGTTCCTGTACCTCGACAAGAAGGAGCTCTTCCCCGTCACCGTCTACCTGCGCAACCTCATCGCCGCGGCGACCGGGCCCGGCTCGCAGGAGGCGGTGCAGATCGGCTCGAACATCCAGTCGGTGACGATGCTGCTCACCGTGCTGCCCATCGTCTGCCTGTACCCGTTCGTGCAGAAGTACTTCGTCTCCGGCGTGATGCTCGGCTCCGTCAAGGGCTGAGCCGCCACGCGCCACCCGCACCACCCCACCGCACCACCCGCACCTCAGCGACGTCAGAGCGACGAAGCTCGAACCCGAGGAGAGAGATGAGAACGATCCGGATCCCGGCCGCCACGGTGGCGACCGCGACCACCCTGGCCCTGGTCCTGACCGCGTGCAGCGGCGGGGGTGGCGACACGCCCGACCCCGAGGAGGGGGGTGGCGCCGTCACGATCGACGCCGAGCACTCCGTCGGCGCCATGGAGGACTTCGAGGTCGGCACGACCTTCCAGGCCACGGAGCCGGTCGACTTCTCGCTGATGTACCGCGACCACCCGAACTACCCGGTGAAGGAGGACTGGTCGATCTTCCAGAACCTGGAGGCCAACCAGAACGTCACCTTCACGCGGACCGACGTCCCGCTGGCCGACTGGGACAACAAGAAGGCGCTGCTCATCGGCGCCGGCGACGCCTCCGACCTCATCCCGGTGACCTACCCCGGCCAGGAGGTCCAGTTCGTCTCCGGCGGGGCGATCCTGCCCGTCTCCGACTACCTCGAGTACCTCCCGAACTTCGCCGACAAGGTGGAGAAGTGGGGCCTCGGCGAGGAGCTCGACGCCAAGCGCCAGGCGGACGGCAAGTACTACCTCCTCCCGGGCCTGCGCGAGATCCCCGACGTGCAGTACTCGGTCGTCGTCAACGACGACCTGTTCCAGAAGGCCGGCATCACCGAGGAGCCGGAGACCTGGGACGAGTTCGCGGAGCAGCTCGCCGCGGTCAAGGCCGCGAACCCCGAGCTGTCGTACGCGATGACCGACCGCTGGACCGACACGCAGCCGCTCGGCGCGATGCTCCAGTACATCGCCCCGAACTACGGCACCGAGGGCGGCTGGGGCTACTCCAACACGTGGTTCGACGAGGAGTCCGGCGAGTTCCAGCTCACCGGCACGACCGACGCGTACAAGGACATGATCACGTACGTCGCCGGCCTGACCTCCGACGGCCTGCTCGACCCCGAGATCACGCAGAACGACGACCAGGCGATCCAGAAGTTCGTCAACGGCGAGGCCGCCGCGATCTCCGGCAACACGCAGGAGATCACGGCCTACCGCAGCAAGCTGGCGGAGGCGGGCAAGGACGTCACGCTGCGCATGATCGTGCTGCCCGACGGGCCGTTCGGCGGGATGCTCGCCGGGAGCCGGCTGTCGTCCGGCCTCATGATCTCGAGCGAGGCGGCCGAGAAGCCGTACTTCAAGGCCCTGCTCCAGTTCGTCGACTGGCTGTACTACTCCGACGAGGGCATCGAGTTCGCCCAGTGGGGCGTCGAGGGCGAGACGTACACGAACGAGGGCGGCACGCGCACGCTCCCGGCCGACATCGGCTGGAACGCGCTCAACCCCGACGCGCCGAAGAAGCTCAACGCCGACTTCGGGTACAGCAACGGCGTGTTCCTGCTCGCCAACGGTTCCTCGAAGGAGCTGCTCCAGTCCGTGATGACCGACGAGACGAAGGCGTGGACCGACGCCGTGCTCGAGCGCAAGGAGATGCTGCCGGTCAAGCCGGCCGCGAGCCTCGACGAGCTCGAGCTCGAGCAGACGTCGCTCCTGGACACGCAGATCAAGGACGCCGTGATGGCGGCGACCGCGGGCTTCGTCACGGGTCAGCGCCCGCTGAGCGAGTGGGACGCCTACGTGTCCGAGATCGACGGGCTCGGCGGTACGCAGCTCATCGACACCTACAACGCGGCGCTCACCCGCTCCGCGGGCTGACGTCCTCCGGCGGGTGCCCCTGGCACCCGCCACCACGGCCCCGCCGTCGCCCGGTCGCCCCACCGGGCGACGGCGGTCCGCCGCCCGCAGCACCCACCGCACCACCCCTCCCCGCTGGAGCATCACCCGTGACACCCACCGTCGTCCCGTCCGAGCCCGTCGCCGTCCTGTCCGACGCGTGGCGCACGTGCGTGGGCACGGGCCGGTTCAACCTCGCGCTGCGCCAGGACTACCAGGAGTCGCTCGCCCTCGTGCAGGCCGAGATCGGCTTCCGGTACATCCGCGGCCACGGCCTGCTGTCCGACGACGTCGGGGTCCACCGCCCGTACGACGTCGCGGGGCACCAGGGCACCCGGTACGCCTTCACCTACGTCGACCAGGTCGTCGACGCCTACCTCGCGCTCGGGGTCAAGCCGTTCCTCGAGCTCGGGTTCATGCCGTCCGGCCTCGCGTCGGGCGACCAGACGGTGTTCTGGTGGAAGGGCAACGTCACGCCGCCGCGCGACCACCGCGAGTGGGCCGCCCTCGTGGCTGCGGTGCTGCGCCACCTGGTCGACCGCTACGGGATCGACGAGGTCCGGACGTGGCCGGTCGAGGTGTGGAACGAGCCCAACCTCGTGAACTTCTGGGAGGGCGCCGACCAGGAGGCCTACCTCCGCCTGTACGAGGCGACCGCGCACGCCGTGAAGAACGTCGACGCCGACCTCCAGGTGGGCGGCCCGGCGATCTCGCCCGGCGCCGACGACTGGTGGGCGCCGTTCGCCGACGCCGTCGCCGCCCGCGACCTGCCGTGCGACTTCGTGTCCTTCCACGCGTACACGACCGGCCCCGCGCAGCACGTCCCTTTCGGCGTCTACCAGACGCTGCGCCACCCGACCGACCTGCTCGACCAGTTCGCGCGCCCCCGCGAGCTCCTCGCCGGGACCCGGCTGGAGGGGCTGTCCGCGCACGTCACCGAGTTCAACACGAGCTACCGCCCCGACAACCCGGTGCACGACACCGCGTACAACGCGGCCGCCCTCGCGCCCGTGCTCGCCGCCGGCGGCGACACGGTGGACTCGTTCTCCTACTGGACGTTCTGCGACGTCTTCGAGGAGGAGAACATCCCCACCGCGTTCTTCCACGGCGGGTTCGGCATGCTCGCCCACCGCCAGGTGCGCAAGCCCACCTACCACCTGTACGCGTTCATGGCACGCATGGGCGCCGACGTGCTCGCGCGCGGCGAGGACCACCTCGTGACGCGCGACGCGACCGGCCGGGTCACCGTCCTCGCGTGGCAGCCCACCGGCGGGACCGACGACCCGACCGAGCCCGAGCGGCACCAGGTGCGGCTGTCGGTCCCCGTGGTGCCGCGGGGTGCGGGGTCCTCGCCACGGCGCGTGTCGGTGCACCGCAGCGTCGTCAACGAGACCGACGGCAACGCCTTCACCGCGTGGCAGCACCTGGGCCGCCCGGCGTCGCCCACCTCACGCCAGCTCGACCTCCTCCACGAGGCCGCCGAGCCCGCCCGGTCGACCACCTCGCTCCCCGTCGAGGGCGGCCGCGTCGACCTCACGCTCACGCTCGCGCGGCACGAGGTCACGCTCGTCGAGATCGACCCCGTGCGCGACGAGACGCCCGCGTGGCTCGACGACGACCGGATCCTCGGTCGGGCCCTCGACGGGGAGAGCGCACGGTGAGCGACGTGACCCGGCCCGCGCCGCCGTCGGGCACGGGCAGGAGCACGGGGTCGCCGCTGCCGGGCGCGCTCGGCCAGGGCACGCTCGGGCGGGCGACCGCGCTCGTCTACTGGTACGTCGTCGTGACGGCCCTGCTCGCGCTCGCGGCGCTGCCGACGCTCGTCCTGCTCCTGCTGCTCGACCGCACGGCGTCCAACGTGCCGCTCGCGGCGCTCGCGGCCCTCCCGCTCGGGCCCGCGCTGTCCGCGGCGCTGTACGCCGTCCGGGCGCGCGAGAACGACGACGAGGTCACACCCGCCCGCACGTTCGTGCGCGGCTACCGCCGCGGGGCGCTCGACGCGCTGCGCGTGTGGGCGCCCGCGCTCGGGGTGCTCGCGGTCGTCGGGGTCGTGCTCGCGAACGCCTCGGCCGCCGGCGTCGGCCCGACGTACGCGGCCGTGCTCGTCGTGATCGCGGCGCTCGCGCTCGTGTGGGGGCTGCACGCCGTCGCGATCGCGACCTGCTTCTCGTTCCGCACGCGCGACGTCGCGCGACTCGCGGCCCACTACCTCGGCCGGACGCCGCTCGTGAGCCTCGGCGTCGTCTCGCTGCTCGTCGCCGCGGCCGGCGTCGCGTGGTTCGCCACGGACGGCGTCCTCGCGCTCGTCGGCGGGGTGTGGGTGTGGTGCTGGTACCGCAACGACCGGCGGATGCTCGACGACGTCCGTGCCCGCTTCACGACCGACTGACCCCGACCCGCCCACCCGAGGAGCCGTCCCCGTCATGACCCCCGCCCGTCTGCCCGCGACCGAGAAGATCCTCTACGGGGGCGACTACAACCCCGAGCAGTGGCCGCGCGCCGTGTGGGACGACGACTACGCCGCGTTCGACGAGGCGTCGATCGACACGGTCACCCTTGCCGTCTTCGGATGGTCGTACCTGCAGCCCGCCGAGGACACCTACGACTTCTCGCGCCTCGACGAGATCGTGGCGCGCGCGGTCGAGGGCGGGCGCCAGATCGTGCTCGCGACCGCGACCGGCGCGCTGCCCCCGTGGCTCGCGCACGCGTACCCCGAGGTGAACCGGACCGACTTCGAGGGCCGCGCGCACGCGTACGGGCAGCGGCACAACGCGTGCCCCAGCTCGCCCGTCTACCGCCGCCTGTCCGCCGAGCTCGCGGGCCGCATCGCCGAGCGCTACGCCGGCACGCCCGGCCTCGTCGCGTGGCACGTGGGCAACGAGTACGGCGGGTACGACGGCGGCTGCTGGTGCGAGCGCTGCGCCGTCGCCTTCCGCGGGTGGCTGCGCGAGCGGTACGGCACCATCGAGCGACTCAACGAGGCGTGGAACGCGACGTTCTGGTCGCACCTGTTCTCCGACTGGGACCAGGTCGTGCCGCCGAACAAGCTCACCGAGCACTGGCGCGGGCCCGACCACACCGCGTTCCAGGGCATCACGCTCGACTACCGCCGCTTCATGACCGACGCGATGCGGCAGAACTTCCGCGACGAGAAGGCCCGCATCCGCGAGCACGACGCGACGACGCCCGTCACGACGAACTTCATGGGCATGTTCCGGCCCCTCGACTACCACCGCTGGGCGGACGACCTCGACTTCGCGTCGTGGGACAACTACCCGCCCGGGCAGCGCGAGCACGCGCGCATGGCGCTCGCGCACGACCTCATGCGCGGGCTCAAGGACGGCGCGCCGTTCTGGGTCATGGAGCAGACGCCGACCATCACCGCCTCGCGCGACGTCAACCCCGTGAAGCGCCCGGGCGTGCTGCGCCTGTGGTCGTGGCAGGCCGTCGCGCACGGCGCCGACGCCGTCCTGTACTTCCAGATGCGGCAGTCGAAGGGCGCGTGCGAGAAGTACCACGGCGCGGTGCTCGACCACGCGGGCCGGCGCGACACGCGCAGCTTCCGCGAGATCGCGGCGCTGGGCGGCGAGCTGCGTGGCCTCGGCGACGCGGTGCTCGGCGCGCGCACGCCCGCGCGGGTCGCGCTGATGTTCGACTGGGACTCCTGGTGGGCCGCCGAGATGACGGACGGCTTCAACCGCCACGCGCGCTACGTCGACACGGTGCTCGCGTACTACCGAGCGCTGTGGCAGGCGAACGCCGACGTCGACGTCGTGCCCGTGACCGCCGACCTGTCGCGGTACGACGTCGTCGTCGCCCCGATGCTGCACCTCCTGAAGGGCGACGTCGCCGCGCGGCTGGAGGACGTGGCCGCCCGGGGCGGCACCGTGCTGTCGTCGTTCTGGGCGGGCCGCGTCGACGAGGACGACAACGCGTTCCTCCTGGACGCGCCTGGGCCGCTCGGCCCGCTGTTCGGCATCCGGGTCGAGGAGACGGACTCCGCCGAGCCGGGGGTCGTGAACCCGGTCGCGCTGCACGACCCCGACCTCGACGACGTCGCCGGTGCCGCCGGGACGCCGGGCAGCGCGGAGGCGCCGCTCGTCGTGGGTGGCGAGCTCGTGTTCGAGGTCCTGGTCCCGCAGGGCGCCGAGGTCGTCGGGACGTACGGCGCCGAGTTCTACGCCGGCACCCCCGCCGTGACGCGGCACCGCGTCGGAGGGACCGACGGCGTCCCCGGCGAGGCCTGGTACGTCGCCACCGCGCTCGACGAGCCGGGCATCGCGTGGGTCGTGCGCCGCGTGCTCGACCGGCACGGCCTGGTCGGCCCCTACGCCGACGTCGCCGACCTCGAGCTCGCCGTGCGTGAGCGCGACGGCGAGCGCACAGCCTTCGTCCTCAACCACGCCACCGAGACGGTCGAGGTCGCCGCCCACGTGTCGGGCACCGACCTGCTCACCGGCCGCCGCATCGAGCGCGGCGAGCCGCTCCGCCTCGCCCCGACGGACGTCGTCGTGCTACGCGAGGACCGCCCCTGACCCCCGAGATCGACCCGAGCGTCACGAGATCGACCTCCTGAGGGCCGATCTCGGACGCACGGGTCGATCTCGCGTCGCCTCGGCGAGCCCGGCCAGGCGGCGTTCCAGGAGGCGGCGGTCGCCCTCGCGGTCGACGAGCGCGAGGGCGCGGCGCAGGTCGACGGCGGCGTCCGCGGGTCGGCCCGCCCGCACGAGCAGCTCGGCGCGCACGGCGGGCAGCAGGTGGTACCCCGCGAGCGCGGGCTCGGCGGCGACCGCGTCGACCGCGGCGAGGCCGGCGTCTGCGCCGTGCACCTCGGCGACCGCGACCCCACGGTTGAGCGCGACGACCGGCGAGCCGGTGAGGTCGAGCAGCACGTCGTACAGGCCGAGGATCTGCGGCCAGTCGGTCGCGTCGGCGTCGGCGGCCTCGTCGTGCAGCGCGGCGATCGCTGCCTGCACCTGGTACGGCCCGGGTCGCCCCATGGCGAGCGCCGCCTCGAGCTCGGCCACCCCGTCGGCGATCTCGTCGTGCCGCCAGCGCGCGCGGTCCTGCTCCGCGAGGGTGCGCGTCGAGCCGTCCGGGCCGACGCGCTCGTCCCGGCGGGCGTGCTGGAGCAGCAGGAGGGCGAGCAGCCCGCGGGCCTCGGGCTCGTCGTCGAGCAGCCGTGCGGCGAGCCGCGCGAGCCGGACGGCGACGCCGGCGAGCGCCTGCCGGTCGGCCGATCCCTCGACCGCGTCGGCGGGCTCCGCCCACGCGTCGTAGCCCTCCGTGAAGAGCACGTACAGGACGGCGAGGACGCCCTCGACGCGCTCCGCCCGGAGCTCGACGGGCGGCACCCGGAACGTCATCCCGGTCGCGCGGATGCGGCGCTTGGCCCGGACGAGGCGCTGCGCCATCGTCGCCTCGGGGACGAGGAAGGCGCGCGCGACCTGCGCCGTCGTCATGCCGGTCAGCGACCGCAAGGTCAGGGCGACCCGGGCCTCGGCGGGCAGCGCCGGGTGGCAGCACGTGAACAGCAGGCGCAGGAGGTCGCCGTCGGGGTCGTCGAGCTCCCACGCGTCGTCGTCCAGGCCGAGGGCGACCTGCTCGACGACGGGGTCCGGGCCGCCGCTCCGGGACGCGGCGTCGACGCGCTCGCCCAGGCGTCCCGCGGCGGCGACGCGCTCCGTCTCGACGCGGCGCCGTCGCAGCACGTCGATCGCGTGGCGGCGGGCCGTCGTCGTGAGCCAGGCGCCGGGCCGATCCGGGGTGCCGTCGCGGCCCCACGTGCGCAGGGCGGTCGCGAACGCCTCCTGCGCGGACTCCTCGGCGAGGTCGAGGTCGCCCGTGCTGCGCGCGACCGCGCCGAGGACGCGTCCCCACTCGGTGCGGAACGCATCCTCGACGGCGCGGCTCGGGTCCGTCACGACCGGCGTGTCAGGACCCGTCGAGGTCGAGCGGCCACGCCGGGTGCAGCTCGATCGCGCCGCCGTACGCCATGGGGTGCTCGGACGCGATGGCGATCGCGGTGTCCAGGTCGGGCGCCTCGAGGACGTCGAACCCGGCGATCGTCTCCTTCGTCTCGGAGAACGGCCCGTCGGTGACGAGCACCTTGCCGCCGCGCACCCGGACGCCCACCGCGTCCTCCGGCGGCCGCAGCCGGTCGCCGACCACCGCGGCACCGCTGCCGTAGTGGCGTCCGACCCACTCCTCGATCGGCGGGGCCGCCTCGAACTCCTCGGGTCGCAGGTCGGGGTCGTGCGGCGTGCCGAGCACGAGCATCAGGTAGCGCATCAGAGGTCCTCCGCCCTCGTCGTCGCGGGCCGGCGGAGCGCCGTCGGCCCGTAGAGCACCACGTCGGCGACGTCGATCCCGTCGCCGACGCTGCGCCGTCCGTCACGGTAGCGCGCGAGGTCCGGCGGCTGCTCCCGGTTCGCCGCGAGGATCGTCTCCAGAAATCGCATCGTGCCTCCTTGGTCGTGCGGCCCATCCGGCCGCTCACCAGGACGACGAAGCCCGGGTGGCGAGATCGACACGACGGGGCGACGAGTTCTGGGATTCCGTCGGGGCGGCGGCAGGGCGGGGCGGCAAGGTCCCGCGAGATCGACCCGAGCGTTCCAGATCGACCCTCGGAGGGCCGATCTGGAGACGGGCGGGTCGATCTCGCGTCAGGAGAACGTCGAGGCGTGGGCCGCAGGAACGACGAGCGTCGACAGGCTCGGGTGCCACAGCGGCGTCGTGTGCCAGGCGAGGGTCAGGCGCTCCCCGGGGCGGCCCGTCGCGACGAGGCGGTGCGGCGACGTCGGGAGCACCACGTGCACCTCGACGGCGCCGTCGGGCAGCGCGCGGCCGCGCGTCGAGACGACGAGCACGGGGTCGACGACGGGCCCCGCGGCAGGGCCGGAGCCCTCGGCGGCGTGGGGCCAGGGCAGGACGCGCGTCGTCCAGCGGTCTTCGGCGACGGGGACCGGCTGTCCACCGACGTCGAGGCGCCAGGTGTACGGGGACCCGGCCCGGACGGCGTGGAGCGTCCACAACACGGGGCTAATCGCGTCCTGCGGCGTCGGTTGCGGGTCGAGCTCCTGGCCGACGACGCCCGGCCACGCGTCGAGCGTCGCGAGCCTGTCGGCGAGGCGCGCGGCGGCGGTGGGGTCGGGCGGCAGCGGGGTGCTGCCGTCGCCCGCGCGTTCGACGAACGCCCAGATCGCGTCGAGGGTGGGCTGGGCGCTGCGGGTCGCGCCGCGGTACCCGATCGCGAGCCCGCGCTCGGGGACGGCGATCGCGAACTGCCCGTACGCGCCGTCGGCCCGGAACCCGTGCCGGCTCGTCCACACCTGGTAGCCGTAGCCGCGCGACCAGTCCGGCGGTTCGCCCCCGGCCACCCCGGGCGCGCCGCCGTGCTCCGCCGTGTCCGACCACGGCTCGCGCATCGCGGCCAGCCACGCGGGCGGGATCACCTGCGTGCCTGCGTACCGGCCGCCGTCGGCCATCGCGACGGCGAGGCGCGCCATCTCGGAGGTCGTCACGTGCAGCCCGGAGAAGCCCTGGTCGAGGCCGTCGATCTCGGCCCACCACGGGTGCGCGACCCCCAGCGGGTCGAGCACGCGCGGGCGCAGGTAGGCGAGCAGGCGCTCACCGGTCACGGAGGTGACGACCGAGGACAGCGCGCGCGACGCGGGTGAGCTGTACGCGAAGTGGGTGCCCGGCGCGTGCTCGGGCGGGGTCGCGAGCAGGCGGGGGAGGTCGAACCCGATCTCCGCGAGCTGCCGCGCCGTGTGCCCGGTGCTCATGGTCAGCAGGTGCCGCACGGTGAGGCCGGTCGGGCCGGGCAGGCCGAGCACGTCACCGACGAGGTCGTCGACCGTGAGGCGCCCCTCGGCCACGAGGTGCCCGACGGCGAGCGCCGTGAACGTCTTCGACACGGAGTAGACGAGGCCCGGCAGCCGCGCGTCGTGCGGCGCCCACGACGCCTCGACCACCGGGACGCCGTCGCGCGCGACGACGAGGCCGTGCGGGTCGAGCCCGCCGTCCTCGAGAGCGTCGAGCAGGTCGAGGACCGCGGCAGACGGGATCCCGTGCGCCTCGGGGGACGGCGCGGTCGCGCCGGGCCGGGTCACGGCTGCGGTCACGGGCTCGGTCGCAGGCTCTGTCACGTGCTCAGTAGATCGTGCGGCCGTGCGCGTCGGGGACCCCGGACGCGCGCAGGAAGTAGGTGCACACCTGGTCCCGCCACTCGCTCGCGGAGCGGAGCTGCTCCGCGAGCCGCTCGGTGACCCGCGCGAACACCGCGTCGTCGACCACCCCCCGCAAGCTCTCCCACGTGCGCGCGTACTCCTCCACGCGTTCGACGCCGGCGAAGTGGGTGTCGTACACGTGCTGGACGACGGTCGTGCCGCCATGCAGCACGTGCCCGTACGGCACGTGGTGGAAGAACAGCAGCAGCTCGTCCGGGCACGTGTCGAGCGACTCGTAGACGTCGCGCCACGGTGCGGGGTACTGGCCGGTGTAGCCGGTGCCGGTCGCGCGCGTGCGGTCGACGCCGACGCCGTCGCGGTCGGCGAAGTGGTACGTGCCCCACGGCGAGTACTCGTAGCCCTCGACCGACGGCCCGTAGTGGTGCCCGGGGCTCACCATGAAGCCCACGCCGAGGGGGGCGGTGTACGCCTCGTAGGTGCGCCACGAGTCGTCGAGGACGGCGTGGAGCGCCGCCCGGACGTCGGGGTCGACGGTGCGGTCGGCGCCCGCGGGCGACGGGGACGCGAACGTCAGGGAGACCCACTCGTCGAGGACGGCGGTCGGATCGAGCGTCGGGTCCCACGCGAGGCGGCCGAACGCGTAGAGGTTCGCCTGCGCGAGCGGGTGCCCGGTCCAGAACGCGTCGTCGCCGACGTTCGACACCGCCGCGATCCCGCCGCCCCGCGCGGCCGCGACCTGGGGAGAGGCGTTCGGGCCGGTGCCCCCGACGACGTCGGACACCGTGGGGGAGCTGTCGTCCCCCTCGACCGGACCCCACGGTCCGAACCGCAGGATCTCGCTCCACCACGGGCCCAGGTAGCACGCGTGCCGCTGCTGGCCCGTGTACTCCTGCGTCACCTGCAGCTCGACGGCGAGGCGCGTGCGCGGCATCGCGGCGAGCACCGGGGAGACGGGCTCGCGCGTCTGGAAGTCCATAGGGCCGTGCTTGACCTGCACGATCACGTTCTCGTCGAACCGCCCGTCGAGCGGGGCGAAGTGGTCGTACGCGGCGCGCGCCCGATCGGTCGAGCGGTCGCGCCAGTCCTGGGTGTGGTCGTAAACGAACGCCCGCCAGTGCACCGTGCCGCCGTACGGGGCGAGGGCGCGTGCGAGGAGGTTCGCGCCGTCGGCGTGGTCCCGCCCGTACGCGAACGGCCCCGGCTGGCCCTCGGAGTCCGCCTTGACGACGAACCCGCCGAAGTCGGGGATCACCTCGTACACGTGCCGGACGGCGTCCGCCCACCAGGCCTGCACGTCCGGGTCGAGCGGGTCCGACGTCGCGAGCCCGCCGAGCACGATCGGCGCCGCGAAGCTCACCGACAGGTGCACGCGGATGCCCCACGGCCGGAACGCGGCGGCGACGCGCGCGACGTCGGGCAGGTCGTCCGTGAGCAGCCGCGCCTCGCGCGCGTGCACGTTGACGTTGTTGATCGCGACGCGGTTCACGCCCGTCGCCGCGAGCACGCGCGCGTACTGCTCGACGCGCGACAGGTCCTCGCGCACGTGCCCGTCCGCGTAGAAGATCGAGCCGCCCGCGTACCCGCGCTCGACCTGGCCCATGACCGGGTGGACGTCCACGTTGTCCCAGTGGTCGAGCATGCGCAGCGCGTGCGCGGGCTCGTGGCGAGCCTCCGGGTGGCCGGCGGCGTCCGTCGTCCCGGAGCGCACGACGTGGAACCACGCGTGGAGGAGCGCGGCGTCGTCGTCCGCCGCGACGTCCAGGCGGCCGTCTCGGTGCGCGACGACGAACCCCTCGCCGCCGGGGACGGCACCGGTGTCGCGCAGGACGAGGTCGGCGTCGCCGTCGACGAGGGTCGCGCCCGCACGGCGGGCCTCGCCGCGGACGGTCTCGGCGAGCGGGCCGTCGCCCGCGACGAGCACGGTGCGGCCGCGCAGGAACGCGGTCGCGGCGTCGGGCAGCCAGGCGGGGTGCACGGACGGGTGGTCCGGGGTGGTCACGGGTCTCTCCTGGGGAACGGTCTGAGCGTGAGTGCGTGAGATGGTCGCGAGATCGGGCCGCCGCGGCGACGACTTCATGCACTCAACGGCGGGTAGGACGCCTGGGGCAGGTGATAGGCGAGGTCGACGGCGGTCTCGAGCGCCTCGTCGAGGTCGAGCCGGTGCTCGGCGACGAGGCGGGCGAGGTGGCCGGCGTCGATCCGGCGCGCGAGGTCGTGGCGGGCCGGGATGGAGCAGAACGCGCGCGTGTCGTCGACGAACCCGCTCGTGTTGTAGAAGCCCGCGGTGTCCGTCGCGGCCTCGCGGAAGCGACGCATGCCGTCGGGGGTGTCGAGGAACCACCACGGGGCGCCGAGCCGCAGCGCCGGGTAGACCCCGGCGAGGGGAGCGAGCTCGCGCGAGAACGTGTCCTCGTCGACGGTGAACGCGATCATCCGGAAGCCGGGGTGGTGACCGAACGCCTCGAGGACGGGACGCAGCGCGCGCACGTACTCGGTGCGCTCGGGGATGTCGTAGCCCCTGTCCGGCCCGTAGGCCTGCGCGACGCCGGCGCAGTGGTCGCGCAGGACGCCCGGGTGGAGCTGCATGACGAGCCCGTCCTCGGCCGACATCGCGGCCATCTGGAAGAGCATGTGCGCGGAGAAGGCCCGGGCGTCCGCCGCGGTGGCCTCGCCGCGCAGCGCGCGGTCGAGGATGCGGGCGGCGTCGGCGTCGTCGAGGGGGGTGGTGTCGGCGGTCAGGTGGCCGTGGTCCGTCGCCCGGGCGCCGGCGGCGACGAACGCGGCGCGGCGTGCGCGCAGCGCGTCGAGGTAGGACCGGTAGTCGACGACGTCCGTCCCCGCGGCCGCGCCGAGCTCGGCCACCTGGGCGGCCCAGTCGGCGCGGTCGACGTGCAGGAGCGGGTCGGGCCGGAACGTCGGTACGACGCGCTCGCCCCAGCCGTCCGCGGCGAGGCGAGCGTGGTCGGCGAGCGGGGACTGCGCGGGGTCGGTCGTCGCGAGGAGCTCGAGGCCGAACTGCTCGAAGAGCGCGCGCGGCCTGAACTCGGGCCGCGCGAGGCGGTCGACCAGGTGGTCGTAGAGCGCGTCGGCGGTCTGTGCCGACGGGCGCACCGGGGCGCCGAAGACCTCGACGAGCGCGTGCTCGGTCCAGTAGCGCGTCGGGGTGCCGCGGAACAGGTGCCAGCCCGCGCAGAACCGGCGCCAGATCTCGCGCGGGTCCGTCTCGGCGGGCGCGGTGCCGTCGGGAGCGCCGGGCACGGGCGCGACGCCGAGGTCCTGGACACCGCGCACGCCCGGCGCGCCGTGCGGTGACGTGCTCTGCGCGACGAGCATGCGCACGAGGTAGTGGTCGGGCGTGACGAACAGCGCCGCGGGGTCGCCGAAGGACGCGTCGTCGGCGAGCAGGGCGGCGTCGACGTGCCCGTGCATGGAGACGATCGGGAGGTCGCGCGTCGCCGCGTAGACCTCGCGGGCGAGCGGTCGGAGCACGGGGTCGGCGGGGAGCGCGCGGTCGGGGTGCAGGGACCACGGCGTCGTCGCGGTGGTCGGGTCCAGGTGGGCCGTGCTCGTCACGGGTTCCTCCAGAGGCATCGTTGCGAACGTTTGCATCGTACGTCACGGGATCTCGCGGAGCGAAAACCGCGGGGCCGCTACAATCGTTCGCAGTCCCGGGTCTCCCCGCCGGGCCCCGAGCGCCGAGGAGGCAGCCGTGGTCACCGTCCGTGACGTCGCCCGCGAGAGCGGGGTGTCGATCTCCACGGTCTCCCGCGCCCTCGCCGAGCCCGAGCGCGTCGCCCCGGAGACGCGCGACCGCGTCGTCGCCGTCGCCCACCGCCTCGGGTACCGGCCCAACCGCGCCGCGAGCGGGCTGCGAGCTGGTCGCACCGGGGCACTCGGGCTCGTCGTGCCCGACCTGGAGAACCCGTACTTCGCGTCCGTGACCAAGGGCGTGCAGGCGCGGGCGCGCCAGACGGGCCACGCCGTGTTCGTCGTCGACGCGGGGGAGGACCCCGCGCTCGAGACCGAGCTCGTCACCGGGCTGCGGTCCCAGACGGACGGGCTCGTGCTGTGCTCTCCGCGCGCCGCCGAGGCCGACCTGGACGCCGCGCGGGGCGCCCCCGTCGTCCTCGTCAACCTCCGGCACGACGGCGTCCCCTCCGTCTCCTCGGACGACGCGCACGGCGTCGCCCTCGCCGTCGAGCACCTGCGCGCTCTCGGCCACCGTCGTGTCGCGTACGTCGGCGGGCCCGACCGGTCCTGGTCGGACGCGCGCCGCCGCGCCGGTCTCGACGCCGCCCGCGAGCGCTACCCGGACGTCGAGACCGTGACGGTGGGGTCGTTCCGCCCCCGCGTCGAGGGTGGTCGTGCGGCGGCCGACCTCGTCGTCGCCTCCGGCGCGACGGCGGTGCTCGCCTACAACGACCTCGTCGCCCTCGGCCTCGTGGCCCGCCTGCGCGAGCGCGGCGTCGACGTCCCGCGCGACCTCAGCGTCGTCGGGTTCGACGACACGTTCGTCGCGACCCTCGCGTCGCCCGCGCTCACCACGGTCCGCACGGACCTCGCGCGCCTCGGCGCCCGCGCCGTCGACCGCCTGGTCGCCGCGCTCGGCACACGCCGCGGGACTGCCAGCGACGCCGACGGCTCCCCGGACGTCGCGACGTCCCCGGACGACGTCCTCCCGGTCGAGCTCGTCGTCCGCGACTCCACGACCCTCGCCCCCACCGGCCAGCCGGTCCCGCCGAGATAGAGCCTCCCGTCTCCGGGTAGAGCTCGCGGGGCTCTACCTCGCGACCGGAACCTCTCTCTCGCGCTGCCCGGAATCTCCCTCGGCAGACGACGGACCCGGGGCCGTCTCGTGAGCCGGGGTGGCGCACGAGACAGCCCCGGGTCCGGGACCGGAGGGTCAGCCGCAGGACGGCTGGCCGTGCTCCGGCGTCGCGACGGTCTCCCGCTCGTCGGAGGTGTCGGACGGACGGGCGGTGACGGTCACGGATCCGGCCGCCGGGTCCTCCACGCCGCGGACGGCGAACGACTGGTAGGCGTTCTTGCCGGGGGCGACGTCGGTGAACGTCCTGGACCCGTACGGCGTGTCGAGGACGACGTCCAGCGGGACGGTGTCCTCGTTGAGCGCGCGGACGGCGACGTACGGCGTGCCCGCGAGGCACCGGACCTCGGCGGTCGCGGTGACCGCGACCTCCTCCTGGCCGGGCTCCTCCACGCTGGGGAGGCGCTCGATCCAGATGTTGCGGAACCGGGGGTTGAGGCCGGGGTCGCCGTGGTCCTGGAGCTTGATGTACCCCGACGTCGGGCCCTCGTTCTTGCCGTTGCCGGTCTTGCCGGTGACCGCGACGTCGTCGTGCACGACCTGCCCGTTCCACACGAGGGTGATGCGGGCGTCCTCGGTCTTGGCGCCGTCGGGACCGAACCGCGCCGCCCGGAACTCGAGGTCGTACGTCTGCCACGTGCCCATCGGGGTCGCGGCGTTCACGTCCGGGGCCTTCTGGAGGTAGATCGACCCGGCGTCGTTGTTCTTCGGCGGGTCGATGCCGAACGACTCGAGCACCTGCACCTCGTACCGCTCCTGGATGTAGACGCCGCTGTTGCCGCGGGCCTGGCCCGTGACGTCGGGGGCGTGCTCGGGCTGGTACCACTCGACGTGCATCCGGAAGTCGTCGAACTTCTCCCGGGTGCGGATGTCGCCGCCGAACGACTCGACGGAGCCGTCGGCGATCGGCCAGGTCGCGGGACCGCCGCCGTTGACGGCCGCCCACCGGTCGAGGTCGTCGCCGTCGAACAGCGCGATGCGCTCGGTCGGGGTGACGGTGAGGCTGTCGAGGTTGACGTGACCGATGTCGTCGTCGTCGTGCCGGATCGTGATGGTGTTGGCGCCCTCGCGCAGCGGCACGGTCTCGACCTGGGTGGCCCAGGTGGACCAGGCCACGGTGCTGTCGAACCAGACCTGCTTGATCTTCTCGCCGTTGACGTAGAGGCTCAGGTTCCTCGGCAGCGGCGCGGGGTCGCTGTTCTGGCCGTTGGCGTAGCGGATCGCGAGGTCGTGCAGGCCGGCCTCCTCGGTGCGGACGGCGAACGTCGTCTGCGCGCCCGGCTCCCAGTTGCGGTCGACGAACCCGGACCCCGAGTAGCCGGCGTGGTTGTTGTTCCACCCGGCTCCGCCCTCGATGTTCGCTGCCTCGGCCTCGTAGACCGGCGGCGCGACGGACCCGTCGGGCAGGCGCGTGAGGGTGTACCAGGCCTCGGTGCTCCACAGCTCCTGACCGGTCTCCGACGCGAACGGGCGCGGGGAGTGGACGTTCACGACGCGACCCGGCTTGAGCCCGTCGATCTGCAGCGTCACCGTCTTCCGGTCCTCCGAGACGGTCGCGGCCGTGACGTCGAGGTCCTCCTCGTCGACCTTCGGCCCGCCGTACTGCGGGGTCGCGACGTAGCGCCACTGGGCGGCGGTGTACTTCGACGCGAGGTCCTGCGCCGTCTCCTCCGACAGCGGCTGCGTGTACTCGATCTCGAACCCGCCCTCGACGGCGCGCATCGCGAGCATGTCGAACGCGGTGTTGTCGTCGTACGTGAGCTTCTGGAGCCCGTAGGAGAGCTTGCCCGCCTGGCCCCAGTTGCCCGACCACCCGATGCCGCCGACGTAGATCGCGCCGTCGGGGCCGACGCTCGTGCGGCTGACGCCGGACTCGAGGCCCTGCGTCATGCGGAAGACGGCGCCCTGCTCCTGGCCCGCGACGTCCTCGAGGTAGGCGCGCTGCAGGCCGCCGTACGTCACGTCGCCGATCGCGAGCTGCCCGGCGAACACGCCCTCGGTGAGCACGACCGGGTTGCTGGGCGAGTTCGAGATCTCGCTGTGCGGCATCCACAGGACCGGCTCGGTGACGGGCCGGTCGTCGTAGGGGCCGTCGGGGTTGGTGAAGTGGTTGTAGAACGCGCCCTCCTCGACGCGCACGAGCTTGGACGTCGGGATGCGGACGCCCTGGTTGTCGGCGACGTACATGGCGCCGTCGGCGCCCCAGCCGAGCCCGTTCGGGGTGCGCAGGCCGCCCGCGACGTACTCGACCTCGCCGGTCTCCTTGCTGATCTTCATGACCGAGCCGCGGTTCTCCGCGAGCTGCGGGTCGAGCGAGTTGCCGCCGGGGATCATCGCGATGCCGGTCGTGACGTAGAAGTACCCGTCCTCGTAGAGCAGACCGAACGCGAACTCGTGGTAGTTGCCGCCGAACGGCCAGGTCGCGATCGTGTCGTACTCGTCGGCGACCTCGTCGCCGTCGGTGTCGACGAGCGCCGTGAGGCCGTCCTTCTCGGACACGTAGATCGTGCCGTCGACGTACTTCAGGCCCATGGGCTCCGTCAGGCCCTCCGCGACCTGGGTGTACGTCACCTCGTCCGCGCCGGTGTCTCCCTGGACGTGGTCGATCAGGTACACCGCGCCGAGCTGCGTGAGCCGGTCGCCGCCCCACGTGGAGATGGCCAGACGGCCGTCGGGCAGCCAGTCCATGCCCGTCACCTGCGGCTGGAAGCCCTCGGGGCGCAGGTCCGTGAGGGTGTAGTCGGGGTGCACCTCGGTGAGCGGCAGGCCGTCGCCCGGCGCCTCGGTGACGCCCTCGCACTCCTTGCGGCCCGGCGAGGTGACGCGCGTGACGTCGGCGTCGGTGCTCAGCACCGAGTTCGGCACGACGACGTAGCCCGACGCGCCCGGCGGGCGCCACTCGAGCTTGAGCCGCTGGTCGAACTCGCCGTCGAAGTGGTCGATGCGCAGCGCGCGGTAGCCCGCCTCGAGCTCGATCGACCCCTCCTTGGGCGTCGCGCCGTGACGGCCCGGGTGGTCGACCACGAGCTCGTCGTCCAGCAGCAGGCGCGCGCCGTCGTCGTTCGTGATCCGGAAGTCGTACGTGCCGGCCTCGGGGACGTTCAGGTACCCCGACACCTCGGTGACGAACTTGTCCGTGAGGCCGAAGTCGGCGGCCGTGGTCCAGTCGATGGTCGGCATGATCTTGTCGACGTTGGGCGTCTGCCCGGGCTTGAGCGTGCAGTAGTCGTCGAGGATGACCTGGACGTCGAAGACGCGCAGCGTCACGCCGGGCTCCTGCGGGCGGATGTCGGCCTGCGTCGCGGCGGGTGCCACGGCGGGTGCGACGGTCGGCACCGCTGCCTGGGCCGTGAGGACGCCGGACGGCACGGCCAGGGCGGCGAGCGCGGCCACGACGGCGCGCCGTCTTCTGCGGCGGGGCCGGGGCGTGCCGTGCGGGGGTGGTGCGTCGGTCGAGGGGTGTTCCATCAGCCTGCCTCTCCGTCGAGGACCGTGCGTCGGACTGCGCACAGGGCGCGCATCGGTGCGCTGTGCCGTCACTATCCGGGGCGCGCGCGGTCCGGGCAACGAGTTGCCACTTGTTGCCCCTGTCCCGACGGCGGCGACGCCCGCGGGGGTGCGGTCAGGCCGGGCGGCCGGTCGAGCCGCGCTCGACGAGCTTCGCCGGGAGCAGCGTCGGCCCGGCGGCGGGAGCGGGCGACGTGCGGAGCTGGGCCAGGAGCCGCTGGACCGCGAACGACCCGAAGTGGCGCAGCGGCGCGGCGACGGTCGTGAGGGGCGGGGTGCAGAAGTCCGAGCCGAAGATGTTGTCGAACCCGACGATGCTCAGGTCGCGCGGCACCTCGACCCCGAGCCGGCGCAGGCCGCGCATCGCGCCGATCGCGATGAGGTCGTTGTACGCGACGGCCGCCGTGGCGGGGTGCTTGACGAGCGACTTGGCCGCGGAGAGCCCGCCGGCGAGCGTCGGCGCGAAGGGGCCGACACGCCGCGCCTGGACGTCGGTCTCGCGCGTCGCCTCGCGGAACGCGCGCCAGCGCATCCCGTCGGCCCACGACGCCTCGGGCCCGGCGACGTAGGCGAGGCTCGTGTGCCCGAGCCCGGCCAGGTGCTCGACGGCGCTGCGCATGCCCTGGGCGTTGTCCGTCAGGACGCTCGGGACGTCGGTCATGTGCCGGTTCATGACGACGGTCGGCCGCTGCTTCGCGGCGACCCGGATCGAGGAGTCCGAGAGCCGGGACGTCGCGAGGATCAGGCCCTCCACGAGGGGCAGCGTCCGGTCGAGCGCGCGGCGTTCGGCCTCGTCGGACTCGTGGGCGTCGACCATGAGCAGCGTGTACCCGGCGTCACGTGCCGTCTTCTCCGCGCCGCGGATGATCTCGAAGAAGAAGGGGTTGGTCACGTCGGCCACCACGATCGCGAGCAGCGAGGTCCGGCCGGTCGGCAGGCCGCGGGCCAGCGGGTTCGTCCGGTAGCCGAGCTCGCTCGCGACCTGGCGGATGCGCTCCGCGGTCTGCGCGTTGACGCGGCCGGGCCGCGAGAACGTCCGTGACACGGTCGAGGGGGCGACGCCGGCCGCCTGGGCGACGTCGTAGATCGTCGGGCTGGCACCATTGCCGGCTGAGGTCATGCGGTCGGACTGTAACGGGCGTGACAGCGGTGGACAACAACCGGTTGTCGCCCTCGTGTCGCGGTTGTGCCGCGTGACCAGCCGGTACGCGCGCCGTGGCCGCCTCGTGCCCGGCCCGCCCGCGGTGCGTCCCGTGGCAACCCCACGGCAACCGACGGCAACTCCTTGACGGGCCCCGACGGGCATCCTCCAATGGCTCCGTGATCTCGCGTGCGAACGCGTCCCTGCGCCCGACGGCGGCACGTCGGCGGCCTGGACCCCGACCCTCCGGTGCCGTCCCGGTCGTGCCCGGCGGACGGCGTCGATGAGCCGCACCGACCAGGCGCCGTCGGCCGACCTCGCCGTCGACCGGGTCCGCGACGGCGAGGCCGCCGTCCAGGTCGAGGCGGCCGAGAGCGAGCTGCGCCGGCTCGGCCTGGAGGACCTGCGGGTCCACCACCACGGCGACCTCGCCCGGGTCGAGGCTCCCCACACGGAGCTGCCGGTCGTGGCGGCCGAGCCCTTGCGCGGCGAGGTCCTGCGGGCCGTCCGGTCGGCGGGCTTCCGGCTCGTCGCGCTCGACCTCGGCACCCCCGCGGACCCCGGCACCTGACGCTCCGGCGCGCCCTCCGCGCGCCCCGCCCGGACCGCCACCGACGCGGCCGGGCAGCCGTCGACGGCCCCGTCACGGAACCGTCGCCGGGCGTCGCCCGGCGACGCCGACCGGTGGCAACCGACGGCAACCACGCCCTCCCGCGCGCTTCGTGCCCACGCACGGCCCGGCACCCGCGGTCCGGTGCGCCTGGCGCCGCGGTCGCCCGTCCAGCGCTGTCAGGTGCAACAAATGGCAACTCGTTGTCCGTGCCATGGCCCGCACCTACTGTCCATGCCAGGCGCACGGAGAACGAGCTCCGTGCGCAGGACCTCGACCACCGTCCCGTACGACCCCGCGTCCTCGCGTCACCGACCCCGCGCCGCCCCTCCGCACGAGCCCCTCCCCGGGCCGGAGGCTGCGGCCCGGCGGGCCCACGGTGCCGGCCGCGTCGTCGTCCGGGAGCCACCAGCAGAAGGGAGGGCGGCACGATGTGGACGCTCTCGGGCTTCGCCGACGAGATATCGCCCGACGTCGAGACGCAGTGCGTCGTGGCCTCCGAGCTCGGTCTGGGGTTCGTCGAGCTCCGCAGCGCGTGGGGGACCAACGTGCTCGACCTCGACGACGACCAGCGCGAGCGCGTCGCGAGCCTGCTGCACAAGCACGACCTCCGCGTCTCCAGCATCGGGTCTCCCGTCGGCAAGATCTTCGTCGACGAGGACTTCGCGCCCCACCTCGACCGGATGCGGCACGCCGCGCGCGTCGCACGGCAGCTCGGGGCCCCGTACGTGCGGGTGTTCTCGTTCTTCGTGCGTCCCGGGACCGACCCGGCGTCGTGGCGCGACGTCGTCCTGCGCCGGATGGCGGCGCTCGCCGACGTGGCGCGCGCGGCGGGCGTCGTGCTGGTCCACGAGAACGAGAAGGACATCTACGGCGACGTCCCGGAGCGGTGCCTGGACGTGGTCGAGTCCGTCGGCTCGCCGCACCTGGCGCTCGCGTGGGACTCGGCCAACTTCGTGCAGGTGGGCGTGCGGCCCTTCACCGACGGCTACGCGCTGCTGCGCCCGTACCTGGAGTACGTCCAGGTGAAGGACGCGCTCGCGGCGACGCGCGCCGTCGTGCCCGCCGGGCGTGGGGACGGCGAGGTGCGCGAGACCGTGCGGGCGCTGCGCGACGACGGCTTCGACGGGTTCTTCTCGCTCGAGCCGCACCTGAGCGAGGCGCACAGCCTCGGCGGGTTCTCCGGGCCGGAGCTGTTCACCGAGGCCTGGGAGGCCTTCACCACGATCCTCGACGCCGAGGCGGTGCCGTTCCGATGACCGACGCGCCCAGCCCGGACGTCCCGCCGACGACCAGGACCACGACCACGGAGGACCGCACGATGACGACTGCCCAGGAAGTGCGACCGGCCCGCCAGGAGGCGCGCCCGCCCGCCGGGGCGGCCCGGCGCCCCGGCCCGCGCCCGCGCGGCACGACGTCGGCCGGCAGCCGGGTGGTGGCGGTCGCCTCGGCGGCCTGGCGCCCCGCGCTGGTGCTGCTCGCGCTGTTCGCCGTGTGGTGGTTCGTCGCGTGGCGCGAGCTCGTGCCGGCGTACCTGGTCCCGTCGCCGGGGGCCGTGTGGGACACGATGGTCGAGGACTGGGCCATGCTGGCCGAGCACACCTGGGTGACCACGATGGAGACGGTCGTCGGGTTCGTGCTCGCGTCCGTGATCGGCGTCGCGACGGCCGTGCTCCTCGTCTACTCGCCGACGGCCGAGAAGTCGCTCTACCCGCTCATCCTCTTCGCGCAGGTGATCCCGAAGATCGCGATCGCCCCCATCCTCGTGGTCTGGTTCGGGTTCGGCGCGGCCCCCAAGATCATCCTCGCGGTGCTCATCGCGTTCTTCCCGGTCGTGGTCTCGGCCGTCGCCGGGCTGCGGTCGATCGACCCGGAGCTGCTGGAGATGTCGGCGACCATGGGCGCGTCGCGCTGGAAGACGTTCCGCAAGATCCGCTTCCCGGGGTCGCTGCCGCAGCTGATGTCCGGCCTGAAGGTCGCCGTCACGCTCGCGGTGGTGGGGGCGGTCGTCGGCGAGTTCGTCGGCGCCGACCGCGGCCTCGGGTACGTGCTGCTCCTCGCGAGCGGCAACCTCGACGCGCCGCTCCTGTTCGCGGACCTCATCCTCATGTCGCTCATCGGCGTCGTGCTGTTCCTCCTCGTCGAGCTGCTGGAGCGGCTCCTCATCCCGTGGCACGCGTCGCAGCGCGGGAACCTCGTCCTCGCGTCCTCCTGACCCGCCCCTGACCCACCCCAGAGTTCGCCGCCCCGACGACGAGGCGGCGCGAGCAGAAGGAGTCTTCCCATGCGTGGTGCACGTCTGACAGTCTCGCTGGCCGTGGCCGGCGTCGTGGTCGCGGGGACGGCGGCCTGCGGGCAGTCGGCCGACCCGTCCGGGCCCGCGGAGGGCGCGGACGGCCTCACCGAGGTCACCGTCACCCTCAACTGGGTGCCCTACGGCGAGCACGCGCCGTTCTACTACGGCGTCGAGCAGGGCATCTTCGAGGAGGAGGGGATCGACCTCACGATCCAGCCCGGCAACGGCTCGGGGAACACGGTCCAGCAGGTCGCGCAGCGCAACACCGACTTCGGCTGGGCGGACACGCCGCCGCTCGCGAACGCGATCAGCTCGGGCATGCCGGTGCGCAGCGTCGGCGTGTTCCTCCAGACCGGCCCCAGCTCGGTGGAGTTCTTCGCCGAGCAGGGCATCGCCGAGCCGGCCGACCTGGTGGGCAAGACGGTCGGCGGCACGCCGGGCGACGCGATGTACGGGACGTTCCCGGCCTGGCTGGAGCTCAACGGCGTCGACCCGGCCGACGTGACCGTGGTCAACGTCGACGCCGCGGGCAAGATCGCCGCGCTCATCGAGGGCAAGGTCGACGCGATCCAGGGCTTCCACCACGACCAGGCGCCGACGATCGAGAACCAGACCGGCGAGGAGGTCGAGGCGCTGCCGTTCGCGGACTTCGGCATGAACCTGCTCGGCACGGGGCTCGTGGCCAACGAGAAGCTCATCGCGGACGACCCGGAGCTCGTCGAGGCGATGGTGCGGGCGACGTCGCGCTCGTTCCTCGCGGCGTCCGAGGACCCGGACGCCGCCGTCGCGGCGATGGCCGCGGGTGCCGAGCAGGCGCCCGACGAGGCGGTCCTGGCGGCCCAGCTCGCCGCGACGATCGAGCTGCTCAACCTCGCGGACGCCCCCGCCCCCGGCGTGAACACCGAGGAGCAGTGGACGGACACCCTCACGTTCCTGTCCGAGAACACGGACTTCGACGGCGGCACGACCCCGGCCGACTTCTGGGACGGCGCGTTCGGGGCGGACCTGTGACCGCGACCGAGCTCACCGCCCCCGTCGACGCGGCCGTCGCCGACCCGATCATCGAGGTCCGCGACCTCACGATGCGCTTCACGTCGAAGCGGTCGGAGACCGTGGCGCTCGACGACGTCTCCCTGAGCGTCCAGCCGGGCGAGTTCGTGACGATCGTCGGGCCGTCGGGCTGCGGCAAGTCCACGCTGCTGAAGATCGTCGCGGGCCTCACGGCCTACACCGAGGGCGCGGTGCGTCTGCACGGGCAGCCCGTCACGCGGCCGCAGCGCGACATCGGGTTCGCGTTCCAGCGCTCGGCGCTGCTCGAGTGGCGCGGGGTGCGCAAGAACATCCTGCTCCAGGCGGAGATGCGGGGCATGGACAAGCGCCGGGCGCAGGAGCGCGCGGACGCGCTCATCGCGCTGACCGGGCTCACGGGCTTCGAGAAGGCGCTGCCGCACGAGCTGTCCGGCGGCATGCAGCAGCGCGTCGCGCTGTGCCGGGCCCTGCTGCACGAGCCGCGCGTCCTGCTCATGGACGAGCCGTTCGGAGCGCTCGACGCGCTCACGCGCGAGCAGATGAACATCGAGATGAACCGCATCTGGCGCGAGACCGGCACGACCATCGTGCTCGTCACGCACTCCGTGCCCGAGGCGGTGTTCCTGGGGAGCCGGATCGTCGTCATGAGCCCGCGCCCCGGACGGATCGTCGAGACCCTCGAGCCCGGGCTGCCCGACGAGCGGGACTACGGCACGACGCTCGTCGACCCCCGGTTCACGGGGGCCGCCGAGCGGCTGCGCGACCTGCTCGGCGCCAGCCACGTCGCCGAGTGAGCGCGTCCGTGCGGTCGGCTCCGGGGAGCGGCGCTCCCGTCGTCGGCGTCGGGATCGTCGGGATGGGCAGCATCGGCGTGCTGCACGCGCGGGCGCTGCGCGACCTGGCGCCGCGGGCGCGGCTCGTCGCGTACAGCGGGGGCGCGCCGCTCGACGACGACGTGACGCCGGCAGGGCCCGCGGCGCACGTGGCGCCGGAGGAGGTGGTCCGCCACGAGGGCGTCGACGTCGTGGCGGTCTGCACGCCGAGCGGGAGCCACGCGCGCCTCGCGCTCGCGGCGCTCGCGGCGGGCAGGCACGTCGTCGTGGAGAAGCCGCTCGCGGTGACCGTCGAGGACGCGCTCCGCGTCGAGCGGGAGGCGCGCGAGCGGGGCCTGGTCGTCTCGATGGTCTCGCAGCGCCGCTTCGAGCCCCAGCACCAGGCGCTCCGGCGCGCGCTCGACGACGGCGCCCTCGGCGAGCTGCGCCTCGTCGCGACGCATGTGCCGTGGTTCCGCGACGACGACTACTACGCCGCGGCCCGGTGGCGGTCGTCCACGGCGGAGGGCGGCGGGTCGCTCATGAACCAGGGCGTGCACAACGTCGACCTCCTGCGCTGGCTGTGCGGGCCGGTCGAGTCGGTCACCGCCCAGGCGGGGACGCTCGCGCGCGCGCCGCGCGTCGCAGACCCCGGGCTGGGCGCCGCCGACGACGCCGCCGAGGACACCACGGTCGCGACGCTGCGCCTCGCGTCGGGTGCGCTCGGCGTCGTCACGACGACGACGGCCACGCCCCCGGGGTTCCCCGCCACCCTCGCGCTCCACGGGTCGCACGGGTCGGTGGAGCTCGCGCAGGACGAGGTCCTCCGCTGGGACGTGCCGGGCGTCCCGGCGCCCACGTCGGGGACCTCGGCGGGCGGCGCGGCCGACCCGCTCGCGATCGGTCATGCCGGTCACCGCGTGCAGTGGGAGCGGGTGCTCGCGGCCCTGGACGGGACGGCGCCGCCCCCGGTCGACGCCGCCGACGCCGTGGAGACCGTCCGGCTCCTGTGCGCGATCCGCGAGGCCGCCGCGACCGGACGGGTCGTGCGCCCGGCCGACCTCGCGGGGCGTAGCGTGCCGGCACCGGTGCGGTGACGCCGTCCGCACGTGCGCGGCGCCGTGCCCATCGCTGCGAACGTTTGCACGTCACGGCACCCCGAGTCTCCTGCACCCAGCACTGCTATGGCTACAATCGTTCGCATCGTACGTATCCGGGACTTCGCACCCGGCCCGACCACCGTGGTGACACCGTCACCGACCCGAGACCTGTTGGAGGCCGCGTGACCGCCCCGACCCGCGTCCCGAGCCGACCCGGCCCGGCGTCATCCGCTGCGACGCCGCCCGACGCGGCACGGTCGGCGCGATCGCGCCTGCGCCGCGACGCCCACCCCGCGTTCCCGCCGGCGCCCGTCCGCCCGACGCAGGTCGGGATCGTCCACCTCGGGATCGGCGCGTTCCACCGCGCGCACCAGGCGGTCGTCACCGAGGACGCCGCGCGCGTCACGGGCGAGACGCGCTGGGGCATCCTCGGCGTGACGCAGCGTTCCGCGTCGGTGCGCGACCAGCTCCGGCCGCAGGGCGGGGTCTACACCGTGCTGACGGTCGGGCCCGACGGGGCGTCCCCGCGCGTCGTGGGGTCCGTGACCGACGTCGTGTGGCCGGCCGAGGAGACGGCGCGCGTCCTCGCGGCGCTCGCCGCGCCGACGACGCACGTCGTGACGCTCACCGTCACCGAGAAGGGCTACGCGCGCCGCGCCGACGGGCACCTCGACGTCGACGCCGTCGCGGGCGACCTCGACGTGCTGCGCCGTGAGGAGGCGGCCACGAGCTCGCCGGGCGGGGACGCGCCGGGCGCGGGACTCCGTGGCGACGCCGCGGGGGAGGTCACCGAGGCCACCGCGGCCACCAGCGCCGTCGGGCTCCTCGTGCGCGGGCTCGCGGCACGCCGTCGGGCCGGGGGAGCGCCCCTGACCGTGCTGAGCTGCGACAACCTCGCCGACAACGGGCACGTGCTCGCGCGGCTCGTGGGCGAGGCGGTCGACGCCGCGCTCCCCGGCGCGGAGGGCGACGCGCTGCGCGCCTGGCTCGCCGCGTCGGTGACCTTCCCGTGCAGCATGGTCGACCGCATCGTGCCCGCGACCACGCCCGCGCAGCGCGACGAGGTCGAGACGCTGCTCGGCGCGCGCGACGAGGGCCTGGTCGTGGCGGAGCCGTTCCTGCAGTGGGTGATCGAGGACCGCTTCGCGGGGCCTCGCCCCGCGTGGGAGCGGGGCGGGGCGACCCTCACGCGCGACGTCGCGCCCTACGAGCGCGCGAAGCTGCGCCTGCTCAACGGCGCGCACTCCTACCTCGCCTACGCGGGCTCGCTCGCGGGGCACGCGACGATCGCCGCCGCGGTCGCCGACCCGGCGCTCGCCGCGGGTGCCCGGGCGCTGCAGGCCGACGCGCTCGCGACGCTGGACGCGCCCGACGGCGTCGACCTCGCCGCGTACGCGCAGACGCTGCTCGACCGGTTCGCCAACCCCGCGACGGGGCACACCACGCGCCAGGTCGCGATGGACGGCACGCAGAAGATCCCGTTCCGCTGGGGCGCGACGCTCGCCGACCTCCTCGCCGCGCGCCCGGACGACCCGGCGCCGCAGGGCGTCGTGGCGGCGCTCGCCGCGTGGGGCGGGTACGTCGTCGCGGAGGCGCGCGCGGGCCGCACGGTGGACGACCCGCGCGGCGACGAGCTGCGCGCGGTCGTCGCGGGTGCGTCCGACGACGCCGCGGCCGTCCGCGCGCTCGTCCTCCTCCCCGGCCTGCTCCCCGGGGTCCCGGACGCGCGGCTGGACGAGATCGCCGACGGGGCCGTCGCCGCGGCCGGCAGCGCGCGCACGACCGGCCCGACCGGCCCGACGAACGAGGAGACTGCGCCGTGAAGATGGGGTTCCGCTGGTACGGGGAGGGGAACGACACGGTCACGCTCGACCACGTGCGCCAGGTCCCCGGGGTGGAGACGATCGTGTGGAGCCTGCACGGCAAGCAGGCGGGCGAGGTGTGGGAGCAGGCGGAGATCGACGCCGAGGTCGCGACGATCACCGGCCTGAGCGACGAGGCGAAGGCGCGCGGGATCACCCGGACGTTCGACGCGGAGGTGGTCGAGTCCGTCAACGTGCACGAGTCGATCAAGCTCGGCAGGACCGTCCTCGGGCGCAGCCGCGACGAGGCGATCGAGAACTACGTGACGACGATCCGCCGGCTGGGCCGGGCCGGGGTGAAGGTCGTCTGCTACAACTTCATGCCCGTCTTCGACTGGCTGCGCACCGACCTGTGGCGCCCGCTGCCCGACGGCTCGACCGCGCTGTTCTTCGAGCGGGCCGTGGTGGACGCGCTGTCGCCCCAGAGCCTCATCGCGGACATGGAGGCGAACACGCACGGGCTGACGCTGCCCGGCTGGGAGCCCGAGCGGCTCGCGAGCTTCGCCGAGCTCGACGCGGCGTACGAGGGCGTGACGCGCGAAGACATGTACGCCCACTACCGGTACTTCCTCGACGCGGTGATCCCCGCGTGCGAGGAGGCCGACGTCAAGCTCGGCGTGCACCCCGACGACCCGCCCTACGACGTCTTCGGCTGGCCCCGCGTCGTGTCGACCAAGGACGACCTCGCGCGCGTGCTGTCGCTGCACGACAGCCCGTACCACGGCCTGACCCTGTGCCTCGGCAGCTTCTCCGCGAACCCCGGGCAGGACGCGGTCGACGCCGTGCGCACGTTCATGGACCGCATCCACTTCACCCACGTGCGCAACATCAAGCACCTGGGGAACGGCGACTTCACCGAGGTCGCGCACCGCGCGTGCGAGGGCAGCGTCGACACGACCGGGATCATGCGCGCGTACGCCGAGGCCGACTACCAGGGCTACGTGCGGCCCGACCACGGCCGGCACCTGTGGGACGAGAACACGACCAACAAGCCCCGCCCCGGGTACGGCCTGTACGACCGCGCGCTCGGCGTCCAGTACCTGCTCGGCGCCTGGGACGCGTTCCGCAACGACGCCTGACGGCGGCTCGCCGCGCGGGGGTGCGGGCTACGCGTCCCCGGCGGCGGCCTTCGCGTCGCCCCAGCCGTACCAGCGCTCGACCTCGATCCATGCGCTGACGCGCGGGCTGTTCCGGTTCGCGTACTGGTGCCCCGTGTAGTGGCGCGAGATCCGGTCGATGTCGGCCAGGCCCTCGTCCGCGCGCAGCTCGACGACGCGCCCGATCAGGGTGACGTGCGTGTACCAGTTCTCGTCGAGCACCGTGAGAGAGACGCGCGGGTCCTTCCGCAGGTGCTGGAGGCGCACCCGCGTCTCGTCGAGGTTGACGAGCACGCGGCCGTCGTCCTCCCAGACGTACCAGGTCGCTGCGGTGACGGGTGCGCCGTCGGACCGCACGGTCGCCATGACGGCGGCGTTCGGGCGGCGCAGCAGCTCGACGGGACGGGACGGCAGCGGGGGTCGGGACACGACGGCACCTCCGGGTCGGGACAGCGGGACGTCCCGACGCTACGGCACGCGCGGACCCTCAGCGCGTCCAGGGCGCGCCGAGCTCGGTGAACGTCCGGGCCGTGCGGGCGGCCTCCTCGCACCAGCGCGCGACGTCGTCGACGACGGGACGCCGGTCGTCGCCCTCGCCGGTCCACGTCACGGCGCCCGGGTCGAGCGGCCGCGGGTCCGCCGCCGTCCGCACGGCCTCCATGACGCGCATGAAGGCGCCGGTGTCGCGCACGTCGCACGCGAGCCGACGCTCGGGGTCGTGCCGCGCGGCGAGGAGGTCCTCCAGGAGCCCGGTGCGTCCGTAGGTCTTCTCGACCTGGGCGCGCGGGGTGCGCAGCAGGACCCGGTCGTGCTCGTACTCGAGCGTGACATCGCCGTCCGTCCCGAGCACGAGCACGCGGGCCGGGGTGCGCTCCGGCGCGCACAGGGTGAGCCCGAACCCGTAGGGCAGGCCGTCGCGCGCGACGACGCGCAACGAGGACGTGTCGTCGGACTCGATGGGGTTGGCGCGCCAGAGGTCCGTCACGACGTGGGCGACGTCGTCGGCCGTGCGGGCGCCGCCGATGCGCAACGCCGTCGCGACCGCGTGCGCGAGGGGGTTGGTGACGACGCCGTCGACGACGTCGCGCCCGTCGAGCCGGCGCCGGCCCGCCCACGGGGCGCGGTGCCAGTAGCCGGTGGTCCGCACCCACGTGCCGACGGCGCCGATACCCAGGACGTCGCCGATCTCGCCGTCCGCGACGAGCTCGGCGACCGCGTCCACCGCGTGCGAGCCGAAGGTCTGGAAGCCCACCTGGCACCGGCGGCCCGTGCGCTCGGCCACCTCGACCAGCGCGAGGTGCTCCGCGAGCGACACGGCGGTCGGCTTCTCCAGCAGGACGTCGACGCCCGCCTCCATCGCGGCGCGCGCGAGCGGGAGGTGGGTCGGGATCGGGGTCGAGATCACGACGACCTCGGGGCGCACGGCCGCGTCGGGCGACGAGAGCAGGTCGCCCAGGGTCGGGAACCAGGGTGCGGGGGCGTCGTCGGGCCGGCGCGGGTCGACGACCGCGCTCAGCCGGACGCGGCCCTGCGCCGCGAGCGCGGCGACCGTACGAAGGTGGGACCCGCCGTGGCCGTGGACTCCGACGACGGCGACCGGGACGGCGGCCTGCTCCCGGTCGAGCACGTGGTTCGTCCCGGAGGCGGCCCGGGGCGAACCGGTCACCGGACGCGCTCCGCGAGCGCCGCGGCCTCGTCGAGGTCGAGCCCGCGGTCGACGAGCACGGCGCGCGCGCCGGTCTCGAGCGTGCCGCCCGCGGGGATCGTCCGCGGGGCGTCCCAGGCGAGCGCGGGCCCGGCGCCGGGGTACTCGGCGGCGCGGAGGAACCACGGCACCGTCTCGCCCTGCTGGACCAGGAGCAGCGTCGTCGTGTGGGAGGGGTGCTCCTGCACGAACGCGACCCACGGCGACGTGCTGCCGTGAGCGCTCTCCTCGCCACGGCCATGCGCGCTGAGCACGCTCGTCGAGGCCGCCGTGCGCAGGCGCCAGAAGAAGCCGCCGTACCCGGCGCCCGGGCGGCCGTTGGTCGCGGGCGAGCCGATGACGAGCGCCCCGCGCTCGGCGCGCAGGGTCGAGCGCCAGTCGAGGACCCAGGTCTCGTCGTCGAGCACCCACGCGTCGAGGCGGCGGTCCTCCTCGAGCTGGGGGACGCCCTGCTCGTCGTGCCAGCGGACGCCGTCGTGCAGGAGGTGCTGCTCCACGGGGTCGACGGCGAGCGCGTGGCTCACCTGGCGGCCGTGGTTGGGCAGGAGGGTCGGGCCGACGTCGGCGACGAACGTGCGCCCGCCCCAGTAGGAGGTGCCGTTGACGTCCGCGACGGCCATCGAGGCGCCGTAGTGGTGGCGGTGGTCGACGGGGCCGGCGTCGGTGAGGGGGACGCCCGCGAGGGTGTGGACGGGGTGCAGGTAGGAGCGCGGCGCGTGCACGGCGGGGATGCGGTCGCCCTGCTGGTAGCGGGCCAGGCGCAGGTCGCCGGCGCGCAGGACGACGGCCTCCCCGTCGGGCGTCCAGCGGACCACGCGGGGCACGGGCTGGTCCGGCGTCCCGGCCCCGGCGCTCTCGACGACGACCGCCCCGGTCGGCTCGGCGGCCGGGGCGACGCGGGCCCGGGCGACCTGGCGCGGCACGGGCCCCGTCGTCGCGCGGACCTCGAGCCGGGGCTCGAACCGCGTGGTGCGGGACGCGGGCACGGTGTCGTCGATGAGCGCGGAGAGCTCCTTCCACGCGTGGCGACCGAGCTCGGCCTGCGGCACGGCGACGGTCGTGAGCGACGGCGTGGCGAAGCGGGCGAGCTCGATGTCGTCGAAGCCGACGACGGACATGTCCTTGGGCACGGCGACGCCGGCCTCGTTGAGCCCGGCGAGCAGGCCGAACGCGACGAGGTCGTTGAACGCGACGACGGCGGTCGGCCGGGCGGTGAGGACCTCGTCGACGACGGCGTGGCCCGCGGCGATGTCGGGCCCCGCGGGGAGCTCGACGAGCTCGAGGTCGGGCGTGCGGTCGAGCACGCGACGCAGCCCCGTGCGCCGGAGCGCGTCCGAGGCGCTGCCGGGCGGGCCGGCGAGGTAGGCGACCCGGCGGTGGCCGAGGGAGAGCAGGTGCTCGAGGACCTGGGCCGCGGCGTCGGCGTAGTCGACGACGAGGGACGGCACGGTCGCCTCGCCCGTGGGCGCGAGCTCGCGGTTGACGAGCACGACGGGCGCGACGTCGGGGACGAGCCGCGCGAGCTCGGCGGCGGGCATGCGCGGGGAGACGAGGACGAGCGCGTCGCAGCGCAACCGCGCCTCGAGGGCGATGGCCGCCTCCTCGGTGGGGTCCTCGGCCGTGTCCGCGACGAGGACGCGGTACCCGGCCGGGGCGGCCGCGGAGGTGACGCCGCGCAGGATCTGCTGGAAGACGGGGTTGCCCAGGTCCGGGACGACGAGCGCGACCGTGTTGGTCCGCCCGAGCGACAGGCTCCGCGCGACGTTGCTCGGCCGGTAGCTCAGGTCGGCGGCCGCCTGCCGGACGCGCGCGCTGATCTCCGGGTCGACCGTCGCGCGACCGTTCATGACGCGCGACACCGTCGCCCGGGAGACGCCCGCGGCCGCCGCGACGTCCGCGATCGTCACCCCGCCTCGCCGTGTGCTCACGCTTGCCATCGTTCTCCCTCGGGTCGTGGTCCGCGCGCCGCGGGCGCCCACGGCAGCGTGGTGCCCGCGCTCGCCGGGGTCGGCCGGTGCTGCGCGATGACCTGACCGTACACCATGGGAAACCGGTTCCACGTGTGCTACGGTCCTCACCCAGCAACCGGTTTCCCCGTGACGGGGACGAGCCGGACTACCGATCGACGACGACCGGAGGGTGACGGATGACCGGCACGAGGTGCGAGGAGGGTCTCGCATGGCGGTGACCGAGCTCGCGCGAGGGACCGCCACGCGGCGGCCCGCACGCAAGAAGGGGGACGGGAAGGCAGCGGCGCTCTTCCTCGCCCCCTGGTTCGTGGGCCTCGCGCTCATCACGGCGGGCCCGATGGCCGCGTCGCTGTACCTGTCCTTCACGGACTACGACCTGCTCCAGGCGCCGAGCTGGATCGGGTGGGACAACTACGAGAGGATGTTCGCCGACCCACGGCTGCTCAACTCGCTGCAGGTGACGTTCACGTACGTGTTCGTCTCCGTGCCGCTCCAGCTCGCGGCCGCGCTCGGCCTGGCGCTCCTGCTCGACAAGGGCCTGCGCGGGCTCGCGGTCTACCGCTCGATCTACTACCTGCCCTCGCTGCTGGGCGGGAGCGTGGCGATCGCGATCCTGTGGCGCCAGGTCTTCGGCGCCGACGGCCTCATCAACCAGGTCCTCGCGCTCGTCGGGATCGAGGGGCAGGGCTGGGTCTCGCACCCCGACTACGCGCTGGGCACGCTCGTGGCCCTGAACGTGTGGACGTTCGGGGCGCCGATGATCATCTTCCTCGCCGGGCTGCGCCAGATCCCGCGCATGTACTACGAGGCGGCCTCGATCGACGGCGCGGGCCGGTGGCGCCAGTTCCGCTCGATCACCGTGCCGATGCTCACGCCGATCATCTTCTTCAACCTCGTGCTGCAGCTCATCAACGCGTTCCAGTCCTTCACGCAGGCGTTCGTCGTGAGCGGCGGGACCGGCGGACCGGCGGACTCGACGATGTTCTACACGCTCTACCTCTACCTCAAGGGCTTCGGCTCGCTCGAGATGGGCTACGCGTCGGCGATGGCCTGGTTCCTGCTCCTGATCATCGGCGGGATGACGTTCGTCAACTTCCTCGCCTCGAAGTACTGGGTCTTCTACGATGACTGACACCACGCACCCCGCCACGGGGACCCCCACCGACGCCGTCGTCACGGAGGACGCCACCCCCGGCGACCGCGCCCGCTCGACGCTCTCCCGGCTCGCGGCCGACGCGCCGCCCACCGCCCCGCGCCCCCGGCGCCGTGCGCAGTCGGCGCGCGTCCGGTCCGTGCTCAAGCACGTGCTGCTCGTCGCGTTCGGGCTCGTCATGCTGTACCCGCTGCTGTGGATGCTCGCGAGCTCCTTCAAGCCCTCGGCGCTGATCTTCCGCGAACCGGGCCTCATCCCGTCCGCGGTCGACCTCGGCAACTACACCGACGGGTGGAACGCACTCACGCACCCGTTCGGCCACTACCTGCTCAACTCCGCGGTCGTGGTGCTCGGCTCGGTGCTGGGCAACCTCGTCTCGTGCTCGCTCGCCGCCTACGCGTTCGCCCGGCTCCAGTTCCGGGGCCGCGGGGTCTGGTTCGCGATCATGCTCATGTCGATCATGCTGCCGATCCACGTCGTGATCGTGCCGCAGTACGTGCTGTTCTCCTCGCTCGAGTGGATCAACACGTTCCTGCCGCTCATCGTGCCCAAGCTGCTCGCGACCGACGCGTTCTTCATCTTCCTCATGGTCCAGTTCTTCCGCGGGATCCCCAAGGAGCTGGACGAGGCCGCGCGGCTCGACGGCTGCGGCCACGGCCGGATCTACCTGCGCATCATGATGCCGCTCGCGCTCCCGGCGCTCGCGACGACGGCGATCTTCACCTTCATCTGGACCTGGAACGACTTCTTCAGCCAGCTCATCTTCCTGACCAAGCCGGACATGTACACGGTCCCGATCGCGCTGCGCACCTTCGTGGACGCCACGGGCCAGAGCTCGTGGGGCCCGATGTTCGCCATGTCGATCGTCTCCCTGGTCCCCGTGTTCCTCGTCTTCCTCTTCGGTCAGAAGTACCTCGTCAAGGGCATCGCCACGACGGGGATCAAGTAGCTCCTCCCGCTCGCGGGCGCCCGCCCGCGGGTCTCCCGGTGCCGCCCGGCACCGCTCCGCACGACAGAACGACGACGTCCCGTCACGCACAAGGAGAGTCATGAACACCTCGATCCACCGCTCGCGTCGGCCCGGCACGCGCCGTGCGGCGCTGGCCGCCGCACTGACCGTCGGTGCCCTCGCCCTGACCGCCTGCGGCGGCGACGGCGGCGTCGCCAACCCGGGCGGCGACGACGAGTCGTCGTCCGCGGAGTCCGGGACCGTGCAGATCCGGTTCTCGTGGTGGGGCTCGGACACCCGCCACCAGACGACGCAGCAGATCATCGACCTCTTCGAGGAGGAGAACCCCGACATCACGGTCGTCGCCGACTACACCGACTGGGGCGGGTACTGGGACAAGCTCGCGACCTCGGTCGCGGCCGGCGACGCGCCCGACGTCATCACGCAGGAGGAGCGCTACCTCGCGGACTACGCCTCGCGGGGCGTCCTCGCCGACCTCGGGGCGCTCGACATCGACACGAGCTCGATCGACGAGTCGGTCGTGGGCTCGGGCGAGACGGGCGGTGCGCTCTACGGCATCCCCACGGGCGTCAACGCCTACGCGGTGCTCGCCGACCCGCAGGTGTTCGCCGACGCGGGCGTCGAGGTGCCCGACGACGCCACGTGGACGTGGGAGGACTACGTCGAGGTCGCGAACGCGGTGACCGCGGGGGCGACCGACGGCATCTACGGCACGCAGGACTACGGCTTCAACGAGGCCGGGCTGTCGATCCTCGCGCGTCAGCGCGGCGAGGCGCTGTACACGCCCGACGGCGAGCTCGGCGTCTCCGCGGAGACCGTCGCGGACTTCTTCCAGCTCTCCCTCGACCTCCAGGCGGGCGGGGGCCAGCCCGACGCCGCGCGGTCCGTCGAGCTCGAGGGCGCCGGCCCGGAGGGCTCGCTCCTCGGGACCAACCAGGGCGCGATGGGCATGTGGTGGACCAACCAGCTCGGCGCGATCAGCACCGCGTCGGGTCGCGACCTGCAGCTCCTGCGTCTCCCGGGCGAGTCCGAGGGCGAGCGCACGGGCATGTACTTCAAGCCCGCCATGTACTACTCGGTCGCCGAGACGTCCGAGCACCCCGAGGCGGCCGCCAAGTTCGTGGACTTCCTGCTCAACGACCCCGAGGCCGGGGCGCTCATGCTGTCCGACCGCGGCCTGCCCGCGAACACGGAGGTGCGCGCGGCCGTGAAGGACAGCCTCTCCCCGGCCGACAAGCAGGCCGCGGACTTCCTGGAGGCGCTCGGTGCCGAGATCGTCGACGGCCCGCCGGTCCCGCCGCAGGGCGCCGGCGACGTCGTCGAGATCCTCAAGCGCATCAACACCGAGGTGCTCTTCGAGCAGAAGTCCCCGCAGGACGCCGCGACGCAGTTCCTCGACGAGGTGGGCGCGGCCATCGGGCAGTAGCCCCGCCGTGGTCTCCCGCCACCCCTGACCGGCCGGGCCGGTCCGTCGCCCCACGGACCGGCCCGGCCGCACCCCCGCGGCTCTCCGTCGCGCCGCCCGTCCCGACCTGACCAGGACCCCGAGAGGACCGCAGACCCGTGCACCACCCCGGCACCGCCCCGTCCGAGCCCGAGCCGACCCGCCGTCCGCGCCGCTATGCCCTCGCCGGCACCGGGCACCGTGCGCGCATGTTCGTCGACGCGCTGCTCGGCGAGCACCGCGCGGACGGGCACCTGGTCGCGTGGTGCGAGCCGAACCCGGTGCGCGCCGCCTGGCACGACCGTCGCCTGGAGGCCGCGGGCCTCGGCGCCCTGCCGCGCTACGAGCCGGCCGCGCTCGAGCTCATGCTCGCCGAGCAGGCGGTCGACGTGCTCGTCGTGACGTCGCCCGACCACACGCATGCCCGCTACGTCGTGGCGGCGCTCGACGCCGGCGTCGACGTCGTGTGCGAGAAGCCGCTCACGACGGACGCCGCCGGGATGGCGCGCATCCGCGCCGCGGCCGAGCGCTCGTCGGCCACGCTCACCGTGACGTTCAACTACCGGTACTCGCCGCGCAACACCGCGCTGCGACGCGTGATCGCGTCGGGCGAGATCGGCGACGTCGTCTCCGTCCACTTCGAGTGGCTGCTCGACACCGTGCACGGCGCCGACTACTTCCGCCGCTGGCACCGCGACAAGGCCGCCTCGGGCGGCCTCGCGGTGCACAAGGCGAGCCACCACTTCGACCTCGTCAACTGGTGGCTCGACGACGTCCCCGAGTCCGTGACCGCGCGGGGCGGTCTCCGCTTCTACGGGGACGACGGCGCCGGGCGGCCCGCCGGGGAGCGTCCCGGCCTGGGCCGCGACGCCGCCCCCGACGACCCGTTCGGGATCGACCTCGCGGCCGACGACACGCTGCGCGCGCTCTACCTCGACGCGGAGGGTGCCGACGGCTACGTCCGCGACCGCGACGTGTTCGCCCCGGGCGTCACCATCGAGGACACGATCGGCGCGCTCGTCGGCTACCGGCGCGGCGCCACGCTCACCTACTCCCTGACCGCGCACAGCCCGTGGGAGGGGTACCGCGTCGCCGTCAACGGCACGCGCGGCCGGGCCGAGCTCGACGTCGTCGAGCGCGCGCACGTGCAGTCCGGTCACGCGGCCGAGGACCTCGGCCCGGACGGGAAGCGCCGCCCCGCCGTCGACCCGAGCGCCGTGCACGACCCGAGGGCGAGCGACGTCCGGCCCTACGGCGCGCGGCTCGTGGTGCAGCGGCACTGGGAGCCCGCGCGCGAGGTCGTCATCGAGGAGGGTGAGGGCTCGCACGGCGGCGGAGACCGCCTGCTCCTCGCCGACGTGTTCCGCGGACCGGGGGAGGACCCGCTCGGACGGGCCGCGGGGTACGTCGACGGCCTGCGCAGCGTCGCCGTCGGCGTCGCCGTGAACCGCTCGCTCGAGACGGGGCAGGTCGTGCGCACCGGCGACCTCGGGGTGTCGCTCGAGCGTCCCGCGACGGCGAGCGCCACCCCGACGTCGGCGGTGCGGTCGTGACCGCGACCGCGCGCGCGGCCGACGTGCTCGTCCTGCGGCCCGAGGACGACGTCGCCGTCGCGACGCGCGACCTCGCGCCGGGCGACGCCGTCGACCTCCCCGCGGGCGGCGTCGTCGGCGTGCTCGACGCCGTCCCGCGCGGGCACAAGGTCGCGCTGCGGGACGTCCCCGCAGGCGAACCCGTGCACAAGTACGGGCAGGTGATCGGCGTCGCGACGCGCGACGTCCGCGCCGGCCAGCACGTGCACACGCAGAACCTGGGGTTCGAGCCGGGGGAGCGCGAGCACGAGCTCGCCACCGTGCGCGCCGTGCTGGAGGTGCCGCCCGGACCACGCCCGACCTTCCGCGGCTACCGGCGTGCGAACGGGAGGACCGGCACGCGCAGCTACGTCGCGATCCTCACGTCGGTGAACTGCTCCGCGAGCACGGCGCGCATGATCGCCGACCAGTTCCGCGGGCTCGCGCTCGACGCGTACGACGACGTCGACGGCGTCGTCGCCCTCACGCACCAGTCGGGGTGCGGCCTCGTACCGACCAGCGAGGGCGCGCAGGTGCTCCTGCGCACGCTGCGCGGGTACGCCGCCCACCCCAACGTCACGGGCGTCCTCGTCCTCGGGCTCGGCTGCGAGATGATCGCCGTCGACACCGTGCTCGCGGGCGCGGACCTCTCGCCGGACACGGTGGTGCGCACCCTGACCATCCAGGAGACCGGCGGTGTGCGGGCCACCGTCCGTGCGGGCGTCGCGGCGGTGCGCGAGATGGTGGAGCAGATCGACGCGCGCTGGGAGCGCACCGACCGTGACGTGTCCGAGCTCGTGCTCGGGCTCAACTGCGGCGGCTCCGACGGCTACTCCGGCATCACCGCGAACCCCGCGCTGGGCATCGCGTCCGACCGCCTCGTCGCCTACGGCGGGACGTCGGCGCTCGCGGAGACGCCCGAGGTGTTCGGCGCCGAGCACCTGCTCACGCGCCGCGCGGTCACGCCGGAGGTCGGGCAGCGCCTGCTCGACCGGCTCGAGTGGTGGCAGGGCTACGCCGCGGCCGGTGGGGGCACCCTCGACAACAACCCGTCGCCCGGCAACAAGGCCGGCGGCCTGACGACGATCCTCGAGAAGTCGCTCGGCGCCGTCGCCAAGGGCGGGCAGGCCGACCTCGCCGCGGTGCACGAGTACGCCGAGCCGCTCGACACCCCGGGCTTCGTGTTCATGGACACCCCCGGCTACGACCCCGTCTCCGTCACCGGGCTCGTCGCGGGCGGGGCGACCGTCGTCTGCTTCACGACGGGCCGCGGGTCGGTGTTCGGCTGCAAGCCCACGCCGAGCATCAAGCTCGGCACCAACAGCGAGCTCTTCGCGCGCATGGGCGACGACGTGGACATCGACTGCGGACGGGTCGTCGACGGCGTCGCGACCCTCGAGGAGGTGGGCGACGAGATCTTCGCGCGCATCCTCGCCGTCGCCTCGGGGGAGCAGACGGCGAGCGAGGAGCTCGACCTCGGCGGCGAGGAGTTCGTCCCGTGGCACCTCGGCACGGTCACCTGACCCCCGCGAGGGAGAGCTCCGGCAGGCCGAGGTAGAGCCCTGGCACCGCGAGGTAGAGCCCTGGTCGTGGCTCAGGTGCCGCTCGCGGACTCCTCCTTCGCGAACGCCGCGGCGTCGGGGTCGTAGGCCACGGGTCGCGACTGGTCCAGCTCGACGAGCACGAGGTCGTCGAGCCAGCGGTCGAGGCGGGGCCGGCGGCCGTGTCGGCGGGACCGCGCGACGGCGTCCGCGGCGTCCGCGGCGTCGCGCACGTCGTGCACGACGACGACCGGCGCGCCGGGCAGGGGCACGCGGTCCTGCGGGGCGACGAGCAGAACCTCGACGCTCCGCTCCGCCCCCGGCGGGCCGTAGGCGACGGTCGCGTCGAACCGGGGCCGCCCGTCGTCGGTCCACGCACCCTGGTACCGCCGGTCCACCAGCGAGCCGAGAGCGCGGACGCCGTCACGCCGCAGCGCGCGCAGGCGCTCCTGGACGGCGCGGGCCTCGAGCTGCGCCTCGGCCGTCGCGAGGACGGCGACGACGCCCCACGCCAGCGCCCCGACGGCGACGCCGGCGAGCGCGAGGAGCGGCTCGAGCTCGAGGTCCCGGGCGAGCGGGTGGGCGACGCCGGCCAGGTCCAGCCCGACGACGGTCCCCGTCCCCAGCGCGAGCGCGAGGAGCACGGTGGCCCACGTCAGGCGCGAGGCCACGCGCACGGAGCCGCTCGCACCGTGGGAGACGGTGTGGACGCCCAGCAGGAGGACGCACGCGGGGAGCGCGACGACGGCGAGTGCGACCACGAGCCACCACGGCGCCGGGCGACCGCCCGGCAGCGCGCCCGGGCCGAGCAGGTGACCGGCGAGCAGAGCCAGGGCGACCCCGCCGACGACCGCCACGAGCACGGCGGAGCCGAGGACCAGCCGGGTCAGGTAGCGCGTCTGGGCGGGCGGCGAGAGCGGGGTCTCGACGACGACCCGGCCGTGCCGGTCGCGCACGGCGAACGCCGGGACGCCGGGACTGAGGAACCCCGGGTTGCCGGGCAGGCCCGTCAGCCCGGCCGTCGGCTCCGAGGCCGAGCCCCAGCCCGGGGCGTCCGCCGGCGGGGCGGCGGTCGGTCCGTCGAGGTCGTCGCGCGATGCGGTCATGACGGCCCTCCTCTCTGGTCAAGAAAGCGTCAAGTGCAGGGTAGGGGATGGCGGGTGTGATGTCACCGGCCCGGCGCGCGGCGGAGTCCGTCCGCGTCTCGTGACGAGGTCGTTCGGGCGCGGCGGCGCGTGACATGATCGACCTCATGCTCACTCCCGCCACCGGCGCGGCCGGGTCGCGCATCGCCGGCCTCGGTCACTTCCAGCCCGAGAAGACGCTGACGAACGACGACATCGCGCAGCTCGTCGAGACCAACGACGAGTGGATCCGCTCGCGCACGGGGATCGTCACGCGGCACGTCGCCGACGACGACACGACCGTCGCCGACATGGCCACCGCGGCCGCGCGCCACGCGCTCACCGACGCGGGCGTCGACCCCGCCGAGGTCGACCTCGTCATCGTCGCCACCGCCACCGCGACCGACCGCTCGCCCAACACCGCGGGGCGCGTCGCCTACCACCTGCGCACCGGCGTCATGCCCGGGCAGTCGACGCCCGAGGAGGCGTCCGAGCTCGACCTGCGCGGCGTCGTCGGGCCTGCGGTGCTCGACGTCAACGTCGCGTGCTCCGGGTTCGCCCACTCCGTCGGCCTCGCCGACCAGGCGATCCGTGCCGGCTCCGCCCGCACGGCCGTCGTGGTCGGCGCGGAGAAGCTCACCGCGTTCACCGACTGGACCGACCGCAGCACGTGCATCCTCACCGCCGACGGCGCGGGTGCCGCCGTGCTGCGCGCGACGGACGAGCCCGGCGTCGGGCCCGTGACCTGGGGCTCCGAGCCCGACCTCACCCCGGCCGTGCTCATCGAGTCGCCCGCCGACAAGTTCGCCCAGGACGGCCGCGCCGTCTTCAAGTGGGCCATCACCCGCGCGGCCGACCGCGCGCGCTCCGTCGTGGAGCGCTCCGGCGTCTCGCTCGACGACATCGAGGTCCTCGTCGCGCACCAGGCGAACCTGCGCATCATCGAGCCGCTCGCGAAGTCGCTCGGGCTGGAGTCCAAGATCGTCGTCACCGACATCGTCGAGTCCGGCAACACGTCCGCCGCGTCCATCCCGCTCGGGCTCTCCAAGTGGTGGCACGCCGGCAAGATCCCCGCCGGTGTCCCGGCACTGCTCTTCGGCTTCGGCGGCGGGTTCGCCTGGGCCGGCCAGGTCGTGGAGACCCCGACCCGCTGAGTTTCTTCGCCGCCGTTCGGGTCGCTCCCGGGTGAGCGGTCGGGTGCTCCGGGTCGCCCTGGTCGAGCGCCTCGGGTCACCCGGGGTCGAGCGGTCGGGTCGCGTCCGGTCGAGTTCCGCGAGGGGCGGGGCGGGTCTACCATCCGCCGCTCGTCCCTCGCGGCTCCCGCCAGGCCCACCACGACCCGCCCCACCCCTCGCTCCACCCGACCTCCCCGTCCGTCTCACCGAGGTGACCGCGGACGTGAGTGCCGCGACGGAGCGACGGGGTGCCGCGGCACCGCGACTCACCTGGGCGTCGGCGCACGCCGCCCGCGCTGGGCAAGGTCGGCGCGCGGCTCGCCGCGGCAGCGGCCCGGCCCCGACGACGAGATGCGAGTTGTTGCCCTCTTCTCCGTACGCGGAGGGGCAACAACTCGCATCTCGTCATTTGTCAGCCGTCGCCGTGACGGTCGGTGGGTGCGTCGCCGTCGACCCGGCCCCTGCACCGGGTGGAGGGCGGCGGCGGTGATGTCCCGACGCCGACCCGGCCCACGTCCTGAACCGTCGCCCGAGGTGAGGGCCAGGACGAGGTCCGACGCCGGAGCGGAGGGTGGGGCGGGTCGTGGCGGGCCTGGCGGGAGCCGCGAGGAACGAGCGGCGGATGGTAGACCCGCCCCGCCCTCCGCGGAGGTGTCGGGCCGGAGGTGACCAGTGACCGCTCGCACCGATCGGTGAACGGCGTCGCGTCGGGCGACCGCAAGGCCGCCCGACGCAACCGGCCTACGGGTAGCTGACGACCTTCGCCGGGACGGTCTCGACGCCGCTGGCGCGGGGGCCGACGCCGTTGATGACGTGCTCGTACGTGCCCACCCCGCCGAGCGAGACGGTCAGCAGGGAGTGCAACTTGACGCCCGGGGTGATCGGGACCTCGAACCCGTTGTCGGAGACGATCGACGCGTCCGAGGTGAACACGCAGTAGGAGCCCAGGCCCCAGGCCTCGTGGTCCTGCACGTGGTCCGCGACCTTGTACGCGGCCCACCCGCGGATGCCGTCGTGGTTCCACGCGGCCTGGTTCGGCGGGTCGTACGGGAGCTCGTTCTGGTAGAAGATCGTGCGCCCCCGCTCGCCGTGCCACAGGGTGTTGTACTTCTGGTAGTGCTCGACGAAGAGGCCGTAGCCGTCGACGTCGTCGCCGTTGACCACGAGGCCGTAGTCGGCGGTGTTGACGTCCCAGCCGATGCCCTCGCCGTGGTCGCCGCGCCAGGACCAGATGTGGTCGACGATCGTGTCGTCGGCGTTGATGACGATCGCGCTGTCGACCTTGCCCGCGTGCGCGCCGCCGACGCGCACGAACACGTCGTGGATCGAGATCGGGTCGTCCGCGTGGTCGGCGGTCGAGCCGTCCGTGCCCACGGTGAGCATGCTCGGGGACTCGGCCGCCCCGGCGTCGAACAGGACGCTGGCGACCCGGACGCCGTCGACGTCGCCGACCTGCAGGGCGGTCTGGCCGGCGGTGGGCACGATGGTCGCGTAGCCGAGCCCCAGCACGACCGTGTCGGCGCGGTTCACCTTGATCGTCTCGTCGAGCTCGTAGACGCCGGGCGTGAGCAGGAGGTGGAGGCCCTGGTCGAGCGCGGCGTTGATGTGCTCGGCGGTGTCGCCCGGGTGCGCGACGTAGAAGTCGTCGAGCGGGATCGACGTGCCGGGCGTGGAGCCGTTCTTCCACGTCGCGCCGCGCGTGCCCTCGCGCAGCGACGGGACGAAGACGGCGTAGTCGTCGCCGTCGAGGTAGAGGTACGGCTTCTCGCGGATCGTGCCGGTGGTGTCGAGCGTGGTGACGGCGGGCTCGGGGAACGTGGTCGGCGGGGCGTTCTCGGTGCCGGAGAACACCATGTTCCACAGCGTGCCGTCCCACCCGCCCGTGAGCGTCGAGTCGCGGGTGTACCACTGCTGCTGGGTGTAGCCCCGCACCTGGCCGTCGACGATCGAGTCGGCGGTGAAGCCGCCCGACGCCCAGCCGTAGCGGGACGAGTGCAGCATGAGGTTGCCCTTGACGTGGATGCGCCGCATCGGGGCAGCCTGCGAGACGGCCCAGCGCATGTCGCCGCCGGTCGGCGTGACGGCGAGGTTCTCGATGGAGCGCCAGAAGTTCTGCGTCGCGTTCCCCTCGAACCACTCCGCGTCGGCCCAGACGCCGCCCGTGATGTTCACGTCGTCGGGGTTCTTGCCGAGGCCGTTGACCGCGGTGTTGAAGCCGACGTTGACGTGCACCGGGTACGTGCCGGGCTCGAAGAGGAACTGGTCGCGGCGCAGGCCGAACTGGCTCTCCTCCTGCGCGGCGTACGCGGCGTCGACGGCGGACTGGATGTCGGCGACCGGGGTGCCGGGGCCGAACACGTGCACGTTCGGCCCGAGGTCCCCGCCGCCCTCGATCGGCTCGCCCGTGCCGGGGTTCGGTGTCCCGTCAGCCGTGGTCAGCACGCGCAGCTCCCAGATCGAGTAGCCCCAGCCGGTGCCGCGCTCGGTCCCGACGAGCCGGACGTAGCGGCCCGAGCCGGTGACGTCGAGGACCTGCGTGCCGCCCGTCCCGTCGGTGACGGTGCGCAGCGTGCGCCACAGGGTGCCGTCGTCGGAGGTCTCGACCCGGAAGCCCTTGCCGTAGGCGCCCTCCCAGTCGATCTCGATCCCGCAGACGGGCTTGATCGCGCCCAGGTCGACCTGGAGCCACTGCGCGTCGGAGAACTCGCTGCTCCAGCGCGTGTCGGCCTTGCCGTCCACCGCGAGGCCCGCGGCGTACGCGCCCTCGGCGGACGACGCCGTCGCCGCCTTCCCGAGCGCGGCGTTCGCCGTGCAGTCGTCGCCGGGGTCGCCGGGGTCGCCAGGGTCGACCGGGCCGCCGTCGGTCCCCGGCGTGCCGAACACCTGGAGCTCCCACAGCGAGTAGCCGTAGCCGGTGCCGCGCTCGGTGCCGAGCAGACGCACGTAGCGCCCGCTCCCGGACACGGGCAGCGTCTGCTGCCCGCCCGCGCCGTCGGTGACGGTCCGCAGCGTGCGCCAGGTCGAGCCGTCGTCGGACGCCTCGATGCGGAAGCCCTTGCCGTACGCGCCCTCCCAGCTCAGCGCGACGGAGGAGAGCGTCGAGACCTGGCCGAGGTCGACCTGGAGCCACTGGCCCTCGGCGAACTCGCTGCCCCAGCGGGTGCCCAGGTCGCCGTCGACGGCCCGTGCTGCGGCGTAGTCGCCCTGCACGCTCGACGCGGTCGCGGGCTTGCCCTGGGAGAGGTTGACGGGTTCCGCCGCGGCCGCGACGGGCGCCGCGCCCGCCACGAGCGGCGCGGCGACGCACGCCGCGGTCAGCCCTGCGGCGAGGGAGGCCAGGCGGAGCCTGGCCGGGAGTCGGAGATGCATGGTCCTGCCTTCTTCGGGTCGGTGGGTCGTGCCACGGGCACGGCCGAGCCCCGGGTGCGGCGCCGTCGTGGTCGACGACGCCGCACCCGTCGGGCGGTGGGGTGTCAGCCGACGAGCTGGTAGTTCTCGTCGAGGACGGTGCCGCGGTGCGGCTTGTAGAGGTCGTACCCGCGCGGGTTGCACTGGAGCCCGCCGTTGATGCAGTGCTCCACGAGGCGCTCCAGCACCTCGGGCTCCCAGCCGTTGATGAAGTCGTAGTGCCACGACTGGTCGGAGCCGCTCACGAGCCGCACGTCGGACATGTCACCGCTCACGGGCCACGCGATCTTGAACTCGATCATCGGGACCGCGATCGGGTGCGTCATGGGGCACTGCCCGTCCACGGGGTACGCCATGTGCGCGCCGTGGCCCATGTGCGCCGAGGCGTCGGGGGACAGGTGCAGGCCGTCCCAGCAGCTCGGCGCCTGGTAGCGGATGTTGAGCTCGGTGCCCTCGGGGCAGTACGCCGGGATGTCCCAGCTCTTCGAGATGTCGCCGCACTCCCAGCCCTCGACGGCGCCCGGCGCGGTCCGGAACTCGTCGTACGTCGCCATCATGTCGCCCGCGACGAACCGCAGGCCGGGCGGGAAGGGCTTGACCTTCGTGTAGTCGTCGATCCCCGACTTGTAGTAGATCGTCATGGGGATGTCGGGCTCGATCGGGACGCCGTTCTTCTCGATCGCCGGGAACCAGTACGACGAGTGGTCCTGCGGGACCGTGCACGTGGACTCGGTGTCCTCGAACAGGTCCTCCGGGACCGTGAACGCGTCCGTCACGCGGTTGCCGACGAACGTGTGCAGGTGCGACTTCCCCGGCTGCCCCGGGAAGACGATCGGGTCGTCGGGCAGGAAGTGCGAGAACGAGCAGTTCGCCTGGAACTCGTGGTGCGTGACCTCGTCGTCCCACTGCGGCGGGTTCTCGGGGTCCGGCGCGTCGCCGTCGCCGAACACCTGGAGCTCGTACAGCGAGTACCCGTACTGGGTGCCGCGCTCGGTGCCGACGACCTGGACGTAGCGTCCCGCCACGTCGACGTCGAACGACTGCACGCCACCCGTCCCGTCGACGACGGTCGCGACGGTCGTCCAGGACCGGCCGTCCTGCGACACCTGGACCGTGAAGTCCTTGCCGTACGCCGCCTCCCAGTCGAGGACGACGCGGTCGAGGTCGTGCGGCTCGCCGAGGTCGACGCGGAGCCACTGGTCGTCGCTCGGCTGGCTGGCCCAACGGGTGGACCGGTCGCCGTCGACAGCGAACCGGGGCCCCAGGCCACCGGACTCGGAGCTCGACGCCGCCGTGAGCGCACCCTGGGAGAGCAGGGTGTCCGGGGCGGCCGCGGCGCTCGTCGTGACGACCACCGAGGTCGACGCGACGAGGACGCCGGTCATCGTCGCGGCGACCCGGCGTCGGCGCGTGCCGGGGCGGCGGGTACCGTGCCGGGGAGGCGCTAGCGTGGTGGTGCGTGTCGTGCCGTGCATGCTTCCTCCTCCTTCGAGGTCGTCGCGCGCTGCGGAGCCTCTCGGGCAGGAGCGCGCGACGCTGCGCGGATGATGGGCACGCCCGGCGTCTGTCACCGGGCGCCGTGCCGGGTGGGGGCGGTTGCCGCCGCCCCCACCCGGACGTCTGTGGGTGTCAGCGCTGGTAGACGCCGAGCTCGAACAGCGAGTAGCCCCACTCGGTGCCGCGCGCGTCGAGCTGGAGCCGCACGTAGCGACCGGTGCCCGCGACGTCGAGGCTGTCGACCCCGCCGTCGCCGTCCGTCACCGTGCGGACCGTCGTCCAGGACTGCCCGTCGTTGGAGGTCTGGATCCGGTAGGCCTTGCCGAACGCCGTCTCCCAGACGAGCTGGACGTGCTGGAACGCCTGGACGGAGCCCAGGTCGACCGTCAGCCACTCGTCGTCGTTCCAGCTGCTCGCCCAGCGCGTGCCCTGGTCGCCGTCGGTCGCCTGCCCGGGGGACCAGTTGCCGTTCCAGGGGTCGAAGCTCGACGCCGTGGTGGTCTTGCCCTGCGCGATGTTCGTCCCGGCGACCGGCGGTGCGACGACGCGGAACGACCGCGTCTCGACCCCGACGTTCCCCTTCCCGTCCTCGGCCCAGACGTAGAGCTTCCACACGCCGAGCCGCGACGGTGCGGTGACCGAGAACGTCCCCCGGCCCGTGCTCGTGAGCTCGGTCCAGGCGAGGCCCCCGGCGCCGTCGACGTACTTGCTGTTGAAGAACGCGACGTAGTTGATCGGGTCGCCGTCGGGGTCCGTCGCGGCGAGGTCGACGTCCAGCGTGGCGCCGGCGGTCACGGCCGTCGAGCCCGGGATCGCCATGCCGGTGATGCGCGGGGCGGTGTTCACGCCCGTGAGGTCGACGCCCCACGTCTTGGCGATCGCGTGGTAGCCGAGGCGCTTGTTGTTGCCGGGCGTGACGTTGAACCACACCCCGCCGAAGTCGCCCTCGACGCCGTAGTGGAAGAACGTCGCGCCGAGCGCCTTGCCCTCGTGCTCCATGAGGCACTTCCAGGACAGCGGCAGCGCGCGGCTCTTCTCGATGTCGGTGGGCTCGTCCGGGACGCCGTTCACGTCGTCGGGAACCTCCCACTCGCCGGCCGCGCCGCCCTCGGTGAGGACGTACGGCTTGCCGTAGTTCCCGGCCTCCCACGCGCTCGCGATGCTGCACACGTCGCCGTAGGCGTTGATGGAGAGCAGGTCCAGGTCGGGTGCGTGGTCGCGGATGTACGGCCAGGCGCCGGTCCACGCGTCGGTGTTCGACGTCGGGTGGTTGGGGTCGATCGCGTGGATCGCGACGCTCACCTCGTTGACGAACGACGCGTAGGCGTTGCGGATCTCCTCGAGGTCGGTGCCCGAGTAGCAGTTCTGCAGGCCGAGGATCGCCTCGTTGCCGATGTTCCACATGAGGACCGCGGGGTGGTTCTTGTACTCCTGGACCCAGCGCAGGATGTCGGCCTTGGTGTCGTTCTTGTAGGTCGTGTCGGTGCGGTAGTCGATACAGCCTCCCGACCCCGGCCCGCCGCCGGGCAGGAGCCAGAAGCCCGCGATGACGCGGACGTCGTGCTCGGCCGCGGCGTCGAAGATCGCGCGCGAGTCGGCGCCCGTGCCCCAGGTGCGGGTCGTGTTGCCGTTGATGTCGGCGAGGCCCTGCATGCGCGGACCGGTCTCCTCCGCGCTCGTGCCGCCCCAGGTGAACCCGCGCACGGTGTACGGCTGCCCGTCCACCTGGAGGTCCCAGTCGCCGTTGCCGCCGACGACCTTCACGACGCTCGGACCCGAGTCCTTGACCGGGACCGTCGGGTGGCCGGGGTGCACGTAGTCGGGGAAAGGGTCGGTCGGGTCCGTGGGGTCGGTCGGGTCGGTCGGCCCCGAGCCGCCGGCCTCGCCGAACACGCGGAACTCGTAGAGCGAGTGGCCGTAGCCGCCCGGGCGCGCGGTCGAGAGCACGCGCACGTACCGACCCTCGCCGTCGACGTCGAGCACGTCGGTGCCGCCGTCGCCCTGGGTCGTGGAGTAGAGGGTCCGCCACGCGGAGGCGTCCTCGGAGACCTGGACCTGGTACGCGGAGGAGTAGGCGCCCTCCCAGACGAGCTCCACGCGGTCGACGTCCGCGTCCTGCTGCAGGTCGACCTGGAGCCACTGGGGGTCGCTCCAGGCGCTGGACCAGCGCGTGCCGAGGTCGCCGTCGACGGCGTTGCCCGCGGCGTACCCGGCCCAGTCGTCCTGGACGGACGACGCGGTGGCGGGCTTGCCCTGGGACAGGAGCACCGGCTCGGCGCTCGCGGTCGTCGCCGGCACGACCAGCGCCGCACCCGCGAGAGCGCCGGAGGCCAGCGCCGCGAGCGCGGCGCGAGCCGCTCGGCGTCTGCGGGGCCGCCCGGGGGCGGTGGGGGATGTGGTGCGCATCGTGTTCGTCTACCTCTCCGTCCGCCCCAGGTCGGCGTCGACCCGGGGCACAGTTCGTCGTCGAGCCGTGCCCCCAGCCGCGGCGCCGCGGCTGAGGTGTGAAGCAGGGAGAGCGCTCTTACCCGAGGCCCGAGTTTTCACCCGCTCACCAGGGCTGTCAAGCGCAGGGCACGTTCAATGCGGCGGGAATACCCGTATAAACAGGGTAAAAACGGACGATAAGTCTGACAAACTGGTCAGTAAGAAAAACGTGTCACACCGGAAGGGTGGCGGCTTCTGCGCAGGGCCGGGAAAGCGCTCTTACCCCTGCTATCGTCGGGAGCGTGAGCGAGGACGTGCAGCACCGGGCGCCGACGCTCGACGACGTCGCCCGGGTGGCAGGCGTCTCGCGCGCGACGGTCTCGCGCGTCGTCAACGGCAAGCGCAAGGTCGCCCCCGCGGTCCAGGAGGTCGTGCTGGAGGCCGTCGCGACGACGGGCTACGTGCCCAACCGGGCCGCGCGCTCGCTCGTCACGCGCCGCACCGGGACGGTCGCCGTCGTCGTCTCCGGCGCCGAGCCGGGCCCCGACGACGGCCTGCACCTCCCGCGCCTGCTCGCCGACCCGTTCTTCGGCCGCGTCGTGGGGTCGTTCGTGCGGTCGCTGCGACCGCACGACGTCCACCCCGTGCTCATGCTCGCCGACGGCGACGAGGCGAGGCGGCAGGTCGTGTCCTACCTGCGGTTCGGCAACGCCGACGGCGCCCTGCTGGTCTCCACGCACGCCGACGACCCGCTCCCCGAGCAGCTCCTGGCCACGGGCAGACCCGTGGTCCTCTTCGCGCGGCCGCCGCGCCCGCTGCCGGTGAGCTACGTCGACGTCGCGAACGCCGACGGGGCGCGCCTCGCCGCGCACCACCTGCTCGACCGCGGGTGCCGGACGGTCGGGGTGGTGTCGGGCCCGCTCGACGTCCTCGCCGCCCGGGACCGCCTCGAGGGCTTCCGCGACGCGATGGCACGGCGGGGGCACGCGTACGTGCCGAGCGTCGAGGGCAACTTCACGGTCGAGAGCGGCGAGGCCGCGATGCTCGAGCTGCTGCGCGCCGCGCCGGGGCTCGACGGCGTCTTCGTCTCGAACGACGTCATGGCGCAGGGGGCGGTCCACGCGCTGCGCGAGCAGGGCCGCCGGGTGCCGGAAGACGTCGCCGTCGTGGGGTTCGACGACAGCCCCGCCGGCACGCTCGCGCGCCCGGCCCTCACGACCGTGCGCCAGCCCGTGGAGGAGATGGCGGCCGAGATGGCGCGCCTCCTGCTGGAGCAGGTGGAGACCGGCGAGCCGCGGGTCACGTCGCGGATCTTCGACCCCGTGCTCGTCGTGCGCGACTCGGCGTAGCCCCACCGTGCCGGAGGGGCAGAATGGGCCCATGCCTCTCGCCCCGCGCTACGTCGCCGCCGACGACCGTTACGACACCATGACCTACCGCCGGACGGGGCGCAGCGGCCTCGACCTCCCCGCGATCTCGCTCGGCCTGTGGCACAACTTCGGGGACGTCAACCCGTTCGAGACGCAGCGCGCCGTGCTGCGCCGCGCCTTCGACCTCGGGATCACGCACTTCGACCTGGCCAACAACTACGGCCCGCCGTACGGCTCTGCGGAGGAGAACTTCGGCCGCCACCTCGCCCAGGACCTCGGCGCGTACCGCGACGAGCTCGTCATCTCCTCCAAGGCCGGGTACGACATGTGGCCCGGGCCGTACGGCGACGGCGGCTCGCGCAAGTACCTCCTGTCCTCGCTGGACCAGTCGCTGACGCGCATGGGTCTCGACTACGTGGACGTCTTCTACCACCACCGCCCGGACCCGAGCACGCCGCTCGAGGAGTCCATGCGGGCGCTGCACGACGCCGTCCAGCAGGGCAAGGCGCTCTACGTCGGCGTCTCGAACTACTCGCCGTCCCGCACGCGCGAGGCCGCCGCGATCCTCGCCGACCTCGGCACCCCGCTGCTCATCCACCAGCCCAGCTACTCGATGCTCAACCGCCACGTCGAGGACCCGGCGCACGAGGACCGGTACGACGGCGTCCAGAGCGAGTCGCTGCTCGACGTCGTCGGTGACCTCGGCGTCGGCACCATCGTGTTCTCGCCGCTGCAGCAGGGCCTGCTCACCGACCGCTACCTCTCCGGCTCCGCGCCCGAGGGGTCCCGCGCAGCCCGCCCCGACTCGCCGTTCCTGTCCGAGCAGAACCTCGACGAGGCGTATCTCGAGAAGGCTCGCGCGCTGAACGAGATCGCCGCCGGCCGCGACCAGACCCTCGCCCAGCTCGCCCTCGCCTGGGTCCTGCGCGACGACCGCGTCACCTCCGCGCTCATCGGGGCGAGCAGCGTCCGCCAGCTCGAGAACAACGTCGCCGCGCTCTCGGCACCCCCGCTCACGCCCGACGAGTCGGACGCGATCGAGTCCGCCCTCGCGAGGTAGAACCACCGGACGTGAGGTAGAGCTCGCGGGGCTCTACCTCGGGCCCGGAGGTTCTACCTCGTGGCCATGGGCAGACGACGACGCGGCGGCGGCGCGCTCGAGGAGGAGCTGGCGTTCGTGGCGGGTCGGGGCCAGGGCCGCGGCGCGTTCGAGGACGTCGGCGGCCTCGGCGTGGCGGCCCAGCCGGGTCAGGAGGTCGCCGCGCACGGCGCCGTAGAGGTGGTGGCGGGCGAGGCGCGGGTCGTCCGCGACGGCGTCGAGCACGACGAGCGCGGCGTCGGGGCCGTCCGCGTAGCCGACGGCGACGGCGCGGTTGAGCTCGACGACGGGGGAGGGCGCGACGGACGCGAGCGCGTCGTAGAGCGCCACGATCGCCTCCCAGTCGGTGTCGGCCCAGGTCGCGGCGCGCGCGTGGCACGCGGCGATCGCGGCCTGGAGGGAGTAGGGACCGAGCGGCTTCCCGGCGCGGGTGCCCAGCGCGAGCGCGCGGTCGAGCGCGGCGAGGCCGTGGCGGGCGAGGAGGCGGTCCCAGCGTGCACGGTCCTGGTCCTGGAGGAGCACGGGCTCGCCGTCGGGCCCGGTGCGCGCGGCGAAGCGTGACGCCTGGAGCTCCATGAGCGCGACGAGCCCGTGCACCTCCGGCTCGCCCGGGAGCAACCCGGCGAGCACCCGCCCGAGCCGCATCGCGTCGTCGGCGAGCTCGCGCCGCACCCACGCGTCGCCCGACGTCGCGGCGTAGCCCTCGGTGAAGACGAGGTACACGACCTCGAGCACGGCGGGCACGCGCGCGGCGAGCTCGTCGGCCTGCGGGACGTCGAACGGGACGTTCGCCTCGGCGAGCGTCCGCTTCGCGCGCGAGACGCGCTGCCCGACGGTCGCCGACGGGACGAGGAACGCCCGCGCGATCTCGTCCGTCGTCAGTCCTCCCACGAGGCGCAGGGTGAGCGCGACGCGGGAGTCGCGCGGGAGCACCGGGTGGCACGCGACGAGGACGAGCGCGAGCAGGTCGTCGCCCACGGGATCCTCGACGATCGCGTCGGGGGACGGGACCGACCCCACGAGGACGGCGCCGCCGTCGCCCGGGTGCGCGAGCGCCGTCGTCCCTCCGCCGGACCGCGCACCGGGCGCGGCGAGGTCCGCCGCGAGCCGCGCGTACTTCTCGTCGCGCGTGCGCTCGCGGCGGACCAGGTCGACGGCGCGGCGGCGCGCGACGGTCGTCAGCCACGCGCCGGGGTTGTCCGGGACGTCCTGCTCGGGCCACTGCTCGAGCGCGGCGACGAACGCCTCCTGGGCGACCTCCTCGGCGAGGCCGACGTCGCGCAGGGTCCGGGCCAGGCCCGCGACGAGCCGCGGCGACTCGATGCGCCACACGGCCTCGACGGTGCGGGAGACGTCGGTCATCGCCGTGCCCGTCCTCGCCCGGTGACCCTCAGGAGCCCTGCTGGGCGCGGATCTGCTCCGCGAGGCGCTCGTCCTTCTCGCGCTGCTCGGGCGTGTATTCGGCGCCGAAGTCCTCGACCTCGAAGATCGGCCGGATCTCGAGGACCTCCTCCAGGCCCATGCTCGGGTCGCTGGGGCACTTGCGGGCCCACTCGACGGCCTCCTCGAGCGAGGAGACCTGCCAGATCCAGTACCCGGCGACGATCTCCTTGGACTCGGTGAACGGCCCGTCGACGACGGACGTCTCGCCGCCGCGGAACACGACGCGTGCGGCCTTGGCCGTGGGCTGCAGGCCCTGGCCGTCGAGCATGATGCCCGCCTTGACGAGCTCCTCGTTGTACGCGCCCATCTGGGCGAGCATCTCCTGGGTGGGGGCGATCTTGTCCTCGTCGGCCCCGTTGCCCGTGATCATGACCATGACGCGCATGACGTTCCTCCTCGGTGAGTGCCTCCTCGACCCTAGTGTCGTGAAGGCGTGTTCACCCTGACGTCGGACGGCGCCCCCCGGTTTTCGACACGAGCCGACGACGAGTTCTCCGGAGCGTCAGCGGAAGCGCTGGACGGCGAGCGGGGCGGCCTCCGCGAGCCCGCGCACGGCCGGGTGGTCGGCACCCGGGGCGGTCCCGGCGAAGACGTCGCGCAGCGCGCCGGAGGCGACGAAGGTCCCGTCGGCGAGCACGTGCACGGTGGGGCACAGGCGCTCGACGAGCTCCAGGTCGTGCGAGACGAGCAGCACCGCCGTGCCGAGCTCGGCCGTCGCGGCGCCGAGGCGTCGCACGACGTCGCCGCGCATCGCCGGGTCGACGGCGGTGAGCGGCTCGTCGAGGAGCAGGGCGCGCGGGCGCGTGGCGAGCGCGACGGCGAGCGCGACGCGCTGCTTCTCGCCGCCCGAGAGCGAGTGGACGGTGCGCGGCGCGTACCGCGGCTCGAGCGCGACGTCGCCGAGCAGGTCCTCGACGGACCGGCCGCTGGGGCGACCGGCCTTGCGGGCGTCCTTGAGCGCGGCCGACAGGGTGCGGTCGACGGTCCAGCGCGGGTCGATCCCGATCCCGGCGAGGCCGTCCTGGGAGACACGGCGGACGTCGGCGGTGAACTGCTTCTTGTCGCGGCGCGAGAGCTTGGTGACCGTGCGGCCGGCGTACGTGACGTGGCCCGCCGTCGGGCGCACGAGCCCGACGAGCGCCCGCACGACCGTGGACTTGCCGGCCCCCGACTCGCCGACGATCCCGACCGGCGGCGTGCCGGGCACGACGTCGAGGTCGATGCCGTGCACGACGTCGGGCCCTCCGTATCCGGCCGCGAGGCCGGTGGCGCGCAGGATCGGGGTGGTCGTCGTGCTCATGGGTCACCTTCTGGTCGTCGGGGCCGGGCGGGCGGTTCCGGGGCCCCGCTCGTCCGACGAACGACGCTACCGCGGAGTTCCGTGGCGTCGCTCACGCGGGGGACCGTCGCCCCCCGGTGCGGCGTCACGACGCGGGGCCCGGTCAGGCCCGGAGTCCCGGGCGCGGTAGCCTGGGGCACTCGACCAGGATCCTCGAGCCCAGGTGGTCCGTCGACCCGCACCGCGGCACCTGTCGTCGTGCGGTGACCCGGACGGAGGACCACGTGACCAGGACGGTCGACGAGCCGGAGCTGCTGGCGCCCGGCGAGGCGGTGGACCTCGACAACTGCGCGCGCGAGCCCATCCACGTGCCCGGCATGATCCAGCCCCGCGGCGTGCTGCTCGTCGTGCGCGAGCACGACGGCGTGCTGCTCCAGGCGTCGGCGAACGTCGCGCAGCACGTGGGCGTCCCGGCCGAGGAGCTGGTGGGCCGGCCGCTGGGCGACGCGCTCGGCGCCGAACCGGCGCGCCGCGTGCTCGACCACGCCGCGAGCGTCGGCGACCTCGCGACGCGCAACCCGGTCACGCTGCACCTCGACCGCTGGGACGGGGCCGCCCTCGCCGTGGACGCCGTGCTCCACCGGCCGCCGCTGCCCGCGGACGGGCCGGAGACGGAGCCGGTGCTCGTCGTCGAGCTCGAGACCGCGGCGGGCGCGCGCCCGCTGACGTTCCCCAACACGTACCTGGCGGTGCGGCACGCGCTGCGCGACCTGGAGCGCGCCGCGACCCTCGACGAGCTGTACGACGACGCAGCCCGGCACGTGCGTGAGCTCACCGGGTTCGACCGCGTGATGATCTACCGCTTCGACGACGCGTACAACGGCGAGGTGGTCGCCGAGGCGCGCCGCGAGGACCTCAACGCGTTCCTCGGGCTGCACTACCCGGCGTCGGACATCCCGCCGCAGGCCCGGGCGCTGTACGAGAAGAACTGGATCCGGCTCATCGCGGACGTGGACTACGCGCCGCAGCCGATCGTGCCGACCCTGCTGCCCACCACGGGCGCGCCGCTCGACCTCACGTACTCCACGCTGCGCAGCGTCTCGCCGATCCACCTCGAGTACCTGCGCAACATGGGCGTGCGCGCGTCGATGTCGATCTCGCTCCTGCGGGAGGGGCGGCTGTGGGGGCTCATCGCGTGCCACCACTACGCGGGGCCGCACGAGCCGCCCTACGAGGTGCGCACGGCCGCGGAGTTCCTCGGGTCCGCGCTCTCGGTCCGGCTCGTCGCGCAGGCCGAGGACGAGCGCGAGGCCGAGGTGCGGCGCGCGGAGGGGGTCCTCGCCCACCTCGCCGCCGACAGCCGCGACGAGAGCGTCCCGATCGGCACCGCGCTCACCCGATCCGGGTGGCTGCGCCGCCTCGTCCGGGCCGACGGCGCGGTCGTCGTCGCGGAGGGCGGCCTCATCAAGGTCGGCAGCACGCCCGGCGAGGACGGGTGCCGCGCGCTCGTCGCCTGGGTGCTCGGCCACGGCGAGGACCTGGTCGCGACCGAGGCGCTGGGCCGCGACGCGCCCGAGGTGGCGGCGCTCGCGCCCGACGTCGCCGGGGTGCTGGGCATCGTGCTCCCCGAGGGTCAGGTCGTCGTGTGGGTGCGCGACGAGGTGCTGCGGCACGTCGACTGGGGCGGCGACCCGTACAACAAGGCGATCGCGCTGCGCGAGGGCGAGACGGTCCGCCTGAGCCCGCGCAGGTCGTTCGAGCGCTGGCGCGAGGTCGTGCGCGGCCACAGCGTGCCGTGGACCTCGGACCAGACCGACGTCGCGACGTCGCTGCGCGGCCACCTCGTCGAGGCGCTGTACCTGCGTGGGCGCAAGGCGGTGCGCGCGACGGAGGAGCTGCAGCGCAGCCTCCTGCCGGCGCTCCTGCCCGACGTCCCGGGCTGGACGCTGGAGTCGCGCTACGAGTCCGCCGGCACGGGCCTGGTCGGCGGCGACTGGTACGACGCCCTCGTGCTCCCGTCGGGCCGCCTCGCGCTCGTCGTGGGAGACGTTACGGGGCACGGGCTCCAGGCCGCCGCGACGATGGGCCAGCTCGGCACGACGCTGCGCGCCGCGCTCGTGAGCTCGGGCTCGGCGGTCGAGGCCGTGGCGCGGCTGGGCGAGGTCGCCCGCTGGACGCTGCCGGGCGAGGTCGCGACGCTCGCGGTCGCGCTCCTGGACCCGGTGAGCGGCGTCGTCGAGCACGTGTCGGTGGGGCACCCGCCCCTGCTCGTCGTCCGGCCGGACGGCACGACGACGTGGGCCGAGCGCGCGAGCGTCCCCCCGCTGGGGATCGTGGACCGCGTCCCGACCGCGCACGTGCTGCAGGTGCCGCCCGGGGGAGCGCTCGTGCTCTACAGCGACGGGCTGGTCGAGCGCCGGGGAGAGTCGATCCGGGACGGGCTCGACCGGCTCGCGGCGGTCTTCGCGGCGGGCCCGGACGTGGACGCGGACGGGATCGTCACCGCGGCGCGCGACCCGCGCTCCGCGGACGACGCGACGCTGCTCCTGGTGCGCCGCGACGCCTGAGCGCCTCGCGGCGGGTCAACGGGCAGCCGACAGCGGTCAGCCGACAGCGGTCAGCCGACGGGGAGGAGCGCGCTGCGCACGGAGGCGCCGCCGCGGAAGACCGGGACGTCGAACCGCGCCCACACGTGCTTCTCGCCCGTACCGGCCCGGAACCAGCCGACGGCCGTGGACGCCCGCTGCGCGAGCACGAGGCCGAACCCGCCCGCCCCCGGTGAGCGCCGACCGGCGACCACGGGCGCGTCCGGCGAGTGGTCGACGACGTCGACGACGAGCTCGCGCCCGTCGCTGAGCAGGCGGACGCGAGTGGGCGGCAGGCCGTGGCGCAGGGCGTTGGTGGCGAGTTCGCTCGCCACGAGGACGACGCGCTCCGGTGTCGCCTCGAGCGCGCGGTCCGGCGGGAGCGGCCCGCCGGTGAGGAGGCGGTGCAGTCCCTCGCGGAGCGTCGCGAGGTCGCCCAGCCCGCGCAGCGGCCAGGAGCCGATCTCGACGAAGCCGACGGGGACCGCGGCGTGCTCGACGCTCACGCGCCGCCCTCGCCGGTGGTGTCGTCCGCGATCTCGAAGAGCTCGACGACCCCGCTGAGCTCCAGCAGGTCGCGGACGCGGCGCGGGACGCGCTCCAGCACGGGCGACCCCGACCCGGCGGTGGCGGCGTGGTAGAGCAGGCGCAGGCCGCCCGAGTCCATGAAGGTCACGTCACCGAGGTCGACGTGGATGCGCTCGTCCGCGGACTGCGCGAGCCGCAGCAGCTCGTCCTCGCGGCGGGCCTGGACCGCGGCGTCGATCTCGCCTCGCATGGTCCAGCGCGTGCCGCCGCTCGTCGTCAGGACGTCGCCGCTCGTCGTCGGGGTCACCGTGGTGCGCTCCTCCTCGTCCCGGCACGGTGCCGGGCACCCGGGACACGGTACGCGGACCTGCCGACGCTCGCTCTGCGATCGGCGGCGTGGCGCCGACCTTTCCGGATCCGTCCCGCGCGTCGGCCGGAGGGCCGGCTCACGTGCCGCCTCGCGTGCCGCCTCACGTGCCGGCCCGCGGGACGGCGACGGGCCCGGCCGGCGTCACGGGTGACGTCGACCGGGCCCGCACGGTGGGCCGGACCGCTCAGCAGGTGCGCGCGTCGAACGCGACCTCGAGCGGCGCGTACCCGTCGACCGTCACGACGGCCGTCCCGGCGGGGACGGACGCGGCGCGCGACGCGAACGACTGGTACGCGTTCGTGCCCGGGGCGACACCCGTGAACGTCCGCGTGGCGTACGGCGTCGCGAGCGTCACGTCGAGCGGCGCGTCGCCGTCGTTCGTGGCGCGGACCGCGACGTAGACCTTCCCGGCGAGGCACCGCGTCTCGGCGACCGCGGTGACCGGGGCGGCGCCCGCGTCGGCGGACCAGCGCAGGGTGTACGCATGCTCCGTCCCGTCCTCGGCGGTGACGCGCACGGTCGTCGTGCCGGGGACGGCGTCGGCGGCCTCGACCGCGACCGTCGCCCAGGGGTCGTGCGCGACCGCCTCGACGACGGGCACCCCGCCCGCGACGGGCACGTCGTACGCCGTGACCGTGGGGTCGAACCCGGCGAGGGGCTCGCCGTCCACCGTGAGGCCCGACGCCGTGGCGTCGGTCCCCGTGCCCGGCACCTTGGCGAGGACCTCGATCTCGGAGACGACCATGTGCGTGCTCGCCCGCGCCGTGAGGACGACGCGCACGGACGACGTCCGCACGTCCGCGGGGATCTCGACCGCGGGCGCGGGGCCGTCCGGCGAGGCGTCCACGGTGACAGGCGCGCCGACGTCGGTCCATGTCCCGCCCACGAGGGCCTGGAGCCGGACGGACTGCGCCCAGCTCGCGCTGGACCCGTCCTTCCAGAACCGCGTCACGACGCCCGTGACGTCCCGGTCGGCGGGGAGCGTGACGGTGAGCGTGTCGGAGGTCCGCTTGGTGCCCGACACCCAGTTGGACCACGCCTTGTCCGTGAGGTCGCCGTTGACGACGCCCCCGACGGCGTAGCCCGGCTCGGTGAACGTCGCGCTCGCGGTCGTGCCCGCGGCGAGCGCGCCGTCGGCGGACGCCGCCTCGGTCACCTGGACGCGGACGGTGGCCGGGAGCGTGGCGCCCGCCCCGGCGTCGGCCGTGCCGGCGAGCTCGACGACCCCGACGGCGTCGTACGCGCCCGCGGGGGCGTCGTCCCAGACCACCGGGCGCTGGACCTCCGCGCCGCCCGCGGCGACCGCCGTGACGGTCGCGGGCAGGGCCGGGGTGCCGCCCGCGTACGCCTTGGCGCGCGCGGGGAGCGTGGACGCGAGCTCGTCGACGACGACGGTCGCCGTCGCGGCGACCTCGCCGCCGGTCGGCGTGGCCACGGTGCCCGTCACCTCGACGGTGCCGGGCTCGGCCCACGCGTCGTCGTCCGGCACGTCCCACGTCACGGGGAGCGTGCCGCGCGCCCCGTCGCGGTAGACCGGGGTGACGGTCGCGGGGAGCGCGGGTGCGGTGCCCGGCGTCGTGAACGCCTGGACGGGCTCGGTGCCGAGGACCGTCTCGTCGACCACGCGCCAGCGCTGGTTCACGCCGGAGTTCGCGAGGTACGTGCCCACGGACGACCCGTCGGCCGTCGCCTGGCCGCCGACCTCGAGGAGGGTGTTCGAGGACGCGTTGACGAGCGTGAAGGTGCCGTCGCCGGTCGTCGAGAGGATCCACTGCGCGGCGAGCGGGGTGTCCGTGACGTCGGCGGGCGCGTCCTGGAGGACGGCGGACGTGTCGGCCGCGACGGCGAGCTGGCGGCCCGTGGCCGCGTTCGTCACGGCGTAGCGCGTGCGGTGCGTGCCGGAGCCCTCGGGGGCGCCGAGCGCCGTGAGCTCCCACGCCTGCTCCGCGACCGGCGCGTCGGTGCGGATCACGACGCCCGTGCCCGACGCCGACGGCGCGAGCGAGCGGTCCGCCTGCACGCCGTCGAGACGGTAGGCGTGACCGTCCTGGACGAGCGCGGCGTCGTCCGCGACGCCGGAGACGCCGTCGACGACGAACGTCGTCACGGACTCGGCCGGCACGACGAGCGTCGCGCTCGGGCCGGTCGTGCCGTCCGCGGCGCGGGGCGTGACGGCCACCGGCTCGCCCTCGACGAGGTAGCCGGCCGTGCTCGTGACCACGGGGGTGACGGTCGCATCGGACCCGACCGCACCGAACTTCGACAGGTCGAGCGTCACGGCGCGCTCGGCCTTGGTGGCGTTGACGTGCACGACGGTCGCCGACGTGCCGTCGGCCGACACCGCAGCCGTGCTGCTGGCGTCGTCCGAGCGGACCAGCGAGTCGCCCGGCTCGATGTAGTGCGTGAAGTTCTGGGTCGCCCAGTACTTCGTGTTCGTGTAGATCGGGCACGTCTCGAGCGTGTCCTCGGCGGTGCAGTCGAACGGGATCTGGATCTCGCCCCAGTTCATGCCGTTCGCGCTCTCGCCGCCGGGCGCCATGTTGGCGTAGTCCTCGACCGGCTGCCAGAACACCCACGCGCTCGGCTCGAGCTCGCGCAGGTCGTCGACGATGTGCTGCGCGCTGCCGAGGCCGGACTCCATGGTCTCGAAGTCCTGGCCCGTCGAGCTCCAGTTCCCGCCGACCTCGCTCATCCACAGCGGCTTGTCCTCGCCCTTGGCGATGTCGCGGACCGTCGTGCGCTGGCCCGTGCCGTAGGTGTGGACGTTGAGCTGCGAGACCTGGTCGCGGACCGCCTGCGGGTAGGCGTTCCAGTTGGTCGCGAACGTGCCCGGGTTGGTCTCGTCCATCGCCGAGATCACGGCGTCGGTCGACGAGCCCTCGAGCGCCGCGGTGAGCGCCGGGACGACCTTCGCCTGGAGCGCGGGGCCCATGTGGGCGCCCTCCTGGCGGCCCCCGGTGGGGTTGCCGTCGGCGCCGAGCTGCGTGCCCCAGTAGTTCGTGTTGGGCTCGTTGAACGGGTCGATCGTGTCGACCTCGATGCCGTGCGCGTCCTCGAGGCGCTCGGTCACGCCGACCATGTAGGCCGCGAAGTCGTCGATGCTCTCGGTCTTGAGCTGGTCCGCGGTCGAGCTGAACCCGCCCGAGACGTACCCGCTCACGGTCATGAACCACGGCGGGGAGTTGCTGAACGTCTCCCAGTGCGTGACGTCGTCCTTGATCCGGTCGACCCACCAGCGCTGCGTCGCGTCGGCGTCGGTGTCCCAGTGGTCGGGGTTCTCGGGGTCCCACCAGTCGACGTCGGTGCGCGTCGTGCCCTCGGGCGCCTTCCACCAGCCGTCGACGGCGCCGCCCGCGCGCAGGTAGTCCGGCACGTCGGGCGCGTTGCCGCCGCCGACGTTGTAGCGCGCGATGTTGAGGTTGAGGCCCTCGTCGCCGAACACCATGTCCGCGAGCCTCTCGCGGATCTCGTCCGGGTAGTCGCCCGTGGCGTTCGCGAACCACACGAGGCTCGTGCCCCAGCCCTCGAACGGAGCGCCCGCGTACGACGGGTCGGGCGTGACGGTGACGCCCGGGACGTCGGCCGCGGCCGCCATCGTGCCCGCCGCGGAGACCGCGCCGAAGGGCGAGGCCTGCGCGGGCAGGGTCGCGAGCGCGCAGCCCGCGACGAGCGCCCCGGCGCCGAGGCCCGCCACGACGCGGGCCCCCGTCCGGCGGGCGGCCGGGCCGCCCGGGCTCGTGCGGCGAGGACCGGGTGGTCCACCCCGCGTGGTCGTGTCGGTGTCGGTCGGGCTCATCCCTGAGCCACCTCCTTCGCGTCGCTGCGAACCGGCGGGGTGCACCGGGTGCGGGTCGTTCCCGCGGGGTCTGTCTGCCGAGGTAGAGCCCTGGTCTGCCGAGGTAGAGGCGTGGTCTCGACGACCGCGACCGCTGCCTCCACCTCGGCGTTACCAGGCCTCTACCTCGCGGTACCAGGCCTCTACCTCGTGGTACCGGGGCTCTACCTCGCGGTGGCGGGCTGCTTCCTCGGCGGGGTCGGCTCGGCCGGGCGGCGGACGACCGCGACGCCGCGCGGCTCGAGCAGCAGGGCGCCTTCCACCGTGCCCTCCACCGCGGCCTCCGCCGTGCCTTCCGCCGTGCCTTCCGCCGTGCCTTCCGCCGTGCCTTCCGCCGTGCCGGCCCTCGTGCCCGACGCCGTGAGGCGGCGCCCGGCGAGGACGTCGCCCGCGACGTCGGGCACCTCGACCGGACGGGCCGTGCGGTTGACGAGGAACCAGAAGTCGTCCGTGCCGTCGGTGCGGACCGCGAGCTCGACGTCGCCGCGCACGGCGGCGGGCAGCTCGCTGCGCACGCCCGCGTCGTCGAGCAGACGGGCGAGCACGGGGACGAGGCCCTGGCGGCCGAAGCGCGTGGACACGTACGCGGCGGAGCCCTCGCGGGCGCCCGTGCCGTCGCCGGTGCGGACCGTCCGGCGCGTCACGGCGGCGCGGCCGGCCTGCTCGCCGGTCTTGTACCAGCCCAGCACCTCGACGTCGGGGTCGACGACGTCCACCGGCTCGGTCCACACCGTGCCCTCGAGCTGCTCGCCCGCGAGCTCGACCGTCGCGCTCTCGCCGTCCAGCAGCGGGGCGAACTCCTCGACCCGGATGCCGAGCAGGTCGCGCAGCGCGCCCGGGTAGCCGCCGAGCCACGCGTGGTCGTCCTGGTCGACGACGCCCGAGAAGTAGGTCGTGACGAGGTGGCCGCCCGCCTCGACGAACGCCGTGAGGCGGTCGCGCAGGCCGGCCGGGACGACGTGCAGCACCGGCGCCACGACGACGTCGTACGTCGCGAGGTCCGTCGCGGACGGCACGACGTCCGCGCGCACGCCGAGCGCGAGGAACGCCGAGTACCAGTCGAGCGCCTCCTGGCGGTAGCGCAGCCGGTCCGTCGGGTGGGAGTCGAGCTCGCTCGTCCACCACGAGTCCCAGTCGAAGACGATCGCGGCGCGCGCGGGCTTCTGCGTGCTGCCCGCGACGGGCGCGAGGTCGCGCAGGGTCGCGCCGAGCGCGACGACGTCACGGAACAGGCGCGAGCGCTCGCCCGCGTGCGGGACCATGCCCGAGTGGTACTTCTCCGCGCCGGCCGCGGACTGGCGCCACTGGAAGTAGCAGACCGCGTCGGCGCCGTGGGCCACGTGGGTGAGCGAGTCGCGCGCGAGCTCGCCCGGCTTCTTCGCGACGTTGACGGGCTGCCAGTTCACAGCGCTCGTCGAGTGCTCCATGAGGAACCAGGGCTGGTGCCGGGCGATGCCGCCGGTGAGGTTGGCGGAGAACGAGAGCTCGTCCAGGGCCTGCGGCCCGGGGAGCACGTAGTGGTCGTTGGAGACGAAGTCGAGCTCGTCGGCCCAGGCCGCGTAGTCCATGCCCTTCGTCTCGCCCATGACCATGAAGTTCGTCGTCACGGGGACGTCGGGCGTGATCCGGCGCAGGATCTCGGCCTCCGCGCGCAGGTACTGCCGCAGGGCGTCGGACGAGAAGCGCTTGAAGTCGAGCTGCTGCGTCGGGTTCGGGTGCGACGCGGCCAGCCGCGGCGGCAGGATCTGTTCCCACGCGCTGTACCGCTGCGACCAGAACGCCGTGCCCCAGGCGTCGTTCAGCGCGTCGAGGGTCGTGTAGCGCTCGCGCAGCCACGCGCGGAAGGCCGCGGCGGCGTCGTCGGAGAAGTCGTCGACGTTGTGGCAGCCCAGCTCGTTGGACACGTGCCACGCGACGAGCGCCGGGTGGTCGCCGTACCGCTCGGCCATGCGCTCGACGAGGCGCAGCGCGTGCTCCCGGAAGACCGGCGACGTCGGGCGCCACTGCTGCCGCGCGCCCGGCCACAGGGTCTCGCCCGTGCGCGTCTGCGGCAGGACCTCCGGGTGCTTCGTCGTCAGCCACGGCGGCGGCGAGGCCGTCGCCGTCGCCAGGTCGACCGTGATGCCGTGCGCGTGGAGCAGGTCCATCGCGTCGTCCAGCCACGCGAAGTCCCACGTGTCCTCGGTCGGCTGGATGCGGGCCCACGAGAAGATCGCGAGCGAGACCACCGTCACGCCCGCCTCGCGCATGAGGCGCACGTCCTCGTCCCAGACCTCGCGCGGCCACTGGTCCGGGTTGTAGTCCGCGCCGTAGGACAGGACCGACGGCGTGTACGCACCGGGCTCGCCCGGCGGCGTGTGCGGCCCGGGACGGCGCAGCCAGCGGAACGGGGTGGGGGAAGACATGCGTGCTCCTAGCGGGACGGTGCGCGGCGACGGGCGGTGCCCGGCCGGTCGGGAGGACGCGCGACGGCGTCCTCGGGGAGGTCGTCGGGCCGGCGAGCGAGCGCCGGCCCGACGACCGGGGGTGACGGTGTCAGCGCGTCACTCGTTGACGGTGAAGCCCTGGTCCTTGCCGTAGGTGACCGTGGCGTCCTGCCACGCGGTCAGCCCGTCGGCGAGCGGGGTGCCCGAGACGTAGGCCTTGCCGACGGTGTCGTTGAAGACGGAGTTCGCGTACACCTGGAACGGCAGGTACGCCCAGCCCTCGGCGACGTGCGCGGCGGAGTCCGCGAGGACCTCGTTGACCTTCTGGCCGCCGAAGTACTCGAACTCCTGCTGCGTGAAGTCGTCGGCCTCGAGCTCGGCGACGGTCGCGGGGAACGCGCCCTCGGCGACGCGGGTCGCGATCCCGTCACCGACCGTCGCGTACTCGAGGAACGCCCACGCGAGGTCCTGGTTCTTGCTCGCCGCCGGGATGGCGAGCGAGCTGCCACCGTTCTCGGAGGTGACGTCGGCGCCGGACTCCCACTGCGGCATGGGCGCGACGGCCCAGTCGCCCGAGGCGGACTCGACCGAGGTCTCGAGGTTGCCGCGCATCCAGGCGCCGATCACGAGGCTCGCGATCGACCCGTCGGCGAGGCCCTGGTACCACTCGTCGCTCCACGACGTGACGGGCGCGACGAGGTCCTCGTCGATCATCTGCTGCCACGTCGTCGCGAACTTCTGCGTGCCCTCGTCGGAGAAGTCGACGGTGACGTCGGTCCCGTCGACCTGGTAGGGGCGCCCGCCGGCCTGCCAGATCATGGAGGTCGTGAAGCCGGCGTCGCCCGTGTCGTTGGTGAGGTACGCGCCGGGGTCGGCGGCGTGCAGCGCCCGGGCGGCCTCGACGTACTCGTCCCACGTCGTCGGTACCGCGATGCCGTGCTCGTCGAACACGCGCTTGTTGTAGAAGAGCGCCATCGGGCCGGAGTCGGTCGGCAGCGCGTAGACGCCGTCGCCCTGCGTCACGGCGTCCCACGGGCCGGGCGTGAACGTGCCGTCGAGGTCGTCGGCCCCGTAGGACGAGAGGTCGGTGAGCGCCTCGGAGAGCGCGAACTGCGGGAGGGCGTAGAACTCGATCTGCGCGACGTCGGGCACGCCGGAGCCGGCGGCGATCGCGTTCTGGAGGGCCGTGTACTGGTCGTTGCCGGTGCCGGCGTTGACGATGTCGACCGTCACCCCGGGGTTCTCCTCCTCGAAGTCGGCGGCGACGCTCTCCAGCGTGGGGTCCCAGGCCCACACGGTGATCGTGCCGCCCTCCTCGAGGGCGCTCTCCGCGTCGTCGGAGCTCCCGCCGCCCGACCCGCCGCTGCAGGCGGTGAGCACGAGGGCGAGGACGCCGGTGGCGGCGATGGCGGCGGTCGCTCGGCGCGACCTGCGGGTGATGGGGGACATGCGGGTTCCTCTCACTTCGTCGTCAGACGGACGGGTGGTGCGTGGGGTGGTGCGGGTGGGGGTGTGCGCCGGGGTGCCGGCGGGTGGGTGGACGGTCCGGCGTCGGACCGTCACTCCTTGACCGAGCCGGCCGCGAGGCCGGACTGCCAGTAGCGCTGCAGGAACAGGAACGCGATCACGAGGGGCAGGATCGTCAGGACCGCGCCGGTGATGACGAGGTTGAAGATCGCCTGCCCGCCCGCGGTGGCCGCCTGGGCGTTCCACGCGTTGAGCCCGAGGGTCAGCGGGTACCAGTCGGGGTCCTTGAGCATGATCAGCGGCAGGAAGTAGTTGTTCCAGGTCGCGACCATGGTGAAGAGCAGGACGGTGACGATGCCGGGCGCGAGCAGCGGCAGGGACACCTGGAAGAACGTGCGGGCCTCGTTGGCGCCGTCGACGCGGGCGGCCTCCAGCAGCTCCTGGGGCACCGACTCGGCGGCGTAGGTCCACATGAGGTAGAGGCCGAACGGGGAGATCAGCGACGGGATGATCACGGCCCAGGGAGTGTTCGTCAGGCCCATCTGGCTGAACATGAGGAACGTCGGCACGGCGAGCGCCGTGCCCGGCACCGCGACGGCGCCGATGACGGTCGCGAACACGCCTCGCTTGCCGGGGAAGTCGAACTTGGCGAGCGCGTACCCGCCCATCACGGCGAGGAACGTGGCCCCGCCGGCGCCCACGACCACGTAGAGCAGGGTGTTGGCGAGCCAGCGGACGAAGATGCCGTCGTCGTAGGTGAGCGTCTGGACGACGTTGTCGACCAGCGCGAACTCGCTGCCGAACCACAGCCCGAAGCTGTCGAAGAGGTCGGGCTGGGTCTTCGTCGCGTTGACGACGAGCCAGACGAGCGGGACGAGCGAGTACACGAGCACGACGCCGGTCAGGACGGTGAGCAGCACGCTGCGGCGGGGCTTGTCGGCGGAGTACGCGGCACGCCGGGGCGTGCGGAGGCGGACGGGCTTCGGTCCGGGGCGGGACGCTGCGGAGGCCGTGGGGGTCGCGGTGGTCATGGTCTCAGGCCTCCTTGCGCATGCCGCGGAGCTGGACCACGTAGGCGACGATCATCGTGACGACGCCCATGATGATCGCGACCGTGGCCGAGTAGTTGTACTGCTGCCCGGAGAAGGACAGCGAGTACGCGTACAGGTTCGGGGTGAAGTACGTCGTGATCGCGTTCGGGGCGAGCGCCTGCAGGATGCTCGGCTCGTTGAAGAGCTGGAAGGAGCCGATGATCGAGAAGATCGTCGCGATGACCAGCGCGCCGCGGATCGCGGGCAGCTTGATCGCCGAGATGATGCGCCACTGGCTGGCCCCGTCGAGCTCCGCGGCCTCGTACAGCGACGTGGGGATCACCCGCAGCGCCGAGTAGAAGATGAGCATGTTGTAGCCCACGAACTCCCAGGTCACGATGTTGCCGATCGAGGCGAGCACGAGGTCGGGGGAGAGCGGGTTGGGCAGCGAGACGCCGAGCGCGTCGTTGATGTTGCCGACGAGCCCGAACCGCGTGCCGTACATGAAGCCCCACATGAGCGTCGCGACGACGGCCGGGACGGCGTACGGCAGGAAGATCGAGATGCGGAAGAACGACTTGCCGTAGAGCCGGCCGCTGTCGATCGCGAGGGCGACGAGCAGCGCGAGGCCGAGCATGATCGGCACCTGGACCACGAGGAAGAGGCTGACGCGCCCGAGCGCCTCCCAGAACTGCGGGTCCGAGAACGCCCGGGCGTAGTTGTCGAGACCCACGAAGTGCGTGCCGCCGACCATCTGCGTGCGGAACAGGCTCAGGTACAGGGAGTACGCGATGGGTGCGAGGAACACCAGGGCGAACACGGCCATGAACGGACCCACGAAGCCCCAGCCGACCCACGAGCGCCGGTGGCGTCGGGTGCGGGGGGACGAAGGTGCGTCGACCGATGGCAGGGACGCTCCTGCCACGGGTGGGGACGTCGTCGTCATGCTGTGTCCTCGTCGTCGGGGGAAGGGGACGCCGGTCGTCGCCCTTGTTTACGCAAACATCAGCATGCACGACATTCGATGTTTGCGCAAACATCGCTTAGGGTGGTCGACGTCGGCGCGACGGCGCCGAACCAGCGCTGGAGCTGTGCCGCCACTGACCGCGAGGACGACGGATGACCAACCGGCTCGACGACGACGCCCCCGTCACGACGACGGCGCCGCAGCGGCGGACCGCTCCGGTCGCCGAGACGGTCCCCGCCGTCGAGCCGGCCCGGGCCCGCCGGCCGCACGACGTCCGCCGCGTGTCGATGGCCGACGTCGCCCGGATGGCCGGGGTGTCCGCGCAGACCGTGTCGCGCGTCGCCAACGGGCACCCCGGGGTCGTGGAGGAGACGCGCACCCGCGTGCTCGCCGCGATGGCCGAGCTCGACTACCGGCCGAACAGCGCGGCCCGCGCGCTCAAGAGCGGCACGTTCCGGACCATCGGCGTGATCCTCTTCTCGCTCGCGACCACGGGCAACGTCCGCACGCTCGAGGCCATCGCGACGTCCGCGGCCGCCCAGGGCTACGCGATCACCGTCATCCCCGTCGCCGCGCCGACCCAGGGTGGCGTGCACGGCGCGTTCACGCGCCTCGGCGAGCTGGCCGTCGACGCGATCATCCTCCTCATGGAGGTGCACCTGCTCGACGTGGCGCGAGTCAACCTCCCGCCCGGGGTGAAGGTCGTGGTCGCCGACTCCGACGCCGGCGACGCGTACGCCGTCGTCGACACGGACCAGGCGGACGGCACCCGCCAGGCGGTGCAGCACCTGCTCGACCTCGGCCACCGCACCGTCCACCACCTCGCCGGCCCGGAGAGCTCCTTCGCGGCCGAGCGCCGGGCCGTCGCGTGGCGCGAGACGCTGGAGCGCGCCGGCCGTCCGGTGCCCGAGCCGGAGCGGGGCGACTGGTCGCCCGCGTCGGGCTACGAGGCCGGGCGGCGGCTCGCCGAGGACGACGACGTGACCGCGGTGTTCGTCGCGAACGACCAGATGGCGCTCGGGCTCGTGCGCGCCCTGCACGACGCGGGCCGGCGCGTGCCGCAGGACGTGAGCGTCGTCGGGTTCGACGACCTGCCCGAGTCGAGCGAGTTCCTGCCGCCCCTGACGACCGTCCACCAGGACTTCGCCGAGGTGGGGCGTCGGTGCGTCGAGCAGGTCCTGCGCCAGGTGCACGACGGCGTCGCCGAGACCGGGACGCGGCTCGTGCCCACCCGTCTCGTCGAGCGCGCGAGCACCGCACCCCCGCCCGCCGCGGCCACACGTCGCTGAGCGTCGCCCGCGCACCGCAGAGCCCCGCCGTCGACCCGTCGGCACCGACCCACGAGACGAGGACCATGACCCACGCACGCATCCAGATCGATCCGGACGACGCCGTGGGCGCCGTCTCTCCGCGGCTGTTCGGCACGTTCGTCGAGCACATGGGGCGCTGCGTGTACGGGGGGATCCACGACCCCGGGCACCCCTCGGCCGACGCCGACGGCTTCCGCGGCGACGTGCTCGAGCTCGTGCGCGAGCTGGGTGCGACGGTCGTGCGCTACCCGGGCGGGAACTTCGTCTCCGGTTTCCGGTGGGAGGACTCCGTCGGCCCGCGCGAGCAGCGCCCGGTCCGGCTGGACGCCGCCTGGCACAGCATCGAGACCAACCAGGTCGGGCTGCACGAGTTCGCCGGGTGGGCCGAGCGCGCGGGGCTCGAGGTCATGATGGCGGTCAACCTCGGCACGCGCGGCGCGGCCGAGGCGGCGCAGCTCCTCGAGTACTGCAACCACCCGGGCGGTACCGCGCTGTCCGACGAGCGTCGGGCGAACGGCGCGCCGGACCCGTTCGGCTTCCGCCTGTGGTGCCTCGGCAACGAGATGGACGGCGACTGGCAGATCGGCCACAAGACGGCCCACGAGTACGGCCGGCTCGCGGCCGAGACCGCGCGGCTGATGCGCTTCGTCGACCCGACGGTCGAGCTCGTCGCGGCGGGGTCGTCGTCGGCCGACCAGCCGACGTTCGGGGACTGGGAGCGCGAGGTGGTCCGCCAGACCGCCGGGCTCGTCGACCACGTGTCGCTGCACGCCTACTACGAGGAGACCCCGGGCGACCTGCCCTCCTTCCTCGCGTCCGGCGTCGGGCTCGACCGCTACATCGCGACCGTCGCGGAGATCCTCGACGAGGAGGAGGCGGCGCTCGGCGACCGGATGCAGGGTCGGCGGCTCGGCATCAGCGTCGACGAGTGGAACGTGTGGTACCTCGACCGCTTCAACGAGCGGGACAAGGAGCCGCTGCTGACGGGCGCGTGGAACGTCGCGCCGCGGATCATCGAGGACGAGTACGCGGTGGCGGACGCCGTCGTCGTCGGGAGCCTGCTCAACTCGCTCGTCCGGCACGCGGACCGGGTCTCGATGGCGAACCAGGCGCAGCTCGTCAACGTCATCGCGCCGATCCGCACCGAGCCCGACACCGACGCGTGGCGGCAGACCATCTTCTGGCCCTTCGCGATCACGGCCGCCCGTGCGCGGGGCGCCGCGCTGCGCGTCGCCGCGGACTGCCCGACCGTCCCGACCGCCGCGTACGGCGACGTGCCCGTCGTCGACGTCTCCGCGACGACGACCGCCGACGGTCGTGTCGAGGTGTTCTGCGTGAACCGTGACCCGGAGCACCCTGTCGAGGTCACGCTCGCCGCGGGCGGGGTGCGGGCGGTGCGCGACGCCGTCGTGCTGACGGTCCCCGAGGGGCACGACCGGTTCGTGACCAACACGCGGGACGCGCAGCCCGTCCGCCCCGTGCCGCTCGGCGCGCGCGTCGAGGATGGCGAGGTGCGGCTGACGCTCCCGGCGCTCTCGTGGGCGGCGGTCGGGCTCGACCTGGCCTGACGCGGGCCCCTGGGCGCGCACCACCGGCGCGCGCCCGGGGATCAGTCCTCGGCGACCCAGGCGCTCGGGTCCTCGACGACGGCGCGCAGGACCTCGCGCGCGCCGCCGGTGAGGGCCGCGTGGTCGCCGACCGGGGCGGGGAGCAGGACGACGTCCGTCCACGGGGCGGCGAGGACGCGCGTGCGCAGCTCGGCCTCGGCCGCGCCGCGCAGGTACGGCAGGAGCGCGGGGTAGATGCCGCCGAGCAGGACGGTGTCGATGTCGACGAGGTTCACGTAGTCGGCGAGCGCGCTGCCGAGCGCGGTCCCGGCCTGCTCGACGACGGCGAGCGCGGCGGGCTCCGCGGCGTCGAGCGCGGCGACGAGCGTCTCGGTGGGGGCGTCGACCGGCAGGCCCGCACCGCGCAGGAGCGCGTCCTTGCCCGCGTACTGCTCGAGGCAGCCGGTCGCGCCGCAGCGGCAGCGTGGGCCGCGCGGGTCCACGACGACGTGCCCGACCTCGCCGGTCCAGCCGTGGCGGCCGTGGAAGAGCCGGCGGTCGACGACGATCGCGGAGCCGATGCCGACGTCGCCCGACACGTAGAGGTAGGTGGACGGTGCGGGCTCGGTCGCGTCGTCGGGCACGACGCCGCGGCTCGCCTGGGCGAGCGCGGCGAGCTTGGCCTCGTTGCCGATCTCGACGGGGACGTCCGGGTCGAGGCCGAGGAGGCGGACGGGGTCGAGGTGGGACCAGCCGAGGTTAGGCGCGACCTCGAGCCGTCCGGCGCGCGTGTCGACGAGGCCGGGGAGGGCGAGGCGGGCTCCCGCGACCGTCATGCCGTCGGCGCGGACGGTCGCGAGGAGGTCCTGCGCGATGCGACCGAGCCGGGCGAGCACCTCGGCGGGGTCGCTGTCGTGCAGGTCGTCCGGGTCGACGTGCTCGGCGACGACGGCGCCGGTGAGGTCGAGCACGCGGCCGCCGAGGTAGTCGACGTTGACCTCGAGGCCGAGCCCGACGAGCGAGTGCGGCGCGGGCGCGAGGGGGACGGCGGGCCGTCCGGCGCGCTGCGGGGTCGCCGGCGGGAGCTCGGCGACGATGCCCGCGGCGACGAGCCGGTCCACGAGGGTCGAGACGGTCGCGCGCGTGAGGCCGCTCGCCGCGGCGATGTCGGCGCGCGAGCAGGGGTGGGCGGACTCGAAGACCGCGCGGGCGACGAGGGCGAGGTTGTGCTCGCGCAGCGTGGCCTGCCGTGCTGCTGGGGGACCCGTGCGGGTCGCGACGCTGCGGTTCACGGTCTTGACCTTACCGACCCGGGCGGATAAGTTCATCCGTAAGACAAAAATAGGCCGTCGACGCGAGGACCGCGTCACGGCCCTCTCGACGAGGAGACCACCGTGGCCGACGAGACCACCCGGCACGACGCAGACATCAACTTCTCCTTCGGTCTGTGGACCGTGGGCTGGACCGCGCAGGACCAGTTCGGCAGCGCGAGCCGTCCCGCGCTCGACCCGGCCGAGTCCGTGCGCCGCCTGGCCGACCTCGGCGCGTGGGGCTTCACGTTCCACGACGACGACGTCGTGCCGTTCGGCGCGGACGACGCCGAGCGCACCAAGCGCCTCGACTCCGTGCGCCAGGCGGCGCAGGACACGGGCCTGGTCATCGAGATGGTGACGACGAACCTGTTCAGCCACCCCGTGTTCAAGGACGGCGGCCTCACGTCGAACGACCGCGGCGTGCGCCGCTACGCGCTGCGCAAGGTGCTGCGCAACGTCGACCTCACGGCCGAGCTGGGCGCCAAGACGTTCGTCATGTGGGGTGGCCGCGAGGGCACCGAGTACGACGGCGCCAAGGACCTGCACTCCGCGCACGAGCGCTACGCCGAGGGCCTCGACCTCACGGCGGCGTACATCAAGGAGAAGGGCTACGACCTCAAGATCGCGCTCGAGCCCAAGCCGAACGAGCCCCGCGGCGACATCTTCCTGCCGACCATCGGCCACGCGCTCGGCCTCATCGCCAAGCTCGACAACGGCGACATCGTGGGCCTCAACCCGGAGACGGGCCACGAGCAGATGGCGGGCCTCAACTACACGCACGGCCTCGCGCAGGCGCTGTGGGCGGGCAAGCTCTTCCACATCGACCTCAACGGCCAGCGCTCGATCAAGTTCGACCAGGACCTCGTGTTCGGCCACGGCGACCTGCTCTCGGCGTTCTTCACGGTCGACCTGCTCGAGAACGGCTTCCCGAACGGCGGCCCCACGTACACGGGCCCGCGCCACTTCGACTACAAGCCGTCGCGCACCGAGAACGAGGTCGGCGTGTGGGACTCCGCGCGCGCCAACATGGAGACCTACCGCCTGCTCGCGCGCAAGGCCGCGGCGTACCGCGCCGACAGCCGCGTCCAGGAGGCGTTCGCGCACTCCGGCGTGTTCGAGCTCGGCCAGTCCACGCTCGGCGAGGGCGAGTCCGTCGCCGACCTGCTCGCGGACCGCAGCGCGTACGAGGACTTCGACGTCGACGCCGCGGCGAACCGCGACTTCGGCTTCGTGCGCCTCAACCAGCTCGCGCTCGAGCACCTGATCGGCTGAGGTGACGACCGACGCCCGGACGTCCGACGCCGGCGGCGAGCGCACGCTCGTCGCCGGCGTCGACACGTCCACGCAGTCCTGCAAGGTCGTCGTGCGCGACGCCGCGACGGGCGCCCTCGTGCGCACGGGCTCGGCCAAGCACCCCGACGGCACGGAGGTCCACCCCGACGCGTGGTGGGCCGCGTTCCGCGAGGCCGCCTCCGCGGCGGGCGGGCTCGACGACGTCGCGGCGCTCGCCGTCGGCGGCCAGCAGCACGGGCTCGTCGCGCTCGACGCGGACGGGAACGTGGTGCGCGACGCGCTCCTGTGGAACGACACGCGCTCGGCGCCCGCGGCGCGCGACCTGATCCGTGAGCTCGGCGAGGCCCGCCTCGCCGAGGGCGTCCCCGACGCCCACGACCGGGTCGAGTCCGCGACCGAGGCCGGCGCGCAGGCGTGGGCCGACGCGATCGGGTCGGTGCCGGTCGCCTCGCTCACCGTGACCAAGCTGCGCTGGCTGCGCGACGCCGAGCCCGAGAACGCGGCGCGCGTCGCCGCCGTCGCGCTGCCGCACGACTGGCTCACGTGGCGCATCGCCGGGTACGGCCCGGCGGGCGACGAGTCCGCGCCGCTCGGCCCGGACCTCGACGCGCTCGTCACCGACGCGTCCGACGCGTCGGGCACGGGGTACTACGACGCGACCCGCGGCGACGGTGACGACGGACGGGGCGCGTACCGCCTCGACCTGCTGGAGCTCGCGTTCGGGCGGACGGACGTCGTGCTGCCGCGCGTCGTCGCGCCGTCGGCCGTGGCGGGCGTCGCGCACGCCTCGGTCGCAGGCAGCGCCGTCGAGGGCGGCACGCTCCTCGGCCCCGGCGCGGGCGACAACGCGGGCGCGGCCCTCGGCCTCGGCATGGTCGCGGGCGACGTGGCGGTGTCGATCGGCACGTCGGGCGTCGTGTCCGCGGTGACCGACGACCGCACCGCCGACGGGTCGGGCCTCGTCAACGGGTTCTCCGACGCGACGGGTCGGTACCTGCTGCTCGCGGTGACGCTCAACGCGAGCCGCGTGCTCGACGCGGCGCGCGCCGTCCTCGGCGTCGACCACGCGGGGCTGTCGCGGCTCGCGCTCCAGGCGCCCCCCGGCGCGGACGGGCTCGTGCTCGTGCCGTACCTGGAGGGCGAGCGCATGCCCAACCGTCCGGACGCGTCGGGCACGCTGCACGGGATCCGGCTCGGCACGTCGACGCCGGAGCACCTCGCGCGCGCGTACGTCGAGGGCATGCTGTGCGGCCTCGCGGACGGGCTCGACGCGCTGCGGGCGCTCGGCGTCCGGGTCGAGCGCGTGCAGCTCATCGGCGGCGGCGCGCAGTCCGAGGCGGTCCGGCGCATCGCGCCGCAGGTCCTCGGCCTGCCCGTCACGGTCCCCGAGCCCGGCGAGTACGTGGCCGACGGCGCCGCGCGCCAGGCCGCGTGGGTCCTCGCCGCGCACAAGGCCGGCCCGGGGGCGGACGTCGCGCCGCCCACCTGGGCCGCGTCGTCGGCCACGGTGGTCGAGGCCGACCCGGTCCCGGCGATCCGCGACCAGTACGCAGCGGTCCGCGACCTCGTCTGACCGGACCGTCAACCCCGCACTGCGGGCATGAAATGGGCCTGGTCTCCGTCAGGAGACCAGGCCCATTTCATGCCCACACCACCGGGGTAGGGGTGGTCAGAGCACGCGGACGACGGGTCCCGTCACGCCACCCTTGCGGCCCACCGCGGCAGCGCCGGTCACGCCCCACACCGGTCCCTCGATCGTCACCGACGCGACGCTCGTCGTCGAGACCGAGCGGTTGAGGTTCATCCCGTAGGCGTAGCCGTACACCTCGAGCAGCACCCAGTCGCACGTGCCCGCGCTGACGGTGAAGACGTTCCCGGACCGGGTGACGTCGAACGAGCACACGCCGCCGTCGTAGGGGGCCGCGCTCGCCGAGGGCGCGATCGCGACGGCGGCGGCAGCGAGGGCGGAGACGGCCAGGGCGCGCAGTCGGATGGTTCGCATGGAGCTCCTTTGCTCAGGTGTGAAGGCCGGGATCGGCTCGGCCACAGTTCACCGTGGTGCAGCCCTGCCAGCAACTCGAGGAGTACGTAACTTTGACCTTCACCAGGTACGTGCTTTCCCTTACGCGCCGCCGGCGAACCCCGTCTGCCGCCACGCCTCGTAGACGGCGATCGACGCCGCGTTGGTGAGGTTGAGCGAGCGGCGCCCGGGGAGCATGGGGATCTTGAGCTGGTCCGTGATGCGCTCGTGGGCCAGCACGTCGTCGGGCAGGCCCGTGGGCTCGGGGCCGAACAGCAGGACGTCGTCCGGCCGGTAGGTCACGTCGGTGAACGACGTCGTCGCGCGCGTCGTGAACGCGAAGACCCGGCCGGGAAGGGTCGCGAGCGCGCCGTCCAGGTCCGCGTGGACCTCGACGGACGCGAGGTCGTGGTAGTCCAGGCCCGCGCGGCGCAGCTTGGGCTCGTCCAGGTCGAACCCGAGCGGCTCGACGAGGTGCAGACGTGCCCCGGTCACCGCCGCGAGCCGGATCGCGTTGCCCGTGTTGCCGGGGATGCGCGGCTCGAAGAACACCACGTGGGGCAGGGTCGACGGCGGTCGGGCGGCTGGGTCGGCGACGTGCGGCCGCCAGTCGGTGCGGGGGTCGGGGGTCTCGCTCACGCACCGATTCTCGCAGCGTCGCGGGACGGGTAGCGTCGGTGGGGCCGTCGACGAACGATCGAGGAGGCTCCCGTGGCTGAGGCCGTCCACCGCGAGGCCGTGATGGCCTGGGTCGCCGCGTACGAGGAGGCGTGGCGCGCGAACGACACGACCGCCGTCGAGCGCCTGTTCACCCCGGACGCGACGTACCTGCGCTCGCCCTACGACGACGAGCCCCTGCGCGGCCACGACGCGATCCGCGGCTTCTGGACCGCGGACGAGGGGGCGACGTTCACCGTGACCGCGGAGCCCGTCGCGGTGGACGGGCCGGACGCCGTCGTGCGCCTCGAGGTCCGGTACCTCGCGCCCCAGGAGCAGGAGTACCGCGACCTCTGGGTGCTCCGGTTCGCCCCGGACGGGCGCGTCGCGCACTTCGAGGAGTGGCCGTACTGGCCGGGCAGGTCGTACACGGCGTCCGACGCGTCGTAGCGCCTCACGTGCCGAGCGCGGCCGCCTTGCGGCGCAGCAGGTCCTGCTCGCGGGCGTTCGGGCAGAGCCGCACCGCGAGCGCGTACTCCGCGCGGGCCTCCTCGACGCGGCCCAGGCGGCCGAGCAGCTCCGCGCGCACGCTCGGCAGGAGGTGGAACCCGGGCAGACGGTCGGTCGCGACGAGCTCGTCGACGATCGGCAGCGCCGCCGCCGGACCGTGCGCCATCGCGACCGCGACGGCCCGGTTGAGCTCGACGACGGGCGACGGCGCGAGCCGTCCCAGCGCCTCGTAGAGCAGGACGACGCGATCCCAGTCCGTCTTCTCGACCGACGGGGCCACCGCGTGGCACTCGGCGATCGCGGCCTGGAGACCGTAGGCGCCGCGCCCGTGACCGGGCGGCCCGACCGCGTCGGCGTGGGCCAGCGCCGCGCGGCCACGCCGGATCGCGGACCGGTCCCACCGCCGTCGGTCCTGGTCGGCGAGCAGCACGGGGTCGCCGTCGGGCGTGGTGCGGGCGGGGAACCGCGCGGCGGTGAGCTCGAGGAGGGCGACCAGCGCGTGGGCCTCGTGCTCGTCGGGGACCAGTCCGGCGAGGACGCGCGCGAGCCGGAGCGCCTCGTGGGCGAGGTCGGGGCGCACCGCCCTCCTCCCGCTCGCCCCGGCGCTCGCGGCCGACACCGCCGCGGCGCCGCCGTCGTCGACGTGGGCCGTCGTGCTGCTCGGCCTCGGCTCGACGGCGGTCGCCTTCACGACGTGGGGGTACGCCCTTTCCCGCCTCAGCGCGGGCCGCGCCGCCGCGACGACGTACCTGGTCCCGCCGCTCGTCGTCGTGCTGTCCTGGCTCGTGCTCGCCGAGGTCCCCGCGGCCGTCACTCTCGCGGGCGGCGCGCTCTGCCTCGCCGGGGTCGCCATCGCGACGCTCCCGGCCCGCCGGGCCGTGCCCCCGGACCGGGCTCCCCGCCGCGCGACCTGACCCGGGCTCCGTCCCTGCGAGGCCCGCGGCGTAAGGTGGACGCATGATCACGCAGAGCTGGTGGTGGCTGCCCCCGCAGCCGTGACCAGTCCTGCCCACGTCCCGAGCTGCGCGCCGCAGCCGGGACGTCGTCACGTCCGGGCCCACCCGACCGGGCACGCGGCGCGCGGCTCCCCACCGAAGGAGAGCCACCATGACCACGACCCTCGCCGTCGCCGAGGCGACCCGCCCCGCGGCCGGAGCCGCGCCGTCGTCCACCGCGTCCGTCGCCGCAGCGCGCGAGCGGTCCGCGCAGATCGAGGCCCGCCTCGCGACCGACCCGTCCGGGTACCGCGTCCTCACCGGCGACCGCCCGACCGGCGCGCTGCACCTCGGCCACTACCTCGGCACGCTCGCCAACCGCGTGCGGCTCCAGGACGACGGCGTGGAGGTCGTGCTCGTCGTCGCCGACTACCAGGTCATCACCGACCGTGACGACGCCGGCGACCTGCCCGCCACCGTGCGGGAGGTCGTGCTCGACTACCTCGCCGCGGGGATCGACCCCGCGCGCACGACGATCTTCACGCACTCCGCGGTCCCGGCCCTCAACCAGCTCCTGCTGCCGTTCCTCAGCCTCGTCACGACGGCCGAGATCGAGCGCAACCCGACCGTGAAGGCCGAGGCCGTCGCCGCCGCGGCCCGGCAGGGACGGCCCATGAGCGGCCTGCTGTTCACCTACCCCGTGCACCAGGCCGCCGACATCCTGTTCTGCCACGGCAACCTCGTGCCCGGCGGGCAGGACCAGCTCCCGCACGTCGAGCTCACGCGCACCGTCGCACGCCGCTTCAACCAGCGCTACGCCGCCGCGGCGCCGTACTTCCCCGAGCCCGACGTGCTGCTCGCGCCCGCCCCCACCGTGCTCGGCACGGACGGTCGCAAGATGAGCAAGTCCGCGGGCAACGCGCTGGAGCTGCGCGACGACGAGGACGCGACCGCGCGCTTCGTCCGCCGCCACCGCACCGACTCCGAGCGGCACGTCACCTACGAGCCCGAGCGCCGCCCGGAGGTCGCGAACCTCCTCACGCTCGGCGCGTTCGCGGCCGGGACGACGCCGGAGGCGCTCGCGGACGAGGTCGGAGCGGCGGGCGCGGGACGGCTCAAGCAGGTGGTGACCGAGGCGCTCGTCGAGCACCTGCGTCCGCTGCGGGACCGACGCCGCGCGCTCGCCGCGGGCGACGGCCCCGACCCCCTCGACGTGCTCCGCGAGGGCAACGCCCGCGCGAACACCATCGCGGACCGCACCCTCGCCGACGTCCGCGACCTCATGGGCACGGCGTACTGACGGCGACGCGTCCCGCGCCGGACGATGCGCTCCGGTTCGAGTGCTGCACGGGGGAGTGCAGCGCTCGAACCGGAGCGCATCGGTCGGGCGGCTCTCGGCGGGGGCTACGCGCCGAGCCGGTCCCGCAGCCGGGCGAGCTGCGCCCAGAGCTCGTCGGGCACGCGGTTGCCGAACGTGTCGAAGAACTCGGCGGTCAGCTCGGCCTCGGCGAGCCACTGCTCGGGCGAGACGTCGAACAGGGCGTCGAGGTCGCCGTCGTCCATGTGGAGGCCGCCGAGCTCGAGCGCGCCCGGCGCGGGGAGCAGGCCGACGGGGCTCTTCACGGCGCCGGAGTCGGTGCGCACGCCGCGCGAGCGGTCGACCTGCGCCGCGATCCACGCCACCACGCGCGAGTTCTCGCCGAACCCGGGCCACAGGAAGCGGCCGTCGGCGTCCTTGCGGAACCAGTTGACCTGGAAGATCTTCGGCCGCTTGTCCGGGTCGAGCGATGCACCGACGCGCAGCCAGTGCGCCCAGTGGTCGGCCATGTTGTAGCCGCAGAAGGGCAGCATCGCGAACGGGTCGCGGCGCAGGGCGCCGACGGTGCCCTCGGCGGCGGCCGTCTGCTCGGAGGAGATGGTGGCGCCCATGAACACGCCGTGCTCCCAGCCGTACGCCTGCGCGACGAGGGGCACGTTGCTCGCGCGGCGCCCGCCGAACACGATCGCGTCGATCGGGACGCCCTCGGGGTCCTCCCACGAGTCGGCGATCGTCGGGCACTGCGCGGCGGAGACGGTGAACCGCGAGTTCGGGTGCGCGGCGGGACGGCCGGCGTCGGGCGTCCAGTCCTGGCCGGTCCAGTCGATCAGGTGCGCGGGCGGCTCGGGGGTCAGGCCCTCCCACCACACGTCGCCGTCGTCGGTGAGTGCGACGTTCGTGAAGATCGTGTCGCGCGCGAACGTCTCGACGGCGGCCGGGTTGGTCTCGACGCCGGTGCCGGGCGCGACGCCGAAGAAGCCCGCCTCGGGGTTGATGGCGCGCAGGCGGCCGTCGGGGCCGGGGCGCAGCCACGCGATGTCGTCGCCGATGGTCTCGACCGTCCAGCCGGGGATCGTCGGTCGCAGCATCGCGAGGTTCGTCTTGCCGCACGCCGACGGGAACGCGGCGGCGAGGTGGTACGCACGGCCCTCGGGCGACGTCGCCCGGATGAGCAGCATGTGCTCGGCGAGCCAGCCCTCGTCGCGCGCCATCGCGGACGCGATGCGCAGCGCGAAGCACTTCTTGCCGAGGAGCGCGTTGCCGCCGTACCCGGAGCCGTAGGACCAGATCTCGCGCGTCTCGGGGAAGTGGACGATGTACTTCGTGTCGTTGCACGGCCACGGCACGTCCTCGCGGACCGCGCCCGTGTCGTCGACCAGGGGCGCGCCCACCGAGTGGACGGCCGGGACGAACGGGGCGCCGGCGTCGATCAGGTCCATGACCTCCTGGCCGACGCGCGTCATGATCCCCATGCTCAGGACGACGTACGGCGAGTCGGTGACCTCGATGCCGACCTGCGAGATCGGCCCGCCGACCGGCCCCATCGAGAACGGGACGACGTACATGGTCCGGCCGCGCATCGAGCCGTCGAACACCCCGCGCAGCTCGGCGCGCATCGCCGCGGGCTCGCGCCAGTTGTTCGTCGGGCCGGCGTCGACCTCGGCGCGCGAGCAGATGAAGGTGCGCGACTCGACGCGCGCGACGTCGCTCGGGTCGGACCGCGCGAGGTAGCTGCCCGGCCGCAGGGCGGGATCGAGGGGGAGCAGCGTCCCGGCGTCGACGAGCAGGTCGGTGAGCCGCTGCTTCTCGGCCGCGGAGCCGTCGCACCACACGATCGCGTCGGGCTCGGTGAGGTTCGCGATCTCGCGCACCCACGCGCGGGCGTCGCGGGGGCGCGGGTCGCCGTCCGGCGAGCCGACGGCGGAGCCGGAGGTCGTGCCGGACGGCGCCCGGAGACCGGCGAGGTCGGTCTCCACGTCGTCGAGCAGCGCGGCGGACCGCGTGCGGCGCGTGCGGGCGGTGCGGGCGGCGGTGGTCATGAGGGTGCTCCCTGGGGTCGGCGGTGGCCTCGTGCTCCTTCCACCCTCACGCAGCAGCGCACGAACTTTCCCACCGGAACGCTGTGAAGATCCGTGGATCTTGACGTACTGTCAAGGGGTGACCAGCTCGCAGCCCCGCGTGCCTCCGCGCACCCCGCCCGGCCGCGGCCCCGACGAGCCCGTGCCGGCCGCGCCGCAGGCGGACCTCATCACGCTCGGGCGCCGGCTGCGCCACTTCCGCACGGCCCGCGGGCTCACGCTCGACGCGCTCGGAGCGGCGGTCGGCACCGCCCCGAGCCTGCTGTCGATGATCGAGAACGGGCGCCGCGAGCCGCGCCTGTCGCTCCTGCAGCACCTCGCCCAGGCGCTCGACGTCCCCGTGACCGACCTGCTCGCCGACGAGCCGCCGTCGCGCCGGGCCGCCCTGGAGATCGCGCTGGACCGCGCGCAGCGCGGGCCGCTGTTCGCCGGGCTGGGCCTGCCGTCCGTGAAGGCGAGCCAGAAGCTCCCGCTCCCCGTCCTGGAGAACCTCGTCGGGCTGCACGCCGAGCTCCAGCGCCGCGCGACGGAGGCCGTCGCGACCCCGGAGGAGGCGCGGCGCGCGAACACCGAGCTCCGCCTCGAGCGCCAGGCGCGCGACAACTACTACCCGGAGATCGAGGCCCTCGCGGAGGAGATGGCCCGCGCGGCCGGGTACACCGTCGGCGCGCTGACCCACCGGACGGTCGCGCGCATGGCGGAGCAGCTCGGCTTCACCATCTGGCACGTGGACGACCTGCCGCACTCGACGCGCACCGTCACGGACCTGGAGAACGGGCGCATCTACCTGCCGCCGGCGTCGATCCCCGGCGGCCACGGGCTGCGCTCGCTCGCCCTCCAGGCCATCGCGCACCGCGTCCTCGGGCACGAGCGGCCGCGCTCGTACGCGGAGTTCCTGCGCCAGCGCGTCGAGATCACGTACTTCGCGGCGTGCTGCCTCATCCCGCAGTCCGCCGCCGTCGAGTTCCTCGAGCGGCGCAAGCGCGAGAAGGACCTCGCGGTCGAGGACCTCCGCGACGCGTTCGGCGTGACGCACGAGGCCGCGGCGCAGCGCTTCACGAACCTCGCGACGGTGCACCTCGGTATCCCGCTGCACTTCCTGCGCGTGGGCGACGACGGCGCGCTGTTCCGGGGGTACGAGAACGACGGGCTGCCCCTGCCCGCCGACGTGACCGGCGCGATCGAGGGCCAGATGGTCTGCCGACGGTGGGCCGTCCGGGAGGCGTTCACGCGCCGCGACCGCGCGCAGGAGTCGTACCAGTACACGGACACGCCCGCCGGGACGTTCTGGTGCTCGACCCAGACCGGCACGACGACGACCGGCCAGTTCTCGATCGCCGTCGGGGTGCCCTTCGCGTCGGCGAAGTGGTTCCGCGGCCGGGACACGACCGTGCGGCGCCAGTCGTCGTGCCCGGACGAGTCGTGCTGCCGCCGCCCCGCCGCCGACGCGGCGACGCGCTGGGAGGACGCGTCGTGGCCGAGCGCCCGCATGCACCAGCACGTGCTCTCCGCGCTCCCGTCCGGCGCGTTCCCGGGCGTCGACGCGACAGAGGTCTACGCATTCCTGGCCAAGCACGCCCCGTCGTGACCCGTCACCCGCTGTGGGCGTGAAATGGGCTCGGTTGAAGCGCTTCAACCGAGCCCATTTCACGCCCACAGCAAGGTGGGGTCATGTGGGGAGGGGGCCGCCTCGGGCGGCGAGGCGGTCTCGGAGGCGGGCGAGGACGTCGCCCGTGCGCAGGCCGTCGTGCTCGAACTCGTTGGTGACCCAGGTGCGGACGTTGCCCACGCGGGCCGCGGTCTCGAGCGAGAGGCCCGCGTCGACGAACATGTCGTCGTGGTAGACCGCCGCCTCGACGGGCACCTCGTTGCGGGCGAGCACGTCGAGGTCGTACAGGTCCGGCCAGTCGTCGCGGGCGGCGAGCGCCTCCGCCGCCGCGCGGAACGGCCGCAGCGCGGCGACCTCGTCGAACATCCAGGGGTAGATCATCTCGCCCGTGAGCAGCAGCGGCCGGGCCGCGGGGTCGAACGCGGGGTCCTCGGCACGGACGGCCTCCGCCGCCCACGCGGTGGCTCCGGTGCCGGACTGCGCGTAGATCGACTCGTGCAGCACCGCGTAGAGCGGGTTCGTGCGGAACGACGTCGCCGCGGCGACCTCCGCGAGGAACGTGTCGGTGAGCTCGTCCGGCGCGTCCGCGTCGAACGCCTCGTCCACGACCCAGTGGATGCGCTCGGGCCCCGGCTTCATCCCGAGGTCCATGCCGAGCGACTGGAGCCGGCGGACGGTGAGCACGTCGCCGTCGGGCAGACGCACGTCGCCCACCGCCAGGCGGTCCGCGGCGCGCGCGAGCCGGGCCGCGTCGTCGGGATACCGCTCGCGGTACGCGGCGTTCTTCGCGACGACGCGCGGCTGGGTGCGGCGGTAGACCTCGCGCGCGTCCGCCGTCAGACCCGGGAGCCCGCCCGTCACGTAGCACGCGTCGAGGGCCTCGGGCGCCCGGGACAGGTAGGTCATGGTGAGGAACCCGCCGTAGGACTGCCCGAGCGAGGACCAGCGCCGGCCGCCGTAGACCGTGCGTCGCACGTGCTCCGCGTCCGCGACGATCGCGTCGGCGCGGAAGTGCGACAGGTGGTCGGCCTGGGCGGCGCCCGACCCGCGGGCCGCGAGCGCCGCGCCCCGCACGGCCGACGACCGCCCGGTGCCCCGCTGGTCGAGCAGCACCACCCGGTGCGTCTCGAGCGCCGTGCCGACCCAGCCGTCGGGGCCGGTGGGGCGCGGCCCCTTGCCGCCCGGGCCGCCCTGGAGGAAGACGAGCAGCGGCAGGTCGTCCCGACGGCGCACGGGGTCGACGAGCTCGCGCACGAACAGCGTCAGGCGGCGCGGGTCGCCGTCGTCGCCCCAGACGAGCGGCACCTCGAGCTCGCGGTCGGTGACGTGGATCCCGGGGACGGTGTAGCTGGTCTCGCGCACGACGCTCACCCGGTTCACCCTAGTCGCCGGGGACGGCGCCGGTCGGGCGCGACGCCCACGCGGCGGGGGGACCGCGGCGACCCCTTGTCCGGCCTCGGCGGCGGGGCTAGCGTGCCGGGATGCTCCTCTTCACCCAGGCGGTGACCGCCCTGCAGGACGCCGTGGACGACCTCGCGGACGACGACTGGGAGCGGCCGTCGGGCTGCGCCGGGTGGCTGGTGCGCGACCTCGTCTGCCACCTGACCATCGGCGCGCAGGACGTCCTCGTCACCCTGGTGACCCCGGAGGACGCGGAGCCGACCGTCGACGCGGTCGCGTACTGGCGTGCGGGCGAGGCCGAGGCGCACCCCGACCCCCACGGCCGCCTCGTCGCGCGGCTCGCGGCGGCCTACGGGCTGCCGGGCGCCCTGCGGCACCACGTCGACGACCTCCTCGCCGCCGCGGGACGTGCGGCGGGGCTCGCGGACCCGACGGCCGTCGTCGGGACGCAGGGGGAGACGCTCACCGTCCGCGACTTCCTGGACGCGTACGTCCTGGAGTGGACCGTGCACCACCTCGACCTCGTCGCGCACCTGCCGTCCGCGGCCGGACCGCCCGAGGCCACGCTCGCGGCGTCGCGCACGCTCCTCGAGGCCCTCCTGGGCGCGCCGGTCCCGCCGTCCCTCGCGGACCCGGACGCCCTGCGCGTCGTGACGGGGCGCCGCGCCCCGACGGCCGCGGAGCGAGCTGCGCTGGGCCCCCTGGCGACCCGCCTCCCCCTCAGCCTCGGCTGACACCCGCGCCCTGGTCGCCTCTCCGGACGTGGGGGCACGCCCCGCACGAGAGGCGACGCGCGAAGAGGGGGTGGGGTGGTGTCGCCACGACCGGCGACACCACCCCACCCCCTCCGGAAGGCGGGACCTCCGTCGAGAGAGGGACTACTGCTCGACGTCCTCGTCCACCCACTCGAACGTCTTCGTCACGGCCTTCTTCCAGTTCCGGTAGAGGCGCTCGCGCTCGGAGTCGTCCATCGACGGGCTCCACCGCTTGTCCTCGGCCCAGTTGTCGATGACGTCCTGCTCGCCCTGCCAGAACCCGACGGCGATGCCGGCGGCGTACGCGGCGCCGAGCGCGGTGGTCTCCGCGACCTTGGGGCGCACGACGTCGACGCCGAGCTGGTCGGCCTGGAACTGCATGAGCAGCTCGTTGGCGACCATGCCGCCGTCGACGCGCAGCTCGGTGAGGTCGACGCCGGAGTCCGCGTTCATGGCGTCGAGCACCTCGCGCGTCTGGAAGGCCGTCGCCTCGAGTGCGGCGCGCGCGATGTGGTTGCGGTTGACGTACCGGGTGAGGCCGACGAGCGCGCCGCGCGCGTCGGGCCGCCAGTACGGGGCGAAGAGGCCGGAGAACGCGGGCACGAAGTACGCGCCGCCGTTGTCCTCGACCTTCCCGGCGAGCCACTCGACGTCGGGTGCGTCCTCGAACATGCCGAGGTTGTCGCGCAGCCACTGGATGAGCGAGCCGGTGACGGCGATGGAGCCCTCGAGCGCGTAGCGGACGGGCTGGTCGCCGATCTTGTAGCAGACGGTCGTGAGCAGGCCGTTCTCGCTCATGACCTTCTCGGTCCCGGTGTTGAGCAGCATGAAGTTGCCGGTGCCGTACGTGTTCTTGGCCTGCCCGACCTCGAAGCACGCCTGGCCGAACGTGGCGGCCTGCTGGTCGCCGAGGATGCCGGCGATCGGCACGCCCGGCAGGAGGCCCTGCTGGCGCCCGTGCCCGTACACCTCGGAGGACGACTTGATCTCCGGGAGCATCGACAGGGGGATGCCCATGTCGGCGGCGATGTCCTCGCGCCACGAGAGGGTGTCGAGGTCCATGAGCATGGTGCGCGACGCGTTGGTCACGTCGGTGACGTGCACGCCGCCGTTGACGCCGCCCGTGAGGTTCCACAGCGTCCACGTGTCGGTGTTGCCGAACAGCAGGTCGCCGCGCTCGGCGGCCTCGCGGGCGCCCTCGACGTTGTCGAGGATCCACTTGACCTTGGGGCCGGAGAAGTAGGTCGCGAGCGGGAGACCGACGACCGACTTGTACTTCTCGGGGCCGTCGGAGCCGCCGAGCTCCTCGACGATCTTCTGCGTCCGGGTGTCCTGCCAGACGATGGCGTTGTAGACGGGCTTCCCGGTGGTCTTGTCCCACACGACCGCTGTCTCGCGCTGGTTCGTGATCCCGACGGCGGCGATGTCCTGGTAGGTGACGTTCGCCCGGGTCAGGGCGAGGCCCACGGCCTCGCGGACGTTGTTCCAGATCTGCTCCGGGTTGTGCTCCACCCACCCCGCGCGCGGGAAGATCTGGTCGTGCTCGAGCTGGCCGGTGGAGACGATCTCCCCGGAGTGGTTGAAGACGATGGCCCGGGAGCTCGTGGTCCCCTGGTCGATGGCGAGAACGTAGTCGGCCATGGTGCGTTCAGTCCTTCACGTCGGTGTGGGTGTGGGTTGAGGTGCAGCAGCGTGTGGCCACGTGGCCGGGGTGCCCCTCCCCGGCCACGTGGGCGTCCGTCAGATGTATGCGGCGCCGAGCAGGCCCGCGAGCACGCCGCCGACGAGCGGGCCGGCGACCGGGACCCACGAGTAGGACCAGTCGCTGGAGCCCTTGCCCTTGATCGGCAGGAGCGCGTGGGCGATGCGGGGCGCGAGGTCGCGCGCAGGGTTGATGGCGTAGCCGGTCGGACCACCGAGGCTCGCGCCGATCCCGACGACGATGAGCGCGACGGCGAGCGGCCCGAGACCGGACGGCGTCTTGCCCGACACGACGACGAAGAACACGAGCACGAACGTCGCGATGACCTCCGTGAGGAAGTTCCACCAGTAGGAGCGGATCTCCGGTCCGGTGGAGAACACGGCGAGCTTCGTCGCTCCCGGGGCGTCCTCGTCGAAGTGCTTCTTGTAGGCGAGGAACGCGAAGACCGCGCCGATGAAGGCGCCGAGCATCTCTGCGCCGAAGTACATGAACATGTTCCCGACGGTCGGCTCGATCGTCGCGGTGACCACGCCCTCGGGGCCGGTGATGGTCGCGAAGGGCTGGTCGGCTGCGAACAGGCCGATCGTCACGGCGGGGTTGAGGTGGGCGCCCGACTTGTGCGCCACGTACACGCCGGCGAAGACCGCGAGGCCCCACCCCCAGTTGATGAGGAGCCAGCCGCCGTTGAAGCCCTTGGACCTCGGCAGGACGACGTTCGCGACGACGCCCGCACCGAGGAGGATCAGGGTCGCCGTGCCGAGGACCTCGGACCAGAAGGCGTTCATGAGGAGTTGATCCATCGTGCTCTCTCTTTCGTGGTGGACTTCTCTGTCTCAACCGTCCCGGCGCGCCTGAGCGCCGGGTCCTCGGGCCGGTCCGCCGTCGGCGTGCGCCCCGTGAGGTCGGTGTGCGAGGGCCGGTCGGGCGCCGTCCCCTGCCGGACGGCGCCCGAGGTTCGCTCGCGGCGGTGTGCTGCTGTCAGGTGGTACGGAGCGGCTGCAGGGGCGACACGTCGTCGGCCTCCAGCCGGGTGCGCTCGGCGGACGCGTCGTCGGGCTCCTGCTCGGCGGCGGCCTCCGCGTTCGCGCGGTCGGTGTAGCTGGCGATCTCGGCGGCGCGGGTCGCGTCGTCCCACCCGAGGAGCTCGGCGACCAGGTCGGCGATCTCGGGAAGCGCGGCGAGGCCGCGATCGGCGACCTCGTAGTTGAGCCGGGTGCGGTGCAGGAGCAGGTCCTCGAGGTGCAGCGAGCCCTCGTGGGAGACGCCGTACGCGATCTCGGCGCGCAGGTATGCCGGCGCGTGCTCCAGCGGCTTCGCGAGGTCCGGCCGCGCCTCGCACAGCTCGACGATCTCGCGCAGGTTGGACCCGTACCGGTGCAGCAGGTGGTCGACGAGCGCGGGCGTCCAGCCGTAGCGCGAGGCCCACGGGCGCGCCTGGCGCCGGACGGCGTCCAGGCCGACGGCGCCCAGGAGCGGGATCTTCTGCGTGATCGACGGCAGGGCGCTGGCGCGCTGGCCGATCGCGAAGTCGACCGCGTCCTTGGCCATCACGCGGTAGGTCGTGAGCTTGCCGCCGGCGATGACGGTCAGGCCCGGGGTGGGGGAGGCGACGGTGTGCTCGCGCGAGACCTTCGCGGAGCTCGTCCCCTCCTTGGTTCCCGGCTGCAGGAGCGGGCGGAGCCCGGCGTACGTGCCGATGATGTCGTCGCGTGTGAGCGGGTGGGCGAGCACCGCGTTCGCGTGGTCGAGCACGTAGTCGATGTCGGCCGACGTCGCGACGGGGTGCTGGAAGTCCTGCTCCCACGGGGTGTCCGTGGTGCCGATGATCCAGTAGCGCGACCACGGGATGATGAACAGGACCGACTTCTCGGTCTGCAGGATCAGCCCGACCTGGCCCTTGATGCGCTCGCGCGGGACGACGATGTGGACGCCCTTGGACGCGAGGACCCGCAGCCCGCCCTCGCTGCCGGCGAGCGCCTCGGTGTCCTCGGTCCAGACGCCGGTCGCGTTGATGACGGCGCGGGCCCGGACGGTGATCTCGGCCCCGGTCTCGAGGTCCTGGAGCACGGCGCCGTTCACCGCGCCCGTCGACCCCTTGGTGAGGGACACGACCTGCGTGCGCGAGGCGGCGTGCGCGCCGTAGGACGCGGCCGTGCGCACGAGCGTCGTGACGAGGCGCGCGTCGTCGACGGACGCGTCCCAGTACTGCACGGCGCCGATCGCGGCGTCGTGCGCGAGGTCCGGGAACTTCTTCTCCATGCGGCTGCGCGACAGGTGCCGGTGGATCGGCATGGCGCGCTTGCCGGGGGCGAGGCTCGCGAGCGTGTCGTAGAGCGCGATGCCCGCGCCCACGTAGGCGCGCTCCCACACGCGGTGCTCGAGCGGGTAGAGGAACGGGACGGGCCGCACGAGGTGCGGAGCGATGTCCTTGAGCAGGAGGTCGCGCTCGGTCAGCGCCTCCTTGACGAGGTGGAAGTCGAGCATCTGCAGGTAGCGCAGCCCGCCGTGGACGAGCTTGCTCGACCGGCTCGAGGTCCCGGCCGCCCAGTCCTGCGCCTCGACGATCGCCGTCGACAGCCCGCGCGTCACGGCGTCGAGCGCGATCCCCGCGCCGGTGACGCCGCCGCCGATCACGAGGACGTCGAGCTCCGCGTCGGGGGTCGTGCTGGCCTCGAGCGCGGCGAGCGCCTGCCGGCGCGACTCCGCGGTGAGTCTCGTGGATGCCATCCGTCTTCCTCTCTCGTCCCTCGGTGCTGCGGGCACGCCGCGGGACGATGCGCCCACGGTGCGCTCACAGCGACGGTCCCACGCCCGACCAGGGTGCGCGAGCGGTAACCGTCGTGGGCGCGCCGGGGTCCCGGCGCGCTGGCACGCCCTCCAGACCACCACGCGCCGAACGGACGCGCAACCGTGGTGCACAAACGTGCAGAATGGAGGTCGAGCGAAGGGAGACGGGCATGGTGGACCGGGAGCAGGACGTCCTGCGGGCGGCCTCGATGTACTACCTGCAGGACATGAAGATGGAGGCCATCGCCAAGCACCTGCACACGTCGCGGTCCACCGTGTCGCGGCTCGTGAAGCGGGCCCGGGACACGGGGCTGGTCGAGATCTCGCTGCGGCCGGCGCGGAGCCGCGGCCCCGGGCTGGGACAGCACCTCTCGAGCACGTGGGGCATCGACGCGTACGTCGTCCCGGTGCCGGACCAGGCGCCGCAGGTCGAGCGGCTGGAGCAGGTCGCCCTGACGACCGCGCGCCTGCTGTCGACGTGGTTCGACTCCGACATGATCCTCGGCATCGCGTGGGGGACCACGCTGTCGGCGATCTCCCGGCACCTGCCGCGGAAGCCGACGCGGGGGAGCGCCGTCGTCCAGCTCAACGGCGCCGCGAACACGCGCACGTCGGGCGTGCACTACGCGGGCGACCTCATCGCGGGCTTCGGCACCGCGTTCGACGCGCACGTGCACCATTTCCCAGTGCCCGCGTTCTTCGACTACGCCGAGACCAAGCGCGCGATGTGGCGCGAGCGGTCGGTGCGGCGCGTGCTCGACGTGCAGCACCGGGCGGACATCGCGCTCTTCTCCGTCGGGGCCGTGGCGGGCGGCGTGCCGTCGCACGTGTACTCGGCGGGGTATCTCGAGCCGGACGACATCGCGGTCCTCGACGCGGAGGGCGTCGTCGGCGACGTGTGCACGGTGTTCCTGCGCGCGGACGGCACCTACCGTGACATCGCCCTCAACGGCCGTGCGACCGGCCCCGCGCCGGAGGAGCTGCGGCGCGTCCCGCGACGCGTGTGCGCGGTCGCGGGCGACAACAAGGTGGCGCCGCTGCGCGCCGCGCTGCGCGCCGGGGTCGTCACCGACCTCGTCGTGGACGAGATCACGGCGGCGCACCTCGTCGGGGGCACCTGACCTCCACGGAGATATGCGGTGCGATGCATGACTATGCACCGGGGCGCCGATCCGCGTACAGTGACGCGGTGCCCACGACCTCCGCCGTCCGCGTCCGTCCCGCCCTGCCCGCGGACGTGCGCGCGGTCCGTGCGCTCGTGCAGCCGTACGCGGAGGACCGGATCCTCCTGGCCAAGGAGCTGGTCGGGTACTACGAGGCGGTCCAGGAGTTCGTCGTCGCCGAGGTGGACCCGGCCGTGCCGGGCACCACCGGTGAGCCCGACGGCGAGCGGGCGCCACGCGTCGTCGGGTGCGGCGCGCTGCACGTCATGTGGGACGACCTCGCCGAGATCCGCACCCTCGCGGTCGACCCCGCGTGGCGCGGGCACCGCGTGGGGCACGCGCTCGTCGTCGAGCTCCTGGCGCGGGCGCGCGCGCTCGGGCTCCGTCGGGTGTTCTGCCTGACGTTCGAGGTCGACTTCTTCCGGGCGCACGGCTTCCGCGTGATCGAGGGGACCCCCGTCTCGCACGAGGTGTACGCCGAGCTCCTGCGCTCGCACGACGACGGCGTCGCGGAGTTCCTCGACCTCGCGCGCGTGAAGCCCAACACGCTCGGCAACACGCGCATGCTGCTCGACCTCGACGCCCTCGACGACCTCGACGGCGGCGCCGCGGGCGCGACGCTCAGCTGATCGGCACCGTCGACGCGCGGGTCACCACGCGGCACGGGAGCTCCTCGACCCCCGGGCGCACGGTCCCGTCGATCGCGGCGAAGAGCCGCTGCGCGGCGACGCGCCCGAGCCGCTCGAGGTTCATGTCGACGCTCGTGAGCTGGGGGCGCGCGTTGGTCGTCAGCACCTCCCAGTTGTCGAACCCGATGACCGACACCTCGCCCGGCACGTCGCGGCCGAGCTCGCGCAGCGCGTCGAGCACGCCGCGGGCGATCTGGTCGGAGCCGCAGAAGAAGGCGTCGACGTCGCCGTGCTGCTCGACGATCATGCGCGCGGCGCCGCGCCCCCAGCCCTCGCTCCACGAGCCGAAGAAGGTCTGGCCGCCGACGAGCTCCAGGCCGGCGGCGGCGACCGCGGCCTGCGCGCCCGCCGCGCGGTCCTGCGCGGCCTTGTAGCCCGGGTCGCCCGAGACGTGGGCGACGCGCCGGCGCCCGCACGAGAGCAGGTGCTCGACGGCGAGGCGCCCCGCCCCGACGTTGTCCGCCGTGATCGAGACGTCCGAGGGGTCCTCGGAGGGCGCGTACGCGTAGACCACGGGGACGGGGATGTCCGCGCTGAGCGGCGGCCGCGGGTCGGTGCGCGAGCCGACGACGATGAGGCCGTCGACGCGCCGCGAGAGCAGGGCCCGCACGTGGTGCTGCTCGCGGATGGCGTCGCCCCGCGCGTCGCACAGGAAGACCGACACGCGGCCCGCGCCGAACGCGTCCTCGGCGCCCATGAGGACGGGGATCGAGAAGCGTCCCTCGAGGTCGCTCGTGAGCAGCCCCACCGTGCCGGTGCGGCCCTTGAGCAGCCCGCGCGCGAGCGCGTTGGGGGCGAAGGACAGCCGCTCGGCGGCCTCCAGGACGCGCAGGCGCGTCTCCGCCTTGACCTGGTCGCGCCCGTTGATCGCCTTGGACGCGGTCGCGATGGACACGCCCGCCAGGCGCGCGACGTCGGTCAGGGTCGCCGCGCGCGGCGTGGCGCTCCCGCTCTGGGTCGTCATGAGGCCGTTCCCCCTCCTGCCGGTGCGCTGCGCTGCGCCCTCGACGATCGAGCCGTGATCGAACTGTAACCCGCTGCCCTGCTTGACGAGACTACCGCGCTGCCATACATTCAGAAAACCTTTTCGGTTGGTTTCGGTGCTGGCGACGTCGCGAGCACGTTGCTCGCGGATGACGCCAGGACATCGAACACTAGCCGCCTGAGGGGAGGGTCGGCCACGTGGAGCGCGCTGCAGCGCGACACGGTGACCGAAAACGTGTTCGCCCACAGCGCGGGCACGGGGCACAGGTGCAACGGCTCGAAGACGAGTACGAGGAGACACGAGATGAAGAACCACCGCGGGGCCTCGTGGAAGAGGTCCGTGGCCACGACGACGCTCGCCGGCCTCGTCGCGCTCGGGCTCGCCGCGTGCGGCGGGTCCGGATCCGGCGGCGACGACGCCGCGACGGGCGGGACGGGAGACGGCGGCGTCGAGGGGGTCGACGACGGCAGCACGCTCACGCTGTGGACGCGCGCGCCGCTCGAGAAGCAGGCGAAGCTGCTCGTGGACGCGTACAACGCGAGCCACGAGAACCAGGTCGAGCTCACGATCGTCCCCAACGACGACTACGTCGCGAAGGTCGGGGCCTCCGCGGGCAGCGGCGGGCTGCCCGACCTGTTCGCGGCCGACATCGTGTACGTGCCGAACTGGGTCGAGCAGGGGCTCTACCAGGACGTCACCGACCGCATCGACCAGCTCGACTTCGCGGACCAGATCAACCAGGGCCACCTGGAGGCCGGCACGTACGAGGACGAGGAGTACGTCCTGCCGTTCGTGCTCGACATCTCGGTCCTCTTCTACAACAAGGACCTCTACGAGCAGGCCGGCCTCGATCCGGAGGCCGGGCCGACGTCGCTCGAGGAGTTCGCCGAGCAGGCGAAGGCGGTCGACGCGCTCGGGGGCGGCGTCGACGGCACCTTCTTCGGCGGCAACTGCGGCGGGTGCCTCGTCTTCACGTGGTTCCCGTCGGTCTGGGCCGCGGACGAGGACGTGCTCAGCGCGGACGGCACCGAGTCGCTCCTCGCGAGCGACACCGCGCAGGACGTCTACGCCGTGTACAAGGACCTCGTCGACTCCGACGCCGTGGGCGCCGGCACGCGGGACGAGACCGGCGCGACCTGGGTCGCCCCCTTCCAGGAGGGCAAGGTCGGCGTCATGCCGTACCCGGCGACGCTCCTGTCGACGGCGGACGAGACGGTGGACGTCGGCGTCGCGCCGATCCCGGGGCCGGGCGGCGGCGAGTCGACGTTCGTCGGCGGCGACGGCATCGGCATCTCCAAGGACAGCGAGCAGTCCGACCAGGCGTGGAACTTCCTCTCCTGGATGATGTCCGAGGACGCCCAGGTCGAGGTGCTCGCCAAGAACGGCGACGTCGTCTCGCGCGCCGACCTGGTCGACAACGAGTACTCCTCGGCCGACCCGCGCGTCGTGACGATCAACGAGATCGCGAGCAAGGGTCGCACGCCCGTCGCCCGCAACTTCCAGCAGGCGTTCAACGCGCCGAACAGCCCGTGGCTCACGCTCGTGCGCAACGCGGTCTTCGGCGACGCCTCGAGCATCGAGCCGGACAACGAGGAGATCACCGCGGTCCTCTCGCAGTGACCGGTCCGGCGTGATCGTCCCGAGCGACCACCCCGCGTGACCACAGCGCCCGCCGCCGCGGCCACCCGTGCGGCGGCGGGCCGGGTCCGGCTTCCCTCGCCCTGTTCCAGGAGACCTCTCATGTCCGTGCAGTCCGCGTCCTCGACGCCGCCCTCGCCCGCGCAGCACGGCGCGGCGTCGCCGGGCCCCGCCGCGAGCGACCACCGACCGCCCCGCGGCACCCTGACCGCGAGCGCCGGGCGGCGCCGCCGTCGGCCGGGGCGCTCGCAGGCCGCCCGCGGGTGGGCCTACGCCGCGCCCACCGCGGTGTTCGTCCTCGTGTTCTTCGTCCTGCCCGTCCTGCTCGTCGGCCAGATGTCGGTGTCCGACTGGCCGCTGCTCGCCGGCAACCGGGGCCCCAACTTCCCCGACAACTTCCGCGACGCCGTCGACAACCGGTTCTTCTGGGACTCGATCGTCTTCACGCTCACGTACACGGTGATCGCGACCGTGCTCCTCATCGCCCTGGGGCTCGGCTTCGCGCTCCTGGTGCAGGAGTCGAGCCGGTGGAAGAGCTTCCTGCGCACGTCGATCCTCGTGCCGAGCGCGCTGGGCCTCGCGTCCGCGTCGCTGCTCTTCTACGCGCTGTACTCGCCGCAGGTCGGGCCGATCTCCCCGCTCCTGGAGCGGCTGGGGATCGTCGACGAGCCGGTGTCGTTCCTCGGCTCGCCCGAGGGGGCGCTGTGGTCGACGGTGTTCCTCATCGTCTGGCGCTTCGCCGGGTTCTACATGCTCCTGCTCATGGTGGGGCTGCAGGGGATCCCGCACGAGGTCTACGAGGCCGCGCGCATGGACGGCGCGAACCGCTGGCAGACGTTCGGGCGCGTGACGCTCCCGCTGCTGCGCCCGTCGCTCGCGCTGTGCACGATCATGTGCGTCACCGGCTCGCTGCTCGCGTTCGACCAGTTCTACATCCTCACCAAGGGCGGCCCGGACAACAGCACGATCACCGTGGTCCAGCTCATCTACAACATCGCCTTCCAGGGCCAGAACGACCTGGGCGTGGCCGCCGCGCTGTCGATCATCGTGCTCGCCGCCCTCGTGCTCATCAACGTCGCGCAGGTCCGTGGCATGCGCGCACCCGAGGAGAAGTGACATGACCGTCACCGCACCCGCTCCCGCACCCGCGGCGCGACCCGCTCCCACCGGCCGGCCGGCCCCGCGCGCCCGCATCGCCGGCGTCCTCACCCGCACCCCGTACTGGGTGCTCACCGGGGGCCTCGCCATCGTCTTCCTCTTCCCGCTGATCTGGGCGGGCGTGGCCTCGTTCTCGCCGCAGCCCGGCAGCAACCAGGTCGACGGCTGGGGCTTCGGGAACTACGTGACCCTGGCGAACTACCAGGCGGGCATCGGCCAGTACCTCCTGAACTCCGTGGTCGTGTCCGGGCTCACGGTGCTCTTCACGCTCGGGGTGTCGCTGCTCGGCGGCTTCGCCTTCGCGCGGTTCCGCTTCCCCGGGCGCGACGTGCTGTTCCTCGTGACGCTCGCGATCCTCATGGTCCCGTACGCGACGCTGCTCATCCCGCTCTACGTGCTCCTCAACACCCTCGGCCTGCAGAACTCGTTGCTCGGCCTCGCGCTGGTCCTGACGATGTTCCAGCTCCCGTTCGCGACGTTCATGATGCGCATCGCGTTCGAGTCGGTGCCGCGCGAGCTGGACGAGGCCGCGATGGTCGACGGGTGCTCGTCGTTCGGCGCGCTGTGGCGGGTCCTGCTGCCGGCGGTGAAGCCGGGGCTCATCACCGTCGGGCTGTTCGCCTTCCTCGCCGCCTGGAACGACTTCGTGGCGCCCCTGATCCTCATCACCGACTCGACGAAGGCGCCGCTGCCGCTCGCGGTGGCGAACATGCGCCAGCAGGTCATGGGCATCGTCGACTACGGCGCGACCCAGGCGGGCGTCGTCGTCCTCGCGGCCCCGTGCATCGTCCTGTTCCTGCTCCTGCAGCGCCACTACGTGCGCGGCTTCATGTCCGGGGCGCTGAAGGGATGACGACCCACGCCCCCGACCCGACCCCCGTCCGACCGACCGACCCCACGACGCCCGGCGTCGTCCCACCACGACGACCCGACGAACCACGAGGCGACGCCGTCGCCTCCGGAGGTGCTGCCATGACCACGACCCCGACCGTGCCCCGGACGACGGGGACCGGTGCCCGCCCCACGGACGGCGGACGGCCGGTCGTCCCCGCGACCGGGCGGCTGCAGCCGCTCGGCCTGGCGCAGGTGCGCATCACGGGCGGGTTCTGGGCCGAGCGCCAGGAGGTGAACCGCGCCGCGACCCTCGGGCACATCGAGCACTGGCTCGAGGCCGAGGGCTGGCTGCCGAACTTCGACGCCGTCGTGCGCGGCGACGTCGCGACGACCCGCCGCGGCCGGGAGTTCAGCGACTCCGAGGTGTACAAGCTGCTCGAGGCGATGGCCTGGGAGCTCGGCCGCCGCCCCGACGACGACCTCGAGCGCCGCTTCGCCGCGATCGTGCGGCGCGTCGCGGCGGCCCAGGCGCCCGACGGCTACCTCTGCACGCGGTTCGGCAGCCCCGGTCAGGACGCCCGGTACACGGACCTCGAGTGGGGCCACGAGCTGTACGTGCAGGGCCACCTCCTGCAGGCGGCCGTCGCGCGGGCGCGCACCGGGCACCCGGACGACCTCCTCGTCGAGGTCGCGCGCCGCTCCGCCGACCACGTGTGCGAGGCGTTCGGCCCGGACGGCATCCAGGGGGTCTGCGGGCACGCGGAGGTCGAGGTGGCGCTCGCGGAGCTGGGGCGCGCGCTCGACGAGCCCCGGTACGTGCGGCAGGCGGCCCTCTTCGTCGAGCGGCGCGGGCACGGCACGCTCGCGGACATCGAGTGGGGGCGCTCCTACTACCAGGACGACGTCCCGGTGCGCGAGGCGACCGTCTTCCGGGGCCACGCGGTCCGCGCGAACTACCTCGCCGCCGGTGCGGTCGACGTCGCGGTCGAGACGGGCGACGACGAGCTCGTCGCCGCGGTCGCGCGGCAGTGGGAGCGCACGCAGGCCGCGCGCACCTACGTCACGGGGGGCCAGGGCTCGCACCACCAGGACGAGGCGTTCGGCGAGGACTTCGTCCTGCCGCCCGACCGCGCGTACTCGGAGACGTGCGCGTCGATCGGGTCGGTGATGGTCGCGTGGCGCCTCCTGCTCGCGCAGGGCGACCCGCGGTACGCGGACGTGGTCGAGCGCACGCTGTTCAACGTCGTCGCGACGTCGCCCGCGCACGACGGCCGCGCCTTCTACTACGCCAACACGCTCCACCAGCGCGTCCCGGGCGAGCCCGCCGCACCGGACCAGGTGAGCAAGCGCGCCGAGTCGTCGCTGCGCGCGCCGTGGTTCGAGGTGTCGTGCTGCCCGCCCAACGTCGCACGCACGTTCGCGAGCCTCGCCGGGTACCTCGCCACCGTCGACGACGGCGGCGTGCAGCTCCACCAGTACGCCACGAGCGAGGTCCGCGCGACGCTGCCGTCCGGGGAGCCCGTCGCGCTCGACGTCGAGACCGGCTACCCCGCGGACGGGCGCGTGCGGGTGCGCGTCGTCGAGGCGCCCGAGCGCTGGGCGCTCACGCTGCGCGTTCCCGCGTGGTCGGGCTCGGGGCTGCTCGTGGTCGACGACGGCCCGGCCCGCCAGGTGCCCGCGGGCACGGTCGCGGTGCCCGACCTGCGCGCGGGGAGCGTCGTCACGCTCGACCTCGACGTCACGCCCCGGTTCCTCGTGCCCGACGAGCGCGTGGACGCCGTGCGCGGGTGCGTCGCCGTCCAGCGCGGGCCCGAGGTCCTGTGCGTGGAGTCCGTCGACCTGCCGGGCGGGCGCGACGTCGCCGACCTGCGCGTCGACGTGGCCGTGCCCCCGCGCGAGGAGGACGGGCGCGTCGTCGTGCGCGGGCTCCTCGTGGACCCGGCGACGGCTCCGTGGCCGTACACCCCGCTCCGGGGCGGGGCGCCCGGGCGGACGGGCGCCGACCGCCCGGGCGAGGAGCCGGTCGCGACCTCGGCGGAGGTCCCCGTCGACGTCCGGCTCGTGCCGTACCACGACTGGGCCGAGCGCGGTCCGTCGACGATGCGGGTCTGGCTGCCGACCCTGTGACCCGGCGCCGGAGCCGCTCGCCCCGTCGCCGGCGGCGGGTCAGGCGGGGAGCCGGTAGAGGTCGTCGACCTGCTCGACGAGCCCGTCCTCGACGAGGCTCGCGACGCAGCGGTCGAGCTGCGCGGCGTCGTGCCACACCTCGGTCACGACGCCGCGCGGCACCGGTCCCGGCGCGTCGCGCAGCACGGCCATGACCCGACCCCGCACCTGCCGGTCGGTGCCCGCCCAGGCCTGCGTGCGCCGTCGTCCCGCGTGCTCGTCGCCCGGGCGACCGGCGAGGCGCCACGCGCACGCGTCGCGGACGGGGCAGACGCCGCAGCGCGGCGTCCGGGCGGTGCACACGAGCGCGCCGAGCTCCATCGAGGCGGCAGCCCAGAGCACCGCGTCCGCGTCGTCCGCCGGGGCGAGGGCGGCCGCCGTCGCGCGCTCGGCGGCCGTGTACGACGGCGCGGGCAGGGCGTTCCCGCCGACGGCCCGCGCCACGACGCGGCGCACGTTCGTGTCGACCACGACGGCGCGCCGGCCGTGCGCGAACGCGGTCACCGCCGCGGCGGTGTACTCGCCGACGCCCGGCAGCGCGCGCAGGGCGTCCTCGCCGTGCGGGACCTCGCCGCCGTGCCGCTCGACGACCGCCCGGGCGCACTCCTGCAGGCGCAGCGCGCGGCGGGGGTAGCCGAGGCGGCCCCACGCGCGCAGCACGTCTGCCGTCGACGCCGCCGCGAGGTCCGCGGGCTCCGGCCAGCGCTCCATCCACGCGCGCCACGCGGGCTCGACCCGCACCACCGGCGTCTGCTGGAGCATGACCTCGCTCACGAGGACGCCCCACGCGGTGCGGTCCGCCGCGCGCCACGGCAGGTCGCGCGCCGTCTCGCCGAACCAGCGCCCGACGGCGTCGCGCAGGTCGGCGTGCGGGTGCGGTCCCGCGGCAGCGGCGGTGGTGACGGTGGCGGCGACGTGCGGTCGGGCCGGGCGCGCGGCCGGGGCGGTCATGACGGCGGTCGTCCCTCTCGGTCGTCGGTGGGCCCCGCGCCGCCGCGCCGCCGTGCTGGCCGGCGGTCGTGCCGGTGGCGGGCGCCGTCGGGTGGGGAGGGACCCATTCTGCCCCGACCTGGGCGGTCGTCGGCGCGGCAGCACGGGGCCGGGCGTCGGTCGCCGCTACCGTGGTCGCGACCAGCACCTGCACGACGGAGGACCCGTGAGCACGCCGCGGACCGACCGCGCCCCGAGGCCGGGCGCCAGCCCCCGCAGCGGGCCGGGCGACCGGCCCACGCGCGGGGCCCTGCTCCGACGCCGCCTCGTCGTGCTCGCGCTGCTCGTCGGCCTCGTGGTGGGGCTCGTCCTGCTCGGGCAGGTCGTGGTGCGGGCGGTGCAGCCGCTGCTCGCCGGCGACGAGACGGCGCAGGAGGGCAAGTCCGCGCCGCCGACCCCGGAGGCGGCCGGCCCGCCCCAGGACTGCACGGCGGCGTCCCTCGAGCTCGGGCTGACGGCGAGCGCGGCGGAGTACGAGCCAGGTCGCGCGGTCCAGCTCACCGTGACGCTCCGGCAGTCCGGCGGCCGCCCCTGCCTCGTCGACGGCTCCGACGCCGGGCGTCAGGTGCAGGTCTACGCCGGTGACGAGCTCGTCTGGTCGTCGGCCGACTGCGGCACGACGGAGCGGCTGCTGCTCATGAGCACCGGGGACGAGGACCCGTCGAAGCTCGTGCGCTGGGACCGGCACCGCTCGGCCGAGGGCTGTGCGCCCGACCAGCCGGAGGTCGGACCGGGCACGTACACCGCGGTCCTGAGCATCGCGGGCGTCGACGGCGCGACGAGCGAGCCCGTGACGTTCACGCTGCTCGAGCCGCCCCCGCCGTCCCCGGACCCCGCGGACACGACCGCCCCGGCGGACGGCACCGCGCCGCCGGCGGACGGTGAGACGCCGCCCGCGGACGGTGCGACGCCGCCCGCGGACGGGACCGCACCACCGGCGGACGGTGCGACGCCGCCCGGGGACGGGACCGCCCCGCCCGCCGACGGCGCCTGATAGGCGGGTGCGGGGCCGTCCCCGGCGGCGAGCCCTGGCCGTCGTGGCGGGACGCATCCTGCTGCCGCGCGAGCCCCGGGGCGCTTGAAAGCGATGGACACGACCTTTCGGTAGCGCCCCATGTCAGCCGCTCCTCCTGCCTGTGAGATTGCGTCGCACGGAGCCCGGATGGCGTCGTACCAACGATCATCGGGCGCCACACCGGTCCGTGAGGCTCCGGCCGACGAGGCAAAGTCGAGACCGAAAACCATTGCGGTCAGCCCTTCGTGGCTGGTTGACTGGCTCGCGTCTGGCGACCTCACCGCGGAGGTGCTCGGGGCCCCGGCCCCGGGCGCGAGCGCTCCACGGCGCGGCGCGAGGCGGCACGACGATCAGGGTCCCGCGTCCCGCAGCGGGGCGGGCGGACGAGGCAGTCCGCCCGTGCGAGGCGAGGCCCGTCGTCGTCCCGAAACCTGTTTTCCGGTTCCCGATGGAGAGGACTTGGTGATGTCGGGGAGAGCGTTGAGAAGGGTCGTCGCCTCGGCGATGACAGGTGCGATGGCCGTGACCGGCGTCGCGCTGGCACCGGGGGCGCAGGCCGACGTGGTGCCGGGCAACGAGAGCGACGTCGGTGTGTACACCGACGGGACGACCGACTCGATGGACATCGGTGACCCGGTCTACTCGAACCTGGACCAGGTCGCCGCGGCCCTGGAGCCCGGGGTCCCGTGGACGGCGGGCTCGATGCACGGGTCGATCTTCGAGAAGGACCGCGCGGCGGGCGGCACGGACTACTACCTGGACCGCGTGCTCGGGGTGAGCGGGACGTCGGGCAACACCGTGCTGCAGACGCGCGGCCGCTCGCTGTACCTGCGGGGCAACAGCAACTGGGCGGTCATGGGCTTCGCGGGCTCCGCGTTCGCGGGCGGGCCCAACAACCTCGGCAACCTCTACACCGTGACCGTCCCGGGGCAGACGATCACCGAGGTCGGGGCGCAGCGCTTCAACGCGCCGAGCCACGCGAAGGCGCGCTACACGGTCGGGACGACGGGCGTCACCGCCGACCTCAAGAAGCTCATCACGTACGACAACGTGGCGCTCTCGGCGATCACGTTCACCAACCCCGGCGCGAGCGACGTGACGTTCACGGTCCGCGCGGCGTCCCCGCTGGCGACCACGTCGACGGACGCGGCCGACGAGCTCACCGGGACGCGGACCCTGACGAGCGGCGCGAACAACGGGCTCGTCGACACCCCGTGGTCCGACGTCACGGTCGGTCTCAAGGCGCCCGGGTTCGAGCGCGTGGGCACCAACCTCGACCGCGAGGTGACCGTCCCGGCGGGCGGGTCGGTCGACCTGTCCGTCCTCGGCGTGCTCTCCAGCGACACGCTCCCCGAGTCGGTCGAGAGCTTCCACGAGTACGCCGCGCTGTCGCCCGCGGACGCGTTCCGCACGGGCGTGACGGAGTTCAACCGGCAGTGGGCGCAGGACATCCCGTACCTCGACGTGCCCGACGCCGCGATCGAGAAGGCGATCGTGTACCGCTGGTGGGGCGAGCGGTACAACAGCCTCGACGCGAACGAGCCGGGCTACGTGTACCAGTACCCGACGACGATCGAGGGCGTGAACCTCTACCAGAACTCGGTGGCGCTCACGCAGCCCATGCACCTGCAGGACACCAAGTGGATCCGCAACCCGTACCTCGGGTACGGCCAGATCCTCAACATCGGTGAGCTGTCCGGGTCGTCGGCGTTCCTCGACAGCCCGGGCCACACGAGCTGGAACAACCACTACTCGCAGTACCTCGGCACCGCGGGCCTCGAGGCGTACAACGTGCACGGCGGCGGTCCGGCGGTCGCCGAGCGCTTCGCGACGTACTTCGAGGGCGACGGCGTCGGCCAGCTCGAGCACTACGACGGCAACGACGACAAGCTCATCGCCTACGACACCAACTACATGCCCGGCAACGACGCCGACGCGATCAGCTTCGGCTACCCCAAGGTGAACGCCGGGGCACCGGGCGCGCGCACGATCGAGCGCCCGGAGTCCGCGTACGTGTGGGGCGCGTTCGACGCCGCCCGCCAGCTCTACGCGATGGCGGGGGCCGACCCGGCGAAGGTCGCCGAGATGGGGACCGCGGCCGACGAGATCCGGGACGCGATCCTCGGCCGGCTGTGGAGCGAGGAGACCCGCATGTTCCTCGCGGGCACGTCGCACGGCGCGACGTCGGGCGGGAACCAGAACCCGCTGAGCCAGGCCGAGCGCGACCTCATCCCGGCGAAGGAGTCGAACCTCTACGACGTCTACGCGGAGAACCTCATCCCGTTCGAGGACGCCGACCGGTACGTCGACGGCTTCCGCTTCCTGCGGTACGGCGACAACTTCCCGATCTTCCCGTTCTACACGGCCAACCAGTACGACCGGGCGAAGTTCGGGATCGGCGGCTCGAACAACTTCTCCAACATCAACTTCACGGTCCAGTACCGCGGCGTGCGGTCCGCGCTGCGGCACTACGACCCCGACCACACGTACGTCACGCCCGAGTACGCCGCGAAGCTCCTCGACTGGATGGCGTGGAGCATCTACCCGAACGGCAACGCGCTGGTCCCGAACCAGGCCGAGTACTACTCGAACTGGAACGCGAGCACGCAGACGTTCAACCGCAACAACCCGAACCACGTGATGCTCGGCAACATGAACTACATCTACGTCGAGGACATGGGCGGCATCCAGCCGCGGTCCGACGACAAGATCGAGCTCTGGCCGATCGACCTCGGGTACGACCACTTCATGGTCAACAACCTGCGGTACCACGGCAAGGACGTCACGATCGTCTGGGACGAGGACGGCTCGCACTACGGGCTCGGCGAGGGCTATAGCCTGTTCGTCGACGGCGAGCGCAAGGCCGCGGCCGACGCGCTCGGCCGGTTCGTCTACGACCCGGCGGCCAACGAGGTCGTCGAGTCCGACGAGGGGCTGGCCGTCGAGGTCGTGGACGACCAGGGCGCCGACCTGCCGACCGCGGTCGACACCCCGATCGAGGACGAGCGCGTCGTGTCCTACCTGAAGACCGCGGGCATCGACCTCACGGAGGACGCGGGCAACCTCGCGCGCGGGGCGGAGCTCTCGTCGTCGGCCACCCAGCAGGGCGTGCGCCCGACGCCGTGGCGCCAGTTCCACACACCGGGCTGGAGCACGGGGTCGATGAACTACACGCCGGGCGCCATCAAGGAGACCGAGCGGCCCGTGTCGCTCGACGCGGTCACCGACGGCACGACCGTCAACGAGCCGTACTGGGGCAACTACGGGACCGAGGGCGACACGGGGTACGTCGAGCTCGACCTCGGCGAGCCCACGACGTTCGACAACGTCAAGGTCTGGTTCGTCAGCGACCGGCAGGCGGGCGGGTACCGCGAGCCGGTCCGGTACTCGGTCCAGGTGCCCGACGGCTCGGGCGGCTGGACCTCGGTGCCGGACGCGTTCAAGGCGCCGAAGATCCCCGGCCCCAAGTTCAACGAGGCGCTCTTCGAGGCCGTGACGACCGACAAGGTCCGCGTCGCGTTCACGAACACGCCGAGCTACTGGACGGCGATCTCGGAGATCCAGGTCTTCGACTCCGGCCGCGAGGTGCCCGAGGTCGTCAACGACGCCCCGACGGTCACCGTGAACGTCGACCGGTCCAAGGACGGCAACCTGTCCACGACGCTCGTCGGCACCGTGACCGACGACGGCATCCCCGACGACGGCACGCTCACCTCCGGGTGGACGACCGTCTCCGCCCCCGACGGCGCGAGCGTCATCTTCGGCGACGCCGACGCCCTGACCACGACCGTGACCGGCACGGTCGCGGGGGAGTACACGTTCCGCCTCACCGCGTCCGACGGCGGGCTCACGACCGAGCGCGACGTCCAGGTCGAGCTCACCGAGAAGGCGACCTCCGCCGAGTTCGGCGCGCTCGCGACGATCACGACGAGCGGGTCGGCGTCGTGGGAGAACCCGCTGCGCGTCAACGAGTCCTCGACGCCCGGCAGCTCGAACCCGGGTGCGGGCAACGGCTGGGGCACGTGGGGCCAGGCCGCGAACGGGACGAGCGCGCAGACCGCCGCGTGGATCCGCTACGCGTGGCAGTCGCCGGTGCTCGTCGCCTCGACGGACATCTACTGGTACGACGACAACGGCGGGACGCGCATGCCGCGCGCGGACACCTACACCGTCGAGTACTCGCAGAACGGCACCGACTGGACGCCCGTGACCCTGACCGACGGCTCCACGTACGCGGGCGCGCTCCAGCGCAACGCCTACAACCACCTCGAGTTCGAGCCCGTCGAGGCCAGCTACCTGCGCGTCCGGATCACCGGCGTGCAGACCGGCGGCGCCGGCACCGGCATCCTGCGGTGGCGCGTCAACGGCGACACCGTGGACTCCGTGGCGAGCCCGGTCGTCGTCCGGACCGTCACGGGCGAGGTCCCGACGCTCCCCGCGTCGCTCGACGTCGTCTACTCGAGCGGTCGCCGCGGCGCGGTCGACTTCACCTGGCAGCCGATCACGCCGGCCATGGTGGCGGAGACCAACGTCGAGCCGTTCACCGTCTACGGCACGAACACGACCTACGGCCTGATCGCCGAGGCCCAGGTCTACGTGCGGCCGGAGAACTCCCAGGGCGGCATCTCGATCCAGGGCGCGGAGCAGTTCGAGCAGAGCGTCGCCGTCGGCGAGCAGCCGTGGCTGCCCACGAAGGTCCTCGTGTCGTACAACGACGGCTCGCGCGACAACCAGGCGATCGGCGTCGAGTGGGACTACGACGAGTCCGTCGTCGAGACGCCGGGCGTGTACGTGATCCAGGGCGACCTCGTCCTCCCGGACTACGTGAGCACCGCCGGCACCACCACGACGACGCTCACGCTCACCGTGGGCGACGGCGTCCCGGCCGGTCCGGCGGTCACCGTCACGGCCGAGACCCGCTGCCTCGCCGGCAAGGTCTACGTCGCGGTCCGGGCGCTCAACGACGACGACGTGCCCCTCACCGTCCGTCTCGACACGCCGTTCGGCACCAAGACGTTCAACGGCGTCGAGCCCGGCAAGAACGCCTACCAGTCGTTCGCGTCGCGCGCGACGTCGGTCGAGGCCGGCGAGGCCACGGTCGTCGCCACCGACGCCGAGGGGAGGTCGACGACGGTCACCGCGCAGTACGACGCCGCCACCTGCGGCTGACCCGCACCCTGCGCGTCGCACCACGTCTCGCCCCGGTCCGTCCCCACGGACCGGGGCGAGACCCGTCTGCGCGCATGAGGACCCCCGCCTCCGCGAGATAGAGCCGTGGTCCCGCGAGGTAGAGCCGGTCGCGCTAGGTAGAGCCGTGGTCGGCTTGTCCGACGGCGGTCTGGTCACCTGGGGTGGCGGGGTGGGTAGTGGTGCCGCGTCTACCATCCGCCGCTCGTTCCTCGCGGCTCCCGCGGTCTCGGTCGGGATCGTCCTGCGTTCGCCAGCTCACTCCCGTCGGGCGGGACCAGGGGTCTACCTCGCACGACCACGGTTCTGTCTCGCGCGGCCTTCTCCCTCGGCCGGCGGGGGGTCTCCTCGACGGGGAACCGGCTGGGTCAGCGGCCGGCGACGGCCCAGCGGAAGGTGTTGCGCAGGAGGTAGGTGCCGTCGGGGCGGCGGAAGGGGCGGGCGGCGGCGAGGACGTCGGGGCGGAGCTCGGCGCGCAGGTCGTCCGACTCGCCGAACATGATCGCGGCGACGACCTCGTCCGCGTCCGCGAGCACCATCGGTGCGTCCGCCACGCCCTCGGCGAGGACGGTGAAGCCGTGCTCGGCCAGGAGCGTGCCGAGGCGGCCCTCCTCGCGGCCCTCGTCGCTCGGCTCGTGGTCCTCGCCGGCGACGGCCCGCTCGAGGACGGTGAGGTCGTTGCGGTCGTCCTCGGCCCAGGTCGCGACGGCGACCAGGTCGCCGACGCGCCGGCACTCGCTCAGCGTCTTGGCGACGTCGGTGAACGCGAGGGCGTTGACGAGCGTGACGAGGTCGAACGCGTCGTCGGGCCAGGGGAGGTGCTCGGCCTGGGCGACGCGCAGGTCGGCGCCGGGGCTGTGCCGGCGCGCGACGTCGATCATCCCGGCGGCGGCGTCGCAGCCCGCCGCGTCCGCGCCGCGGGCGAGGGCCAGGGCGACGAGCTCGCCGGTGCCGCACCCGACGTCGAGCACGCGCGAGCCGGGCCCGACGCCCGCGGCGTCGAGGATCGCCTGCTGGGCCGGGGCCGCGGCGGGCGCCCACCAGCGCGCCCAGGCGTCGGCCAGTGCCGACCACTCGTCGACGTGGTCCACGGTCCCCCTCCGTGCGGGCTCGTCGGTCGGACGGTCAGGTGGGTCAGACGTAGCGCTCGAGGATGCTCGACTCCGCGAGCCGCGACAGGCCCTCGCGCACGGCCCGCGCGCGCTGCTCGCCCACGCCGTCGACGGTCATGAGGTCGTCGATGCTCGCGGCGAGCAGCTTCTGCAGCCCGCCGAAGTGCGCGACGAGCCGGTCGATGATCGTGGCCGGCAGGCGCGGCACCTTGGACAGCAGGCGGTACCCGTGCGGCGCGACGGCGGCGTCGAGCGCGTCGCCGCCGCCGGGGAGGTCGAGCACGCGGCCGATCTGGCCGAGGTCGAGCAGCTGGGTCGAGTCGAGGCCGCCGAGCGACTTCTGGACCTCGGCGAGCGAGCGGTCCTTGCGGCCGAGGTCGACGTAGTCGCGGATGACGAACTCGCGGTCCGAGCCGATGCCGCCGATGAGCTCGTCGAGCTGGAGCGCGAGGAGGCGGCCGTCGGTGCCGAGCTCGATGACGTACCCGGCGATCTCCTCGGAGATGCGGGCGACCATCTCGAGGCGCTGCACGACCGCGCACACGTCGCGGACCGTGACGAGGTCCTCGATCTCGAGCGCGGAGAGCGTGCCCGACACCTCGTCGAGGCGGGCGCGGTAGCGCTCGAGCGTGGCGAGCGCCTGGTTGGCGCGCGACAGGATCGTGTCGGAGTCCTCCAGGACGTGGCGCTGGCCGCCGACGTACAGGGCGACGATCCGCATCGACTGGCTCACCGAGATGACGGGGAAGCCGCTCTGCTTGGCGACGCGCTCCGCGGTGCGGTGCCGCGTCCCCGACTCGGTCGTCTCGATGGTCGGGTCCGGCAGGAGCTGCACGGCGGCGCGCAGGATGCGGTTGGCGTCGCGGTCGAGCACGACCGCGCCGTCCATCTTCGACAGCTCGCGCAGGCGCGTCGCCGAGAAGCCGACGTCGAGCTGGAAGCCGCCCGAGCACATCTCCTCGACGACCTTGTCCAGGCCCAGCACGATGAGCGCGCCCGTCCGGCCGCGGAGGATGCGTTCGAGACCGTCACGGAGCTCGGTCCCGGGTGCCACGGCGGCAAGGGTCTCCCGGAGCATCTCGTCGGGGTGCGCGGGGGGATTGGCCACGAAGGAATCCTACGCTGTACGGCTCTGCCGGCCGCAGGGACCCGCGGTCCCGCGCCACAAAGAGGTCACGATCCGGTCTCGGGTCCACGGGGTCACGTGCGCGCGAGCTCGACCGCCTCGCCGAGGTGGCGCGCAGGGAGGATCGTCATGCCCTCCACGGGGCGCGGGAACGACCCCCGCGGCACGACGGCGCGCGTGAAGCCGAGGCGCGCGGCCTCCGCCAGGCGGCGGTCGAGGCCCGTGACGGGACGGATGTCGCCCGCGAGGCCGACCTCCCCGAACGCGACGGTGCCCTGGGGCAGCGCCTCGTCCTCGCGCGCGGAGAGCACGGCGAGGGCGAGCGTGAGGTCGGCGGCGGGCTCGGTGACCTTGGCGCCGCCGACGGTCGACGCGTAGACGTCCTGGTCGACGAGCCGCACGCCCGCGTGGCGGTGCATGACGGCGAGGATCATCGCGAGGCGGCTGGAGTCCACGCCGCTCGTGGTGCGGCGCGGGTTGGTCAGGGAGCTCGGCACGACGAGCGACTGGATCTCGAGCGCGAGCGGGCGACGACCCTCCAGCGTCACGGTGACGCACGTGCCGGGGGACCCGGCGCCGGTGTGCGAGAGGAACAGCCCGCTCGGGTCGGCGAGACCGACGATGCCGTTCTCGGTGAGGTCGAAGCAGCCGACCTCGTCCGTCGGGCCGTAGCGGTTCTTGACGGCCCGGACGAGCCGCAGGCGCGAGTGCCGGTCGCCCTCGAACTGGCACACGACGTCGACCAGGTGCTCGAGCGTGCGCGGCCCGGCGACCGAGCCGTCCTTGGTGACGTGCCCGACGAGGATCACCGGGAGGTCGCGGGCCTTCGCCGCGGCGATGAGCGAGGCCGCGACCTCGCGGACCTGGCTCACGCCGCCGGGCGCGCCCTCGACCTGGGCGGACGCGATGGTCTGCACGGAGTCCACGACGAGCAGGTCGGGCTCGGTCGCCTCGATGTGACCGAGGACGGTCGCCAGGTCGGTCTCGGACGCGAGGAGGAGGCCCGGCGCGAGGGCGCCCACGCGCTCCGCGCGCAGCCGCACCTGCCCGGCGGACTCCTCGCCCGTGATGTAGAGGACGCGTCGCGGCGTCGGCGTCGGGCGCGCGGCGGCGGTGGCGCGCTCGCCGGCCGGGCGCACCGTCGGCAGGTCCGACCCGCCGGCGGCGACGTTGCTCGCGACGGCGAGCAGGAGCGTGGACTTGCCCACTCCCGGCTCCCCGGCGAGCAGCACGACCGCGCCCGGCACGATGCCGCCGCCGAGCACGCGGTCGAACTCCGAGACGCCCGTGGGCGTGGCGCGCGCCGCCTCGACGCTGATCTCCCCGATCGGCCGCGCGGGGGAGCGGGTCGGCGAGACCGGGGTGGTGCGCGGGCCGGAGGCCGCGGGGGCGTCCTCGGTCACCGTGCCCCACTCCTGGCACTCCCCGCAGCGGCCCACCCACTTGGCCGTGGTCCAGCCGCACTCGGAGCAGCGGTAGGCGGGGCGGGAGCGCTTGGCGGCCGCGGAGCGGGCCGCGGTGGTCGACGACGTCACGGGCCCAACCTAGCCACGGCCGCCGACACCGGCGCGACGCCGCGACGGGAACGCCCTCGCGCGGGATGCTGGGCGCATGCGCAGGCTCCCGCACGACAGCCCGTGGTGGACGCTCATCCTCACGGTCGCCTCCACGACGGCGTGCCTCACGGTCTACTACGGGGTCCCGCTGCCGACCGACGACGCCCCCGAGGTCGTCCAGCTCGTGGTGTTCGCCGTCGGGCTGGTGCTGCTGTGCGCGCTCCTCGTGGTCCAGGTGCGCCGCCAGCTCCGCGCGTGGGGGACGCCGAGCGTCCGGGTCCAGTCGGTCATGGGGCTGCTCCTGCCGGTGGTCACGTTCTTCGCCCTCGCCTACTACCTCATGGCCGACCAGTTCGTCGGCATCGAGAACCGCACCGACGCGCTGTACTTCGCCGTGGTGACGCTCGGGACCGTCGGGTACGGCGACGTCCACCCGGTCGGCGAGGCGGCGAAGATCGTGGCGATGGTCCAGATCGTGCTCGACCTCGTCGTGGTCGGCGTGCTCGTCTCGATCGCCACGTCGCGCGCCCGCGCCCGGGCGGAGCACCGGCACGAGCACGAGCACGGGCTGCACACCGAAAACCGGCCGGACTGACTTTCTCCCGGCGTGCGACGGCCGCTGCCTGCCCCGACCTGCCGGTGCGCAGCATCCTGCGGTTCGTAGCGCAGGACGCGAGCCTTCCTGCGCCAGCGCGCGAGCAATGTCGGCACCGGATGACCGAAAACCATTGCGATGAGGTTTCTGTCTGTGGCAGGGTCGGCACCGGACGACCGGCTCGACGACGAGAGGTGCACGCCCGTGACGACGCGAGCGCGACGACGGCCCGCACGCGGCACCGCTGAGGTGCGCGCCGCCGTCGGCCCGTCCGGCACGGCCACCACCCCGCGCACGACGACGGTGCCGTGACGACGGCGGTGACGCGTCCGACCCCCGCTCGCGGGGGCGTCACCGCCCGTCAGCCGGGCACACGGCCGACCTGCCCGCCGGCACGGGCTCCACGACCGTGCGCCCCGGGGGCCGAGGGAACTCCCGGGGTGCACGACCTCCACGCAGAACCTCTGGCCCGCTCCGTGCAGGTATGAGAGCAGCCCCGACCGTCAGGAGAGCAGCCCATGACCGACAGACCGACCACCCGACCGTCGCGCGGGCGGAGCCCCGCGCGCGCCGCGCTCGCGAGCGTGCTCAGCGCCGGCCTGGCGCTCACCGGGCTCGCGGCCACCGCGGCGCCGGCCGCCGCCGCGGACCCGTACACGTTCACGAGCACCGAGAACCCGATCCTCGGCGACGGCAGCTACTACTCGGCCGACCCGGCGCCGCTCGTCGTCCCCGCAGGCGCGCCCGGCAACGAGACGGGCGAGGACGAGCTCTACGTCTACACGGGTCACGACGAGGCCGGCCCGACGCGCAACGACTTCGTCATGAACGAGTGGGGCGCGTTCGTGACGAGCGACGTCGACGCGGGGGAGTGGACGCACCACCCGTCGCTCATGCGGCCCGAGGACGTGTTCGACTGGGCGACGCCGGGCCGCGCGTACGCGGGGCAGGTCGTCCAGGGCGTCGACGGGCGCTACTACTGGTACGTCCCCGTGAACGAGGCGGACAGCACGGCGAGCGACGCGTTCGGCATCGGCGTCGCGGTGTCCGACACCCCGACCGGCCCGTGGACCGACCACGTCGGCGGGCCGATCATCTCGCAGCGCGTCCCGACCCCGAACACGATCCACAACATCGACCCCACGATCCTGGTCGACGGCGAGGGCGACGACGCCCGCGTCTACGTCTGGTGGGGCAGCTTCTCCAACCTGCGCATGCTCGAGCTCGCGCAGGACATGAAGACGCCCGTCGGCCAGGTCCGCACGGTCACCGGGCTCACCGGGTTCTTCGAGGCCGCGTGGGCGTTCGAGCGGAACGGCACCTACTACATGGCGTACGCGGGGAACAACGCCGGGCCGACGTCGTCGTGCACCCCGGCGAACTACCACGCGTGCATCGCGTACGGCACGGCGACCTCGCCCGAGGGGCCGTGGACGTACCGCGGCACGGTCCTCGCCCCGGTCTCCTCGACGACGAGCCACCCGGGCATCCTCGAGTTCGACGGCGAGTGGTGGATCGCCTACCACACGGCCGACGCCGACGGCGGGAACCACTTCCGGCGCTCGGTCGCGATCGACCGCGTCGAGTGGGACGACACGCAGTCGCCGCCCCGCATGAAGCAGGTCGTCACGACACCCGCGAAGGTCAAGGACACGACGCCGCGCGCGAACGTCGCGCAGGAGGCGGCCGCCACCGTCTCCAACGAGCCCGTCCCGACCCAGTACTGGAAGAAGGCGCTCAACGACGAGATCGTGCGGCCCAACCCCCTGCCCCCGGACATGTGGGGCACGTGGACGGGGAACAACCCCCCGCAGCAGTGGGTGCAGTACACGTGGGACCAGCCGATGCGTCTCGCCGGCTCGCAGATCGAGTTCTGGAACGACCAGCCGCAGGGCACGGGCGTCGGCGTCGCCGCCCCGGCGTCGTGGCGCATCCAGTACTGGGACGCGTCCGACGGCGGCGCGTGGGTCGACGTGCCGAACCCCAGCGCCTACGGCACCGGGACGAGCGGGTTCCAGGACACGACGTTCGACCCGGTCACCACGACCCAGGTCCGCGCGGTCTTCGACGCCTCGACCAACGGCAGCACGTACTCCGCCGTCGCGGTCGAGGAGTGGAAGGTCCTGGCCGAGCAGCCCGCCGCCGTCGAGCCGCCGGGCGTGACGGTCGAGGTCGGGGAGACCGACCTGCCGGGCACCGTGCCCGTGACGTTCCCCGGCGGGGAGACGCTGCAGGTCCCCGCCTTCTGGGACGAGGTCCCCGCGGACGACGTCGCCGCCCCCGGCACGTTCGCCGTCGAGGGGTCCGTGCTCGGCTACGCGGGCGGTCGCGTGCGCACCGAGGTCACGGTGGTCCCTGCCGAGCCGGCCGAGGGCGACGAGACGGCGCCGACGCTGACGCTCACGCCGCTGGGCAGCGCGGGCAGCGACGGCTGGTTCCGCTCCGACGTGCGCGTCCGGGTCGACGGCGCCGACGACTCCGGCGGGCGCGTGGTCCTCACGACGACCGTCGACGACGGCGCGCCCGTCACCACGGAGCCGACCCGGTCGACCGAGGTCGCGGTCGCGGGCGACGGCGAGCACCGGGTCGTCGCGACGGCCGCGGACCGCGCGGGGAACGTCTCGCCGGAGGCGGCACTCGACGTCCGGATCGACCGCGTGGCGCCGGTCAGCACGGGCGTCCTCGACCCGGCGGCGCGCACGGTGACGGTCACCGCGACCGACGCGACCTCCGGGGTCGCACGCGTCGAGTACGCGATCGGGACCGGCGCGTGGCAGCCGTACGGCGGTCCCGTGGCCGCTCCGGACGCGAACCAGCACCGGGTGTCGTTCCGCGCGGTCGACGCCGCGGGCAATGCCGAGACGCCGAAGGTCGTGACGGTCCCCGCGGACGTCTCCGGACCGCTCACAGGCAACGTCGCGCCGATCGCCACGGCGAGCGCGTCGTACACCGCGGGGTGGAACAGCGTCGGCGCGCTCAACGACGGCGCCGACCCGGCGAACCCGAGCCAGGCCCAGATCTGGGGCACGTGGTCCGGGACGCGGCCGGCGACGCAGTGGGTCCGGTACGACTGGTCGCGCCCGATCCGCCTCACGGGCGCGGAGCTGAAGTTCTGGCGGGACTCGGACCCGGGGAGCGGGGACGGCGTCGTCCGCCCCGACTCCTGGGTGCTGGAGTACTGGGACGACGCGGCGGAGGACTGGGCCCTCGTGGCGAACCCGTCCGGGTACGGCACGAGCACGACCGCCTTCAACACCGTGACGTTCGACCCGGTCACCACGTCGCGCCTCCGGGCGACCTTCGCGGCGAACGGCAACGGGTCGACGTACTCGGCGGTCGCCGTCACCGAGTGGCGCGCGTTCGCGGACGACCCGGGCACGGGCGGCCCGGAGCCCGAGCTCCCGGTCACCGTCACCGCGCAGGCGCGCTGCCTCGCCGGCAAGGCGTACGTCGCCGTGGTCGCGACCCACGACCACGACGCGCCCGTCGACGTCGTCGTCGAGACGCCGTACGGGACGCGGTCGTTCCCGGCGGTGGCGCCCGGGAAGAGCGCCTACCAGTCGTTCGCCGTCCGCGCGACGACCGTCGAGGCCGGCGCCATGGTCGTGCGCGCGACCGGCACGGTCGACGGCACGGAGGTGACGACGGAGACCGGGGCGGAGTACGCCGCCCTGGGCTGCGGGTGACGATCCCGACCCCGCCCGGGACATGACGGGCGGGTGAACCCGTCCGCGCGTGCCCGACACCCCGCGTCAGCGCGAGGGGTCGGGCACGCGCGCGTCCTACTCTTGGCCGCAGAGTCCCGGCCGAGAGGACCGGGCCCGCGAGGACCGAGAGCAGCGGAGGTAGGCGCGATGAGCCAGTCGCCCGGCGGGAGCCCGACGGGACGAGCGCCCGCACCCGCGCGACCGGGGCAGAGCCCGGCGCGACCGGGGCAGGGCGCGGCCGCGCGCCGCCCCGGCGACGCCGTCGGTGCGAGCGACCGCCGCCACACGCGGCCCTCCTCGGCGGCCGTGTACCGCCGCCGTCGGCTCGTCGTGCTCGTCGGGCTGGTGCTCGTCGTCGGGCTCGTGGTCGCGCTGCTCGCCTGGGGCTGGCCGGGGTTCGCCCGTGCCGACGCGGAGCCCGCGCCCACGGTGACCGTGACGGCGGACCCGCCGACCCCCACGCTCGAGCCCGTCGCACGCACCGGGACCACCGCGTTCGCGCAGGCGCTCCCGGACACGGTGCTCGACCTGGTGCTGCGCAGCGACTCGGCGACGGACGCGTGGTCCACGGAGCGGGCCCTCGAGGCGTACGAGCTCGTGTACGCGGACGGCGAGGGCGACGACGCCACGACGGTCACGGTGGTCGCCGGGCAGTGGCCCACCGTCGCGGAGGCGGAGACCGCCGCGAGCGACCTCGTCGCCGCGGCCGGCGAGCCCACGGACACGGGCGACGTCGAGGTCGCCGGCGAGGTCGCCGGCACGTACGCGGTGACGCCCGCGGCCGACGGGCAGGCGACCGTCACCTGGACCAACGGCACCGCCGTCCTCCAGGCCACCGGGCCCGCCGACGTCGTCACCGACGTGTACTCCGCCTACCCGCTGTGACCCCGCTCTGACCCCGCTCTGACGCGGTCCTGACGCGGTCCTGACGCGGTCCCCGACGCCGTCCCGACGCCCTGCGGGCGCCCACTGCCCGGGGCGTACGGCCCGCGGCGCGGCGCCGCGGCGGCCGCCCCGCGGTCCCGCGCACCCGCCGGGTGCGCAAGAATGCCCTCACCGACCACCGGGAGCTGATCGCCCATGACCGACCGTCCGACCCCGTCCGTCCCTGCGCGACCGCTCGCCGTCCTCGGCGCGGGCGTCATGGGCGAGACCGTCCTCGCGGGCGCGCTCGCGTCGGGCTGGGACCCCGGCGACGTCGTCGCGACGGTGCGCCGGCCGGAGCGGGCCGAGGAGCTCGCGACGCGCCATGGTGTCCGGACGACCCAGGACAACGTCGAGGCCGTGCGCGGCGCCGGCGTGGTGGTCGTCGCGGTCAAGCCGAAGGACGTCGCCGCGCTGCTCGACGAGGTCCACGACGCCGTCGGCGCGGGGACCGTCGTGGTGAGCGTCGTCGTCGGGCTCCCCACGGCCTTCTACGAGGACCGGCTCCCGGCGGGCACCGCCGTCGTGCGGGTCATGCCGAACACGCCGTCGGTCGTGGGCGCCGGGGTGAGCGCCGTGAGCGGCGGTGCCGCCGCGGACGACGACGACGTCGCGCTCGTCGAGCGCCTCCTGTCCGCGACGGGGCTCGTCGTGCGCGTCGCGGAGAAGGACCAGGACGCGGTCGGGGCGCTCTCGGGCTCCGGCCCCGCCTACGTCTTCTACGTGATCGACGCGCTCGCCGAGGCGGGCGTCCTCCTGGGCCTGACGCGCGCCACGGCGCTCGAGCTCGCCACCGCCACGGTGCACGGCGCCGCGACGATGCTGCGCGAGACCGGCGAGCACCCGGCGATCGCGCGCGAGAAGGTCTCCTCGCCCGGCGGGACGACCGTCGCCGCGCTGCGCCGCCTCGACGCGGGCGGCGTGCGCGCCGCGTTCCTCGATGCGCTCGAGGCCGCGCGCGACCGGTCGGCCGAGCTTGCCGCGGCGCTCGCGGCCGCTCCCGCGCCGCGCCGCGACCCCGAGGGGGCCGGGTCGTGAGCGACGGGCCGTCGCCGCGCACGCGCCCGCCCGCGATGTCCGACGTCGCGCGGCTCGCGGGCGTGTCGCACCAGACGGTCTCGCGCGTGCTCAACGACCACCCGAGCGTGCGGCCGGAGACGCGCGACCGCGTCCTCGACGCGATCGCGACGCTCGGCTACCGCCGCAACAGCGCGGCCCGCGCGCTCGTCACGATGCGCTCGGGGACGATCGGCGTCGTGACGACGGGCTCCGCGCTGTACGGGCCGACGTCGACCCTCATCGCGGTCGAGGAGGCCGCGCGCGAGCAGGGGTACTTCGTGAGCGTCGCGACGATCCGGCGCTACGACGCGGACACGATGCACCGCGTGCTCGAGCACTTCATGGACCAGGGCGTCGAGGGCATCGTCGTCATCGCGCCGCAGACCGACGTCGCGGCGGCGGTCGACTCGTTCCGCGCCCCGGTGCCGGTCATCATGATCGCGGCACGCGACCGCCCGGGCGAGGGCGAGGCCGCCGAGGTCGTGCGCCCGGGCGCCGGGGCGCTGGGCGCTCCCGGCGCGATCCTGTCGATCGCGGTCGACCAGCGGCTCGGCGCCCGGCTCGCCACCGAGCACCTGCTCGGCCTGGGCCACCGCACGGTGCTGCACCTGTCCGGCCCGCTCGACTGGTTCGACGCGCGCGAGCGCGAGACGGGCTGGCGCGCGGCGCTGGAGCAGCACGGTGCTCCGGTGCCCGAGCCGGTGCGCGGCGACTGGTCCTCCGACCGCGGCTACGCCGTCGGGAAGGAGCTCGCGGACGCGGTCCGCGCGGGCGACGGGCCGACCGCGGTCTTCGCCGGCAACGACCAGCTCGCGCTCGGCCTGCTCCGGGCGTTCTGGGAGCAGGGCGTGCGGGTGCCGGGCGACGTCTCGGTCGTCGGGTTCGACGACGTCGCGGGCGCGGGGCACTTCATCCCGCCGCTGACGACGGTGCGCCAGCCGTTCGGCTCCCTCGGGCGCCGGTGCATGGGGATGATGATCGACGCCCTGTCCGGCGCGACCGTCCGTCCCGTCTCCATCCCGCCCGAGCTCATGGTCCGCGAGAGCACGGCGACGCCGCGCGGCTGACGTCGCGCGCTCCTGCCTGCGAGACATCCGCGAGACATCGGAGATGCCAGTGCCGGGGGAGTTGGCCCCGCCGGTTGTGAGCGCTAACATTCGAGAAGACAGTCACGACCGAGGCGCGACGCCGCGACGAGGAGAAGCAGCAATGGTGCAGCAGGACGAGGTCGGCCGCCGTCGGGCAGCCGTCGTGGCAGGGGAGACCGCGCTCGGGATCGAGCTCGGGTCGACGCGGATCAAGGCGTGCCTCGTGGACGTCGACGGCACGCCGCTCGCGAGCGGGAGCCACGCGTGGGAGAACCGGTTCGAGGACGGCGTGTGGACGTACTCGCTCGACGACGTCGAGGCCGGGCTGCGCGAGTGCTACGCGCGCCTGGTCGACGACGTCGAGGAGCGGTACGGCGTGCGCCCCACGACCTACGGCGCGCTCGGCGTGTCCGCGATGATGCACGGCTACCTCGCGTTCGACGCCGACGGCGAGCTGCTCGTCCCGTTCCGCACGTGGCGCAACACGTCGACCGGCCCGGCCGCCGCCGAGCTCACCGAGCTGCTCGGGTACAACGTCCCGCTGCGCTGGTCGGTCGCGCACTGGTACCAGGCGATCCTCGACGCCGAGCCGCACGCCGCGCAGGTCGCGTCGCTCACGACGCTCGCCGGGTACGTCCACCGGCGGCTCACCGGGCGGCACGTGCTCGGCGTGGGCGACGCGTCGGGCATGTTCCCCGTCGACCCGGCGACGCGCGACTACGACCACGCGCTCCTCGCGCTCGTCGACGAGCGTGCCGCGACGCACCGCGCGGGCCCGAAGCTCGCGGAGCTGCTGCCCGAGGTCCTCGTGGCGGGTGCGGACGCCGGCCGGCTCACGGCCGAGGGCGCCGCCTGGCTCGACCCGTCGGGCGCGCTGGTCCCCGGGGTGCTGCTGTGCCCGCCCGAGGGCGACGCCGGCACGGGCATGGTCGCCACCAACGCCGTCGCGCCGCGCACCGGCAACGTCAGCGCGGGCACGAGCATCTTCGCGATGGTCGTGCTCGAGGCTCCGCTCGGCAGCGTGCACCACGAGCTCGACCTCGTCACGACCCCCGCGGGCGACCTCGTCGCGATGGTCCACTGCAACAACGGCGCGAGCGAGCTCGACGCGTGGGCGAGCCTGCTCGGCGAGCTCGCCGCGGCCGTCGGCAGCGACGCGGGCCCGGACGACGTGTTCGGCGCCCTCTTCCGCGCCGCGCTGGACGGCGACGCGGACGGTGGCGGGCTGCTGGCCTACAACTACCTCGCGGGCGAGCCGATCACGGGGCTCGCGGAGGGGCGGCCGCTCGTCGTGCGCACGCCCGGGAGCCGCCTGACGCTCGCCAACTTCGCGCGCACCCAGGTCTACGGCGCGTTCGGGACGCTCGCGCTCGGGATGCGCGTCCTCGCGGGCGAGGGCGTCCGGCTCGACGGGATGCTCGCGCACGGTGGCATGTTCCGCACCGCGGGCGTCGCGCAGCGGCTGCTCGCCGCGGCGATCGACGCGCCGGTGAGCGTCGGAGGCACGGCGGGCGAGGGCGGCGCGTGGGGCATCGCGGTGCTCGCCGGGTTCGCACGCGCCCAGGCGTCGGGCACCGCGTCCGGGTCTGCGGACGGTGTCGTCGGCCACGACCTCGGCGCGTACCTGCGCGACCACGTGTTCGCGTCGGCCCAGATCGAGACCGTCGCGCCCGACCCGGCGGACGTCGCCGGGTTCGCGGCCTACCTCGACCGCTACGCCGCGGGGCTCGCCGTCGAGCGAGCCGCCGTGACGGCGCTGCCCGCCCGCACCGAAGGAGAGGACCTCGCATGACCACGCCCACCCCGGCCGCGGACGTCGCGGCACCCGTTGAGCCCACGGTGCCCGCCGTGCCCGCCCACCTGCGCGACGCCGTCGATGCCGCCAAGGAGCGCGTCGCCGCGCTGCACGCCGAGCTCCCGCGCTGGGAGCTCGTGGTGTGGACCGCGGGCAACGTGTCCGAGCGGGTCCGCGACACCACGCGCCCCGACGGCTCGGGCGACCTGCTCGTCATCAAGCCGTCCGGCGTCGCGTACGACGACATCACCCCCGCGGCGATGGTCGTGTGCGACCTCGACGCGGCCCTCGTCGAGGGCGACCGGTCGCCGTCGTCGGACACGGCGGCGCACGCCTACGTGTACCGGCACCTGCCGGAGGTGGGCGGGGTCGTGCACACCCACTCGACGTACGCGACCGCCTGGGCCGCGCGCGGCGAGCCCGTCCCGTGCGTCCTGACGATGATGGCCGACGAGTTCGGCGGCGACATCCCCGTCGGGCCGTTCGCGCTGATCGGCGACGACTCGATCGGGCGCGGCATCGTCGAGACCTTGCGCGAATCCCGCAGCCCCGCGGTCCTCATGCGCAACCACGGCCCGTTCACGATCGGCACGGACGCGCGCGCGGCGGTCAAGGCGGCCGTCATGTGCGAGGAGGTCGCGCGGACCGTGCACGTCAGCCGGCAGCTCGGCGAGCCCACGCGCATCGCGCAGGACGACGTCGACTCGCTCTACGCGCGGTACCAGCACGTCTACGGGCAGCAGCCCGCACCCGACCCGCGCTGACCACGGGTCGGTGCCGCCCCCCGCGGCGGTCTCGGCACCCGCGGTGCGCCGCGCACCGGGCACGTGGAGCACGACGCAGCACGACAGCAGCACGACCACCCGGGACGGGACCGCAGCGGTGCGGCGCCCGCCTCACGACACGAGAGATGGACCGACATGAGCAAGCCCTACGCGGACCGCGAGATCTGGTTCCTCACCGGGAGCCAGGACCTGTACGGAGAGGAGACGCTCCGGCAGGTCGCCGAGCAGTCCCAGGAGGTCGCGCGCGCGCTCGACGCGTCGCCCGACGTCCCGGCGAACGTGGTCTGGAAGCCCGTGCTCAAGGACGCCGGCTCGATCCGGCGCGCGATGCTCGACGCCAACGCGGACGACCGCGTGCTGGGCGTCGTGACGTGGATGCACACCTTCAGCCCCGCGAAGATGTGGATCGGGGGCCTCGACCAGCTCCGCAAGCCGCTGCTGCACCTGCACACGCAGGCCAACGTCGAGCTGCCCTGGGACACGATCGACTTCGACTTCATGAACCTCAACCAGGCCGCGCACGGCGACCGCGAGTACGCGTACGTCGCGACACGCCTGGGCGTCGCGCGCACGACGGTCGTCGGGCACGTGTCGAACCCCGCCGTGACGGCGCGCGTGGGGTCGTGGGTGCGCGGCGCCGCCGGCTGGGCCGCGACGCACGAGCTGCGCCTCGCCCGGTTCGGCGACAACATGCGCAACGTCGCGGTCACCGAGGGCGACAAGACCGAGGCCGAGCTCCGGTTCGGTGTGAGCGTGAACACGTGGGGCGTGAACGACCTCGTGCGCGCGGTCGAGGAGGTCTCCGAGGCCGACGTCGACGCGCTCGTCGCGGAGTACGAGGACCTCTACGACGTGGTCCCCGAGCTGCGCAAGGACGGCGACCGGCACGCGTCGCTGCGGTACGCGGCCCGGCAGGAGATCGCGCTCGAGACGTTCCTCGAGTCGGTCGGCGCCAAGGCGTTTACGACGAACTTCGAGGATCTCGGCGACCTGCGCCAGCTCCCCGGCATCGCGGTGCAGCGCCTCATGTCCAAGGGCTACGGGTTCGGCGCCGAGGGCGACTGGAAGACGGCCGTCCTCGTGCGCGCCGCGAAGGTCATGGGCGAAGGCCTGCCCGGTGGGGCGTCGCTGATGGAGGACTACACCTACGACCTCACGCCCGGCAGCGAGAAGATCCTCGGCGCGCACATGCTCGAGATCTGCCCGTCGCTCACGACCTCCAGGCCCCGGGTCGAGATCCACCCGCTCGGCATCGGCGGCAAGGAGGACCCCGTCCGCATGGTGTTCGACGCCGATCCGGGCGTCGGCGTCGTCGTGTCCCTCGCGGACATGCGCGACCGGTTCCGCCTCACCGCCAACGTGGTCGACGTCGTCGCGCCCAGCGCGCCGCTGCCGCACCTGCCCGTGGCGCGTGCGGTGTGGGAGCCGCGCCCCGACTTCGCGACCTCCGCCGAGGCGTGGCTGACGGCGGGCGGCGCGCACCACACGGTGCTCTCCACGGCCGCGGGGATCGACGCGTTCGAGGTCTTCGCGGACATCGCCCGCACCGAGCTCCTGGTCATCGACGAGGCCACGACGCGCCGAGGCTTCCGCGACCAGGTGCGGTGGAACCAGGTGTTCTACCGCGTCGCGCAGGGCCTCTGAACCCCTCCCGCTCTGACGCCGAGATAGCGACCCCCCGGCCGAGATAGCGACCTGCGACACCCTTTCGCGCGCCGTCGCGGCTGTACGTCGCTATCTCGGCGGCGGGGGCCCTCTCGGTCGGTGCGGTCGTGACCGAACCGTGACGGGGGGTCGCTTCCCCTCCGCGCGTGTGAGCGCTAACATCGTCTCTCGGGAGGGTGTGAGCGATCACATCCGCAGGTCTGGGGCTCGGTGCCTCGGCAGGCTCCGCGCGCACGGCACGCCGCAGTGCCGGGCGGTGACCACAACGGTTACCGAACGGTTATGCGGAATGCCGGGTCGGGGCTTGCGGGAGGGGCACTGACACCGCTAGACATTGACACAAGCAAACATGTATCAACAAGAGTCAACAGCCCGATGGTGGGCTGGCACGACCCGACGACCCTCGGCACGGCGCCGAGGTCGCATCTCAAGGAGGAGAGCATGTTCAGCACGACCAAGGCGCGCACGCGTCTGACGGGTGTCCTCGCCGGCGTGGCGGTCCTCGCGCTCGCGGCGTGCAGCAGCGGGGGCGGCAGCACGGACGACAGCAGCAACGACGCGGGTGGCGACGGCGGCAGCGGCGACGCGATCGTCGTCGGCTTCTCGCAGGTGGGCGCCGAGTCCGGCTGGCGCGCGGCGAACACCAAGTCCATCCAGGACACGCTCACGGCCGAGAACGGCTTCGACCTCAAGTTCTCCGACGCGCAGCAGAAGCAGGAGAACCAGATCCAGGCGATCCGCTCCTACATCGCGCAGGGCGTCGACGTCATCGCGTTCTCCCCGGTCGTCGAGTCCGGCTGGGACGCGGTGCTCGAGGAGGCGCGCGACGCCGGGATCCCCGTGATCCTCACGGACCGCGCGGTCGACTCCGAGGACGAGACGCTGTACGAGTCGTTCATCGGCTCGGACTTCATCCTCGAGGGCGAGATGGCCGGCGACTGGGTCTCGGAGGCCGCGACGGAGCCGATGAACGTCGTCGAGCTCCAGGGCACCACCGGTGCGGCGCCCGCGATCGACCGCAAGACCGGGTTCGAGAACGCCACGAAGGACAACCCGAACGTCACGATCATCGACTCCCAGACGGGCAACTTCACGCGCGCCGAGGGCAAGACGGTCATGGAGGGCTTCCTCCAGGCGCACGACGACATCGACCTCGTCTACGCGCACAACGACGACATGGGCCTCGGCGCCATCGAGGCCATCGAGGCCGCGGGCCTCGTCCCGGGCGAGGACATCCAGATCGTCACCGTCGACGCGGTCAAGGACGGCATGCAGGCGCTCGCCGACGGCAAGATCAACTTCATCGTCGAGTGCAACCCGCTCCTCGGCCCGGACCTGGCGGAGATCATCAAGAAGGTCGTCGCGGGCGAGGAGGTCGAGAAGCGCATCGTCGTGGAGGACCAGTCCTTCACGCAGGAGCAGGCCGTCGAGGCGCTCCCGACGCGCGAGTACTGACCGGCGCTCGGCGGCCCTCTCGGAGCGATCCGAGAGGACGCCCGCCCGGCGGGGCCGGTCGACGCCGACCGGCCCCGCCACCACGGACGGGTCGCGCGCCGGGAGAGCACGTCTCCCCGGCGCGCGGCCGACGCACCACCGCCGGCATGCCGACGTCGCCGGCGTCCTGAGGCGCCCCGGGGCCCGGCAGCCCCGTCGCCACCGCTGCACGGAAGGTCACCCATGACTACCGCCGTCCCCGACGGTCGACCCGTCGTCGAGATGACCGGGATCTCGATCGAGTTCCCGGGCGTCAAGGCGCTCGACGGAGTCGACCTCACGCTCCGGCCCGGAGAGGTCCACGCCCTCATGGGCGAGAACGGCGCCGGCAAGTCGACGCTCATCAAGGCGCTCACCGGCGTCTACTCGATCGACTCCGGTCGCATCGTCGTCGACGGCGCCGAGCACACGTTCTCGGGCCCGGGCGAGGCCCAGGCCGCCGGTGTCTCGCCGGTGTACCAGGAGGTCAACCTCTGCGAGAACCTCTCGGTCGCCGAGAACATCATGCTCGGCCACGAGCCGCGCCGCCTCGGCGCGATCGACTGGCGCACGACGCGCCGCCGCGCGGGGGAGATGCTCGCCCGCCTCAACCTCGACATCGACCCGGCCTCGTCGCTCGCGGCCCACTCGCTCGCCGTGCAGCAGCTCGTCGCGATCTGCCGCGCGCTCGTCGTCGAGTGCAAGGTCCTCATCCTCGACGAGCCGACCTCGAGCCTCGACGCGGACGAGGTCGCCCAGCTCTTCGCCGTCGTCCGGCGGCTGCGCGACGAGGGCGTCGCGATCCTCTTCGTCTCGCACTTCCTCGAGCAGGTCTACGAGATCTCGGACCGCATGACGGTCCTGCGCAACGGGAAGCTCGTCGGCGAGTACGTCACCGCCGAGCTGCCGCGCCTCGAGCTCGTCTCCAAGATGATCGGCACCTCCCTCGAGGTGCTCGAGGAGCTCGAGGAGGCCCCCAAGCGCTCGGTGGCCGACCGCGACGGGACCACCCCGTTCGTCCAGGCGCTCGGCGTCGGCCGCAAGGGATCCGTCCAGCCGTTCGACCTCGACGTGTACCCGGGCGAGGTCGTGGGCCTCGCCGGCCTGCTCGGCTCGGGCCGCACCGAGCTCGCGCGCCTGCTCGCCGGCGCGGACCGCGCCGACTCCGGCCAGGTGCGCGTGGGCGGCGCGCCCGCGCGCCTGCGCACGCCGCGCAGCGCGATGCAGCACAAGATCGCGTTCTCCTCGGAGCACCGCAAGGCCGAGGGCATCGTGGGCGACCTGACGATCCGCGAGAACATCGTGCTCGGGCTCCAGGCGGAGCGCGGCTGGGCCCGACGCCTGCCGAAGAAGCAGGTCGACGAGATCGTCGAGACGTACATCAAGGCGCTCGCGATCCGCCCCGGCAACCCGGACGCGCTCATCAAGAACCTCTCGGGCGGCAACCAGCAGAAGGTGCTCCTCGCGCGCTGGCTCGCGACGGCCCCCAAGCTCCTCATCCTGGACGAACCGACGCGCGGCATCGACGTGGGCGCCAAGGCCGAGATCCAGAAGCTCGTCGCCCAGCTCTCGGGCGAGGGCATGTCGGTCGTCTTCATCTCGGCCGAGCTCGAGGAGGTGCTGCGGCTCAGCCACCGCATCGCCGTCATGCGCGACCGCGTCAAGGTCGCGGAGATCACCAACGACGAGGACGTCACGGTCGAGGACGTCGTCGAGCTCATCGCGAGCGGAGGGCAGGAGTCATGAGCACCACGGCACCCGCCTGGCAGCGCGCCGTCCAGCACCGGCTCTTCTGGCCGATCGTCGCGCTGGTCCTGCTGCTGGCGGTCAACACCATCAACCGGCCGAGCTTCCTCTCGATCCGGCTGCAGGACGGTCATCTGTTCGGCTCGCTCGTCAACCTGCTGAAGAACGGCGCGCCGCTGCTGCTCGTCGCCCTCGGCATGACGCTCGTCATCGCGACGCGGGGCATCGACCTGTCGGTCGGCGCGGTCGTCGCGATCTCCGGCGCCGTCGCGCTGAGCTTCATCGCGTCGTCGCCCTCGCCCGACAGCCTGACGACCGTCCTGGTCGCCGCGGGGATCGCGCTCGCGCTGTCCTTCGTCCTCGGCGTGTGGAACGGCTTCCTGGTCTCGGTCCTCGGGATCCAGCCCATCATCGCGACGCTCGTGCTCATGACCGCGGGCCGCGGCGTCGCGATGCTCATCACGGGCGGCCAGATCACGACCGTCAACAGCGCGCCGTTCAAGGCGATCGGCTCCGGGTTCTGGCTCGGCGTCCCGGTCGCGGTCGTCCTCGCGGGCGTCGTCTTCGCCGCGGTCGCGCTGCTCACGCGGCGCACGGCGCTCGGCATGCTCATCGAGTCCGTCGGTATCAACCCCGAGGCGAGCCGCCTCGCCGGCGTCAAGTCCCGCAGCATCATCTGGACCGTGTACGCGGTGTGCGCGCTCTTCGCGGGCCTCGCGGGCCTCATGATCTCCTCGAGCACCATGGCGGCCGACGCGAACAACGCCGGCCTCTTCATCGAGCTCGACGCGATCCTCGCCGTCGTCATCGGCGGCACGTCGCTCGCGGGCGGCAAGTTCTCGCTCTCGGGCACGCTCGTCGGCGTCCTCATCATCCAGACGCTCACGCTCACGGTGACCATGCTCGGCATCTCGCCGTCCGTCACGCCCCTGTTCAAGGCGATCGTCGTCATCGCGGTCTGCCTCGCGCAGTCGCCGAAGGTGCGCGACCTGGTCGCCGCCCGACGACGTCGCGCGGCCCCGACGGCCGCCGCGGCCGCGGAGGTGAGCGCCTGATGTCCGCCGTGCAGACCCCTGCCCCGACCTCGCCGCCCGACCCCCGGGGCGCCGAGACCGCCACCCCCGGAGGCCCGAGAATGACCGAGCGACTCACGAGCCGCTTCCGCCTCGACCGGCGCTACCTCCCGGTCCTCGGCACGTTCGCGGTGCTCGCGCTCATGCTGGTGGTGGGCGGCAGCCGGTACGAGAACTTCCTCTCGGCCCGCGTCATCTCGAACCTCTTCATCAACAACTCGTTCCTCATCGTGCTCGCGGTCGGGATGACCTTCGTGATCCTCACGGGCGGCATCGACCTGTCGGTCGGCGCGGTCGTGGCGCTCTCGGGCATCACGACGGCGTCCCTGCTCCAGAGCGGGTGGCCCGTCGCCGTCGTGCTCCTCATCTCGGTCCTCATCGGGACGGTCCTCGGCCTCGCGGTCGGGTTGATGGTGCACGTCTTCGACATCCAGCCGTTCATCGCGACGCTCGCGGCGATGTTCCTCGCGCGCGGTCTCTGCTACGTGATCTCGCTGCAGTCGATCCCGATCACGGACGAGTCGTTCGTCGCCCTGGCGGGCTGGAGCCAGCAGTTCGGCGACGGCTGGCGCATCACGACCGCGGTCATCATCGCCCTGGTCGTCGTCGCGATCGCCTTCTACGTGCTGCACTACACGCAGTTCGGCCGCACCGTGTACGCGATCGGCGGCGGCGAGCAGTCGGCGATGCTCATGGGCCTGCCCGTCGCGCGCACCAAGGTGCTCGTGTACGTGGTGAGCGGTACGTGCGCCGGCATCGGCGGCCTGCTGTTCGCGATGTTCTCGCGGTCCGGCTACTCGCTCACGGGCGTGGGCATGGAGCTGGACGCGATCGCGGCGGTCGTCATCGGCGGCACGCTGCTCACGGGCGGCACGGGCTTCGTGCTCGGGTCGGTGCTCGGCGTGCTCGTGCTCGGCCTCATCCAGACGATCATCACCTTCGAGGGCACGCTGAGCTCGTGGTGGACCAAGATCGTCATCGGCGTGCTGCTCCTGGTCTTCGTGATCCTGCAGCGCGTGCTGGTCGTCAGGCGGAGGTGAGCCGACGGCGCCGGCGCCGGTCCGGCGGGAGCGTCCTCGTGACCTCCCGCGGACCGGCCCGGTGCCGCGGTCGTCTGCCCGGGCTCTCGCCCGGGATCACCGGAGCTGGACGGGGGCCGGCACCCCTGGGTCGGCCGGGCACGAGCCCTGCCGACGGTGTGTCACGACATGACCTTGTCGAATGTGAGCGTTCACACTAGGCTCGGCCACGATCCTGTTAACGCTCACACGCAACGGTGCGTGTCTCTCGACGAAGAGAGGAAGCCCATGGATACGTCCCTTCACCCGCCACGGCCCCGAACGGCCCGCCGCCGGCGCGCGGTCGCGCTGGCGCTCGTGACCGGCCTGGTGGGCACGGTCGCGCTCGCGACGTCGGTGCCCGCCTCCGCCGCGGAGCCCGACCAGCCCGACGGCGCCTGGGTCGACGCGTTCGAGGGTGCCGCGCTCGGCGCGGACTGGACCGTCGTCAACCCGGTGCCCGAGGCGCTGACCGTCGGCGGCGGGAAGCTCACGCTCGCGTCGCAGCCCGGCGACACCTACCAGGACGCGAACAGCGCCAAGAACGTCGTGCTGCTCGACGTGCCCGCCGGCGACTTCACCGTCGTCACCCACCTCGAGGCACCCGTCGCCACGGTGTACCAGGGCGCAGGCCTCATCGCGTGGCAGGACATGGACAACTACGTCCGCTCCGGCCTGACCTTCGTGGGCAGCCTGTCGCCGTCGGGCCGCGCGATCGAGAACGACGTCGAGACCGGGGGCGTCTTCTCCGCGGCCGCGTTCACCGACCGCCCGGGCTCCACGGGCGAGACGCTGCGCATGCAGCGCACCGGCGACACGATCGCGACGAGCTTCTGGGACGGCGCCGCGTGGCAGCCCGCGGGCTCCGTGACCGTCGACTTCCCGACCACGCAGGTCGGCCTCTACGCGCTCGCCGCGCAGAACGGCACGTCGCACGCGGCGGCGTTCGACTACGTCGCGCTCCAGACCGCCGAGGGCGCCGACCAGGTGCCCGACGGCGCGTTCACGCTCGCAGGCCCGGGCGACGCCCGGTACCTCGTCGCGACCGACGACGGCCTCGCCCTCGACGACGAGCGCCCCGCGACGACGGTCGCGCTCGACGCGACGGCGGCCGACGGCCCCGAGGGCACGTCCCCGGTGACGCTCGCCGTCGGCGACCGGCCCGTCGTCGTCACCGGCTCGTCCCGGCTCTCCCTCGGAGCCGCGGGCGACGACGCGACCGCGTTGCGGCTCACCGACGCCGGCGGCGGCAAGGTCTGGCTGCGCGACGCGGCCGACCCGGAGCGGTACGCCGGCGTGCGCGCGCAGGACGGTGCGCTCGTCCTCGGCTCGCGTGAGGCGGCGACGAAGCTGACGGTCACGCCCGCCGCGAGCGCGGACCACGAGATCACCGTGGACCTCGCCGGCGAGCGCACCGCGATGAGCGACGAGCTGTACGGCATCTTCTACGAGGACATCAACTACGCGGCCGACGGCGGCCTGTACGCCGAGCTCGTGCGCAACCGGTCGTTCGAGTTCAACAACCAGGACAACGGGTCGTTCACCGGCCTCACTGCGTGGAGCGCCGCGAACCGCGGCGGCGCGACGGCGATGACGCAGGTCGTGAACGACGCCGGGCGGCTCAACGCGACGAACCGCAACTACCTGAACCTCACGACGACCGCCGCGGGCGCCGGGGTGCGCAACGCCGGGTACAACACGGGCCTGTTCGTGGAGGAGGGGGAGTCGTACGACTTCTCCGTCTGGGCGCGGTCGGCGACGGCGCAGACCGTCACCGTGCGCGTCGAGGACGCCGCCGGGACCACGGCGTACGCGACCGGCGAGGTCACCGTCGACGGCTCGAACGCGTGGAAGAAGTACGACGTCACGCTCACGGCGACCGGCACGACGAACGCCGGGCGCCTCGCGCTGCTCTCCGGCGCGGCGGGCACGCTCGCGCTCGACCAGGTCTCGCTCTTCCCGCAGGACACGTGGGTCGGCCCGGTCAACGGGAAGTCCGTGCTCCGCAAGGACCTCGCCGAGAAGATCGAGGCGCTCGACCCGCAGTTCCTGCGCTTCCCCGGCGGTTGCGTGACGAACGTCGGCACGTTCCGCACGTACGAGGAGAGCAACTTCACCGACCGTCGCCGCACGTACCAGTGGAAGGAGACGATCGGCCCGGTCGAGGAGCGCGCGACCAACTGGAACTTCTGGGGCTACAACCAGTCGTACGGCATCGGGTACCTCGAGTACTTCCTCCTCGCCGAGGACCTCGGTGCGACGCCGCTGCCCGTGGTGTCGGTCGGCGCCAACGGCTGCGGCAGCACCATCCCCGAGATGACGGACCCCGCGCAGATCCAGCGCTGGGTCGACGACACGGTCGACCTCGTCGAGTTCGCCAACGGTGACGTCACGACCGAGTGGGGTGCCGTGCGCGCCGAGCTCGGCCACCCCGAGCCGTTCGGCCTGAAGTACATCGGGCTCGGCAACGAGGAGAACACCAAGACCTTCGAGGCCAACTTCCCGGCGTTCCGCGACGCGATCGCGGCCGCCTACCCGGACGTCCAGATCATCTCCAACTCCGGTCCGGACGACACGGGCCAGCGGTTCGACGAGCTCTGGGAGTTCAACCGCGAGCAGGACGTCGACCTCGTCGACGAGCACTACTACAACGACCCGCAGTGGTTCCTCGAGAACGACGAGCGCTACGACTCCTACGACCGCGAGGGGCCGCACGTGTTCCTCGGCGAGTACGCGTCGCGCGGCAACACGTTCGCGAACGCGCTCGCGGAGGCGTCGTTCATGACGGGCCTGGAGCGCAACTCCGACGTCGTGCGGCTCGCGTCGTACGCGCCGCTGCTCGCCAACGAGTCGTACGTCCAGTGGTCGCCCGACGCGATCTGGTTCGACAACGACGAGTCGTGGGGCTCGGTGAACTACTACGTCCAGCAGATGTTCTCGGCGAACGCCGGCGACGAGGTCGTGCCGAGCACGCACTCCGGTCCGGCGGCGGCGGACGCGACGCTCGACGGCGGGATCTTCCTCTCGACGTGGAACACGGCCGCGCAGTACGACAACGTGCGCGTGACCGACAACGCGAGCGGCGACGTGCTCTTCTCGGACGACTTCGAGTCCGGTGCGTCGCAGTGGGAGCCGCAGTCCGGGACGTGGGCCGCGCAGGACGGTGCCTACGTGCAGTCGGCGACGAACGTCACCGACGCCCGGTCGATCGTGGCCGGGGCGTACGCGAAGGACTGGTCGAGCTTCACGCTCGAGCTCGACGCGCGCAAGACGTCGGGCGCCGAGGGCTTCCTCGTCGGCTTCGCCGCCGGCGGCCCCAACGACTACTACTGGTGGAACCTCGGCGGCTGGAACAACTCGCGCCAGGCCCTCCAGCGCGCGTCGGGCGGGAGCGCCAACGAGGTGCAGGCGGTCGAGAACCACAGCATCGAGGCCGGCCAGCCGTACCACGTCAAGGTCGTCGTCGAGGGCTCGACCATCGAGCTCTACCTCGACGGCGAGCTCCAGATGTCCTACGAGCAGCCGTCGACCAAGTCGCTCTACCAGGTCGTCACGCGCGACGACGACACGGGCGACGTCGTCGTCAAGGTCGTCAACCCCACCGCGACCGCGGCGCGCACGCAGGTGCACGTCGAGGGCTCCGAGGGGATCGCGGACCAGGCGACGGTCACGGAGATGGTGGGCGCGCCGTCGGACACCAACACCAAGGCCGACCCGGAGCGGGTCGTCCCGGTGGAGCGGACGCTCACGGGCGTAGGCGAGGAGTTCTCCTACGAGTTCCCCGCGCACTCGATCACGTTCGTGCGGCTGCACGCGTCCGACGCGGCGCCCGAGCTCGACCTCGCGGTCGAGGTCTCGCCGCGCTGCCTCGCGGGCAAGGCGTACGTCGCCGTGCGCGCGACGAACGGCGAGGTCGTCCCGGTCTCCGTGACGCTCTCGACGCCGTACGGCGAGAAGGCGGTCGCGGACGTGGCGCCCGGCAAGAACGCGTACCAGTCGTTCGCGACGCGCGCGACGTCCGCCCCGGCGGGTACGGCGACGATGACGGGCACGGCGACGCTCGACGGCGAACAGGTCACCACGACCGTCGCCGTCGCCTACGACGCGCTCGACTGCGGCTGACCCCGAGGTAGAACCGCAGGTCGCGAGGTAGAAGCCTCCGGGCTCTACCTCGCGACCGCCGGTTCTACCTCGCGGGTGCCTGCTTCCCTCGTGGCCGGTCCGGCGGGCCACGAGGGCGCGGCCCGCGCGTCGTGCGCGGGCCGCTCTCGCACGACCGCGCGACGACGTCGTCGCGCGACGAGCTGCACGACACCGCACGTCCCGACGCGCGGGCGACGCCGCCCGCGCGCGACCCTGAGGAGCAACGATGCACCCCCGACCGACCGACGGCGTCCGCCGTCGACCCGGCGGCGCGGCCCGGCTGGCTGCCGTGGCGGCAGCCGCCGCGCTCGCCCTGACCACCTGGGCGCCGTCCGCCGTCGCGGCCGACGCCCTGCCCGACCCTGTCCTCGACCTCGCGTTCGACGGCGACGTCGCCGACGCGAGCCCCCTCGCCCACCCGGTGACGCTGAAGGGCCACGCCGGCTCCGCGCCCACCGGCTACTCCTACGTCGATGGCGTAGACGGCGCGGGGCAGGCCCTGCGACTGAGCGGGAGCACGTACCTCGACCTCGGGTCGTCGACCGCGCTGCAGCCCGAGGACCTGACGCTCTCGTTCTGGGTGGAGCCCAATGGGAAGCTCTCGGGCGAGCACGTGATCACGTGGAACAAGCGGGCCTACAACTCCGACGGCTGGTACCTGTCGTCCGAGTCGGACACGGTGCCGCTCGCGCTGTCGGTCGGGCCGGCGTCGGGCCAGCCGTACAAGGTCCGCGTCGCAAGCTCCGACCGTGCGGCGTTCTTCCCGGCGGACGAGTGGACGCACGTCGTCGTCACGTACGACCACGTGACGAAGGACGTGGCGTTCTACCGCAACGGCGAGAAGGTCCCGTCCACGGTCGCCAACGCCGTCGGCGGCGACGCGACGGGCGTGCTCGGCTCCGACCCGGCCCTGCCCAAGACGATCGGGTTCAACGGACCCCAGTACAACGGCGCCTACCTCCGGGCCGCGCTCGACGACTACCGCCTGTACGACGCCGTCGCGGACCTGGGCGACGTCGTCGGGCTCTACGAGGAGAGCGGGCGCACGGTCGACCGCGACGCGATCGCCCAGGACGACGCCGACGCGCTGTCGCTGCCCGAGCGCGCGACCGTCGCGCTCGTGCTGCCGACGACGGGCTCGCGCGGCTCGACCGTGACGTGGCGGTCGTCGCACCCGGAGATCGTCGGGACCGACGGGACCGTGGTCCGGCCGACGATCGGGGAGGACGACGCGCACGTCACGCTCACCGCGACCGTGCGCTACCTGGACGGCGAGCCCGTGACGCGCGACCTGGAGGTCGTCGTGCCCGCGCTCGTCGACGAGACGCCGCTCGAGGACACCGCGCTGCCGTCCGTGCTGCTCTCCGACGACTTCCTCCAGAACGCCGCGGCGAAGGAGCACGAGTACCTGCTGAGCCTCGACTCCGAGACGTTCCTCTACGAGTTCTACAAGGTCGGCGGGCTCACCCCGACCACCGCCGCCGGGTACGGCGGCTGGGAGCGCAGCAACGCCGTGAACTTCCGCGGCCACGCGTTCGGGCACTACCTCTCGGCGCTCGCGATGTCGTGGTCCTCGACCCGGGACCAGGCGACCAAGGACGCGCTGTTCACCGAGATCGAGGAGGGCGTGGGCGGGCTCGCGCGCGTGCAGGACGCGTACGCCGCCGCCCACCCCGGCTCGGCCGGGTACGTCTCCGCGTTCCGCGAGTCGATCCTCGACCAGGTGCAGGGCACCGGGACGTCGGACGAGAACGTCATCGTGCCCTGGTACAACCTGCACAAGGTGCTCGCCGGGCTGCTCGACGTCGCCGAGTACGTCGACGGCCCCGTCGGGGACCAGGCGCTCGCCGTCGCGACCGAGTTCGGCCTCTACGTGCAGGGGCGCGTCGCGAAGCTCCCGAACACCGACGTCATGCTCCGCACCGAGTACGGCGGCATGAACGAGGCGCTGTACGAGCTGTTCGACCTCACCGGCGACGTCCGGATCAAGGAGGCCGCCGAGGCGTTCGACGAGGTGACGTTCTTCCGCCAGCTCGCCGCGGGCCAGGACGTGCTGCCCGGCAAGCACGCGAACACGCAGATCCCCAAGCTGCTCGGGGCGCTCAAGCGCTACCGCGTCTTCACGCAGAACCCCGACTACTACGACCTGCTCACGCCCGCCGAGAAGGACGAGCTGCCGATGTACCTCGCGGCGGCGGAGAACTTCTTCGACATCGTCGTGCGCGACCACACCTACGTCACCGGCGCCAACAGCCAGGCCGAGCACTTCCACGCGCCCGGCTCGCTGCACGAGCGCGCCGACGAGCAGGGCACCGCGCGCAACGCCGAGACGGCCGAGACGTGCAACGAGTACAACATGCTCAAGCTCGCGCGCGAGCTCTTCAAGCTCAGCAAGGACGTCCGGTACGCGGACTACTACGAGAACGCGTTCATCAACACGATCCTCGCGTCGCAGAACCCGGAGACGGGGACGACGACGTACTTCAACCCCATGGCGTCGGGCTACCACCGCGTGTACAACCTGCCGTTCACCGAGTTCTGGTGCTGCACCGGCACGGGCATGGAGAACTTCTCCAAGCTCGGCGACTCGATCTACTTCACCGGCCAGGGCTCGGTGTGGGTCAACCTGTTCTTCTCCTCGACCGTCGAGCACGCGGAGCAGAACCTGCGGCTCACGCAGGAGGCGAACCTGCCGAACGAGGACACGGTGACCTTCCGGGTCGACGCGCTCGACGGCGGCGCGGTCGCCGACGGCGCGACGCTGCGGTTGCGCGTGCCGTCGTGGATCGCGGGCGACCCGGCCCTCGAGGTGAACGGCGCCGCCGTCGAGCCGGTCGTGTCCCGCGGGTACGTCGTGCTGCCCGTCGCCGCGGGCGACGTGGTCCGGTACACGATGCCCATGGCGGCGTCCGTCGTCGACACCCCGGACAACCCGTACTTCGTCGCGTTCCGGTACGGGCCGGTCGTCCTCTCCGCGACCCTCGGCGAGGTCCCCGAGCCCGCGTGGCAGGGCACGGGCATCCTCGTCCGCTCCTCCACGCGCGACGCCGACGCCCAGACGACGATCACGGCGGCGAGCATGGGCGCCGACGAGTGGAAGGAGCGGATCGCGGAGAACCTCGTCCGCGTCGAGGACGACGCCGAGGGCCGGGTCCAGCTCCGGCTGCGGAACACCGCCGACGGCGGTGACCTCGTGTTCACGCCCCACCACACCAACTGGGACGTGACGTACGGGCTCTACCTCAACCTCGACGAGCCGGACTCCGCGGCGTCGCAGGAGCGCATCCTGCGCGCCAAGCAGGAGCTGCGCGACGCCGACCGCACCGTCGACAGCCTGACGAGCTTCGACAACAACAACTTCGAGAACGCGAAGAACCTCAAGCAGAGCGGGTCGTCGGTCGGGACGTTCTCCGGCCGTCAGTTCCGCCATGCGAACGGCACGGGCTGGTTCAGCTACGACCTGATGATCGACCCGGCCTCGGCGTCGAACCACCTGGGCGTCACGCTGTACTCGGGCGACCAGGGTCGCGTCTTCGACGTGTACGTGAACGACGAGAAGCTGAAGACGATCACCACGGTCGCGAACGCCCCGACCAAGGACGAGCAGGGGTTCTACGTCGACACGACGGCGCTCCCGGCGAAGTACCTCGAGATCGGCGAGGGCACGCGCTGGAAGGTCGACAGCGCGGGGGAGTACGTCCTCGACGAGGACGGCGAGCGCATCCCCGTGGTCACCGTGCGCTTCCAGGCGACGGGCGGCTGGGCCGGAGGCGTGTTCGGCGTCCGGGTCGACCGCGCGGCGTCCTACGACGCGACGCCCGGGCTCGCGGCGCTCGCGTTCGACACCGGGTCGCTCGTCCCCGCGTTCGACCCGGCGACGACCGACTACACGCTCACCGTGCCCGCGGGCACGACGAGCGTCGTGCTGGACGCCGACCCGCACGTGCCGAGCGGACTGGTCCGTGTCGACGGCGTGCTGATCGACGACACGCAGGGTCGCGTCGTGCCGCTCCCCGCGGACGGGAGCACCCGGACCGTGGAGGTCGTCGGCGTCGCGCAGGACCACGAGACGGCGACGACCTACCGCGTCGAGATCGTGCCGGGGGCGACGGCCGTCGTGCCGCTCGACGTCGAGGTCTCCCCGCGCTGCCTCGCGGGGAAGGTCTACGTCGCCGTGCGGGCGACCAACACGGGCGACGCGCCGGTGGACGTGACGCTGGCGACGCCGTACGGGGAGAGGTCGTTCGCCGACGTCGCCCCGGGCACGAACGCGTACCAGTCGTTCGCCGCACGCTCGGTGTCGGTCCCCGCCGGCACCGTGACCGTCACGGGCTCCGCGGTGCTCGACGGCCCCGATGGCCCGCGCGAGGTCACCACGGCGTACGACGTCCCTCTCGGCGCCCGCGCCTGCGGGTGACGCCCGTCCCGCCGACGGAGCGACGCAGTCCGCCGGGGAGGTCCGGGGCCACGGCCCCCGCGACCACCCCGGCGGACCGTGGCCCGCGCCGGGCGGGCCCGAGAGCGATATCGGTATCGATACCGCTCTCCGCACGATCGACCATGACCTCGACGAGGAGGAGAGAGAGATGAGCAGGCAGGTGAGGGCGGCCGTCGCGGCGGCGCTGGCGGGAGTGCTCGCGCTCGGCGCGAGCACGACGTCCGCGGCGGTGGCGGACGAGTCGAGCGAGGGACCGGGAGGAACGAGCACGATCACCGGGCTGACGACCACCGACCACGGCGACGGGACGTACGGTGTCCCGCTGCTGGGCAGCGACGTCCCCGACATCTCGGTGGCGCGCGTCCCCGCGGCCGAGAGCGACGAGGGTCGCGACGTCTACTACATGATCAGCACCACGATGCACCTCGCGCCAGGCGCGCCGATCATGAAGTCGTTCGACCTCGTGAACTGGGAGATCGTCGGGTACGTCTACGACCGGCTCGGCGTGGGCGACGTCTCCTCGCTGCGCAACGGGCAGAACGGCTACGGCAACGGTCAGTGGGCGTCGTCGTTGCGCTACCACGACGGCACGTTCTACGTGGTGTTCAACACCAACGACCTGGGCGGGTCCTACCTCTTCCGCACGGACGACGTCGAGCACGGCGCGTGGGAGCGCACCCCGCTCGGACGGGGGTTCCACGACCCGTCGCTCTTCTTCGACGAGGCTGACGGCGGGACGCCCTACATCTTCTACGGCTCGGGGGCGACGAGCGCCGTCCGGCTGAACGACGACCTCACCGCGATCGAGCAGGACTTCCCGAACATCTTCCGCGCCGAGGACTACGCCGCCGAGCCGTTCGTCGGCGGCCTGTTCGAGGGCGCCCAGGTGCACTACATCGACGGCGAGTACTACGTCGCGATCATCACGTGGCCCAGCGGCCAGAACCGGCAGGAGGTGCTGTTCCGCTCGCCGCACCTGCTGGGCCGCTACGAGACCGCCGACGGGTCGAACCCGTACGTGGCGCGCAGCGCGCTGAACTCCGACGGCTTCGCCCAGGGCGGGCTCGTCGAGGTGCCCGACGGCGCGGGCGGCTACGAGTGGTGGGGCATGTTCTTCCGCGACACCTACCCGCTCGGACGCATCCCCGCGCTCATCCCCGCGACGTGGGAGGACGGCTGGCCCACGTTCGGCGACGACGGCGTGGTCCGCGTCGGCGACACGTTCGCCAAGCCGATCGTGCTGGACCCGGCGACGGAGCGGCGGGAGCGGCTGAAGAGCATCGTCGCCTCCGACGACTTCGCGAACGACGCCGAGCACCGCGCGTTCAGCGACACCGTCTGGGAGGTCCCCGACGCGCCCACGTACGACGAGTCCCTGCTCGGCGTCGAGCTCGTCGCCAACCCCGGGTTCGAGGACGCCGGGACCGCGCCCTGGGCAGCGCAGTTCGGGGCGACGCTGTCGCGCGAGACGAGCGGCGCCGCGTCGGGCACGGGCGCGCTGCGCGTCGCGGACCGGACGCTCAACGGCTCGGGCCCGAACCAGCAGCTCGGCGGGAAGATCCAGGCGGGCGTGACCTACGAGGTCTCGGCCCGGGTCCGCTACGCCACGGGGCCCTCGACGGTCCGCTTCAACCTGGTCGGCGACTGGGGTGCGGGCGTGAAGACCCTGGCCTGGGCGGAGGCGACCCCCGGCGAGTGGGCCACGGTCAGCGGCACCTACACGGTGCCGACCGGCACGGACGTGAGCACGTTCAAGCTCGCGGTCGAGACGCCGTGGGCGAACCCGCAGCCGCCGTCGTCGAGCGTCGAGTACCTGCTCGACGACGTGTCCGTCGTCGGCCGTGCGCCGGACGTCGAGACGCCCACGCTCGAGGAGGTGTCGTACAACGGCTCCGACCTCGACCTCGCGTGGCAGTGGAACCACGCGCCGGACAACCGGTACTGGTCGCTCACCGAGCGCGAGGGCTGGCTGCGCCTGACCAACGGGCACGTCGTGACCGGCGAGGCGGAGTACACCAAGGCGCCCGGGCGCGACCTCACGTATCTCGAGGAGGCGCGCAACACCCTCGGGCAGCGCACGTTCGGCCCGACGTCGTCGGCCCAGACGAGGCTCGACGTCTCCGGCATGCTCGACGGCGACGTCGCCGGGCTCGCCGTCTACGGGCGCAGCTTCGCGTACGCGGGGATCCAGCAGGTCGACGGCGAGCGCACGCTCGGTCTCGTCACCCGGCTCCAGCCGTTCGCCGACACGATCGACCGCGAGGCGGTCGAGTCGTTCGTCCCCGGGTCGCAGGTCCCGCTGGGCGAGCACGCGGACGTGCACCTCAAGGCGGACGCGGACTTCGCCTCGCCGGACGGCCAGCTCTGGGTGCAGTACTCCTACAGCCTCGACGGGCGTACCTGGCAGCCGCTCGGTGCGCGCCAGGGGCCGCTCGTCATGGACTGGAGCCTGTCCCACTTCATGGGGTACCGGTTCGGCCTCTTCTCCTACGCCAAGGAGCAGACCGGCGGGCACGTGGACTTCGACCACTTCCTCCTGAGCGACGTGCTCGACACCGACGGCGGCGCCGACCGGACGGCGCTCGACGCCGTCGTCGCCGAGGCCGAGGGGCTCGACCCGGCGGACTACACGGCCGAGTCGTGGTCCGCCGTCGCGAAGGAGCTGGCGGCGGCGCGGGCCACGACTGCGCCGTCGACGCAGAACGAGGCCGACGCACCCGCGCGGGCGCTCGCGCTCGCCGTCGCGTCGCTCGTGCGGGCCGACGTCGCCGAGGTCGTGTTCACGGCCGAGGCGAGCGTGCGCGCGCTGGCCGGGAAGGACTACGTCGCCGTGCGCGTGACGAACGACGAGGACGTGCCGGTGGACGTCGTCGTCACCACGCCGTACGGCAGCCGGTCGTTCGCCGACGTCGAGCCGGGCCGCCACGCGTACCAGGCGTTCGCGAGCCGCCTCGCGAACGCCCCGGCGGGCGAGGTGACGGTCTCGGTCACCCGCTCGACCGACGGGTCCACCGCGACCCGCACGGTCGCGTACGGCAGCTGACCCTGCCGCTGATCCGCAGGCGGGCCGCCCGGGCGGCCCGCCGGTGCCGGACGAGAGGAGGGCGCAGGACGACGGCGCGACCCCGCCGTCGGCACGACCGTCCGCGCGAGGCGCGCGGACACCCACGCAAGACACATCGATCGAGGAGGATCCATGGACACGCACCACCGCAGACGACGTCGCCTGCGCGGCGCCGTCGCCGGGGCCGCGCTCGCGACGCTGCTCTCGGCGTCGCTCGCCGCGCTCCCGTCGTACGCCGCGGACGAGGAGCTGGTCGTCAACGGCGGCTTCGAGGACGGCACGACCGGCTGGTTCGTCAACAACGGCAACGCGACCGACAAGGCCGTGCTGTCGACCACCGACCAGGCGTTCGCGGGCGAGGCCGCGGCCCTGACCACCGAGCGCGCGACGACCGGCTCCGGTCCGATGCAGGACCTCAGCGGCAAGGTCCGCGCGGGCGAGACGTACGAGCTCACGGCGAAGATCCGGTACGACGCCGCCGCGGCCCCGGCCACCAAGCAGTTCTTCGCCACGATGCACTACGGCGGGGGGACGTACACGAACCTGGTGAGCGTCACCGCGACCAAGGGCCAGTGGGCGACGTTCGACGGCCGGTTCACGATCCCGGCCGACCAGAACGTCAGCACGGCGCGGCTGTTCTTCGAGACGCCGTGGACGAGCAACCCGTCCGCCGACCCGGCGACGCACCTCATGGACTTCGTGCTCGACGACGTCTCCGTCGTCGGCGCGGCCCCGCCCGGGCCACCCTCGAAGACCATCGAGGTGCTCGGCAAGCTGCCCGGCGAGCACAACCCGCTCATCTCCCACAAGTTCGGGGCCGACGGGTTCGGGTTCGTCGAGGACGGGCGCGTGTACATGTACATGACGAACGACACCCAGGGCTACGCGCCCGACCCGGTGACGGGCGTCTCGCCGCAGATCAACTACGGCAGCATCAACCAGATCACGCTCATCTCGTCCGAGGACCTCGTGAACTGGACGGACCACGGCGAGATCCAGGTCGCGGGGCCGCAGGGCGTCGCGCCCTTCACGAACAACTCGTGGGCGCCGGGCATGGCGAAGAAGACGGTCGACGGCGTCGACAAGTACTTCCTCTACTACGCCAACGGCGGCGGGTCGTCGAACGTCATCACGGGCGCCTCGCCGCTCGGGCCGTGGACGAGCGAGCGCGACAGCACGCTCATCGACGGGCGCACCCCGGGCGCCGAGGCCGTGGCCTGGAAGTTCGACCCGGCCCCGCTCGTCACCGACGACGGCGCGTACCTCTACTTCGGCGGCGGCCCGGCGTCGACGTCGATGCCCGCGGCGGAGCGGTTCAACAACCCGAAGAACATCCGCGTCATCGAGCTCGGCGACGACATGGTCACGACGCAGGGCACCGCGGCCGTCGTGGACGCGCCCGTGGCGTTCGAGGCGGCGCAGGTCTTCGAGCGCGACGGGAAGTACTACCTGTCGTACTCGTCGCACTTCGGCGGGAACGACTTCGGCGGCAACCAGGCCACGCTCCCGGGGTACCCGGGCGGCGGGCAGATCGGCTACATGATCTCCGACGACCCGATGTCGTTCCCCAAGGAGACGTACGCCGGCGTGATGTTCCCGAACCAGTCGCAGTTCTTCGGCGCGGGCACGGGCGGCAACAACCACCAGTCGGTGTTCGAGCTGGACGGCAAGTACTACTTCACGTACCACGCGCCCACGCTCAACAAGCGCATCAACGGGAGCACCACGCAGGGCTACCGCAGCCCGCACATCCAGGAGCTGACGTTCAACGCGGACGGCACGGTCCAGCAGGTCGTCGGGGACTACGCGGGCGTGGACCAGGTCAAGGACCTCGACCCGTTCCAGGTGCTCGAGGCCGAGACGTTCGCGTGGCAGCAGGGCCTCGCCACCGCGAAGGTCGACGGCGGCTCGGCGCAGTTCGGGGACGGGGCGCCGAACCTCGTCGTCCGCGACGTCGACGCCGGCGACTGGTCGGCGCTGTCGTCGGTCGACCTCGGCGACGGCGCCGCGAGCGTCACGGCGCGCGTCAAGCCGCTCGTCGAGGGCGCCACCGTCGAGGTGCGCCTCGACGACCGCGAGGGCGCCGTCGTCGGCACGCTCGACCTCGACACCCCCGTCGGCGAGTGGGCGGACGTGACTGCCGCCCTGGACGGCGTGAGCGGCGTCCACGACGTGTACTTCACGTTCGCCGGCCCCGCGGGCGTCGACCTCGTCGAGGTGGACACGTGGGAGTTCGCGGCCGACGCCGCCGGCCCGGCCGTCGAGCTCGACGTGACCGCGTCCGCACGCTGCCTCGCGGGCAAGGCCTACGTGGCGGTGCGTGCGACGAACCCGGGCGACGTCCCGGTCGACGTCACGCTCGCGACGCCGTTCGGGACGCGCGTCGTGAGCGACGTCGCGCCGGGTGCGAGCGCGTACCAGTCGTTCGCGGCCCGGTCCACGTCGCTCGCGGCCGGGGTCGCGTCCGTCACGGGCGCGGCCGTGCTCGACGGCGCCGACGTGAGCACGCCGTACGAGGTCGCGTTCGACGCGCTCGCCTGCGGGGGCTGAGGGCGGACGGGCGCACGTCGCGCCCGGACGTCCCGTGAGCGGGTCGGCGTCGCGGACGCCGGCCCGCTCTGCCGCTGGATGCCCCTCTGTGCGTCGAGTGATGCGCTTCCGATCGAGTGATGCACGTCTGCGCGCATCGCTCGGTCGGAAGCGCATCGTCGGTCGGGCAGACCCGCACGGGTGTCCAGGTGCCGGGACGTGCCGGCCCGGGCACCGCGGAAACTCGATAACGGTTTCGGCGGGGTGGGTCGCCTTCGACTCTCGCTATGTTTGCGCGCACATGTTAGCGTTCACACGCGCGTCCGACGGCGGACGTGCGACCGGCGCTGCCGCCGGGCACGACGACGAGGAGTCACCGATGACCTCACGCCACGAACCACCCCCGACGCCCGCGGAGCCCCGCGCCCGACGCCGACGCCGCTCGCTCGCCGCGCTGCTCGGGCTCGCGCTGGTGGCACCGCTCGCGCCCGTGGGCGCGGCGGCCGCCGGCCCGATGCCCGCGGCACCCGCGCCGGTCCCGGCTGCGGCCGAGCCGAGCGCGGAGGGGCTCCGGCTCTGGCTCCCGCTCGACGAGACCGCGGGCACCGTCGCGCACGACGCCTCCGGCAACGGCCTGGACGGGACCCTCACCGGCTCCGGCGGCGGCTGGCAGCCCGGCCAGGGCCTGACGTTCGGCGGGTCCAACCACGTCGACCTGCCCGACGACCTCCTGGCCGGCTACGACGCCGTGACGGTGAGCGCGGACGTGTGGGTCGACGCGTCGCTGACCGGCAACTACTTCTTCTACACCCTCGGCAACCCCGCGGTCGGCACCCCGCAGTCCGGGGACGGGTACCTGTTCTCGACGGGCAACGCGAACTACCGTGCGTCGATCTCCGACCTCGCGTGGGGTCGCGAGCAGAACACCGCCAAGGCCCCCGCCGCCGCGCTGCAGCGCGGCGTCTGGAAGACGATCACGTACACGCTCGGCGGCGGCACCGCGCGGCTGTACGAGGACGGCGCGCAGGTCGGGCAGAACACGGCCGTGACCATCACGCCCGGCGCGATCGGCGGCGGCACGACGACCGCGAACGCGCTCGGGAAGTCGGCCTACGCCGCCGACAACCTCTTCAAGGGCCGCATGAAGGACTTCCGGCTCTACGACCGCGCGCTGACCGCGCAGGAGGTCGCCGACGTCGCGGCGGCTTCGGCACAGGACGCCGTCGCGGCCGACGCCGCCGCGCTCGACCTCGGCGACACGACCGCCGTCGTCACCGACCTCGCGCTCCCCGCGAAGGGCGTCGGCGGCTCGGCGGTCACCTGGGCCAGCTCGGACGACGCCGTCGTCTCCGCGAGCGGTGCGGTCACGCGCCCCGCGGGCGACGAGCCCGCGACCGCGACGCTCACCGCGACGGTGGCGCTGCGCGGCGCGACCGAGACGCGGACGTTCGACGTCACGGTCCTGCCGGGCGACGGCGACCAGGCCAAGGCCGACGCCGCGGCCGCGGCGCTCGAGGTGACGAACCTCGACGACGTGCGCGGCAACCTCACCCTGCCCACCACGGGGCTGCACGGCGCGAGCGTGACGTGGGAGGCGTCGTCGGGCGCGATCACCCCGACGGGCGAGGTGACGCGCCCGGCGCACGGCGAGGACGCCGAGACCGTGACCCTCACCGCGACGGTGACGGTCGGCACGGCCACCGCCACGCGCGAGCTCGCGGCGCACGTGCCGCCGCTGCCCGAGCAGGAGGACCTCGCGGGCTACCTGTTCTCCTACTTCGTGGGCGAGGGCACCGCCACGGGCGAGCAGGTCTACTTCGGGCTCAGCCAGGGCAACGACCCGCTGAGGTACCAGAACCTCAACGACAACCAGCCCGTCCTCACGTCGGAGCTGGGGGAGAAGGGCCTGCGGGACCCGTTCATCATCCGCTCGCCCGAGGGCGACAAGTTCTACCAGATCGCGACCGACCTCAAGATCTACGGCAACGGGAACTGGGACGCGTCCCAGCGCACCGGCTCGAAGTCGATCATGGTGTGGGAGTCCACGGACCTCGTGACCTGGACCGACCAGCGCCTCGTGCAGGTCTCGCCCGATACCGCGGGCAACACGTGGGCGCCGGAGGCGTACTACGACGAGACCATCGGCGCGTACGTCGTGTTCTGGGCCTCGAAGCTCTACGCGGAGGACGACCCGGGCCACACCGGCAACACCTACAACCGGATGATGTACGCCACGACGCGCGACTTCGTGACGTTCACCGAGGCGCAGGTGTGGGTCGACCCGGGCTACTCGGTCATCGACTCGACCGTGACGCGGCACGACGGCCAGTACTACCGCTTCACCAAGGACGAGCGGAACAACACGTCGTCCACGCCGTGCTCCAAGTTCATCCTCGGCGAGAAGTCGGCCGAGCTGCGCTCGACGGACTACGAGTTCATCACCGACTGCATCGGCAAGGCGAACTCGCTCGGCGGCGGGATCAACCAGGGCGAGGGCCCGACGATCTTCAAGTCGAACACCGAGGAGAAGTGGTACCTCTTCATCGACGAGTTCGGCGGCCGCGGCTACGTGCCGTTCGAGTCGACCTCGCTCGACGCGGCCGAGTGGACCATGTCCACCGACTACCAGATGCCGTCGCGCCCGCGCCACGGCACCGTGCTCCCCGTGACGCAGGCCGAGTACGACCGCCTGCTGAAGACCTACCAGCCCGACGCGTTCGTCGAGTCCGTCGAGGACGTCGCCGTGACCGTCCAGACGGGATCCGCCCCGGTGCTGCCCGCGACCGTCACCGCGACGTACGCCGACGGGTCGACCGGCCCGGCCGACGTCACGTGGGACGCGGTCGACCCGGCGTCCTACGCGCAGGCGGGGTCGTTCGAGGTCGCCGGCACGCTCGGCGGCGGCGTGAGCGTCCGCGCCCGCGCGGTCGTCACCGTGACCGACGACGTCGTCCCCGTCGAGGGCCTGAGCGTCACCCCGGAGTCGCTCGAGGTGGGCGTCGGCGGCACGCGGCAGCTCACCGCGACCGTCACGCCCGCCAACGCGACGGCGCGCGCGATCACGTGGGCGTCGGACGACGCCGACGTCGCCACGGTCTCGGCCGACGGCGTCGTCACGGGCGTCGGCGAGGGCCACGCGCTGGTCACGGCGACGACGGCCGACGGGTCGCACACCGCGTACGTCGCGGTCGAGGTGACCACGGAGATCCCGGGGCTCGTCGTGCGGTACGCGCTCGACGAGACGAGGGGCACGTCGGCGGCGAACACCGCGCCGGGGTCGTCGTTCGGCCCCGCGACGCTGACGAACGGAGCGGCGTTCTCCGGCACCGGCGAGGGCGTCCGGCTCGACGGGACGGACGACTACGTCGACCTGCCCGACCACCTGCTCGCCGGGCTGACCGACGTCACGGTCGCGCTCGACGTCAAGGTCGCCACCGACCAGGCCACGCCGTACTTCATCTACGGCCTGGGCAACACGAGCGGCACGGCAGGGAACGGGTACCTGTTCACCACCGGCAACGCGTACCGCACGTCGATCGCGACGGGGAACTGGACCACCGAGCAGACCGTCACCAAGAACGCGAACCTCCAGCGCGGGGTGTGGAAGCACCTCACGTACACGCTGTCCGGCACGACGGCCGTGCTCTACGAGGACGGCGTCGAGGTGGGCCGCCAGACCGGCGTCACGATCGACCCGAAGGACATCGGGAACGGCTCGACGCTCGCCAACTACATCGGCCGCTCGCTGTACTCGGGCGACCGCTATCTCAAGGGCTCGGTGCGGGACTTCCGGATCTACGACCGCGCGCTCACGGCGGACGAGGTCTACCAGGTCGGCGCGGACCACACGGCGGTCACCGGGGCGGAGCTCGACACGCTCAAGGCGCCGGCGATCGTCGACGGCGCGAGTTCGACCGTCACCCTGCCCGTCGTGCCGGGCACGGACGTCGCGGCGCTCGCGCCGGTGCTCACGGTCTCGCCGCGCGCGACGGTCACGCCCGCGAACGGCTCGGTGCAGGACTTCACGCAGCCTGTGGCGTACACCGTCACCGGGCCCGACGGGTCGTCGCGCACGTGGACCGTGCAGGCCAAGGAGATGGGCAGCCCCGTGCTCCCCGGGACGTACGCCGACCCGAACATCGCGCAGTTCGGCGACACGTTCTACCTCTACGCGACCACGGACGGCACGCCGGGCTGGGGCGGCAAGGACTTCTACGTCTGGACGTCCACCGACCTCGTCACGTGGGAGCGCTCGGAGCAGCCGTTCCTCACGCTCGACGGCGCGAACGGGAACGTCCCGTGGGCGACCGGCAACGCGTGGGCGCCCACGATCATCGAGCGGGACGGGAAGTACTGGTTCTACTTCTCCGGCCACAACCCGACGTACGACCGCAAGACGATCGGCGTCGCCGTGGCCGACAGCCCCGAAGGACCGTTCACCGCGCAGCCGACGGCGATGATCACGAACGGCGAGGCGGTCACGTCCGGACAGGCCATCGACCCGGCCGCGTTCCGCGACCCGGAGACCGGGAAGTACTGGCTCCTGTGGGGCAACGGCGGGCCGTCGAACGGCCCGGTCATGGCGGAGCTGAACGACGACATGACGTCGATCGAGCCGGACACGCTGCGGCGCATCCCCGGCCTGACCGACTTCCGCGAGGGCCTGTTCCTCAACTACCGCGACGGCGTCTACCACCTCACGTACTCGATCGACGACACGGGCTCGGAGAACTACCGCGTCGGCTACGCGACCGCGGACAGCATCGACGGACCGTGGACCTACCGCGGCGTGATCCTCGAGAAGGACCCGTCCCAGGGCATCCTCGGGACCGGGCACAGCTCGATCCTCAACGTCGAGGGCACGGACGACTGGTACATCGCGTACCACCGCTTCGCGATCCCCGGCGGCGACGGGACGAACCGCGAGACGACGATCGACCGGCTCACGTTCGGCGAGGACGGCCTCATCCAGAAGGTCGTGCCGACGCTCGAGAGCGTGGACCCGGTCGACGTCTCGCCCGCCCCGGTGGTCGAGCTGACCGTCGAGGCCACCCCGCGGTGCCTCGCGGGCAAGGTCTACGTCGCGGTGCGGGCGACGAACGCGGGCGACGTGCCCGCCGACGTCACGCTCACGACCCCGTACGGCACGAAGACGTTCGCGGGCGTGGCCCCGGGGGCGAACGCGTACCAGTCGTTCGCGTCCCGCGCGACGTCGGTCGAGGCCGGCACGGTGACCGTCACCGGCACGGCGACGCTCGACGGCACCCCGGCCACGACGACGTACGACGTCGCGTACGCCGCGCACACCTGCGGCTGACGACCCCGCCGAGGTAGAGCCGCACGTCGCGAGGTAGAGCTCTCGGAGCTCTACCTCGCGACCGCGGGCTCTACCTCGCGGCACGACCTGCATCTCGACGAGGAGAGGACGACATGATTTCCGCACACCGAGGACGCTCGGCGCTCGCCGCCGGGCTGGTGGGGGCGCTCGCCGTCTCCACGCTCGCCACCGCGGTCGCCGCACCGGCGGCCGCAGACGTCGGCGGGCCCACCGACGACGGGCTCGTCGCCTGGTACCCGCTCGACGCCGCGAGCACGACCGGCGGCACGACGGCGAACCTCGCCGAGGGCTCGGCGTTCGGCCCGGCCACGGTGGTGGGCGGCACGACGACGGCCGACGGCACGACGCTCGACGGGACCGACGACTACGTCGACCTGCCCGACCACCTGCTCGCGGGCCTCACGGACGCCACCGTGAGCCTCGACGTGCTCGTGAGCCAGGACCAGGGCACGCCGTACTTCGTCTACGGGCTCGGCAACACGAGCGGGTCGAACGGCAACGGCTACCTGTTCACGACCGGCAACGCCTACCGGACCTCGATCGCCACCGGGAGCTGGACCACCGAGCAGACGGTGACCAAGGGTTCCAACCTGCAGCGCGGCGTCTGGAAGACCCTCACGTACACGCTCACCGGCACGACCGCGACGCTCTACGAGGACGGCGTGCAGGTCAAGCAGGCCACGAACGTCACGACCGACCCCGGCCAGATCGGGGGCGGGCAGACGACCGCGAACTACGTGGGCCGCTCGCTCTACTCCGGCGACCGGTACCTCAAGGGCCAGGTCCGCGACTTCCGCCTCTACGACCGCGCGCTCACGGCGGCCGAGGCGGGCGAGCTCGCGGCGGAGACCTCGACGGCGGCCGCCGACGCCGACCTCGCCGCGCTCGACCTCGGCGACACGAGCGCCGTCACCGCGGACCTCGTGCTGCCCACGACGGGCGCGCAGGGCTCGCTCGTCACGTGGACGTCGTCGGACGCGGGCGTCGTCAGCGCCACGGGCAAGGTCACCCGGCCCGCCGCCGGCGAGGACGACGCGACCGTGACGCTCACCGCCCTCGTCACGCGCGGCGCCGTCGCGCGCACCGCCCAGTTCGAGGTCACCGTCCTCGCGCACCTCGCGCCGGCCGAGGCCGTCGCGTGGGACGCGAGCCACGTCGTCGTGCCGCACCTCGACGACGTGCGCGGCAACCTCACGCTGCCCGCCGAGGGCGCGAACGGCTCGATTCTCACCTGGGCAAGCTCCGACCCCGCGACCGTCTCGGCCACGGGCGAGGTGACGCGGCCCGCCCACGGCGAGCCGGCCGCCGTCGTGCGGCTCACCGCGACCGCCACCAAGGAGGGCGCGACGGCGACGCACACCTACGACGCCACGGTCCGTCCGCTGCCCGACGAGGCCGACTACGAGGGCTACTTCTTCCCCTACTTCGAGGGCGAGAGCACCGCGGACGGCGAGTCGGTCTACTTCAGCGCGAGCAACGGGAACGACCCGCTGGACTGGGTCGAGCTGAACGACGGCGAGCCGGTGCTCACGTCGACGCTCGGCGAGAAGGGCCTGCGCGACCCGTTCATCATCCGCTCGCCCGAGGGCGACCGGTTCTTCCTCCTCGCGACCGACCTGCGCATCTACGGCGGCAACAACTTCGGCAACGCGCAGGAGCGCGGGTCGCGCGCCCTGATGATCTGGGAGTCGACCGACCTGGTGCACTGGTCCGACCAGCGCATGGTCACGGTGTCGAGCGCCTACGCGGGCAACACCTGGGCGCCCGAGGCGTTCTGGGACGCGCAGCGCGGCGAGTACATCGTCTACTGGGCCTCGGCGCTCTACCCGACGACGTCGACCGACGGCCGCCGCATCGCCGACTCCTACCAGCGCATGATGTACGCCACGACGCGCGACTTCGTGACGTTCTCCGAGCCGCAGGTGTGGATCGACGAGAAGCGCGGCAACGGCCTCGGGATGATCGACTCGTCGATCGTCGAGCACGACGGCACGTACTACCGGTTCACCAAGGACGAGGCGTACATGATCCCGCGCCTCGAGAGGTCGACCGACCTGCGCTCGACCGACTGGGACCTGGTCGCGGAGAAGATCGGCTACGGCCAGCCCAACCCGTGGGGCGGCACGCTCACCGCGGGCGAGGGGCCGACCGTGTTCAAGTCGAACACCGAGGAGAAGTGGTACCTCTTCGTCGACCAGCCGAGCTACCACGGCGGCCAGGGGTACCTGCCGCTCGAGTCGACCGACCTCGACTCGGGCGTGTGGACGTCGGTCGACGCGCACCTGCCGAGCAGCCCGCGCCACGGCACGGTGCTGCCGATCACGGCCGCCGAGCACGCCGCGCTGCTCGCTGCCTACGGCGAGCAGCCCCCGGCGCCCGAGCTCGACCTCGCGGTCGAGGCGACGTCGCGCTGCCTCGCCGGCAAGGCGTACGTCGCGGTCCGCGCGACCAACGGCGAGGACGTCCCCGTCACCGTGACGCTCGCGACGCCGTACGGCGAGAAGACCGTCGCCGACGTCGCGCCGGGCAAGAACGCGTACCAGTCGTTCGCGGCGCGCGCGACGACGGTCCCGGCCGGGACCGTCACGGTGACCGGCGTCGCGACCCTCGACGGGGAGGAGGTGACGACCACGCGCGAGGCGCAGGTCGACGCGCTCGACTGCGCCTGACACCCGCGAGGTCGCACCGCGCCGAGGCAGAGGCGAGGTACCGCGAGGGAGAGGCGTGGTCACGACCACGCCTCTCCCTCGACGGACCAGAGCTCTCCCTCGGCGACGCGGCGGCCGGGCGGAACCAGCACGAGCGTCGGACGCGGGGCTTCCCTCCTTGCCGCCGACGACGCTTCCACCACTCGACGACGAGTGAGAAGGAGCGACAGCTCATGCACGTGCACGACTCCAGCTATTCGCGGCGGGCCGTCCTGCGGCTCGGGGCGCTGGCCGCCGGGGCGACCGGCGCCGTCGCGCTCGCGGGCGGCGGCAGCGCGCTCGCCGCGCCGCCGGTCCCGGCACTGACGGTCCCGAGCGGACCGCCCGTCAGCCGGGCCTTCCTGCGGTCCCTCGACCGCTCGGTGACCCTCGACGGCTGGGCCGCCGAGCCGTTCCCGATGTCCGACGTGACGCTCGCCCCGAGCGTCGCGACGCGCTCGCAGGACCAGATCCTGCACCTCGCGCGCGAGTACCCCGTGGATCGCGTCCTCGCGGTGTTCCGGCGCAACGCCGGGCTCGACACGTTGGGCGCGTCCGCGCCCGGCGGCTGGGAGGGCTTCGGCCACGCCAACGAGCAGCCGTGGGGCCCGGACGACTACCCGGGCCGCGCGAACACCCAGACCGCCAACCTCCTGCGCGGGCACTACGGCGGGCACTTCCTGTCCATGGTGTCCCTCGCGTACGCGAGCACGGGCGAGACGGTGTTCCGCGACAAGGTGGACCAGATCGTCGAAGGGCTCGGCGAGGTCCAGACGGCGCTCGCGGCCATGGGGCGGTTCAGCCACCCCGGGTTCCTCGCCGCCTACGGCGAGTGGCAGTTCAGCCAGCTCGAGAAGTACGCGCCGTACGGCGAGATCTGGGCGCCGTACTACACGTGCCACAAGATCATGGCCGGTCTGCTCGAGGCCTACCGCCTCGCGGGCAACGACCAGGCGCTCGAGCTCGCGTCCTCGATGGCGGCGTGGGTGCACAGCCGCCTGTCGGTGCTGCCGCAGGCGCAGCTCGACCGGATGTGGGGCATCTACATCGCGGGCGAGTACGGCGGCATGAACGAGGTGCTGGCCGACATCGCGTCGATCACGGGCGACGACACGTACGTCGCGACGGCGAGGCTGTTCGACCTCAACACGCTCGTGGACGCGAGCGCCGCGGGCACGGACACGCTCAACGGCAAGCACGCGAACCAGCACATCCCGCAGTTCCCGGGGTACCTCAAGGTCTACGACCTCACGGGCGAGGAGCGATACCTCCGGGCCGTCGAGGGCTTCTGGGGCATGGTCGTGCCCGGGCGCACGTACGCGCACGGCGGTCACGGCGAGGGCGAGCTGTTCGGTCCGCCGAACACGGTCGCGGGCGACATCGGCGCGCGCAACGCGGAGACGTGCGGCACGTACAACATGCTCAAGCTCTCGCGGCTGCTGTACTTCCACTCGCTCGACCCGAAGTACATGGAGTTCTACGAGCGCGGGCTGCTCAACCACATCGTCGGCTCGAAGAAGAACACGCAGTCCACGACGAGCCCCGACGTCACGTACATGTACGGCGTCAACCCGGGCACGCGCCGCGAGTACGGCAACACGGGCACGTGCTGCGGCGGTACGGGGCTCGAGAACCACGTGAAGTACCGCGACTCGGTCTACTTCCGGTCCGTCGACGGCGAGGTGCTGTACGTCAACCTCTACCTCGCGTCCACCCTGACGTGGGAGGAGAAGGGCTTCGAGGTCGTCCAGGAGACGCAGTACCCGAAGGTCGGCGCGACCCGCCTCACGGTGAACGGCTCCGGGCAGCTCGACCTGCGCCTGCGCGTGCCCGGCTGGGTGCGCAAGGGCTTCACGGTGACGGTCAACGGCGTGGAGCAGGAGCTCGACGCCGTGCCGGGGACGTACGTGAGCGTGTCGCGCTCGTGGTCGCCCGGCGACGTCGTCGAGGTGTCGATGCCGCTGAGCATCCGCGCCGTGCCGACGATCGACAACCCCGCGATCCAGAGCATCGAGAACGGGCCGACGGTCCTGCTCGCGCGCAGCGCGTCGCGCGAGTACCTCAAGCTGTCGCTCTACGCCCACATGGGTCTGGACGGCACGCTCGAGGGCGCGTTCACGGACGTCGGGAACGGGTACTTCCGCCTCGGGGACCTCGCGTTCGAGCCGGCGTGGTCGGGCGACGACACGCAGTACCACATGTACGTCGAGCGCTCCGAGCCGCGCGTCGTCTTCGCGGGGCTCGACAGCGGCGTCGCCAACGCCGCGCGGCCCAACGGGACGACGTTCCTCGACGTCGTGTGGGGCGACGGCGGGTTCGCCGACCGCGCCGCCTTCCTCCAGAAGGTCCAGCGCACGGTCGAGCAGTTCACCGCGGACGGCCTCCTGAGCCGCCGCGACGGTCAGAAGGTCCTGGTCACGGCAGGGAAGGCGAGGCTGGCATGAGCGCGCGCACCAACTCATCGCGGGGCGCGGGCTCGACCGTGCTCATCCCGCTCGGGGAGCAGCCGGGGGCACCGCGGGCCCGACGGCGCGTGGTCGCCACCGCGACCGTCCTCGCCCTGGCCCTCACGGGCGCGGGCGTCGGGGCGTGGGCCACGACCTCGGGCACCGGGGACGAGGTCCTGGCGGCGGCCGACGAGGCGCCGTCGAACGTGGCGCTGCTCGGCACGCCCGAGGCGAGCTACACGGCGTCGTGGAACAAGGTCGCGGCCGTGAACGACGGCGCGGGCGTGAGCACCGGGGGAGCGCACGACGCGACCTGGGCGACGTGGAGCGGGGACCGGCCCGCGACGCAGTGGCTCGAGTACTCGTGGCCCGCACCGGTCACCGTGGACCGGTCCGTCGTCCGGTTCTGGTCCGACGGCACGGACGCGAACGGCGACAACGTGCGGGTCCCGGCGTCGTGGAAGCTCCAGTACTGGGACGCGGACGCCGGCGCGTTCGTCGACGTCCCGAACCCGAGCGGCTACCCGACCGAGCGACTCACGACCAACGAGACGACCTTCGACGCGGTGACGACGACGCGCCTGCGCGCGACGTTCGACGCGCTGCGGGGCGCCACGGCGACGACGTACTCGGGCGTCGGGGTGTCGGAGTGGGAGGTCTGGGGCACGGGCGGCGTCGAGGAGCCGGAGCCGGTCGACCCGAACGGGCCGATCGACTACTCGCCGGTCCACATCCCGACCGACCTCGGCGTCCTGCCCGACCTGCCAGCCGAGATCGACGCGATCTTCACCGACGGCCGTGTCGAGACGGTCCCCGTGGACTGGGAGGACGTGACGGCCGACGACGTCGCCGCCGCGGGGGCGTTCGAGGTCACCGGGACGTCGGCCGAGCTCGTCGAGCCGGTGAGCGGCACGGTGCACGTGCGCGACGGCGCGCCGGGGGACGTCACCGCGGTGGACAACGTGAGCGTCGTGACGCTCGCGGGCACCGCCCCGGCGCTCCCCGCGACCGTCACGGCCGAGTACGAGGACGCGTCCAAGGACAGCCGCATCCCGGTGACGTGGGACGCCGTGGACCCGGCCGACTACGCCGAGCCCGACGGGCTGTTCTTCGTCGGCGGGGACGTCGAGGGGACGGACGTGCGGGCCGAGGCCGTCGTGTTCGTCGTCGCGCCGGACACCGGCGAGGACACGACGCCGCCCACGGTGACCGTCACGGCCCAGCCGGGCGCGGCGACGTCGGGCTGGTACGTCCAGCACCCGACCGTCACGGTCGTGGCGTCCGACAACCGCGACCCGGCCCCGGCGGTCGAGGTCTCGGTCGACGGCGGCGTGTGGGCCCCCTACGACGGCCCGTTCGCGGTCGACGAGGACGGCGTGCGCACCGTGGACGTGCGCGCGACCGACGCGGCGGGCAACGTCGGCACGGGCTCGCGCGAGCTCCGCGTCGACACGGTCGCGCCGGTGACGGTCGCGACGCTGCGCGAGGTCGGCAGCAGCGTCGAGATCACGCTCGCGGCGACCGACACGGGCTCGGGCGTGGACAAGGTGCAGTGGGAGGGTCCCGGCACGTTCTGGGGCACGTACACCGAGCCGTTCACGCGCGCGCTCACCGACGAGCCGCAGGTGATCGAGTTCGCCGCGACAGACGCGGCGGGCAACGAGGAGACGCGCCAGCAGGTCGTGCTGCCCGCGCTGGGCAGCGAGCCGGGGCTGGACCTCGCGGTCGAGGTGGCGCCCCGGTGCCTCGCGGGCAAGGCGTACGTCGCCGTGCGCGTCACGAACGGCGAGGACGTCCCGGTGTCGGTGTCGCTCTCGACGCCGTACGGCGAGAAGGCGTTCGCGGACGTGGCGCCGGGCAAGAACGCCTACCAGTCGTTCGCGACGCGCGCGACGTCGGCCCCGGCCGGCACCGCGACCGTCACGGGGACCGCCACGGTCGACGGCTCCGACGGCCCCGAGGAGGTGACCGCCACGGTCGACGCGCCGTTCGACGCGCTCGACTGCGGCTGACCCGTCGCCCCACATCGCCGAGGGAGAGCCCTGGTCCCGCGAGGGAGAGCCCCGGTACCGCGAGGTAGAGGCGTGGTCGTGACCACGCCTCTACCTCGCCACGGTGGGTGACCACAGACCCCCGGGCGGTGTGCCGGCACCGCCCGGGTCCGGCTCGGCCCCCGTCGCTCCTCGGAGCGGCGGGGGCCGAGCTTCGTGCTGCCGAGGGCGTCCGGCCGGCGGCGAGCGGGTGAACAACCTGGACGGATGTTCAGTTCATGCGTCCAAGATGGCAAGATGATCGCGGCTGGACGATCGTCCAGCCGGGTTCGGGGGGACCCAGCGGCGCCCACCCCGGGCCGGACGAAGAGGTTCATCGCGTGACGACCACCCGCAGGCTGCTCGCCGCCCTCGTGATCGCCGGCTCCCTCGTCGTCCCCGCCGGCGCCGCCTCGGCCGCCGCGCTCACCGCCGCCGTCCCCGACCCTGCCGACGGCGTGCGCGTGAGCGTCGAGATCACCGAGCGCGAGGTCCCCGCGGGGCCGCGCGTCGTCGTCGTGGGCGACGGCCCGTTCGTCGTCGGCGGCGAGCTCGTGGTCCGCGGGACCGGTCTCGCGCCGCACACCACGTACGAGGTCTGGCTCGAGAGCGAGCCCGTGCTGCTCGGCACGGTCACGACCGACGCCGACGGCGCGTTCGAGCTCGTGACGACGATCCCCGCCGGGACGGCGCCGGGCGAGCACCACGTCCGCCTCACCGCGCCCGGTGTGGGCGCCGACGTCCTGTCCGAGCCGTTCGTCGTCCTGGCGGCGTCGGGCGAGCCCCACGAGCCCGGCGGCACGCCCTCCACCGGCACGGGCGGCACGACCGGTGGCGGGACGTCCGCCTCCCCGCGCCCGGGCGGCCTCGCCACGACCGGCACGGGACTCGTCGGGGTCGCCGTGCTCGCGGGGCTGGCCGTCGCGGCCGGTGCCGCGCTGCGCCGTCGGGCGTACCGGGGCCGGTCCGCCGCCTGACCGCGGCGAGGCTCACTCCTCGGTGGCCACGTCCGCCGCCTGCTCGTCGTCCCGGCGTCCGAGGTCGTCGCGCTCGTCGGCGGCGCGTTCCGCGGCGTCCATCGCGCGGTCGTCGACGACGAGCATGCCCAGCAGCGTCGCCGCCGACACCGCCGCCATGACGACGAACACGCTCCGCAGGCCGAAGAGCTCGCCGAGCAGACCGCCGGCCGCCGCGCCGAGCGGCATCGTCCCCCACGCGACGAGCCGGTAGCAGGAGTTGAGGCGACCGAGCAGCGCGTCGGGCGTGATCCGCTGCCGGAGCGAGACGGTGACGACGTTCCACACGGCGATCCCCGCCCCGCCCACGGCGTAGACGGCGCCGATGACCCACGCGTCCGTCGTCACCGCGGGGACTCCCACCAGCGCGACCGTGCTGAGCACGGTCAGCGCCAGCGAGCGTGCCCGGCCGAGGAGCGCGACGACGCGCTCCGCGACGAACGACCCGGCGAACGCGCCGACGGCGGTCGTCGTGAGCAGGACCCCGTACGCGGGCTCGGACAGCCCCAGGGGCGAGTCGGGGCCGACGGCGTAGAGCACGAAGATCGCGAACGCGGCGTTGCTCGCGAAGTTGATGCCGCCGACCATCAGGGCGAGCGTGCGCAGGATCCGGTCGTGCCACAGGAAGCGCAGGCCCTCGGCGATGTCGGCCCGCAGCGTCGTGCGGGTCGTGCGCTCGGGGCGGTACGAGCCGGGCAGGCCGACGAGCAGCCCGACGGCGAGCGCCCACAGCGCGCCCGGGAGGCCGAACGCCACCGCCGCCCCTGCGGCGACGAGCAGCCCGCCGAGCGGCGGGCCGACGAACTGGTTCGCGGTGAGCTCCGCCGCGTAGAGACGTCCGTTCGCCCGGGGGAGCGCGGTGCGCGGGACGACCTGCGGCAGGATCGACTGCGCGGCGGTGTCGTAGAGCGTCTCGGTGACGCCCACGCCGAACGCCACGACGTAGAGCACGGCGATGCTCCCGGCGTCGGGCACGAGCGCGACGGCGGCGAGCGCGACCACGAGCAGCGCGCGCGCCACGTTGGCGCCGATCATCGCGTGGCGCCGGTCGAGGCGGTCCGCGAGCGCGCCGGCCGGGAGCGCGAAGAGCAGCCACGGCAGCGTGAGGGCGAACGTCAGCCCGGCGACCAGCGCGGGCGAGTCGGTGTAGCGGACCGCGACGAGCGGCAGCGCGACCTTGAGCACGCCGTCGGCGAGGTTGGAGACCGTCGACGCGGTCCAGAGGCGCCGGAACGGCCCGCCCAGGGGCGTGTCGACCGTCCGTCGTCGGCGGGGTGCGAGGGCCATGGCGCCAGCATGGCACAGTGATCGAGAAATCCCAATCGATCGGTGGATCTCGATTCGATCGACGTACGATGGGTGCCATGAGCGCCGAGCCCACGCCGCAGGAGCCAGCAGCGACCGCGGGTGCGACGCCGCCCGGCGTGCCCGGACGGCGTCCGCCCACGGCGCTCGAGGCGAAGGCCCTCGCCCACCCCCTGCGCCAGCGCATCGTCCGGCAGTGCGGCACGCGCGAGATGACCAACAAGGAGCTCGCCGACCACCTCGGCGTCGCCCCCGGCACGGCCCTCCACCACGTCCGGCTCCTCGTCCGCGCCGGACTGCTCGAGCCCGCCGACGTGCGCACCGGTGCCGGGGGAGCGCTCGAACGCCCCTACCGCGCGACCGGTGCTACCTGGTGGCTCGACGACCCCCTGCGCGGGACGGCGCCCGACGTCCGGTTCGGACCCTTCGCCGCCGCGCTCGACGACGCCCTCGCCGCAGGCCCCGACGCCGTCTCGACGGCCGCGACCTTCGGCCTCCACCTCTCCGACGACGACGTCGCCGAGCTCGACCGGCGCATCCTCGCCGTCCTCGACGAGTACGTCGCGACCGACGACCAGCGCCTCGACCGCCCCCTCCACCGCGGGGTGTTCCTCCTGCACCGCCCGCAGCCCTGACCTGGCGCGGACGCGACCGCGCGGGCCGCAGCCCGACCCGACCCGGCGCCGCGGGGGCTCAGGGGCGGGCGGCGAAGCGCTCCAGGAGGTCGGCGTGGCCCGAGACGATGAGGAGGTCGTTGGCGCTGATACGGGTCTCGGGGGTCGCGTAGAGGAAGTCCTCGCCGGGGGACTTCACGCCGATGACGGTGACGCCGTAGCGCTCGCGGACCTTCGACTGCGTGAGCGTGAAGCCCTGGACCTCCTTGGGCGGGCGCATCTTGACGATCGTGAACCCGTCCTCGACCTCGATGTAGTCGAGCAGCTTGCCGGAGACCAGGTGCGCGACGCGCGAGCCGGCGTCGGCCTCGGGGAAGACGACGTGGTGCGCGCCGATGCGCTGGAGGATGCGCCCGTGCTCGGCGGAGATGGCCTTGGCCCAGATCTGGGGCGTGCCCATGTCGACGAGGTTGCCCGTGATGAGCACGCTCGCCTCGAGCGACGTCCCGACGCCGACGACGGCCACGGGGAAGTCGCGCGCGCCGAGCTGTTCGAGCGCGACGGGGTTGGACGCGTCGGCCTCGACGAGGGGGAGCTGACCGCTCCACTGGGCGACGAGCTCGGGGTCGCGCTCGACGGCGAGCACGTCCTGGCCGAGGCGGTCGAGCGTCGCCGCGATGGCCGTCCCGAAGCGTCCGAGACCGATGACGAGCACGCCGGCGTCCTTGCGCGGCGCCTTCGCCTCGTCGCGGCGGGAGCGCTCGGCGCGGCCCCGCTCGACGATGCGGCGCGCGACCGGGTCGGCGGGGAGGGCGTCCTTCCCGGTCGCCGCACCCCCGGTGGTGCTCGGGTCGGCGCCGTGGGAGAAGGGGTCGGTCACGGTGGGGCCTTTCGTGGTCGGGAGGGTGGGGGCGGTGCCCGACGGCGCACGGTGCGCCGGGCGGTGTCGCTCACCCGATGATGGGGCGCTCCTCGGGGTAGCGCACGATGCGACGACGGTCGCGCAGCGCGAGCGCCGCGGCGAACGTCATGGTCCCGGTGCGCCCGACGAACATGAGCGCGACGAGCACGTACTTGCCTGCGTCGGGCAGGTCGGGCGTGATGCCGGTGCTGAGGCCAACCGTCGCGAACGCGGAGATGGTCTCGAACAGGATGACGTCGAGCGTCTCGCCGGTGATCTCGAGCAGGAGCAGGCTCGACACGAGGACGGCGGTCGCGCCGACGAACGACACGGCGACTGCGAGGCGGAGCGTGTCGCGCGGGATGCGTCGCCCGAACGCCTCCATGTCCCGGTCCCCCCGCGCCTCGGAGACGATGGCGATGAGCATGACGGCGAGCGTCGTGACCTTGATGCCGCCGGCGGTCGACGCGGAGCCGCCACCCACGAACATGAGGGCGTCGGTGATGAGCCAGCTGGCCTCGTGCATGCCGCCGGTGTCGACGGTCGAGAAGCCGCCGGAGCGGGGCATGACGCCGGCGAACAGCGACGCGAGGAGCTTCTCCCCGAACGCGAGCGGGCCGAGCGTGCGCTGGTTCGTCCACTCGAACGCGGCGAAGAGGACGGTGCCGACGACGACGAGCGCCGCGCTCGTGGTGAGCGTGAGCTTGGTGTGCAGGCTCCACTTCGTCACGCGCTTGCGGTTGCGCATGACGTTGAGGATCACGGGGAACCCGAGCGAGCCGATGAACACGCCGAGGATGATCGGCAGGCACAGCATCCAGTCGCCGACGTACGGCGCGAGCCCGTGCTCGGTCGGGATGAACCCCGCGTTGTTGAACGCGGAGATGCCGTAGAAGATGCCGTGCCACGCAGCCTCGCCGAACGTCTCCTCGAGGACGATGAAGCGGGGCAGCAGGAGCAGCGCGATGAGGAGCTCGAGCGACGTCGAGGTGATGATGACGACCCGCACGAGCGACCCGACCTCGCCGAGCCGCGTCGTCTTCGTCTCGGACGCGGTGAGCAGCTTCTGCGTGAGGCCGATGCGCCGCGACACCGCCATGCCGAGGATCGACGCCAGCGTCATGACGCCGAGGCCACCGATCTTGATGCCGAGCAGGATGACGACCTGCCCGTACGTCGACCAGTACGTGCCCGTCGGGACGACGACCAGACCCGTGACGCACACCGCGGACGTCGCGGTGAACAGGGCGTCGACGAACGGGGCCGCGCGGCCGCTCGCGGTCGCCCAGGGGGCCATGAGGAGCGCGGTGAAGACCGCGATGACGGCGGCGAACACGGTGACGGCGAGGCGTGCGGGCGACTGCCGGGCGAGGCGGTCGACGATCTCCCGCCCCTTGAACAGGCGCCCGGTCATGCTCGTCGGCATGGAGCCTCCCTCACCACTCGCGTCACTCTGCCACGGGCCTGGTGACCCGTCATGTCGCCGTTCCGGCGCCGGGACATCATGCCGCCTCCGGCCCCCGCGCGCCGCACCGGGGTCCGGTGACCGGTCCGTCGGGGCGGGTGCGCGTCGCCGGGCGTTACCGTGAGCCATGCCCACGACCGACCCCACGTCGTCGCCCGCCCCCGCCGGTGCGAGCGCCGCGGCGCCCGGATCCTGCGTCGTGTGGAGCCCCGAGCTCCTCGGGTACGACTTCGGTCCCGGGCACCCCATGTCCCCGGCCCGGCTCGACCTGACGATGGGCCTGGTGCGCGCGCTGGGCCTGCTCGACGGCGACGGGGCGGCTCCAGGTGCGCCCCGCGTCGTCGGACCGGAGCCCGCGAGCGACGACGTGCTCGGCCTCGTGCACGAGCCGGCGTACGTCGCGGCCGTGCGCGCGGCGTCGGAGCACGGGACCCCCGACCCGGCCCGTGGTCTCGGCACCGAGGACGACCCGGTCTTCCCGGGGATGCACGAGGCCGCGGCCCGGATCGTCGCGGGCTCCTACGAGGCGGCGGGGGAGATCGCCGCGGGGCGCGTCGGGCACGCGGTGAACGTCGCGGGAGGCATGCACCACGCGAAGGCCGGCGCGGCGTCGGGCTTCTGCGTCTACAACGACGCGGCCGTCGCGATCCGACGCCTCCTGGACGACGGCGTCGCGCGCGTCGCGTACGTCGACCTCGACGCCCACCACGGCGACGGCGTGGAGGAGGCGTTCTGGGACGACCCGCGCGTCCTCACCGTGTCCGTCCACCAGAGCGGGACGACGCTCTTCCCCGGCACGGGGCACCCGACCGACGTCGGGGGCGCGGGCGCCGAGGGCACGGCGGTCAACGTCGGGCTCCCGCGCCGCACGGACGGCGCGCGCTGGCTGCGGGCGGTCGACGCCGTCGTGCCGCCGGTGCTGCGGGCGTTCCGGCCCGAGGTCCTCGTCACCCAGCACGGGTGCGACGCGCACGGCGAGGACCCGCTCTCCGACCTCGACGTCTCCGTGGACGCCCAGCGGACGGCGCTCGCCCAGGTGCACGACCTCGCGCACGAGCTCACCGGCGGCCGCTGGCTCGCGCTCGGCGGCGGCGGGTACGCGATCGCGCGCGTCGTGCCGCTCGTGTGGACGGCGGTCGTGGGGGAGGTCGTGCACCGGCCGGTGACGGCGGGCGAGCCGCTCCCCGAGGAGTGGCGCGCCCGTGTCGCCGAGGTCGCCGGGTTCGACGCTCCGCTCGCCTTCGGTCCGCCCGTCGACGTGCGGCGCTGGAGCAGCGGCTACGACCCGGACGACGACGTCGATCGCGCCGTCGCGGCCACGCGCCGCGCCGTCTTCCCGCTGCTCGGCCTCGACCCGCACTTCGACTGACGCGGTCGCCCCGCCCCGGTGGCGGTGGCGTCGTGCGAGCCCGCGCGGCGCGCGGCGTACCGGGGCACGAGCGCGAGCAGGTAGTCTAGGGGGCGGATTTCTCTCGTGTTGGTCGGCTCGCGGCGCCCTCGTGGTCGCCGGGGCGCCCCGATCAACCGTGGACCACACGCGGCCGGTCGACCGGTCGCCGACCGACACGCCGCTCGAGCATTGCGAGGACCGTATGGGCTCCGTCATCAAGAAGCGCCGCAAGCGCATGGCCAAGAAGAAGCACCGCAAGCTGCTTCGCAAGACGCGTCACCAGCGTCGCAACAAGAAGTGACGTCGCGCGCGTCCTGACGCGCCGACCCGTCGTCGAGCCCGGCCCCTCCCGAGGGACCGGGCTCGACGCGTCTCCGACGGTCACGCGACCAGGGCTCTACCTCGCGTGACCAGGGCTCTACCTCTGCGGACCAGGGCTCTACCTCGCGTGACGAGGGTCCACCCTGGCGGGGCGAGGGTGCCGGCTCGGGGGGAGCGGGTGGTCAGAGGCGGGCGATGCGGCGGTCGACGGCGCGGCGGACGGAGCGCAGGACGAGCGCGGCGGCCCAGGCGGCCCCGGCCCAGCTCGCGGTGCGGACGCTGCTGCGGGCGACGCGGCGGCGTCGGCCGCGGAACTCGCGGATGGGCCAGCCGACGTCCTGCGCGTGCCTGCGCAGCCGCGCGTCGGGGTTGATGGGGCAGGGGTGGCCGACCGTCTCCATCATCGTGACGTCGTTGAGCGAGTCGCCGTAGGCGTAGGACGCGTCGAGGTCGATGTCCTCGCGCTCGGCGAGGGCGCGCACCCCGGCGGCCTTGGCGCGGCCGTGCATCATGTCGCCCACGAGGCGGCCGGTGTAGAAGCCCTCCTCGTGCTCCGCGACGGTGCCGAGGGCGCCGGTCGTGCCGAGGCGGCGGGCGATGAGCTCGCCGATCTCGACCGGGGTCGCGGAGACGAGCCACACCTGGTGGCCCGCGGCGAGGTGCTCGTCGAGCAGGCGACGCGTGCCGGGGTAGATGCGCAGCGAGAGGACGGTGTCGTAGACCTCCTCGCCGATCGCGGTGACCTCCGCGACGGAGCGACCCGCGATGAGGGCGAGCGCGCGCGACCGGATGCGGTCGATCTGCTGCTTGTTCTCGCCGAACAGGAGGTAGCGCGCCTGGTGCACGGCGAAGCGCACGATGTCGAGCGTCGAGAAGAACTGCCGCTGGTACAGGGCGCGGGCGAGGTGGAACGACGACGCGCCGCGGATGATCGTGTTGTCCACGTCGAAGAACGCGGCGGTGCGGTGCGCGGGGGCCGATGGCGTGCGGCCGGCGTCGGGCGCGTCCTCGGGGGCGGTCGACCCGGGGGTCGGGACGGGGCCCGGACCGGAAGACGTCGCCATGTCCCCACTCTAGGGGGTCTCCCGCCCGGCCCGGGGCCGCGTCCTCGTACCCTGGGAGGCGTGAGCACCTCCGACGCGCCGACCCCTCCCGTCCTCCTCTACGGCCGCGCCGGGTGCCACCTGTGCGACGACGCGCGGGCCGTCGTCGAGGCGGTGTGCGCCGAGGCGGGGGTCGCGTGGGCGGAGGTGGACGTGGACGCGCCGGGCGCGGACCCGGCGCTGCGCGAGCAGTACGGCGAGTACGTGCCGGTCGTGACGGTCGGCGGCGTCCAGCAGGGGTTCTGGCGGGTGGACGCCCGCCGGCTCGCGCGCGCGGTGGGTCGGATTTCGACGGCGCGCGCGGACCTGGGATGATTCCTCCCGGTGGAGCGCGACCGTCGACGAGGACGGTCCCAGGACGACGGGGTGACGGGTGGCTGAGCAGGTAGTCGGTGAGGTGACGGCGCCGGGTATCCCGAGCGCGACGGTGGCGCGGCTCCCGTCCTACCTGCGGGCGCTGCGCGACCTGGTGGCGCGGGGCGTCGCGACGACGTCGTCGGTCGAGCTCGCCGAGCTCTCCGGCGTCGGTCCGGCGCAGCTCCGCAAGGACCTGTCGTTCCTGGGCTCGTTCGGCACGCGCGGCGTGGGCTACGACGTCGACTCGCTCGCGCAGTACATCACCGAGGCGCTGGGGCTCGTGGACGAGCACCGCATCGCGATCGTCGGGATCGGCAACCTGGGGCACGCGCTCGCGAACTACTCGGGGTACGAGCAGCGGGGCTTCCACGTCGCGGCGCTCCTCGACGCGTCGCCGGAGGTCGTGGGCACGCGGGCCGCGGGCCTCGTCGTCGAGCACGTCGACGCGCTGGAGGAGGTCGTGGCGCGGGAGAAGGTGTCGATCGTGGTCCTCGCGACGCCGGCGGCGCACGCGCAGTCCGTCGCGGACCGGGTCGTCGCGGCGGGCGTGCGGGAGATCCTCAACTTCGCGCCGCGCGCGCTCCAGGTGCCCGCGGACGTCGACGTGCGCGGCGTGGACGTCGGCAGCGAGCTGCAGATCCTCGCGTTCCACTCCCAGGCTCGCGCGCTCGCCGAGGCCCAGGACCGCTGAACGACGAGGGGCCGCGTGCTCGCGCACGCGGCCCCTCGGGGCGGCACCCCTGCCGGTGGGTGCAGTGCTCCGGGAAGGGTCCCGAGGAAGGGGGCCCCGGGAAGGGGGTCCCGGGAGTCGGTCGTCAGGCCTGCTTGATGGCCGAGACGTCGAGGGCGATCTTGATCTTGTCGCCCACGAGCACGCCGCCGGTCTCGAGCGCCGCGTTCCAGGTCAGGCCGAACTCCTTGCGGGAGATCTCCGTGGTCGCCTCGAACCCGGCGCGCGCGTTGCCGAACGGGTCGGTCGCGGTGCCCGCGAACTCGGTCTCGAGCTCGACCGGCTTGGTGACGCCGTTGATGGTCAGGTCGCCCGCCACGACGAAGTCGTCGCCGTCGCCGGAGATGCTGGTCGACGCGAAGGTCCACGTCGGCTTGTTCTCGGCGTCCCAGAAGTCCGCGCTGCGCAGGTGGTTGTCGCGGTTCGCGTCGCCCGTGCTCACGGACGCGGCGTCGAGCTCGGCGGTCACGGAGGTCGACTCGAGGTCGTCGCCCACGGTGATGGTGCCGGCCGTGATGGCGAGCGTGCCGCGCACCTTGGAGATGCCGGCGTGGCGGACCGTGAAGGCCGCCTGCGAGTGGGACGAGTCGAGGGCGTAGGTACCAGCGTTGAGCCCGGCGGGCAGCGGCGTGGCCATGGGTGCTCCTGAAGGGGTCGAGGGTCCCGGGGGACCGAACTTGGTTGAAGGTTCAACTTCGTACGAGCGTATCAACCGCAGGGGGTGATCCGTCTATTCCCGGTGAGGTGGAACAATGTTCGGCGAGGTTCCACCCCTGAACCCGCCCCCGTCCGCCAGCGCCCGAGGACCCATGACCAGTAACGACGTCGACCACCAGCTGACGACGACCGCCCGCGGGACCACCGCGGGCGCGAGCGAGGAGCCGCGCTGGCTCGACGCCGAGCAGCAGCGCCTGTGGCGCGCCTACCTCGACGGGACCGTGCGCTTCATCGAGTCGCTGGGGCGCGACCACGAGGAGCGGTCGGACGTGTCGCTCAACGAGTACGAGCTGCTGGTGCGGCTCTCGGAGAGCCCGGACCACACGCTGCGGATGTCCGCCCTCGCCGACGGGCTCGCCCGGTCCCGCAGCCGCGTGACCCACACCGTGGCGCGCATGGAGGCGCGCGGCCTGGTCCGGCGCTCGGCGAGCACGGGCGACCGCCGCGGGGTCAACTGCGAGATGACGACCGAGGGCTACCGCGTCCTCGTGGCGTCGGCGCCCGCGCACGTGGCCGCCGTCCGCCGGTTCATGGTCGACGTGCTCACGCCGGAGCAGTTCCGGGCGCTCGGCGAGGCGATGGCGGCCGTCGCCGAGGCGTGCAAGGCCGACCGCGACTCCTGACCCGGGTCGCTCCGGGAGCCGCCGCCCCGCAGGTGCCGGTCAGGGCCGGGAGTGCGGGACACTGGTGCGCATGGTCTCCACCATCGTCCACCTCCTGCGCCACGGCGAGGTCCACAACCCCGACGGCGTCCTGTACGGCCGCATCCCCGGCTACCACCTCTCCGAGCGGGGCCACGAGATGGCCCGCCGCGTCGCCGCGCACCTCGCGGGCGAGCCCGGGCCCGACGGCGCGTCGCGCCCGCGCGCGGACCTCGCCGTCGTCGTCGCGTCGCCGCTCCAGCGCGCCCAGGAGACGGCCACGCCCGCCGCCGAGGCGTTCGGGCTCGAGCTCGGCACCGACGACCGGCTCATCGAGGCCGCGAACCACTTCGAGGGCATGACCTTCGGCGTCGGGGACGGGTCGCTGCGCCACCCGCAGCACTGGCGCTTCCTGTGGAACCCGTTCCGTCCGTCGTGGGGCGAGCCGTACACCGAGCAGGTCGCGCGCATGCGCGCCGCGGTCGCCGACGCCCGGGACAAGGCCGCGGGCCACGAGGCCCTCCTCGTGAGCCACCAGCTCCCCGTGTGGCTCACGCGCCTGAGCTTCGAGAACCGCCGCCTGTGGCACGACCCGCGCAAGCGGCAGTGCTCGCTCGCGTCGCTCACGTCGCTGCACTTCGAGGACGACCGCCTCGTCGGCCTGCACTACTCCGAGCCGGTCGCCGACCTCCTCCCGGGCGCCGCGACCGTCGCGGGGGCGTGACGTCGGTCATGTCCCGCCCCGTCGGCGCCGTCCGGACGCCCGAACCGTCCCGTTCGGGAGTGGCGGAGGTCACGTCTCCCAGGTGGCGTCCAGGATCCCCGGGCAGGGTGCCTCCCGTGATGCCGCTGTGACCGCCAGCTCGCGCGCGCGTGCCGCGCGCGCCCTCCCGCCCCTCCGCCGCGCGCTCACGGCGGGCGTCGTGCTCGCCGCGACGCTCGGCCTCGCGGCCTGCGCCCAGGAGTCCGGGGCGACGACCGACGTCGTCGGGCAGGGCTACGTCTCCGGCGACGGCTCGGTCCGCACCTGGGACGCGGGCGAGCGGGGCGACGTCGTCGCCCTCACCGGCACCGACTACGAGGGCGAGCCGGTCGACACGAGCGCCTGGCTGGGCGACGTCGTCGTGCTCAACACCTGGTACGCGGCGTGCGCGCCGTGCCGGGCGGAGGCGCCCGACCTCGTGGCCCTGGCGAACGACCGCGCCGACGACGGCGTGCAGGTGCTCGGCATCAACACGACCGACGAGGCGGGCGCCGCGCAGGCGTTCCAGCGCCGGTTCGAGGTGCCGTACCCGTCGATCGACGACCGCAGCGGGGAGGTCGTCGCGGCGCTCTCCGGCACCGTCCCGCTCCAGGCCGTGCCGTCGACGGTCGTGCTCGACCGCGACGGCCGCGTCGCGGCGCGCGTCATCGGGCTCGCCGAGGGCTCGACCCTGAACGCGCTCGTCGACGACGTGCTCGCCGAGGACGAGGCGGCCGGCTGACCGTGGTCACCCTCGCCTCCCTCGCCGCCACCGTCCCGGCCGCCGCGCTCCCCGCCGCCGCCGCGACGAGCGTCGGCGACACGTTCGCCGCGACGGTCTGGAGCGGTTCCATGCTCCTCGCGGTCCCGGTGGCGATCCTGGCGGGGCTGGTCTCCTTCGCGTCGCCGTGCGTGCTGCCGCTCGTGCCCGGGTACGTCGGCTACGTCTCCGGCATGGCCGCGGCGAACGCCGGGAGCGGGCGCGGCGCGTCCGGGGGCACGGCGACGGCCACCCGGGTCGCCGCGCCGAGCCGCGGGCGCGTGCTCGCTGGCGTCGGGCTCTTCGTCGCCGGGTTCACCCTGGTCTTCGTCGCGCTCATGGTCGCGGCCGGCGCGATCGGTGTGCACCTGGTCCGCTGGGAGGACGTCATCACGCGCGTCCTCGGCGTGGTCGTCATCCTCATGGGGCTCGCCTTCATGGGCGCGGTCCCGTTCCTCCAGCGCGAGCGGCGCCTGCACCTGAGCCCCCAGGCCGGGCTGTGGGGAGCACCGCTGCTCGGCATCGTGTTCGGGCTCGGCTGGACGCCGTGCCTCGGTCCGACGCTCGTCGCCGTGCAGTCGCTGTCGCTGAACGAGGCCTCCGCGGGGCGCGGTGCGATCCTCGGGGTCGCCTACTGCCTCGGGCTCGGCGTGCCGTTCCTGCTCATCGCGCTCGGGCTCCAGAGCTCGCAGCGCATGCTCGGCTTCCTGCGGCGGCACCGCCTCGCGATCATGCGGATCGGCGGCGGGCTGCTCGTGCTCATCGGCCTCGCGCTGGTCACGGGCCTGTGGACGACGTGGACGTCGACCATGCAGGGCTGGATCGACGGCTACGTGACGGTGGTGTGAGATGACCGAGCGGACCACCGGCCAGGCCGAGCGATCAGACGAGCGTCCGACGACGCCGACGGGCTACCGCCCCGAGGGCATCGACGACGCGTTCTCCGCGGGCGACGGCCCGGGTGACCGGACGCCGTCGGGTGGCGGGGGCGGCGCGGGAGGCGACGGCGGCCCGGCGCTCCCGAGGCTCGGGTGGCGCGGCACGCTGCGCTGGACGTGGCGCCAGCTCACGAGCATGCGCGTCGCGCTCATGCTCCTCATGCTGCTCGCGGTCGCGGCGGTGCCGGGCTCCGTCCTGCCGCAGCGCCCCCAGGACCCGGCGGCCGTCCTGCGGTACCTCCAGGAGAACCCGACGACGGGGGAGTGGCTCGACCGGCTCGGGTTCTTCGACGTCTACGCGTCGGTGTGGTTCTCGGCCATCTACATCCTGCTGTTCGTCTCGCTCGTCGGCTGCATCCTGCCGCGCACCAGGGCGCACTGGCAGGCGCTGCGCACACGCCCCCCGCGCACGCCGCGGCGCTTCGACCGCTTCCCCGCGCAGGCGCGCGCCGTCACCGACGCGTCGCCGGACGACGTCGTCGCGGCCGCGAGCACCCACCTGCGTGGCCCGCTGCGCCTGCTGCCCACGTTCCGCGTCGACACGGGTGCCGAGGAGGCCGCCCCGGCGCGGGGTCGCGCCGCCGCGCGTCCCGCGGCGCGCACGGTGTCCGCGGAGCGCGGCTACGTCCGCGAGACGGGCAACCTGCTCTTCCACCTCTCGCTCGTCGGCCTCCTGGTCGCCGTCGCGACCGGCCAGCTCCTGCACTACCGCGGCCAGGCGATCGTCACCGAGGGACGCGGGTTCGCGAACGCGGTCGTCGACTACGACACGTTCGAGAACGGCGCGTGGTTCCGGCCGTCGTCGCTCGTCCCGTTCTCGATGACCCTCGACGCGTTCGAGTCGGAGTTCGCCCAGGACTCCGTCGCGTTCGCGCAGTCGCGCGACTTCACCGCGACGGTCACCGTGCGCGACCCCGACGGCGAGTCCCACGAGGAGACCATCAAGGTCAACCACCCGCTCACCGCGGGCGGCGCCAAGATCTACCTCCAGGGCAACGGGTTCGCGCCCGAGGTCACGGTGCACGACGCCGACGGCGAGGTCGCGTTCTCCGGCCGCGTGCCGTTCCTGCCCGAGGACACGATGTACACCTCGCGCGGCGTCATCAAGGTGCCCGACGTGTCGTCCGGCCTCGACCAGGTCGGGCTCGTCGGGTACTTCCTGCCGACGGCCCAGCTCAGCGAGGACGGCAAGACCGCCGAGTCGGTGTACCCGCAGCCGATCAACCCGCTGCTCGTGCTCGAGGTCTACCGGGGCGACCTCGGCCTCGACGAGGGCCTGCCGCAGAACGTCTACCGCCTCGACACGGACGACCTCACGCCGTCGGTCGACGAGGACGGCGAGCGCGTGAAGCTGCTCGTCGCCCCGGGCGAGACGGTCGACCTGCCCGACGGCCTCGGCACGATCACGTTCGACTCGCTGCCGCGCTACGTCGCCCTCGACCTGCGGCACGACCCGTCGCTCACGTGGGTGCTCGTGTTCTCGCTCGGCGCGCTCGCGGGCCTCGCCGTCTCGCTGTTCACCCCGCGCCGCCGCGTGTGGGTGCGCGCCTGGCGCGAGGAGGTTCCCGGCGCGGGCGACGACGCCCCGCGCAGGCGCACCGTCGTCGCCGTCGCAGGCCTCGCTCGCGGGGACGACGCGGGGCTCCAGGGCGAGGTGGACTCGCTTCTCGCCGCGCTCCCGGGCGTGGCACCATCGGGTGAGGGTGACCTCACCTCGTCGCCGGGACGCGCACCGGCCGACCGCACCCGCTCCACCGCGCGTCCCGCACAGGACCCGACCGCGCGACCGCGCACGAAAGGCTGACCGATGACCGTAGCCGAGCTGAGCCAGGACCTCGTCTGGGCCGCGGCGACCGCGCTGACCGTGGCGCTCGTGGCGTTCGCGATCGACCTCGCGCGCCTCGCCGGACGCGTGGACGCCGAGCAGACGACCGTGCGCGCCGGCGAGCGGGCCGACGCCCGGGTGCAGGACGCCGACCGTGCCGAGGTGCTCGCGGGCGCGGGCGCGTCGTCCGCCTCGCCGTACGGCCCGGACGCGTCCGGCACCGCCGACGACGCGTCGGCCGACGCGGTCGCGGCTCCCGCGCCGTCGCGCAAGGCGGCGAACATCGGGATCTCGCTGACGTGGCTCGGGACGGCGCTGCTGCTCGTCGCGATCGTCACGCGCGGGATCGCCGCCGGTCGCACGCCGTGGGCCAACATGTACGAGTTCACGCTCGTCGGCGCGTTCGTCGCGCTCGCGGTGTTCCTGGCCGTGTCGGTCAAGCGGGACGTGCGCTTCCTCGGGTCGTTCGTCACCGGCCTCGCGGTGCTCTTCCTCGTGCTCGCGCAGAACGCGTTCTTCGTCGCCGCGACCGGCGTGCAGCCCGCGCTCCAGTCCTACTGGCTGGTGATCCACGTCGGCGTCGCGATCATCGCGACGGGCATCTTCACCGTCGCGTTCGTCACGTCGGTGCTCCAGCTGCTGCGCGACTCGCGCGACGCCGGGAACGCGTTCCTCGGCGCCCGGGGCTGGCGCTGGCTCGACTCGACGCCCGGCCCGCTGCAGCTCGAGGCGCTGAGCTTCCGCCTCAACGCGGTGGCGTTCGTGCTGTGGACGTTCACCATCATCGGCGGCGCGATCTGGGCCGAGCACGCCTGGGGCCGGTACTGGGGCTGGGACCCCAAGGAGGTCTGGAGCTTCGTCGTCTGGATCGTGTACGCGGCGTACCTGCACGCACGCACGACCCGCGGCTGGTCCGGGCGCCGGGCGGCGTACTTCGTGATCGTCGGCTACGCGTGCGTGCTCTTCAACTTCACCGGCGTGAACCTGCTGTTCAACGGCAAGCACTCGTACTCGGGCCTCAACCCGAGCGACTGACCCGAGCCTACGCCGAGCGTGAGCGGAGGGGTCAGCGGGCGGCGTCGTCGCCGTCGTCGGACCCGTTGCTCGCCCCGGGGCGCGGGGCGTCGCCGTCGTCCTCGGTCCGTCCGTCCTCGGGCGTGTCCCGGCCGGCGGGAGGAGCGTCGTCCGCTGCGGGCGAGGGCGCCACGTCGCGGGCCTGGCGGCGCTGCTGCTGCTCGAGCCGCCAGAGGAACTCGGGGTCGTCGTCGGGCGCGAGCGGCGTGTTGCGGCGCCGGCGCGTGCCGCCGTTCGACGAGCCGCCCGACGGGCGGCCGGCCGCGTACCGCGAGCCCGAGCGCCCCGCGGAGCGCTTGACGAGGATCCAGGCGATCGGACCGAGGAACGGCAGCAGGATGATGAGGACGATCCACAGGCCCTTGGGGATGCCGCCGCGCTCCTCCTCGTCGCTCGAGGCGAGGTCGACGAGCGCGTAGACCGCGAGGCCGACGGCGATGAGGGGGAGCAGCACGCGAAGCATGGCTCCAGCCTACGGGCCGTACCCTGGACTCGTGCCTGTCGTGATCTACTCCGTCCTGCGTCTGCTGCTCTTCGCCGCCGCGCTGGGCGTCCTCTGGTTCGCCGGTCTCCGGGGCTGGCTGCTCGTCCTCGTCGCCGCGGTCGTCGCGCTCATGCTGTCCTACCTGACGCTCCGCAAGCCCCGTGAGGCGGCGTCGCGCTACCTCGCCGAGCGGGCCGAGCACCGTGCCCGGACGGGTGAGCGGTTCTCGCGCGAGATCGAGGACGACGCCGCGGCCGAGGACGCGGCGCTCGACGCGCAGGAGGACGCGGCCTCGACCGACGCGGACGCGACGCCGACCGAGCAGCCCGGGGCGCCGTCGGCCCGCTGAGCCCTCCGGCACAGGTCCGGACGGCGCTCAGAGCGCGAGCCCGACCCCCAGGAGCACGCCGTACGCGAGCTCGAACAGCCCGGTCCCGGCGAGCACCGGCACGAGGAGCGGCCCGCGTGCGCCCGCGATCACCGGGACCGTGAGCAGCACCGCGGGCAGCAGGAGCAGCAGGACGGCGAGCGACCAGGGCGCCGCGAACGCGCACACGACCGCCAGCAGCAGCGGGACCCAGATCATCGCGACGTAGGCCCGGCGGGCGCGGAAGTCGCCGAGCCGCACCGCAAGGGTCCGCTTGCCCGCGACGACGTCGGTGGGGATGTCCCGGATGTTGTTCACCATGAGGATCGCGCACGCGAGCAGGCCCACCGCGACCGCGCCGACGGCCGACGGCCACGTCACGACGCCCGCCTGCGTGTACGTGGTGCCGAGCGTGGCCACGAGCCCGAAGAAGACGAACACCCCGACCTCGCCGAGCCCGCGGTAGCCGTAGGGGTTGCGCCCGCCCGTGTAGTACCAGCCCGCGAGGATCGCGAGCGCGCCCACGGCGACCAGCCACCAGTGGCCGGTGACCGCACAGAGCACGAGCCCGAGCACGGCCGCGACGCCGAACGCGCCGAACGCCGCGGCGCGCACCTGGCCCGGCCGTGCGGCGCCGGTCGCGGTGAGGCGCATCGGGCCGACGCGGTCGAGGTCGGTGCCCCGGACGCCGTCGGAGTAGTCGTTGGCGTAGTTCACGCCCACCTGGAGCGCGAGCGCGACGCCGAGGGCCAGCAGCGCGGGCCAGAAGGCGAAGCCGTCCACCTGGGCCGCGGCGCCGGACCCGACGATGACGGGCGTGGCGGCGGCGGGGAGGGTGCGCGGGCGCGCGCCCGCGACCCACTCGGTGGTGCTGGCCATGGTGCTCCGTCTCGGTCGTGCGGGTCGTGCAGGGGGGTGGGACCTCGTGCGGCTCAGCCGGGGGAGACCTGGAGGTGCCCGACGGCGAGCCGCGCCACCGCGGCGCGGTCCACCTTGCCGGGCCCGCGGCGCGGGAGCTCCGCGACGACGAGCACGCGACGCGGTGCGGCCGCGCGCTCCAGCCTATCCGCGACGTGGTCCCGGACGGCGGCGACGAGCGCGGCCGGGGCGTCCGCGACCGCGTCCCCGGCGACGTGCCCGGGGCCGAGGGGCGTCGTCCGGGAGGTCGTGACGACCGCGACGACCTCCTGCCCCCACTCCGGGTGCGGCACGCCGACGACGCACGCCTCGCCCACGCCGTCGACCTCGCCGACGAGGGCCTCGACCGCGGCCGGAGCGACGTTGACGCCGCCCGAGACGACGACGTCGTCCGCCCGGCCGAGCACGGTGAGCGTCCGGCCGTCCGGCGGCCCGTCGAGCCGGCCGAGGTCGCTGGTGCGGAACCAGCGCGTGCCGTCGTCGTCGGTCCGGAACGCGTGCCCGGTCGCGTCGGGGTCACCGAGGTAGCCGTCCGCGAGGACGGGCCCGGCGAGCTCGACGACGCCCGCGGTCCCTCCCGGGGCGTCCGTCCCCTCCTGCGGCGCGCCGAGCCGCACGCGCACCCCCGCGAGCGGGACGCCGTCGTACACGCACCCGCCGCTCGTCTCCGTCATGCCGTAGGTCGTGACGACGCGCGCGCCCGCCGCCCGCGCGCGGCGCAGCAGGGCGGGAGGCGTCGCGGCACCGCCCAGCAGGACCGCGTCGAGGGCGCAGAGCGCGTCGAGGCCCGCCGTGCCGCCGTCGGCGCCCGCGTCCGCCGCGGCGAGGAGGCGGTGGAGCTGCGTGGGGACGAGCGACGCGTACCGCCGCTCGGCGGGCGGCGTGCGGCCGACGAGCGCCGCGAAGCCGGCGGGGGTGAAGGGCTCGTCCGGCGGCGCGACCGTGAGTCCCCGCCCGGCCGCGTGCGCGCGGGCGACGACCTGCACGCCCGCCACGTGCGTCGGGGGGAGCGCGAGGAGCCAGTGACCCGGGCCGCCCAGCCGGTCGTGCGTCGCGGCGCCCGAGGCCCGCAGCGCGGCCGCGGACAGCACGACCTCGCGCGGCTCGCCCGTCGAGCCCGACGTGCGCAGGACGAGCGCGGCGCCCGGCGGCACGTCGGCGCGCCCGGCCCGGGAGAGCGGCTCGACGGGCGCCACCGGGGCGCCCTCGCCGTCCAGGGCGGCGCCGACCGCCGCGACCAGGGCGTCGAGATCGGCGGGGACGACGGCGCGGTTCACCGGATCAGCGTAGGCCGGGCCGTAGGGTGGCCGGGAAACGCACGTCCGTCGCAGGGGCTGCCCCAGGACCGGGTCCTGGGCCGACGGGAAGGTCGAGGATGACGAGGACGGGACGAGGGTCCGGCGCGCTCCGGGCGGGGCTGGTCGCCGCGCTCGCCGCGGCGACGGTCCTGCTCGCGGGGTGCGGCGGCGAGCCGGCCGCGCCCACCACGGAGACGGTCGACGCGGACGTCTCCGCGGACAAGGGCACGCCGCCGGAGCCGGACGTGCCGCTGGTGTGGCCGCTCACCGGGGTCGCGGCCGAGGAGGTCGCCGACCGGCCGGCGCTCGCGGTGAAGATCGAGAACGCGCCGCAGGCGCGCCCGCAGACGGGCCTCGAGCAGGCCGACGTCGTGTGGGAGGAGGTCGTCGAGGGCGGTATCACGCGCTTCGTCGCCGTCTACCACTCGCAGGTCCCCGAGACCGTGGGGCCCGTCCGGTCCGTCCGGCCCATGGACCCGGCGATCGTCGGGCCGCTGCACGGGATCCTCGCGTACACCGGCGGCCAGGATCCCTTCGTCGACGCCGTCGGCGCGGCGGGCACCCAGTCGGTCGTGATGGACCACGGCGACGACGGGTTCACCACGACCCGGGCGCGCCGCGCGCCGCACAACGTGTACGGCAGCCCGGAGGCGTTCTGGGCCCAGGCCGACGGCGACCGCACGTCGCCCCCGCCCGCCCAGCTCGCCTTCGCCCGGGAGCCGGGGACCGCGACGGCCACCGTGGGGGGCGCGCCCGCGACGCGGCTCGACGTCCGGCTCACGCACGCGAGCCGCGCCGTGTGGGAGTGGAGCGCCGACGAGGGCCGGTACGTGCGCAGCGAGGGCGACACGCCCGCCGTGTCGTCGGACGAGGTGCGGCTCGCGGCCACGAACGTCGTCCTGCTCGCGGCGACGATGGAGAACACCTCGTTCAAGGACCCCGCGGGGGTGCCCGTCCCGGAGACGAAGCTCGTCGGGACCGGCGAGGGCGTCGTCGCGAGCGGTGGCAAGCAGGTGGCGGTGTCGTGGTCCAAGGAAGCCGTCGACGCCCCGCTCGTGCTCACCGGGGCGGACGGCGCGCCCGTCGAGCTCGAGCCCGGGGCGTCGTGGATCGAGCTCGTGCCGATCGGGTCGGGGAGCTGGGAGATCTCCTGACGGCCCCCTCGTCCGGTGGCGGACTCCCGGGTCCTCCCCACGGCGTACGACCGCTCCGCCCCGAGGGGGACCGCCGGCCACGCAGGTCGAGCCGCGGGGCCGACGCGCCGACGGGGTCCCGGGCGGCACCGTGGAGTCATGGCAACCGTCGTCCCGCACCCCGTCCACCCGTCCCAGCCCGGCACCCCCGGTGAGGGCGCCCCGCGCTCGACCGAGGGCCGGCTCCCGCCGTCCTACGCGCCGCGCACGCCGCGCGACGACGAGCCCGGCGTCGCCCGCTCGGCCGCGCCCGTCGCGATCTCGGTGGGGCTCCTGTTCGGCCTCGCCGTCGCCGCGGCGTTCGTCGGCCGCGGCCTCATCGAGATGCTGACGAGCTTCGTCGGCGGCTCCTGACCCGCAGGTCAGAACGCGTAGCCGAACCGGCCCCAGTCCGGGTCGCGGCGTTCGAGGAACGCGTCGCGGCCCTCCACGGCCTCGTCCGTGAGGTACGCCAGCCGCGTCGCCTCGCCCGCGAAGACCTGCTGGCCCATGAGCCCGTCGTCCGCGAGGTTGAACGCGAACTTGAGCATCCGGACCGCCTGCGGCGACTTCGTCGCGATCACCCGCGCGTACTCGATCGCGAGCGCCTCCAGGTCGGCGTGGTCCGCGACCTCGTTGACCGCGCCCCACTCGTACGCGTCCTGCGCCGAGTACTCCCGCGCGAGGAAGAAGATCTCCCGCGCCCGCTTCTGCCCCACCTGCCGCGCCAGGTACGCCGAGCCGTAGCCCCCGTCGAACGAGCCGACGTTCGCGTCGGTCTGCTTGAACCGCGCGTGCTCGCGGCTCGCGATCGACAGGTCCGCGACGACGTGCAGCGAGTGCCCGCCGCCGGCCGCCCACCCGTTGACGACCGCGACCACGACCTTGGGCATCGTCCGGATCAGCCGCTGCACCTCGAGGATGTGCAGGCGCCCCGCACGCCCCGGGTCGACGGCGTCGCGCGTGTGCACCTCGCCGCCGCCGTCGGGCGCGGTCGTGTACTGGTAGCCGGAGCGTCCGCGGATCCGCTGGTCGCCGCCCGAGCAGAACGCCCACCCGCCGTCCTTGGGCGAGGGCCCGTTGCCCGTGAGGAGCACGGTCCCGACGTCGGACGTCATGCGCGCGTGGTCGAGCACGCGGTACAGCTCGTCCACGGTGTGGGGGCGGAACGCGTTGCGCACCTCGGGCCGGTCGAACGCGACGCGCACGACGGGCAGGTCGCGCACGACGGCGCCGTCCACGTCGCGCTCCACGCCCCGGTGGTAGGTGACGTCGGTCAGCTCCTCGAACCCGGCGACGTCGCGCCAGGCGCTCGGGTCGAACGTCTCGGACACCTGGCGCGGGAGCGCGTGCGGGCGGGGGGCGTCGGCGGGGGTGGCGGGGGCGGGGTCGGTGCTGCTCACGACCGTCACGGTAGCCGCTGCGGGGCGAGACCCGCGCTCGGTGCGGGGGCCGGCCCCTCGACGCGGCGTGCGGGCGCCGGCACGTCGGGGCGCCGCGACGTCGTCGCGAGGCCGAGGACGAGTCCCGCCCCGACGACGAGGGTCCCGACGAGGGAGCGGGCGTCGAGCGCCTCGAACCCGAGGGCGACGGAGGCCCCGAGCGCCGCGACGGGCAGGAGACCCGCGAACAGCCCGGCCCGCGCGGGGCCGATCGCGGCGAGCCCGGAGTACCAGAGCAGGAACGCCACGGCCGTGACGACGACGGCGAGGTACGCGAGCGCGGCGAGCTCGGCCGCGTCGGGCACGACGAGGAACGGCTGCCCCGTGACCTGCTGCCGGACGAGGCCGAGCAGCGCGAGCTGCGGGACGGCCAGGACGCACGCGTACGCGGAGACGCGCAGCGCACCGAGCGTCGGCAGGAGCGGCACGGCGAGCAGCGAGAAGCACACCTCGCACGCGAGCGCGCCGAGCGCGAGCGCGACGCCGACGGGGTCGCCGGCGCCGCCGCCCTCCACGACCACGACGCCGGCCGTCACCACGGCCGCCGCCGCGAGGGTCCGGACCGCGACGCGGCGCGCCCGCAGCGCGGCCGCCGCCGCGAGCACGACCGGCGAGGCACCGACGACCGCCCCGACGAGGGACGGGTCCGCGCGGCCCGCGCTCTCGACGACGAGGACGCTGAACCCCACGAGCCCGGTCGCGGCGAGCGCGAGGAGGCGCAGCAGCGCGCGCGGCGACGGCAGGACCCACGGCACGCGGCGCGCGGCGAGGACGGCGAGCAGGACGAGCGCCGCGACGGCGTAGCGCGCGGCCTGCCCGCCGAGCACCGGGAAGTCGGCGAGGGCGGCGGACGCGACGAACGACGAGCCGACGATCACCATGCCGGCGGCGCACCGGACGTCGCCCGACCGCGCGGTTCCGGGGCGGTCGGGTGCGCGGTCGGACGGAACGCCGCGGGGAGAGCGAGGAGCGAGGGTCATGCGTCGACGGTAGGGACGAGCCTGGACCAGGGTGCAGGTCCAGATCGTGCCTGGTTCACTGGGCCAGATGACGACCCGGACCGAGCCCGACGCGCTGCTGCTCCTCCTCGGGCCGCGCCCGGGTCGTGACGTCGGCCGCTGGCTGCAGGCCGGCCTGCGCGCGGCCGTGGCGGACGGGCGCCTCGAGGCGGGCGCCGTGCTCCCGTCGAGCCGCGACGCGGCGGCGGCGCTCGGCGTCTCGCGCGGCACGGTGACCACCGCCGTCGACGTGCTCGTCGGGGAGGGGCTGCTCGTGGCCCGGCCCCGGTCGGGGGTGGTCGTCGCGGCGCTGCCCGCGCCGCCGTCGGGCCGTGCGGGGACCGTGGCGCCCCGCACGGGCGGTGCGGCGCCCGGCACCTGGCCCGACACCGAGCCCGGCTCGGGGCCCCGCCCGGCGCCGGGGGCGCGGCCGGTGAGCGTCGGCACGCCCGACCCCGCGCTCTTCCCCCGCGCCGCGTGGGCGCGCGCCGTGCGCGACGGGGTGCGGGGACTGGCCGACGCGGACCTGGGCTACCCGGACCCGCAGGGGCTGCCGGCGCTGCGCGAGGCGCTCGCGGTCCACCTGCGCCGCGCGCGGGGGGCCCACGTCGCGGCGGAGGACGTGGTGGTGGTGAGCGGGGTCGCGCAGGCGCTCTCCCTCCTCGCCCGGCTGCTGACGGCAGGCCGGGTCGCGGGCGCACGACCCGCGGGGCCCGTGCGCGTGGCGGTCGAGGACCCGTCGTCGCGCGGGGCGCTCGAGCTGCTGCGCGACGCCGGCCTGCAGACCGTCGGCGTGCCCGTGGACGTCGAGGGCCTGCGCGCGGACCTGCTGCCCGACGACGCCCGCGCCGTCCTCGTGACGCCCGCCCACCAGTTCCCGCGCGGGGTCGTGCTCGGTCCCGCGCGACGGCGCGCCCTGCTCGCCTGGGCCGCGGCGGGCGACCGCCTCGTCCTCGAGGACGACTACGACGCCGAGCTGCGCTACGACCGGGAGCCGGTCGCCTCGGTGCAGGCCCTGGACCCGGAGCGCGTCGTGCTGCTCGGCTCCGTGTCGAAGCTGCTCTCGCCCGCGCTGCGGCTCGGCTGGGTCGTGGTGCCGCCGCGCGTCGTCGGGCCCCTGGTGGAGGCGAAGCGGCACGCGGACCTCGGGACGTCCGTGCCCGAGCAGGCGGCGCTCGCGGCGCTGCTCGGGTCGGGTGCCTACCAGCGCCACCTGCGCCGGGCCCGGCTCGTGTACCAGCGGCGGCGGCGCCTGCTGCTCGACGCGCTCGCGCGCGCCCTGCCGGGGGTCGAGGTGGGCGGGGTCGCCGCCGGGCTGCACCTCGTCGTCCCGCTCCCGGGCCCGGCCGCCGAGCGCGCCGCGGTCGCCGGGCTGCTGGCGGCGGGGGTGCCCGCCGAGCCGCTGAGCGGGACGGGGGTGGACCGCCACGAGCCGGGGGTGGTGGTCGGCACCGCGCGCGTGCGCGACGGCGACGTCGAGCGCGTGGTCCGCGTGCTGCGGGCGGCGTCCTTGACCGGCTCCGAGAAACTGGTACGTTAGTACCAGTTCTGCGCACGACGGCGGGCCTGCCACCCGGTGCGCCGACCCGAGGGAGTCTCCCCATGGCATGGATCGTCCTCATCCTCTCCGGCATGCTCGAGGCCGGCTGGGCTCTCAGCCTCAAGGCGTCGCACGGCTTCACGAAGCTGTGGCCGAGCGTCGGGTTCGTCGGCATGCTCGTCCTGAGCATGGTCGGCCTGAGCATCGCCCTGAAGTCCCTGCCCGTCGGCGTGGCCTACGGTGTCTGGGTGGGGATCGGCGCGTCGCTCACCGCCGTCCTCGCCGTCGTCCTGTTCGACGAGCCCGTGACGGTCCTCAAGGTGATCTCCCTCGTGCTGATCGTCGCCGGCGTCGTCGGGCTCAACCTCTCCGGGGGAGGGCACTGACACCGATGCCGACCGAGACCGTCGACCCGCGGCCCGCGCCGCGCCGCCAGGCGCGCGGCGTGGCGCGCCGCGACGCGATCGTGCGCGCCGCCGTGGACCTCATCCTCCAGGAGGGGCCCGCCGCGGTGACCCACCGGGCCGTCGCGTCCCGGGCCGACGTCCCGCTCGCCGCCACGACCTACTACTTCACCGGCCTCGACGACCTCATCGGCGCGGCCGGCGAGGTCGTCGTCGCCGGGTGGGCGGACCACGCGCGCGGCGCCGCCGAGCGGGCCGCGCGGGGCGGGGACCACGCGCGCCAGGACGCGCACGTGCTCGTCGACGCCGTGCTGCCTCCCGGCGGCGAGAGCGAGCTGCGCGGCTTCTACGAGCACCTCGTCGGCGCGGGCCGCTACCCGGCGCTCGCGCGCGCGTACGGCGAGGGCCGCCAGGGGCTCGACGACGCCGTCGGCCAGCTCCTCGCGGTGCGCGGCCTCGCGTCCGTGCCGCCCGGGCTGCTCGTCGCCGTGGTGGACGGGGCCGCCGTGAGCGCGCTCAGCGAGGGCCGGGACGTGCGCGAGCTCGCCGTGCAGCTCGTCGGCGACCTCGTCGGCCGGGCGCGCGCCGCCTGACGACCGCGCGGGGGACGGCGCGGGCACCACGCCGGACCGCCGGGATAGCCTCGCGGCCCATGAGCACCCGACCGTCGCCCGCCCGACCCGCGCTGCGCGACCGCCTGGTCCCGGAGAGCGTCCGCTCGCTCACCTCGACCGGCGTCGCCCTCGTGCTGGGACCCCTCGCCGCCGTCCTCGCGGCGCGCCCGCTCGGGCTCGACGACGACACCGCGCCCGTCGCGGCCGGCCTCCTCGTGTGGGTCCTGCTGTCGGGCCTGTACTGCGCGCTCACGTGCGTGGCGTTCGCCGGGCGCCGCGGGCCCGCGCTCGAGCGGGCGCTCGTCGCCGCGCACCCCGAGGGCCGGGGCCGGGCGCGCACGTGGCTCCTCGGCGGGGGGTCCGCGGCGTGGTCGGTCCAGTTCGCGCTCATGGCACTCCTCGTCGGCTTCGTGCTCGCGCAGGGGGTCGCGTGGGCCGCCGTCCCCGCGATCACGGTGCTGGGCGTCGCGGTGATCGTCGTCTCGTGGGTGACGGTCCTCGTCTCCTACTCCGTGCACTACGCCCGGCGCGACGTCGCCGCGGGCGACGACGGGTTCGCCTTTCCCGGGCGGGGGCCGCGCGCCTTCGCCGACTACGTCTACCTCGCCGCGGGCGTGAGCACGACGTTCTCCACCGCCGACGTGACCGTGCTCGACACCGCCACGCGCCGGATGGTCACGACCCACGCCGTCGTGGCGTTCGCGTTCAACGCGGTGATCGTGGCGCTCGTCGTCGTGGTGCTCGTCAACGCGTGAGCGGGGACCCGGCGCCGGGCGGCGTGCGGCCGCCCGCGGTGGCCTAGCCTGGAGGCGTGCCCGACCGCCTCGAGACCGTCGTCTACCGCACCCCCCTGACCACGCGGTTCCGCGGGCTCGACGTCCGCGACGGCGTGCTGCTGCGCGGGGAGGCCGGGTGGGGCGAGTTCTCGCCGTTCTGGGACTACGACGACGCCGAGTCGTCCGCCTGGCTCCGGGCCGCCCGCGAGGCGGCCGACGAGGGCTGGCCCGCCGCCGTCCGCGACCGCGTGCCCGTCAACGTCACCGTCCCCGCCGTCGGGCCCGACCGTGCCCGCGCGCTCGTCGCCGCGTCCGGCGGGTGCCGCACCGCCAAGGTCAAGGTCGCCCAGCGCGGACCCGACGGGACGCTCGAGCCCGTGGCCGCGGAGGTCGCGCGCCTCGAGGCCGTGCGCGACGCCCTCGGGCCGGGCGGGCACGTCCGGGTCGACGCCAACGGTGGGTGGGACGCCGACGAGGCCCTGCGGCGCCTGCCGCTCCTCGACCGCGCCGCGGGCGGGCTCGAGTACGTCGAGCAGCCGTGCGCGGACGTCGCGGGGCTGGCGGCCGTCCGGCGCGGGCAGCCGGGCGACACGGCCGTGCCCGTGGCCGCGGACGAGTCGGTCCGCCGCGCCGAGGACCCGCTCGCCGTGGTGCGGGCCGACGCCGCGGACGTCGTCGTCCTCAAGGTCCAGCCCCTCGGCGGCGTGCGCGCGTGCCTCGAGCTCGCCGAGCAGGTCGGGCTCCCCGTCGTCGTGTCGTCCGCGCTCGAGTCGTCCGTGGGCATCGCCGCGGGCGTCGCGCTCGCCGCCGCGCTCCCGGAGCTCCCGTACGCGTGCGGGCTCGCGACCGTGAACCTCTTCGCGGCCGACGTCGTCGACCACCCGCTCGTCCCCGTCGACGGCGCCCTGCCCGTGACCCGCCCGGTCCCCGCCCAGGCGGCGCTCGCGGCGACCGCGCCCGACCCGGACACCGAGCGGCGCTGGCGCGAACGCCTCGACCGGGTCGCCGCCCGGCTCGCGACCGCGGGCGGTGCACGGTGAACCCGGTGCACCCGCTCGACGACGACGCGACGCCCGTCGACCCGCTCCTGCACGGCCTCGACGAGCAGCCGCCCGCGGTCCGCAGCGCGTTCGCGCTCGTCCACCGGCTGCTGCACGAGGGCGTCGCGGACGTCGTCCTCGCGCCGGGCTCCCGCAGCGCCCCGCTCGCGTACGCGCTCGCGGCCGCCTCCGACGCGGGCCTGCTCACGCTGCACGTGCGCGTCGACGAGCGCGCGGCCGGCTTCCTCGCGCTCGGCCTGTCGCGCGGCGCCGGGCCGCTCGTGCGCGGCGGCGTCGAGCTGCCCCGCCCGGTCGCCGTCGTCACGACGTCGGGGACGGCCGTCGCGAACCTGCACCCCGCGGTGCTCGAGGCGCACCACACGGGCGTCCCGCTCGTGCTCCTCACCGCGGACCGCCCCCACGAGCTGCGCGGCACGGGCGCGAACCAGACGACGCACCAGGCCGGGATCTTCGGCCCGGCCGTGCGGTTCGCCGCGGACGTCCCGGCGCCCGACGGCCGCCCCGGGGAGGTGCGCGACCTCCTCGCCGTCGTGACGCGCGCGCTCGGGGAGGCCACCGGCACCCGGCGGGGGCACCCCGGACCCGTGCACCTCGACCTCGCGTACCGCGAGCCGCTCGTCCCGGTCGTCGTCCCCGTCGTCGGAGCCGTCGCCGGACCGGGCGTCGGGCCGGGCGCCGGCGCGCTCGCGCTGCCCGGCGCCGACCCCCTGGGCGCGGTCGCGCCCGCCGCGGTGCTCCCCGGCCGCACCGTCGTCGAGGCCTCCGTGCCCGCGCCCGGCGCGCGCACCGTGGTCGTGGCCGGCGACGGCGCGGGTCGGGCCGCCCGCGACCTCGCCGAGGCGCACGGCTGGCCGCTGCTCGCCGAACCCTCGTCGGGGGCGGCCGGAGGCCCGAACCACGTCGTCGCGCACGCTCTCGTGCTCGGCGTCGACGCGCTGGTGGCCGACGTCGAGCACGTCGTCGTGCTCGGCCGGCCGACGCTCTCGCGTCCCGTGCAGCGCCTGCTCGGGCGGTGGGACGTCACGGTGAGCGTCGTCGCGCCCGGCGCCGGCCCGTGGCCCGACGCCGCGCGCAACGCCTCGACCGTGCTGCCGGCCGTCCCCGCGGCCTGGCTCGACCCGCGCCCCGACGACCGCGCGGCCGCGACGAGCGACCCCTCGGCCGGTTCCGGGTGGCTCTCCCGCTGGCGCGCGGCCTCCGCCGCCGCGGGCGCGGTGGTCGCCGCCGCGAGCGACGGCTCGCGGGCCGACGGCCCGAGCGTGGCGCGCGCCGTGGTGGGCGCGTGCGGTCCGGACGACCTGCTCGTCGTCGGGTCGTCCAACCCCGTGCGCGACCTGGCCCTCGTGCTCGGCCTCGACGCCGACGCGCCGCGCGTCCTGGCGAACCGCGGCCTCGCCGGGATCGACGGCACCGTGTCCACCGCGCTCGGCGCGGCGGTCGCCACGGCCCGCCCGCACCGGCGCACGCGCGCGCTGCTCGGCGACCTCACGTTCCTCCACGACGCCGGCGGCCTGCTGCGCGGTCCGCACGAGCCGCACGTCGACCTGCAGCTCGTCGTGGTGAACGACGACGGCGGCTCGATCTTCGCCGGGCTCGAGCCGGGCGCGCTGGGGGAGACGTCGGAGGCGGCGGGCCGCACGTTCGAGCGCGTCTTCGCGACCCCGCACGGGGCCAACCTGGCCCAGCTCTGCGCGGGCTACGGCGTGGACCACCAGCTCGTGCAGGACGTCCCGTCGCTGCGGCACGCGCTGGCCGCGCCGAGCCACGGCGTCCAGGTCCTCGAGGTGCGCGTACCCCGCGCGGACCGGCGCGAGGCGGGGCAGCGCCTCGCCGGGAGCGTCCACGAGGCGGTGCGCGCGGCGCTCGCCTGAACTCGCAGCAAACTCCCAGGCTCGTTCAAGCGTCGTTCAAGCGCGCGGGTGTGAAGTGGTGGGCAGAAACGAGGAGGCCCACCATGACCCACACCCCGGGCACCGAGCCCACCCCCACCACGCCGACCACCGACGCACCGGCCGCCGCGGCGCCGGCGCCCACGACGCCCGGTGCGACGACGCCCGCCGCCGCGGAGCGCGCCGCGACGGTCGCCGTCGAGACGCCCGCGCAGCCGCCGGCCCCGGCCGCCGCGACGCAGCCCCTCCCGGCCGCGGACCCCGCCCCGGCCGCCGCCGGCGAGCTGGCGCCCGCGTACCCCACGACGCACCCGACGCAGCCGCTCGCCGCGCCGCAGCACGTGCAGCACGTCGCGCCGCCCCGGCCCGCGCCGTCGGGGCACGCGGCCGCGACGCCGATGCACGACCCGTACGCGCGCCCCGCCCAGGGCGCCCCCGCCGGTCCGCACGCGCCGTCGGGCGCCTACGGCCCGCCGCCCGCACCGCCGGTCCCGGTGGCGCAGGGCGCGGACGGCGCCCCGCGGCGTCGCCGCACGTGGGTGCCGGTCGTGAGCGCGGCCGCCGCGGCCGCGGTCCTCGCGAGCGTCGGCACCGCCGGCCTCACCGGCGCGTTCGGCACCGACCAGGACTCGGCGTCGCTCGCCGACGTCGGCCAGCACCAGGAGAACACGGCCGCGCCCGTCTCCGACTCGTCCTCGCAGAACCCGAACTGGGAGTCCGTGACGAAGGCCGTCTCACCGTCGGTCGTCGCGATCCAGGTGCAGACCCAGCAGGGTGGCGCCGAGGGGTCGGGCGTCATCATCGACGACAAGGGCCACGTGCTCACGAACAACCACGTCGTGTCCGGCGCGGAGAACGACACCGTCCAGGTGACGCTCAGCGACGGCCGCCTCTTCGAGGCGAAGATCGTCGGGCTCGACCCGGCGACGGACCTCGCCGTCGTGCAGCTCGTCGACGCGCCCGACGACCTGCAGCCCGCGACGCTCGGCGACTCCGACGACGTGAGCGTCGGCGAGTCGGTCCTCGCGGTCGGCAACCCGCTCGGCCTCGCGAACACCGCGACGACCGGCATCGTGTCGGCCGTGGACCGCCCGGTCTCCGCGTCGGGCGAGGACGGCGGGACGTCCGTCGTGACGAACGCCATCCAGATCGACGCCGCGATCAACCCCGGCAACTCCGGCGGCCCGCTGTTCGACGCGCAGGGTCGCGTCATCGGCATCACGTCGTCGATCGCGACGCTGTCGGGAGGCGGCACCCAGTCCGGCTCGATCGGCCTCGGGTTCGCCATCCCCGTGAACCTCGCGAAGTCGATCAGCGAGCAGCTCATCGCGAACGGCACCGCCGAGCACGCGTTCCTCGGCGTGACGCTCGCGGACGCCACCGCGACCGCGGACGGCGTCACGCGTCGCGGTGCCGAGGTCCAGGAGGTCACCGACGGGTCGCCCGCGGCCGACGCCGGCATCCGGTCCGGCGACGTGATCGTCGCGATCGACGGCCACGCCGTCGGCGGCGCCGAGTCGCTCACCGCCTTCGTGCGCGAGCGCGCCGCGGGCGCGAAGTCCACGCTGACCGTGGTGCGCGACGGCAAGACGCTCGAGCTCGACGTCACGCTCGCCACGCGCCCCGCGGACGACGAGACCACCGGCCAGGGCCAGCTCCCGGGCCAGGACGGCAGCCAGGGCGGTCAGGGGCAGCTCCCCGGCCAGGGCGAGCAGGGCGGCGACCAGGGCCAGCAGACCGACCCGACCGACCCGGGCAACGTGCCGAACCCGTTCGACTGGTTCTTCGGCGGCCAGGGCTGACCCTGGCGGGCGCCCCGCGAGGGGCGCCCACGATCTGCGGGGGCGGGTCGTCGTGCCGGCACGCGCGACCCGCACCCCGCGCCACGTCCCGCCGCGACCCCTGAACGCGGCGGGCGGGTGCCCGGGCCACGGACGTCCCCCCGCGGTCCGGGCACGCACCGAGCGGCCGGCACGGATCCCGTGCCGGCCGCTCGTCGTCGGTGCGGCCCCGCTCAGTCGGCGGCGGCGGGGCTCGGAGCCCACGGAGCGTCGCCGCCGGCCGCGGCCGGCGCGGCCGGTGCCTCCACGCGCTTGGTGAAGAAGCCGGCCGTCTCGGCGTAGCCGCCGGAGACGTAGAACTCCTTGGAGAGACCGGTCGCGAGCCCGACGCGGCGCGCCCCGACCTCGGCGGCCCACTCCTCGGCGCTCTCGAGCAGGTGGCGCCCGATGCCCTGGCGGCGGTGCGGCCCGAGGACCGCGACCTCCTCGACCCGGCAGACGACGCCGCTGGACGCGAAGGTCAGGTGCCGGTTCGCGAGCAGGTACCCCACGACGCCGTGGTCGGGCAGCTCCGCGACCGCGAAGTACGTGTCGAGCGCGGCGAGCAGGGGGCCGAAGGACCGCTCGAACGCCTCCCGCTCGGGGTCGTGGCGAGGCAGCTCCAGGACGAGCGGCCACACCGCGTCGCGGTCGGCGACGACGGCCCGGCGGACCAGCACGCCGGACGGGGAGGCGGAGCGAGGACGGGAAAACTGGGAGGAGTCGGACACCTCCCGAAACCTAGCAGCGCCGCGGGCGCCCGGCCCGGTCGTCCGGGTGGCGGTCGAAAGTCGACGGGGGTGACGTTCCGCACGCAGGCACGCAGGCGTGACCGCCCGGACGAGGCGGACGGCGCGTCGCGGTCCTCAGGCTCCGCCGAGCGCGTAGCGCATCGGCTCGAGCTTCGCCTCGGACTCGGCGACCTCGGCCGCCGGGTCGGAGGCGGCGACGATCCCGCAGCCCGCGAACAGCCGCACCGACCGGGGGTCCGTCGCCGAGAGCTCGGCCGAGCGCAGCGCGATGCCCCACTCGCCGTCGCCGTCCGCGCCGAGCCACCCGACGGGCCCGGCGTACCGGCCGCGGTCCATGCCCTCGATCTCGCGGATCACGTCGCGCGCGACGCTCGTCGGCGTGCCGCACACGGCCGCCGACGGGTGCAGGGCCGCGGCGAGCGCGAGGCTCGTGGGCCCCGCCGCGGTGCGGGTCGGGGTGCCGCCCGGCGTCGTCGGCGCGACCGCGCCGCGCGCGAGGACCGCGGTCACGTCCGACGCGAGGTGCATGACGTTCGGCAGGTGCAGCACGAACGGCGCGTCGGGGACGTTCATCGACGAGCAGAACGGGGCGAGGGCCTGCGCGACCGACCGCACGGCGTACTCGTGCTCCTCGAGGTCCTTCGACGACCGGGCGAGCTGGGCCGCCCGCAGGAGCGCCTCGTCGTCGGACAGCCCGCCGCGGCGGATCGTCCCCGCGAGCACGCGCGACGTGACGAGACCCTTCTCGCTGCGGACCAGGAGCTCGGGCGTCGCGCCCACGAGGCCGTCGACGGAGAACGTCCAGCACGCCTCGTACGCCGTCGCCAGGCGCGCGAGCAGCCAGCGCGGGTCGACGGGCTCGGCCGTGTGCGCGACGACGTCCCGCGCCAGCACGACCTTCTCGAGCGCGCCGGAGCGGATGCGCTCGACGCCCTCCGCCACGACGGCGGCCCAGTCGTCGGCCCGCAGCGCGCCGTCGTGCCACGCGACCTCGCCGGGCGCCGTGACGGGGGTGCGCGGCGTGCGGCGCAGCGCGTCCGTCGGGGAGGACGACAGGGAGCCGGCGGTGTCGACGGTCGTGAGCCACGCCTGGCCGTCGCGTCGGCCGACGACGACGCGCGGCACGACGAGCACGCCGCCCGCGCGGACCGGGTCGTGGGCGTCGTCGCCGGGGGCGGAGTCGTCGAACGCGAACGAGCCGAACGCGACCGGACCCGTCCCGGGCAGCCCCACCTCGTCGCGCACGACGGCGCGCGCGAGCGTCTCGTGCCACGCGGCCTCGGCGTCGGCGAACCGGCCCGGGCCCCACGTCTCGAGCCGCAGCGCCTCGCCCCAGCCCACGATCCCGTCGCCACGGCGCACCCAGGCGAGGGGCCGCGCGTCGGGCAGGAGGTCGACGAGGGCGCCCAGGCCGCCGGGCAGGTCGGGGACCCGGGTGGTCCGCACGACGATGCTCGGCCGGGGTCGGGGCTGTGCGGCCGTGGCCGACGGTTCTGCAGTCATCGCCTCCCAGCGTAAGCCGCGCGCGCGGGTGCGCCCTGCGGTGCGAGGACGTGGAAGCATGGGCGGCATGCCCCGCGCCAACCTGGACAAGAAGCCCTCCGAGGTCGCGTCGATGTTCGACGGGATCGCCTCGCGCTACGACCTCACGAACGACATCATGTCGTTCGGCCAGGACCGTGCCTGGCGCCGGGCGACGGTGCGCGCGGTCGGCGCGCTGCCGGGGGAGAAGGTCCTCGACCTCGCGGCCGGGACCGGGACGTCGTCCGAGCCGTTCGCCGACGACGGGGTGCGCGTCGTGCCCTGCGACTTCTCGTTCGGCATGCTCCAGGTCGGCAAGGAGCGCCGGCCCGACCTCCCGTTCGTCGCCGGCGACGCGACGCGCCTGCCGTTCGCGGACGGGACGTTCGACGCCGTGACGATCTCGTTCGGCCTGCGCAACGTCGTCGACACCGACGGGGCGCTGCGCGAGATGCTGCGCGTCGTGCGGCCGGGCGGGCGCGTCGTGATCTGCGAGTTCTCGACCCCGACGTGGGCGCCGTTCCGGGTCGTCTACCAGGAGTACCTCGTGCAGGCCCTGCCGCGCATCGCCGCCGCGGTGACGCGCGAGGGCGGCTCGTACGAGTACCTCGCGGAGTCCATCGCGGCCTGGCCCGACCAGGTCGGGCTCGGCCGGCTCCTGCTCCGCGCGGGCTGGGAGAAGGTGGCCTACCGCAACCTCTCCGGCGGGATCGTCGCGCTCCACCGGGGCACGCGCCCCGCCTGACCCCACCGCCCGGCCCGGGCCCCGGCCGGCGGCGACTTCACCCGTACCGCACGGCGCCCGGGCGAGCCGGTCCGCGTCGTCCGACCTATCGTCGAGGGACGAGCGCGGCCAACGGGGGCCCGCGCGCGGTACGTAGGGGGCACGACATGGAACGCCTGACCAAGGGTGCGCTGGCGATCGGGGCGGGGGCGCTGCTCCTCCTCGGAGGGGCCGGGACCTACGCGCTGTAGTCCGACTCGCAGGCCGTCGCCGAGGCGGGGGACATCAGCTCCGGTGATCTGGACCTCGCCCTGGGGACGGCCGCCTGGACGCTCAACGGGACCGCGGTCGCGGACGTCACGGCCGTCCGCATCGTCCCGGGCGACGTGCTGGCGTTCAGCCAGCCGGTCACCGTGACCGCGACCGGCGACTCGCTGCAGTCGACGCTCGCCGTCGCGGGCACGGACACGCTCACGGGCGACCAGGCGCTCCTCGACGCGCTCGACGTGGCGTTCGTGCTCGACGGCCCGCCGTCGTGGGCGACGGACAACGGCGACGGGACGTTCGAGGTCGCGCCGTCGACCGCGGCCTACCCGGCGGTCGACGCCGACGTCACGCTGACGTTCGACGAGACCACGCCGGACCAGGTCGCGACGAGCTCGGTCGTGAACCTGTCGAGCCTGACGTTCACGCTCGAGCAGCACCTCTGAGAGGCCCACGGTGGGCGTCGACCGCTCCCGCCGCCGCGCACGGCCGCACGGTCCGACCCCGGACCAGGGGGCGGGCCGCGTCCCTCGCGGCCGTGCCGTCGCGCGGGGCGCCGTCGTGCTCGCGCTCGCCGCGCTCCCGCTCTCGGCGGCCGCGGCGTGGGCGACGTGGTCGGCCTCGCAGCCGGTCAGCGGCGCGGACGTGCGGTCGGGCGTGCACGGGGACGGCCCTGCCCGCCGGGACGCTCAGCCCGCAGACGTACGCGCGGGGCGCGACGACGCAGGTGTGCGTCCGCTACACGTTGCCCGCGGGGAGCCCGAGCGACTGGCAGGGCCTGAGCGCCCAGGTCGCGGTGACGGTCACGCTCGAGAGCAGGCCGTCGTGACGCGCGGCGCCCGGCTCCGGGTGGTCGCCGCGCTGGCCGTGGCGCTCGCGCTCGTCGGCGGCCCGGCCGTCGCGTGGTGGACGGCGAGCGGGTCGCTCTGGACGACGGCGTCGGCGGCGACGATCCCCGCCCCGACCGGGACGACGTGCACGACGACGGGCACCAACCTCGCGCGGAGCGCGACCGTGCGGTGGACCGCCCCGACGCCCGCCCCGGCCCGCTACCGCGTGACGATCGCGGGAGGCGGGCAGTCGACGACCACCGAGACCACGGCGACGCAGCTCGTCATCACCGAGTCGCTGCTCGGCGGGCTCCGGCAGTCGATCCTCGACCTGCTGCTGGGCGGCACGATCCTGCAGGTCAGCGTCCAGTCCGTGCACGCGTCGGGATGGGTCTCCGTCCCGGGCAACGCGGTCCCGGTCCGCGGCGCGCTCCTCGCGGGCACCGGGCTCTCGGGAGTCTCCTGTGGCTGAGCGGCCCCGCGGCGGGCGGCACCGCGAGCGCGGCACGACGCGGCGGCACGGGCCGCTCGCCCGGGCGCTCGGCGTGCTCGCGCTCGGGTGCGCCGTCGCTCTCGCGCTCGTGGGGGTCGTCGTGCCGCTCGTGCTGGGGGCGACGCCGTACACGGTGCTCACCGGGTCGATGCGGCCGACGTACGCGCCCGGGACGATGGTCGTCGTGCGGCCGGTCGACGTCGCGCGCGTCGCCCCGGGCGACGTCGTGACGTACCAGCTCGCGTCGGGCCGGCCGGAGGTCGTCACCCACCGGGTCGTCGCCGTCGGGGTGGGGCCCGACGACGCGCGGGTCCTCACGACGCAGGGCGACGCGAACGCCGCGCCCGACCCGGAGCCCGTCCGGCCCGTGCAGCTCCGCGGGTCCGTCGTCTACGCGGTCCCGCTGCTCGGGTGGGTGAGCTCCGCGGTGTCGGGCGACACGCGCCGCACCGTCGCCGTCGTGGCCGCCGCCGGGCTCCTCGGGTGGGGCGCCTGGCAGGTCGCGGCGGGACTGCGCGAAGGTTCGCGGCGCCGCAGGACCCCGGCGGTGGTCCCGTGAGCCGGGGCCCGGCCCGAGGGTCGCTCCGCGCGCTCGCCGGCGTGCTGCTCGCGGCCGTGCTCGCCGGGCCGGGCCAGGCGGCGGTGGGGACGACGGCGAGCACCGCAGCGGGGACCTCGTTGGGGGCCTCGTCCGGCGCCGGCGCCGGCGCCGCGCCGGGGGAGGAGGACGCGCTCCGGCTGAGCGCCGACGGCGCGACGTGGGCGACGGGCCTCCCGGCGTCCCTGTTCGGCCCGGACGCGCTCGTCGTGCCGGGGGCGACCGTCGCGCGCGACCTGTGGGTCCGCAACGACGGCCCGACGGCGGCGCGCGTCCTCGTGGACCTCGCCGCCGACGTCGACCCGGCCGTCGCGCGGACCGGGCTCGGCGCGTGGCTCGACGTCCGGCTGGACGGCGTGGCGCCGGGCGCCGCGACGTGGGAGGGGCCCGTGCTCGACCCCGGGGAGGTGGGCCGGGTGGAGGTGAGCGGCGCGATGTCGGCGGACGCGCCGTCGTCCACGCGCCGGTCGGTCGCCGGGGTGCTGGAGGCGGTGCACCTCGTGGGCGTCCCGGGGACCGGCCCGGCGCCGGCCCCGGGGGAGCCGCCGTCGACCGGCCCCGCCCTGGCGCGCACCGGGGCCGACACGTGGTGGCTCGCGACCGCGGCGGCGCTCGCGGTCGGCGCCGGCCTGGCGCTCGCCCGCCTGGGACGAGGGCACGCAGCGTCGTCCGGCGGCCGCTGACCTGCGGCGACGCGCGGCGGAGGCTCGCCGCGCGACCGGGGGCGGCGCGGGGAGGCTAGGCCATCGCCGCGCCGGCCCCCTTGCCCGCCGGTCCCGATCCACAGGGCCGGGAGTCGCCGCGCGCGAGGACCTTCGTCACAAGATCTCCCAGGGAAGGGTCACCTTGCTACACATCCCGCGTCGGGAGTGACTAGAGTGACGATGTCCATTGTGACCGACTTCACAAGGACCGTGGGTGCGCCGTGTCCCGACCCGGGTCACGGTGGACCACCAGGAGATGTCCCGACGACCGGACGGTGAGGTGAGCACGGTGGGCGCGAGGCTCGACGACGCCGACGTCATCGTCGTGGGCGCGGGTCCGGCGGGCTCCGCGGCGGCCCACTACTGCGCCGCCGCCGGCCTCAGCGTCCTCCTGCTCGAGAAGTCGTCGTTCCCGCGCGACAAGATCTGCGGCGACGGCCTGACGCCGCGCGCGGTCGCCGAGCTCGTGCGCATGGGCGTCCCGACGCGCGCCGAGGACGGCTGGATCCGGAACCAGGGCCTGCGCGTCGTCGCGAGCGGCCGCTCGTGGGAGCTCGCGTGGCCCGACCTCGCGTCGTACCCGAGCTACGGCATGGCCCGCGCCCGCCACTCGTTCGACCGCACGCTCGCCGAGCACGCCCAGCGCACGGGGGCCAAGCTCCTCGAGCGCACCGCGGTCACGGGCCCCGTGCTCGACGAGCGCACCGGACGCGTCGTCGGCGTCACCGCTCGGCCGGTGGACGACAAGGGTCGGCGTGCGGGCGACGAGGTCACCTACCGCGCGCCCGTCGTCGTCGCGGCCGACGGCGTCTCGTCGCGCTTCGCGCTCGCGCTCGGCCTCGCGCGGCGCGAGGACCGCCCGATCGGCGTCGCCGTCCGCACGTACTTCCGCACCCCGCGCCACGACGACCCGTGGATGGAGTCCCACCTCGAGCTGTGGGACGGCAAGCCCCGCGAGTCGAACCTGCTGCCGGGGTACGGCTGGATCTTCTCGCTCGGCGACGGGACCGCGAACGTCGGGCTCGGCTCGGTGAGCTCGACCCCGGCGCGCCAGTCGGCCGCGAACGTCGACTACAAGGACCTCTTCGCCACCTGGATGCGCAACGCGCCCGAGGAGTGGGAGTTCACGGAGGAGAACCGGCTCGCCCCCGTGCGCGGCGCGGCGCTCCCCATGGGCTTCAACCGCACGCCGCTGTACACGCGCGGCGTGCTCCTCGTGGGCGACTCGGGCGGCATGGTCAGCCCGTTCAACGGCGAGGGCATCGCGTACGCGATGCAGGCCGGGCGGGCGGCGGCCGACGTCGTCGCCCAGTCGCGCGTGCGGCTCACCGACGGCGGCCGCGAGCGCGCGCTGCAGACCTACCCGCGGATCATGCGCCGCGAGCTGGGCGGCTACTACACGCTCGGCCGGTACTTCGTGAAGCTCATCGAGCACCCCGAGATCATGCGGATCTGCACGCGCTACGGGCTCCCGCGCCCGGTCGTCATGCGGTTCGTGCTCAAGCTCCTGTCCGACTGCTACGAGCCCCGCGGCGGCGACTGGGTCGACCGCGTCATCGCGGGGCTGACGAGGGTGGTGCCCTCGTCATGAGCCCACGAGGTGGGCCCGCAACGACGCGGGCGCTCGCACCACCTGCAGGTCTTCCCGGGCACCGCCCGGGCGTCCCCGTCCCGAGCCCCCACTCGAGGAGTACGCGATGACCAACCCGTACGTACCGCTTCTCGTCCTCATGGGCGTGGCCGCCGTGCTGGCTCTCGGCGGTGTCGCCGCGAGCGCGGTCATCGGCCCCAAGCGGTACAACCGCGCCAAGCTCGACGCCTACGAGTGCGGCATCGAGCCCACGCCCCACGCGATCGGCGGCGGGCGCTTCCCGATCAAGTACTACCTCGTCGCCATGACGTTCATCGTCTTCGACATCGAGGTCGTCTTCCTCTACCCGTGGGCGGTCGACTTCGCGACGCTCGCGACCTTCGGCCTCGTCGCGATGCTCGCGTTCCTCGCGCTCATCACGGTCCCGTTCGTCTACGAGTGGCGCCGGGGTGGTCTCGAGTGGGACTGAGCAGGCGACCGATCGTTCGCGCCAGCGGGCACCGGCGAGAGAACTAGGAGAACACCATGGGGATCGAGGAGGCTCCCTCGGGCTTCTTGCTCACCACGATCGAGGACCTCGCGGGGTACCTGCGCAAGGCGTCGCTGTGGCCCGTGACGTTCGGGCTCGCGTGCTGCGCCATCGAGATGATGGCCGCCGGCGCGTCGCGGTTCGACCTGTCGCGCTTCGGCATGGAGGTCTTCCGGGCCTCGCCGCGCCAGGCGGACCTCATGATCGTGGCCGGGCGCGTGAGCCAGAAGATGGCGCCGGTCGTGCGGCAGGTCTACGACCAGATGAGCGAGCCCAAGTGGGTGCTCTCGATGGGCGTGTGCGCGTCCAGCGGCGGCATGTTCAACAACTACGCGATCGTGCAGGGCGTCGACCACATCGTGCCCGTGGACATCTACCTGCCCGGCTGCCCGCCGCGGCCGGAGATGCTCATCAACGCGATCCTGGCGCTGCACGACCAGATCCAGCACGAGCCGCTCGGCGTGAACCGCAAGGAGGCGGCGCGCGCCGCCGAGGCGGCCGCGCTCGAGGCGACGCCCACGTTCCAGATGAAGGGGCTGCTGCGGTGACGGACGAGAAGACGGGCGGCGGCACGCCGGTGCCGCAGCCCGAGGAGGTCTCCGGACCGCGGTCGGGCGACCTGGTGACCGGGGCGGGCGCGCCGCGCACGCTCGAGGTCGTCGAGGTGCGCGAGGGCATGTTCGGCGTGCACGGCTCGGGCGACACGTCGGGGTACGGCGGGCTCGTCCAGCCCGTCGCGATGCCCGGCGCGAGCCCGCGGCCGTACGGCGGCTGGTTCGACGAGGTCGTCGACGTCCTCGCGGAGGTCCTCGCCGAGGGCGGCACGCGGTTCGAGGCCGCGGTGGAGCGCGTCGTGGTGGACCCGCCGGGTGCGCACGCCGAGCTGACGCTCCACGTGCACCGCGACCACCTCGTCGACGTGTGCCGCGCGCTGCGCGACGACCAGGACCTGCGGTTCGAGCTGAGCCTGGGCGTGAGCGGCGTGCACTTCCCGCACGACGTCGGCCGCGAGCTGCACGCCGTGTACCACCTCACGTCGATCACGCACGGGCGCCGGCTGCGCCTCGAGGTGTCGGTGCCCGACGCCGACCCGCACGTGCCGAGCACGACGTCCGTCTACCCGACGAACGACTGGCACGAGCGCGAGACGTGGGACTTCTTCGGCATCGTCTTCGACGGCCACCCGTCGCTCGCGCGCATCGAGATGCCCGACGACTGGCCGGGCCACCCCCAGCGCAAGGACTACCCGCTCGGCGGGATCCCCGTCGAGTACAAGGGCGCGACCGTGCCCCCGCCCGACACGAGGAGGTCGTACTCGTGAGCACGCACACCACCGGCGCCCCCGGCGCCGCACCGCGATCGACCCGGCCGCCGGTCGGGGACTTCGACGAGGGCGTCCCGAGCTTCGAGGCGTCGGGCGGCGACTGGGCGGACATCGCCGAGAGCGCCGTCGCGGCGGCGGCGCTCGGCGAGGAGCGCATCGTCGTCAACATGGGGCCGCAGCACCCGTCCACGCACGGCGTGCTCCGCCTCATGCTCGAGATCGACGGCGAGACCGTCACCGAGGCACGGTGCGGCATCGGCTACCTGCACACCGGTATCGAGAAGAACATGGAGTACCGGACGTGGACGCAGGGCGTCACGTTCTGCACCCGCATGGACTACCTCGCGCCGCTGTTCCAGGAGACGGCGTACTGCCTCGCGGTCGAGAAGCTGCTCGGCATCACGGACGACGTCCCCGAGCGGGCGAGCGTCATCCGCGTGCTCATGATGGAGCTCAACCGCATCGCGTCCCACCTCGTGTGCCTGGGCACCGGCGGCAACGAGATGGGCGCGACGACCGTCATGACCATCGCGTTCACCGCGCGCGAGGAGATCCTGCGGATCTTCGAGGCGGTCACGGGCTTGCGCATGAACAACGCCTACGTGCGTCCCGGCGGCGTCGCGCAGGACGTGCCGCCGGACCTCGTCGAGCAGGTCCGCGAGGCCGACCCGCTCATCCGCCGGTACCTCGGCCAGCTCGGCGACCTCCTGCTCGCCAACCCGATCTTCAAGGGCCGCCTCGTCGGGGTCGGGCACCTCAGCCTCGCGGGCTGCATGGCGCTCGGCATCACCGGGCCGGTGCTGCGCTCGACCGGGCACCCGTACGACGTGCGCAAGTCCGACCCGTACTGCGGCTACGAGACGTACGACTTCGACGTCCCCACCGCGACCGGCGCCGACAGCTACGACCGCGTCGTGCTGCGGCTCGAGGAGTGCTACCAGTCGCTGCACATCGTCGAGCAGTGCCTCGAGCGCCTCGAGAGGACGGCCGGGCAGCCCGTCATGGTGGGCGACCGCAAGATCGCGTGGCCGGCGCAGCTCGCGATCGGCAGCGACGGCCAGGGCAACTCGCTCGACCACATCAAGGAGATCATGGGCACCTCCATGGAGGCCCTGATCCACCACTTCAAGCTCGTCACCGAGGGCTTCCGCGTCCCGGTCGGCCAGGCGTGGCAGACCGTGGAGCACCCGCGCGGCGAGCTCGGGGTGCACGTCGTGTCCGACGGCGGCACGCGCCCCTACCGGGCGCACTTCCGCGACCCGTCGTTCAACAACCTCCAGGCCGTGGCAGCGATGTGCGAGGGCGGCCAGGTGGCCGACGTCGTGGTCGCCGTCGCGTCGCTGGATCCCGTGCTGGGAGGGGTGGACCGATGACCATCGACGCCGGACCTGCGACGAACGGCGCGCCCGCCGGCGGGCCGCGCCCCGGGTACGACGCGGAGACGACGGCGCGCCTCGCCGCCGACGCCGCGCAGATCGTCGCGCGCTACCCCGAGTCGCGCTCGGCGCTGCTGCCGATGCTGCACCTCGTGCAGTCCGAGGACGGCTACGTCTCGCGCGACGGCATCCTGTTCTGCGCGGAGCGGCTCGGCCTCACCGCGGCCGAGGTCTCCGCCGTCGCGACGTTCTACACGCAGTACAAGCGCCACCCCAACGGGACGTACACCGTGGGCGTCTGCACCAACACGCTGTGCGCGATCATGGGCGGCGACGCGATCTTCGACGAGCTCTCCGACCACCTCGGCGTCGGCCACGACGAGACGACCGAGGACGGCGCGATCACGCTCGAGCGCGTCGAGTGCAACGCGGCCTGCGACTACGCGCCGGTCATGATGGTCAACTGGGAGTTCTTCGACAACCAGACCCCCGGCTCGGCGACCGACGTGGTCGACCGTCTCCGGGCGGGCGAGGCCGTCGCCCCGACGCGCGGCGCCGCGAGCGTGTGCTCCTTCAAGCAGATGAGCCGCATCCTCGCGGGCTTCCCCGACGGTCGCGCCGACGAGGGCGTCGGCGCCGGCGAGCCCACCCTCGCCGGCCTCCGCCTCGCGCGCGAGCAGGGCTGGACCGCCCCCGGTACCGACCAGGCCTCTACCTCGCCGGACCAGGCCTCTACCTCGGCAGGTGGGGCAGACGCCGCCTCCTCCGCCGCAGGCGAGGGCACGCCCGAGAAGCCGGTCACCGGCGGCGAGCAGTCGAGCGCCGAGCGGAAGCCGACGACCGGCGCCGACGTCGACCCCGGCGGCAAGGCCGAGTCTCCCGGCACCCAGCCCGACCCGTCGAAGGGAGCGGACGCATGAGCGAGCAGCAGGGCACCGTGGCCCGGCCGACCCCGGACCCGCTGACCCCCGTCCTGTCGGACACGTGGGACGCGGACCGGTCCTGGACGCTGGCGTCGTACGTGGACCGCGGCGGGTACGCCGGGCTGCGTGCGGCGCTCGCCCAGGACCCGGCGGACGTCGTCGCGACGGTCAAGGCGTCGGGCCTGCGCGGCCGCGGCGGCGCGGGCTTCCCGACGGGCATGAAGTGGGGCTTCCTGCCCGCGCCCGACGGCGGGCCGCGCTACCTCGTCGTCAACGCGGACGAGTCCGAGCCGGGCACGTGCAAGGACATCCCGCTGATGCTGGCGAGCCCGCAGGCGCTCGTGGAGGGCGTGGCGATCACGTCGTACGCGATCGGCTGCGACCACGCGTTCATCTACGTGCGCGGCGAGGTGCTGCACGTGTACCGCCGCCTGCTGCGCGCGGTCGAGGAGGCCTACGAGGCCGGATTCCTGGGCAAGGACGTCCAGGGCTCGGGCTTCGACCTCGACGTGACGGTCCACGCGGGTGCCGGCGCGTACATCTGCGGCGAGGAGACGGCGCTGCTCGACTCGCTCGAGGGGCGCCGCGGGCAGCCGCGGCTCAAGCCGCCGTTCCCGGCGGTCGCGGGCCTGTACGCGCGCCCGACGGTCGTCAACAACGTCGAGTCCATCGCGAGCGTGCCGTCGATCGTCGCGCGCGGCGCCGACTGGTTCACGTCGATGGGTACCGAGCGCTCGGCCGGGTTCGGGCTGTTCTCGCTGTCCGGCCACGTGACGCGGCCGGGGCAGTACGAGGCGCCACTGGGCACCACGCTGCGCGGTCTGCTCGACATGGCGGGCGGGATCCGGGGCGGCAAGAAGCTGAAGTTCTGGACGCCGGGCGGCTCGTCGACGCCGCTGTTCACGGACGCGCACCTCGACACGCCCCTCGACTACGAGTCGGTCGCGGCGGCGGGCTCGATGCTCGGCACGCGCGCGCTGCAGCTCTTCGACGAGACGACGTGCGTCGTGCGGGCCGTGAGCCGGTGGACGGACTTCTACGCGCACGAGTCGTGCGGCAAGTGCACCCCGTGCCGCGAGGGCACGTACTGGATGAAGCAGGTCCTGGCGCGCATCGAGGCGGGCCGGGGCACGGAGTCCGACCTCGACCTGCTCCTCGACACGTGCGACAACATCCTGGGCCGCGCGTTCTGCGCGCTCGGCGACGGCGCCACGTCTCCGGTGACGAGCAGCATCGAGCTGTTCCGCGACGAGTACGAGGCGCACATCACGGAGCACCGCTGCCCGTTCGACCCCGCCGCAGCGGCCCTCTTCGACTACACGCCCCGCCCGGCCCGCGTCCTGACGGCAGGAGTGCACTGATGACGACCACGACCCCCGCCCCGGGCACCGGCTCCGCCGCCGCTCCCACGGGTGGCGCGGCCAAGCCCCCGGTCCCCGCGGACCACGTGACGTTCACGATCGACGACGTCGAGATGTCGGTGCCCAAGGGCACGCTCGTGATCCGCGCGGCCGAGCAGATCGGGATCCAGATCCCGCGGTTCTGCGACCACCCGCTGCTGGAGCCGGCGGGCGCGTGCCGCCAGTGCCTCGTCGAGGTGGCGACGCCGGACCGCGAGGGCAACGTCCGGCCCATGCCGAAGCCCCAGGCGTCGTGCACGCTCGAGGCGACGCCCGGCATGGTGGTCAAGACGCAGCGCACGAGCCCGGTCGCCGACAAGGCGCAGCACGGGATCATGGAGCTGCTGCTCATCAACCACCCGCTCGACTGCCCGGTGTGCGACAAGGGCGGCGAGTGCCCGCTGCAGAACCAGGCGATGAGCAACGGTCGCGCGACGAGCCGGTTCGTGGACGTCAAGCGCACGTTCCCCAAGCCGATCGCGGTCTCGACGACGATCCTGCTCGACCGCGAGCGCTGCGTCCTGTGCCAGCGGTGCACGCGCTTCTCCCAGGAGATCGCGGGCGACGTCTTCATCGACCTGCAGAAGCGCGGGGCCGCGCAGCAGATCGGCCGGTTCGACGAGGCGGTCCTCGACTTCGCGCCGCCCGCGGGACAGGCGCCGGGCGACCGCCCGGTCGGGCTCGCGCTCGAGGACGAGTCGGGGCTGCCGTTCGCGTCGTACTTCTCCGGCAACACGGTGCAGATCTGCCCGGTGGGCGCGCTCACGGGAGCGGCGTACCGGTTCCGGTCGCGCCCGTTCGACCTCGTCTCGACGCCGTCGGTCGCGGAGCACGACTCGTCGGGCTCCGCGATCCGCGTCGACCACCGCCGCGGCGTCGTGCTGCGCCGCCTCGCGGGCGAGGACCCGCTGGTCAACGAGGAGTGGATCACCGACCGGGACCGCTTCGCGTTCACGTGGCAGTCCGCGCCGGACCGCCTCACGCACCCGCTCGTGCGCGACCGCGAGGTCGCCCCGGACGGGTCGGTGACGCGCGGCGAGCTGCGCCCCGCCTCGTGGGCGGAGGCGCTCGAGGTCGCGGCCGACGCCCTGACCCGGGCACGCGACGCCGGAGGCGTCGGCGTCCTGCCGGGCGGGCGCCTCACGGTCGAGGACGCGTACGCGTACGCGAAGCTCGCCCGGACCTGGCTGCGCACGAACGACGTCGACCACCGCGCCCGCGCCCACAGCGCGGAGGAGGCGGACTTCCTCGCGCACGCCGTCGCGGGGCGCGCCGTCGGCCACGCCGGCGGGGTGACGTTCACCGACCTCGAGAAGGCGCCCGCCGTCCTCCTCGTCGGCCTGGAGGCCGAGGAGGAGGCGGGCGTGACCTTCCTGCGCCTGCGCAAGGGCGCCGTGCGGAACGGGGTGCGCGTGTTCTCCGTCGCGCCGTTCGCGACGCGCGGCGTGCAGCGCATGCACGGCACGCTGCTCCCGGCCGCGCCGGGCACCGAGGCCGAGTGGCTCGACGGCATCGCCGCGGGCGACCAGGTCCGCACGCTCGACGAGGCCGAGGGCACCGACCTCCTCGCCGAGGTCAGCGACGCGCTGCGGGCACCCGGTGCCGTGATCCTCGTCGGCGAGCGGCTCGCCGCGACGCGCGGCGGGTACAGCGCGCTGCTCCGCGCGGTCGCCGCGACGGGCGCGCGGCTCGCGTGGGTCCCGCGCCGCGCGGGCGAGCGCGGCGGCGTCGAGGCCGGCACCCTGCCGAACCTCCTGCCGGGCGGACGGCCTGTCGCCGACGCGGCGGCCCGCGTCGACGTCGCGACGGTGTGGGGCGTGACCGCCACCGACGCGCAGCCGACGGGTCTGCCCGCCACGGCGGGCCGCGACGTCGGGGAGATGCTCGACGCCCTGTCCGTCGGCCAGCTCGCGGGCGTGCTCGTCGGCGGCCTCGAGCTCGACGACCTGCCGGACCCCGCGCACGCGCGCCGCGCGCTCGAGGCGGCGGACGTCGTCGTCTCGCTCGAGGTGCGGCGTTCGGCGGTGACCGAGCTGGCGGACGTCGTGCTCCCCGTGGCGCCGCCCGTCGAGCGCGAGGGGGCGTTCGTGAGCTGGGAGGGCCGCGTGCGCCGGTTCCCGGCGGCGCTCGCCTCGACGGCGATGACGGACCACCGCGTGCTCGACGCGCTCGCCGACGCGGCGGGCGTCAGCCTCGGCCTCGGCACCGTGGACGCGGTGCGCGCCGAGCTGGACCAGCTCGTGGGCGACGGCGCGTGGGACGGCGAGCGCGCCGCCGCGCCGGCCGTCGAGACCACCGAGCCGCCCGCCGTCGCACCCGGGACCGCGGTCCTCGCGAGCTGGCGGCTCCTGCTCGACGACGCGCGCGGCCAGGACGGCGAGCGCTACCTCGCGGGGACGGCGAAGCGCCCGGTCGCGCGGCTGTCTGCGACGACGGCGGCTGCGGTCGACGTGTTCGACGGCGACCTCGTGCGCGTCTCGACGGACCGGGGAGCGGTCACGCTCCCGGTGGTGGTGACCGACATGGTCGACCACGTGGTGTGGCTGCCGCTGCGGTCGCCGGGGTCGTCCGTGCACGCGGCGCTCGGCGCCGTGCCGGGCGACGTCGTCCGGCTCGGGCCTGGGAGCACCGACGGAGGGGAGGACGCATGACCGGCGCGCACCTGGTCCACGCGCTCGCGGCCGAGACCCCGGGCGTGCCCGGGATCACCGCGAACTTCTCGCAGGACAACGGCTGGACGTACCTCGTCAAGGCCGTCCTCATCCTCGTGTTCCTGCTGACGAGCGTGCTGTTCGCGATCTGGTTCGAGCGCAAGGTCGTGGCGCGCATGCAGGTGCGCCCAGGCCCCAACTGGCACGGCCCGTTCGGCCTGCTCCAGTCGCTCGCCGACGCGATGAAGCTCCTGCTCAAGGAGGACATCACCGTCAAGGCGGCGGACAAGTTCGTCTACCTGCTCGCGCCGATGATCTCCGTGTTCTGCGCGCTGCTGGTGTTCGCGGTCGTCCCGTTCGGGCCCGAGGTGCAGATCCCGTTCACGGACTACGTGACGCCGGCGCAGCTCACCGACTTCCCGGTCGCGACGCTCTACATCCTCGCGTGCGCGTCGCTCGGCGTGTACGGGATCGTGCTCGGCGGCTGGTCGTCCGGGTCGACGTACCCGCTGCTCGGGGCGGTCCGCTCGACGGCCCAGGTCATCAGCTACGAGCTCGCGATGGGCCTCTCGCTCGTCTCCGTCTTCCTCATGGCGGGGTCGATGTCGACCTCGCGCATCGTCGACTCGCAGACGCAGCTGTGGTGGTTCCTCCCGCTCCTGCCGGCGTTCGTCATCTACGTGATCTCGATGGTCGGCGAGACGAACCGTCTGCCCTTCGACCTCCCCGAGGCCGAGGGCGAGCTCGTGTCCGGGTACATGACCGAGTACTCGTCCATGAAGTTCGCGTGGTTCTTTCTCGCGGAGTACATCAACATGCTCAACGTCTCCGCGGTCGCGACGACGCTGTTCCTCGGCGGGTGGCGCGCCCCGTGGCCGCTCTCGGCGATCAACGACGGCATGTTCAACGAGGGCTGGTGGCCGATCCTCTGGTTCCTCGTCAAGGTCTGGGCCGTCATGTTCTTCTTCGTGTGGGTCCGCGGCACGCTGCTGCGCCTGCGCTACGACCAGTTCATGCGGTTCGGCTGGAAGGTCCTCATCCCGTTCGCCCTCGCGTGGCTCGTGCTCCTCGCCGTCGCGCAGGCCGTGCGCCAGTTCCTCGACGTCGACCTCCGGGTCTTCGTCGGCATCGCCGTCGCGCTGGCCCTGGTGGTCGTGGTGGTCGTCTGGTTCTGGCCCGAGAAGAAGGCCCCACCCGGAGCGACGCCCCGCGCCGCGGGCACCGGGCCCGAGCCGTTCGACGCGTTCGCGGGCGGGTTCCCCGTCCCGCCGCTGCCGGGCCAGTCGCTCCCGCCCTCGCCCCGCCGTCGTGCCCTCGTGCCCGACGACGCGGGGTCGCCCGGGGCGTCCGGCTCGCCGGGCACCGGTGCCCCCCGAGACACACCGCACGACAAGGAGGTCGACCGTGGCTGACGACCAGAAGCCGGGCGGGCCCGGCGAGTACGAGGTCCGGCGCCCCCAGGCGAAGGGACTGCGCGAGGCGCTCGCGCCCGTCGCCGGGTTCGGCGTGACCTTCGCCTCGATGTTCCGGCCGACGGTCACCGAGCAGTACCCGCGCCAGAAGGTGCCGACGAAGCCGCGGTACCACGGGCGGCACCAGCTCAACCGGTACCCCGACGGGCTCGAGAAGTGCATCGGCTGCGAGCTGTGCGCGTGGGCGTGCCCCGCGGACGCGATCTACGTCGAGGGCGCGGACAACGCGGACCTGCCCGACGGCGGCCACATGTCGCCGGGCGAGCGGTACGGCCGCGTCTACCAGATCAACTACCTGCGCTGCATCTTCTGCGGGCTGTGCATCGAGGCGTGCCCCACGCGCGCGCTGACGATGACCAACGAGTACGAGCTCGCCGGGCCGACGCGCGAGGGCATGATCTGGGAGAAGCAGGACCTGCTCGCGCCGCTCCAGGAGCGGATGCTCGCCGCGCCGCACCCGATGGTGCCCGGGACCTCGGACACCGAGTACTACCGCGGGGAGGTGAGCGGCCCGGTGGCCGAGCAGGTGGAGTGGGTGCGCGAGCACCGACCGGACGACCCGACCCTCCCGCCCGAGCCGACGGGACCGCCGCCGGAGGTCCGGCGGGTCGCGCAGTCGTCGGGTCGGTCGGCCCGGAAGGCCGCCCGGTGACCGCGAGCGGCGGCGAGGCGGTCCTCTTCTGGGTCCTCGCCCCCCTCATGGTCCTCGCGGCGCTCTCGCTGCTCTTCGCGCGCAAGGCGGTGCACGCCGCCATCGCGGTCATGTTCGTCATGGTCGACCTCGCGATCCTCTACATCGCGCAGGAGGCGTCGTTCCTCGGCGTCGTCCAGGTGGTCGTCTACACCGGCGCCGTGATGATGCTGTTCCTCTTCGTCCTCATGCTCGTCGGGGTCGACGCGTCGGACTCGCTCGTGGAGACGATCCGCGGGCAGCGCTGGGTCGGCGTGCTCCTCGGGCTCGGTCTCGGGGTCGTGCTGGTGGGCGTGGTCGCGCAGGCGACGTTCCCGCCGTCGGTCGGGCTCGAGCTCGCCAACGCCGCGACCAACCCCGTGGCGCTCGCCCGCGTGCTCTTCGCGGACTACGTGTTCGCCATGGAGGTCGTGGGCATCCTGCTCATCACCGCGGCGGTCTCCGCGCTCGTGCTGACGCACCGGCGGCGCCTCACCCCGAAGGTGGGGCAGCGCGAGCAGGCCGACGCGAAGGTCGCGGCGCTGCCCGCGGGCGGCCGGCTCACGCCGCTCGCCGCGCCCGGCGTCTACGCGCAGAACAACGCCATGGACACCCCGGCGCTCGACCCGCAGGGCCGGCCCATCGAGGAGTCGGTCTCCCGCATCCTGCGCATCCGCGGTCAGGAGCGGTCGGCCGGGGCGATCCTCGAGGCCGAGCGCGAGGTGCTCGTCGAGCACGAGCCGCTGCGGGCGCTGCCCGCGCTGCGGGCCCAGGACGCGAACGAGCGCACGGTGCAGGCCGCGACCGCCGACCAGCCGCAGGGCGAGGCGCCCGCCGGCGAGGTCGGCGGGCCGGACGACCCGGGCCGGTCCCGCGTGCCCGGCGGCACCGCGGACGCGGTGCCCGACGGGAACCCCGCCGCGACCCGGGGAGGAGAGGACTGATGGAGCTCACCAACTACCTCGTGCTCGCGGCGATCCTGTTCTCGATCGGCGCCGCGACCGTGCTGCTGCGGCGCAACGCGATCATCGTGTTCATGGGCATCGAGCTCATGCTCAACGCGACGAACCTCGCGTTCGTCACCTTCGCCCGCATGCACGGTGACGTGACCGGGCAGGTGCTCGCGTTCTTCGTCATGGTCGTCGCGGCGGCGGAGGTCGTCGTCGGCCTCGCGATCATCGTGTCCATCTTCCGCACCCGTCGGTCCGCCTCGGTCGACGACGTCAACCTGCTCAAGAGCTGAGGGGCCGGCACCGATGACGACGCTCCTTCCCGCCCTGCCCACGGCGAGCGGACTGCTGGCCGCGACCGACGTCGTGCCTGCGTCCGAGACCGTGCCGGGCGCGTTCCTCGCGGCACCGTTCCTGGTGCTGCTCCCGCTCCTCGGGGCGGCCGTCCTCCTCCTCGCCGGTCGCCGCAGCGACCGCTGGGGCGCGTGGTTCGGCGTCCTCATGTCGGGCGCCGCGTTCGTGGTGGGCCTGGTCCTCTTCCTCGTGATGCTCGGGCTGCCCGTCGACGAGCGCGTGGTCGACTTCCGCATCGGTGACTGGATCGTCTCCGGTGGTCTCGACCTGGCGATGGGCCTGCGGATCGACCCGCTGTCGCTGACGTTCGTGCTCCTCGTGACGTTCGTCGGCACGCTCATCCACGTCTACGCGGTCGCCTACATGGCGCACGACCGCGACCGGCGCCGGTTCTTCGCGTACCTCAACCTGTTCGTCGCGGCGATGCTCGTCCTCGTCCTCGCCGACTCCTACCTCCTGCTGTTCGTCGGCTGGGAGGGGGTGGGCCTGGCGTCGTACCTGCTCATCGGGTTCTGGAACCACAACCGCGCGTACGCGGTCGCGGCGAAGAAGGCGTTCGTCATGAACCGCGTGGGCGACATCGGCCTGATCGTGGCCCTCATGCTCATGTTCGCGACGTTCGGCGCGGTCGACTTCACCACGGTGTTCGCGCAGGCGCCCGAGGCGTCGACCGCGGTGCTCACCGCGACGAGCATCGCGCTCCTGCTCGCCGCGTGCGGCAAGTCGGCGCAGTTCCCGCTCCAGGCGTGGCTCGGGGACGCGATGGCCGGCCCGACGCCGGTCTCCGCCCTCATCCACGCGGCCACCATGGTCACGGCGGGCGTCTACCTCGTCGTGCGGTCGGCGCCGATCTTCGAGGGCGCGCCCACCGCCCAGCTCGTCGTCGTGATCGTCGGCGCGGTGACGCTGCTCTTCGGGGCGATCGTCGGCTGCGCCAAGGACGACATCAAGAAGGCGCTCGCCGCGTCGACCATGTCCCAGATCGGGTACATGATCCTCGCCGCGGGGCTCGGGCCGATCGGGTACGCGTTCGCGATCTTCCACCTCGTGACGCACGGCTTCTTCAAGGCCGGGATGTTCCTCGGCGCGGGCTCCGTCATGCACGGCATGGACGACCAGGTCGACATGCGCCGGTTCGGCGGCCTCGCGCGGTACATGAAGATCACCTGGATCACGTTCATGATGGGCTGGCTCGCGATCCTCGGGATCCCGCCGTTCTCCGGCTTCTGGAGCAAGGACAAGATCATCGAGGCGGCGTTCGTCCCCGTCGACGGCGAGCCGTGGCGGGCGTGGGTCTTCGGCGGCGTCGCGCTGCTCGGTGCCGGGATCACCGCGTTCTACATGTCGCGCCTGTTCTTCATGACGTTCTCCGGACGCCGTCGCTGGAACGACGGCAGCGGGTCGGCGGACGGGCTCGGCCCGCAGGACGGCCCGGTCCAGCACCCGCACGAGTCCCCGCGGCTCATGACGTGGCCCATGATCGTCCTGGCGGTCGGCTCGGTGGCGCTCGGCGGCATCCTCGCCGCGGGCTCGCGGTTCGTCACGTGGCTCGAGCCCGTCACCGGGCACGCCGAGCACCACGAGCCGGTCCTGCCGGTGTGGTCGCTCATCACCCTGACGCTCCTCCTGGTCCTCGCGGGCGCGGCGCTCGCGTGGCGGCAGTACGCGATGTCGAGCGTCCCGGTCCGCGCGCCGCGGGGCTCCGTGCTCACGCGTGCCGCCCGCCGCGACCTGTACCAGGACGACGTCAACGAGGCCGTGTTCATGCGGCCCGGCCAGTACCTCACGCGCTCGCTGGTCTACGCCGACAAGGAGATGGTCGACGGCGGCTGGATGGGCCTCGCCGGCCTCGTCGGCCGGATCGGGGAGTGGCTGCGCGGGTGGCAGAACGGCTACGTGCGCTCGTACGGCGCGACGATGCTCGGCGGCCTCGTGGTGATCGTCGCCGTCGTCCTCGCCCTGACCACCGGCTCCGCGAGCTGAGAGGGAGACAACCATGACTACCTCCGTCCCCTGGCTGTCCCTGCTCGTCGCCTGGCCCCTGGTGGGGGCCGCAGCGGTGTGGCTCACGGCCGCGGCCCGCACGCGGGGCGTCGGTGCGGGCGCCCTGCGCACCGTGCGCGGCATCGCCCTCGGCGCCGCGCTCGTCGAGCTCGGCCTCCTCGTCGGCGCGTTCACCGCGTTCGACACGTCCGCGGCCGGCACGTACCAGCTCGCCGAGACGTACCGCTGGATCCCGCAGATCGGCGCGAGCTACGCGGTGGGCGCCGACGGCGTCGCGCTCGCGCTCGTCGCGCTGTCGGTCCTGCTCGTGCCGCTCGTCGTGCTGGCCGCGTGGAAGGAGCAGGACGGCGACGTGCGCCGGCTGCGCCACTACCTCGCGCTCGCGCTGCTGCTCGAGGCGTTCATGGTCGCGGTGTTCGTCGCGCGCGACGTGTTCCTCTTCTACGTCCTCTTCGAGGCGATGCTGATCCCGGTCTACTTCATGATCGGCGGGTTCGGCGTCGGGGCGCGGCGGCGCTACGCGGCCGTGAAGTTCCTGCTGTTCTCGCTCGCGGGCGGGCTCATCATGCTCGCGGCCGTCATCGCGCTGTACGTGCAGGTGCCGATCGACCCGACGACGGGCGCGCGCCCCGAGGACGCGTTCCTCACGTCGAACCTCGTGGGGTACTTCGCCGAGAACCCGATGCCGGTCACCACCGAGCGGCTGCTGTTCCTCGGGTTCTTCCTCGCGTTCGCCATCAAGGCGCCGCTCTTCCCCGTCCACACCTGGCTGCCCGACGCCGCGCAGCACGCGCCCGCGGGCACCTCCACGCTCCTCGTCGGCGTCCTCGACAAGGTCGGCACGTTCGGGATGCTCACGCTGTGCCTCCCGCTCTTCCCGCACGCGAGCGCGTGGGCGGCCCCGGTCGTGGTCGTGCTGGCGGTCGTGTCGATCCTCTACGGCGCGCTCATGGCGATCGGGCAGAGCGACCTCATGCGCCTCATCGCCTACACGTCGGTGTCCCACTTCGGGTTCATCGTGCTCGGCATCTTCGCGTTCACGTCGCTCAGCGTGTCCGGGTCGTCGCTGTACATGGTGAACCACGGCATCTCGACCGGGGCGCTGTTCCTCCTCGCCGGCTTCCTCATCGCCCGGCACCCGGAGCGCTCGCAGCGCATCGCAGACTACGGCGGCCTGCAGAAGGTGGTCCCCGTGCTCGCGGGGACGTTCCTCGTCGCCGGCCTCTCCGCGCTGTCGCTGCCGGGCCTGTCGACGTTCGTCAGCGAGATCATGGTGCTGGTCGGCACGTTCGCGCGCAGCCCGTGGGCCGCGCTCTTCGCCGTGCTCGGCGTCGTGCTCGCCGCGCTCTACGTGCTGCTGACCTACCAGCGGATCTTCACGGGCGGGACCCGCGAGGGGCTCGACCAGCTCCCCGACCTCGACGCGCGCGAGAGGTGGGTCGTCGCGCCGCTGATCACGGTCCTCCTGGTCCTCGGCTTCTACCCGGCCCCCGCGCTCGACCTCGTGCGCGAGCCCGCGGAGGTCACCCTGTCCGACCTCGCGGTCGCCGGCGTCGAGGACCCGCCGCGCTCCGACCCGTTCGCCGAGGGGGCCGAGCAGGCCGCCCTCGAGAGCCAGGGGTCGTCCGTCACTCGTAGCTCCGACGAAGGGAGCGAGTCGTGAACGACTCCTTCGTGGCCCCCACGGTCGACTGGCTCTACCTCGCCCCGATCCTCGTCGTGCTGGGCGCCGGCGTCGTCGGCGTGCTGATCGAGGCCTTCGTCCCGGCGCGCGTGCGGCGCACGACGCAGGTCGTCCTCGCGCTCCTCGCGACGGCCGCGGCGTTCGCGCTCGTCGTCGTGCTGTGGCGCGACCCCGCCGTGCAGGGCGCCGACGGCGCACCGTACGGGGTGCGGGTGCTCGGCGGGTCGATGGTGATCGACCCGTTCGGTCTCGCGATCCAGGGGATCGTCGTCCTGCTCGCGTTCCTGGCGATCCTCGTGATCGTCGACAAGACGTCGACCGGCCAGGACGCGTTCGCGCCGTCCGCGGCGGCGGTGCCCGGCTCGCCGTACGAGGGCCTCACGCGGCGCAAGGGCCTCGAGCAGACCGAGGTCTACCCGCTCGTGCTCTTCGCCGTCGGCGGCATGATGATCTTCCCCGCGACCGGCAACCTCCTCGTGATGTTCGTCGCGCTCGAGGTGCTCTCGCTCCCGCTCTACGTGCTCTCGGCGATGGCCCGCCGCCGCCGTCTGCTGTCGCAGGAGGCGTCGTTCAAGTACTTCCTCCTGGGGGCGTTCGCGTCCGCCCTGTTCGTGTTCGGCGTCGCGCTCGTCTACGGCTTCGCCGGCTCGGTCGACCTCGTCGAGGTGTACCAGTCGCTCGCGACGCCGGAGGGCCCGCTCGCGACCATGCCCGGCCTCGTCGTCGTCGGCGTCCTGCTCATCCTCGCGGGCCTGCTCTTCAAGATCGGGGCCGCGCCGTTCCACGCCTGGACCCCGGACGTGTACCAGGGCGCCCCGACGCCGATCACGGGCTTCATGGCCGCGTGCACCAAGGCGGCGGCGTTCGGCGCGCTCCTGCGCGTGCTCTACGTCGTGAGCCTCGGCCTCGCGCAGTCGTCCCTCGCCTCGCGCGAGGACCTCTTCGTCGCGCTGTGGATCGTCACGCTCCTGACGATGGTCGTCGGCGCCGTCGTGGGTGCCGTGCAGACCGACGTCAAGCGTCTCCTCGCCTACTCGTCGATCGCGCACGCGGGCTTCATCCTCGTCGGCGTCGTCGGGTTCTCGCAGCTCTCGCTGCGCGCGACCGTCTTCTACCTGCTCGTCTACGGCCTCGCGACGGTCGGCGCGTTCGCGGTCGTCACGCTCGTGCGCGAGACCGCCCCGGTGCGCGAGCGCGTGCCGGCCACGGTGGGAGCCGCGGCCGGCGGGACGGGCGACCCCGCGGACAACGTGACCGACGGGGCGGCGGAGCAGCCGGTCGCCGTGCTCGGCGAGGCGACGCACCTCGCCCAGTGGGCCGGGCTCGGACGCCGGAGCCCCTGGCTCGCGGGCGTGTTCTCCCTCTTCCTCCTCTCCATGGCGGGCATCCCGCTCACGGCGGGCTTCGTGGCGAAGTTCACGACGTTCGGTGCGGCGATCGCCGGGCCCGACGGCCAGGGCGGGGGCTCGACGTGGGTGCTCGCCGTCGTCGGTGTCATCGCGTCGGCCGTCGCGGTGTTCTTCTACGTCCGGATCATCGTGCTGATGTTCTTCACGGCGCCCTCCGGAGGGTCCGCGGCCGGGACGGACGACGACGGTGCCGCGCTCGAGGGGCCGGGCGTGACCGTCGTCCGGTCGACCGGTCCGACGACGATCGCGATCGCCGTGTGCGCGCTCGGGGTGCTCCTCCTCGGTGTGTTCCCGTCCCCGGTTCTCGATCTGGCGGCCGAGGCGGTTAAGTTCGTCCCGTGACCTCTGTGCCTTCCGTGCCGCCCGCGCCCGCCGGGCCCCGCGGCCCGCGCGACCGGACCGCGCCCGTGACGACCACCGCGATCCCGATCTCGGACCCCGCGCTCGCCGCTGCCCTCACCGAGCGGCTCGCGGGGGTCGAGGCTCGGCTGCGCGAGGCCGTCGCGCACGCCGACCCGCTCGCCGACACCGCGTCCCGCCATCTCGTCAACGCGGGGGGCAAGCGGCTGCGGCCGCTGCTCACCCTGCTCGCCGCCGAGCTCGGGGACGGGACGCGTCCCGAGGTCGTGGAGTCCGCGGTCGTCGTCGAGCTCACGCACCTCGCGTCGCTGTACCACGACGACGTGATGGACTCCGCCCCGGTGCGCCGGGGTGCCCCGTCCGCGCACGCGGTGTGGGGGAACTCGGTCGCCATCATGGTCGGTGACCTCCTCTTCGCGCGTGCCGCGTCGACCGTCGCGGCGCTCGGGCCCGAGGCCGTGCTGATCCAGGCGCGCACGTTCGAGCGCCTGTGCCTGGGCCAGCTCCACGAGACGATCGGCCCGGGCGAGGGCGACGACCCCGTCGAGCACTACCTCGGGGTGCTCGCGGACAAGACGGCGTCGCTCCTGTCGACGTCCGCGCGGCTCGGCGCGCTGTTCGCCGGGTGCCCGACGGCCGTCGTCGACACGGTCGCGGCCTACGGGGAGAAGCTCGGGGTCGCGTTCCAGCTCGCCGACGACGTGCTCGACCTGGCGTCGTCGGGCGACGAGTCGGGCAAGACGCCGGGTACGGACCTGCGCGAGAAGGTGCCGACCATGCCGGTCCTGCTGCTCCGTGCCCGGATCGCGAACGGCACCGCGAGCGAGGCGGACGCCCGGCTCGTCGAGATGCTCGACTCCGACCTGACCGACGACGCCGCGCTCGCCGCGGCCGTGGCCGCGCTGCGACGCCACGAGGTGCTCGGGGAGACGCGCGCGCTGGCGGTGCGCTGGGCGCGCGCCGCCGTGGAGGAGCTCGACGCGCTCCCCGCGGGGCCCGTCGCCGACTCGCTGCGCTCGTTCGCGGAGGCGCTCGCCGACCGCGCCTCCTGAACCGTCGTCCGGGGTGATCTTTCGCCCCGTCCGCGGTGGCCGGCACCGGCGTCGATCGGGGACGACTTCGTTGCCTTCGTCATCGAGTTGACCTGCTCGGACGTGCCCGGTAGGGCGGGGCCGCCCGGCACCACCGCGTCTCGACGGAGCACGGAGTGGGGAGTGCTCCCCATCGGACGGGTGTCGGTTTTCACCCGGTGTCCCGCTATCCTCGGTTGCGCGATCGGTGGGGCCGCCTGGTACGTGCGAGATCGAGGGGGCTGGAGAAGGGGGCCGGTCGTCTCCCGATCCAACTCCTCGGAGGACCTGTGGGTTTCCTGGCGCGTCTGAACGAGCACCGCCGCACCGTCGCGTCGGTGAGCACCGTGTCGGTGTTCTCGACGGCGCTCGTCGGGATGGCGTTCTTGTACGACGGCGAGGCCACGGCGGACGTGGACCTGAACGACTCGGGCGTGTGGGTGACGAAGTCGTCGGCCGGGTTGCTGGGTCGGTTCAACGACGAGTCCCAGGCGATGGACGGGACGTTGAACGCGGGCAGCGCGTCGTTCGACGTGCAGCAGGACGCGGGCCGTGTGCTCCTCGACGACACGAGCACCGGTACGGCGTCTCCGGTCGACGTCGCGCACCTGAAGCTGGACGGGCAGGTCCGTCTGCCGGCGGGGGCGCAGGTCGTCTCCGGTGGTGCGACGACGGCGATCCTCGACGGTGAGGAGGGCCTGCTGTGGGTGCTGCCGTTCGACGGGGCGGCCTCGTTCGACGCGGAGAAGACGGACCCGACCGCGGAGGTCGAGGGCGGGGGAGCCCTCACGGTGTCGCAGGACGGGACGGTCTTCGCGGCGATCCCGTCGACGGGGACGTTGTGGACCGTGGCGACGACGTCCAAGGGCACCGCTGACGGTGACCCGTCGTCCTCCTCGCTGCCCGTGGGCAAGGGCGCGGAGGTCGAGGTGACCGCGGTGGGCGACAAGCCGGTCGTGCTCGACCGGTCGGGCTCGCAGCTCGTGCTCCCGGGGGGCAAGACGGTGACTCTGGACGACGGCGCCGAGGCGCGGCTCCAGCAGCCGTCTGCGGGGTCGGCGAACGTCGTCGTGGCGACGACCGGGGGACTGGTCACGCAGCCGCTCAAGGGCGGGGACGCCGTGCGGCGCTCGGCCGAGGGACGCCCCGGCGCGCCGGTCCAGCTCGGCGGCTGCACGTACGGGGCGTGGGCCTCGACGGGTCAGGTCGTCCGCGACTGCGACGGCACCGACCGCGACCTGGACACCCGCCTGGAGGGGATCGACCCGCAGGCGCGCCTGGAGTACCGGGTGAACCGGCGCGTGATCGTGCTGAACGACCTGTCGGCGGGGACGTTGTGGATGGCGGCGGACGAGTACCAGAAGGTCGACGACTGGGACGTGCAGTTGCCGGAGGAGGCCGAGGGGGAGGAGTCTGACGCGGAGCTGACGAACCCGGAGCAGGTGGATCAGTTCATCGCGGACCGTTCGCAGCCGAACAAGCCGCCGCAGCCGCAGGACGACTCGTTCGGGGTGCGTCCGGGTCGTACGACGATCTTGCCGGTGCTGGGCAACGACGTGGACCCGGACGGGGACGTGATGACGGCGTCGCTGGCGGGGGACTCGCCGGGCAACGCGACGGTGCAGGCGATCATGGGTGGTGCGGCGCTGCAGGCGGTGGTGCCCGAGGACGCGCAGGGCACGGGCACGTTCCGGTACTCGGTGGCCGACGGGCGTGGTGGTGTGGCCGAGGCCGGCGTCACGCTGAAGGTGTCGCCGTGGGGGGAGAACGCGCCGCCGGAGCAGACGGGTGACCCGGTGCTGCGGGTGGCTCAGGGTGGTCGGGCGACGATCAAGGTGCTGCCGTACTTCAAGGACCCCGACGGCGACGACCTCTACCTCGCCTCGGCCGCGGCGACGGTGGCCGGGGACGACGTGCGTTCGCGCCCGGACGGCACGGTCGAGTTCCGCGACGGCGGCGGCTCGACGGGTCGCAAGGTGGTCACGGTCACCGTGGCGGACGGGCAGGGCGGCGTCTTCGAGGGCAAGCTCCTGGTGGACGTGGTGCCGGGTCCGCAGCCGCCGGTGGCGGTGAACGACCACGTGGTGGTGCCGGCGGGTCAGCCGGTGACGGTGGAGCCGTTGCGCAACGACACCGACCCGAACGACGACGAGCTGCGGCTGGCGTCGGTCTCGGAGTCCGCGCCGGCGGAGATCACGCCGAACTATGACGCGGGGACGTTCACGTTCGTGTCGATGGAGCCGCGGTCGTACGACCTGACGTACCAGGTCACGGACGGTCCGAACGCGACGACGGGTCTGGTGCGGGTGGACGTGCTGCCCCCGTCGGAGGCTGCGGGTGCCCCGATCGTGGTGACCGACACCGCCCTGCTCCCCGCGGGCGGGTCGACCCTGGTCGACGTGCTGGCCAACGACACCGACCCCGCCGGCGGCGTCCTCGTCGTCCAGTCGGTCAAGGTCCCCGCGGACGCGGGCGTCTCCGTCGCCGTGCTCGCGCACCAGATGCTGCGCATCACGGAGCTGCGGCAGCTCGACGGTCCCGTCACCGTCACGTACACCGTGTCGAACGGCACGGAGTCCGCCCCGGGGGAGGTCCGGGTCATCCCGGTGCCGGCGCCGACGCGGTTGCAGCCGCCGCAGGCGGCCGCGGACGAGGTCACGGTGCACGCGGGGGACGTGGTGACGGTCCCGGTGCTGAAGAACGACACCCACCCCGACGGGCTGGAGCTGTTCCTGCAGCCCGAGCTCGAGCAGGACGTGGACCCCGCCCTGGGCGAGGCGTTCGTCTCCGAGGACACGCTGCGGTTCAAGGCCGGCCCCGAGGCCGGGACCGCGTACGCGATCTACCGGGTGCGCGACGTCAACGGGCAGGAGGACTCGGCCCAGGTCACGATCCGCATCCGCGACGGGGAGGACAACGCACCCCCGCAGCCGCGCGAGATCGAGGCGCGCGTGCTGTCCGGGTCCAGCGTGCGCATCGCGGTGCCCCTGGACGGGATCGACCCCGACGGCGACTCCGTCCAGGTCACCGGCATCGCGTCCGCGGCGAGCAAGGGGACGGTCGGCGTGGTCGACGGCTTCCTCGAGTACACCGCCGCGAAGAACGCGGTGGGGCTCGACGCCTTCACCTACACGGTGCTCGACGCCCGCGGGGCGACGGCGACCGGCACCGTGCGCGTGGGGATCGCGCGCCCGGGGGAGACGAACCAGCCTCCGGTGGCGGTGGACGACGAGATCACGGTGCGCCCCGGGCGCACGGTCTCGGTCGCGGCCCTGGCCAACGACACCGACCCCGACGGCGACCAGGTCGGCCTGGTCCCCGGCGGCATCGAGGACACCCACGACCTGGACGCCGAAGTCGTGACCGACCGCATCGTCCTGACCTCCCCCGACGCCGACGGCGCCTACACCTTCTACTACCAGGTCCAGGACACCTACGGCGCCCGCGCCACCGGCGCCGTCACCGTGAACGTCGCCGCCGACGCACCCCTGCTGCCCCCCGTCGCCCGCGACGACACCGTGCCCGTCGAGGACATCCTCGGCAAGACCGAGGTCACCGTCCCCGTCCTGGACAACGACGAGGACCCCGACGGCGCCGCGACCGAGCTCACCGTCACCACCGACGCGACCACCGCCACCGTCACCGACGCCGGCGAGCTCGTCATCACCCTCACCGAGAACCGCCAGGTCGTGACCTACACCGCGACCGACGTCGACGGCCTCACCGCCAAGGCCTTCGTCAAGGTCCCCGGCCTCACCGACCAGAGGCCCACGCTCCGACCGGGGACGCAGCTCGAGGTGCTGGCCGGCGAGTCCCTGCCCATCGACATCACCGAGCACGTGCTCGTCGTCGAGGGCAGGACCCCGCGCCTGACGACCGAGGACGCCGTGAAGGTCACGGAGGGCTCGCGCGAGATCCCGTCGGTGACCCAGATCGTGTACACGCCCGACCCCGCCCACACCGGGCCGGCGTCGGTGTCGTTCGAGGTGACCGACGGCTCCGGCCCCGACGACCCCGAGGGGCACACCAACGTCCTGACCATCCCCGTCCAGGTCCTCCCTCCGGAGAACCTCGCACCCGAGCTCGTCGGGTCCCCGGCGGTCGACGTGGCGGCGGGCGAGGAGGCCTCGGTCGACCTCGCACGCTTCGCCACGGACGCCGACGGCGACCCGCTGAAGTTCACCGCGTCCCCGGGCGGCGCACAGGGCATCACCGTCTCGGTCGAGGGCAGCACGCTGCACGCCCAGGCCACGCCCGAGGTGCCCAAGGGCTCGGTCGTGCAGGTCCCGATCACCGTCACCGACGGCGAGCACCCCCCGGTCGAGGGGACCGCGACGCTGACCGTCGTGGCCTCCACCCGGCCCCTGGTCCGCGCCAACACCGACACGGTCGACGACGCCCACCAGGGCAAGGCCACGAAGATCGACGTGCTCGCGAACGACTCCAACCCGTTCCCGGACACACCGCTGAAGCTCGTCGACGCCGTCGTGGAGACCGGGCGGGGTGCGGCCGACCTGGCCGGTGACCAGGTGAGCGTCACGCCGCAGGACGACTTCGTGGGCGTCATGGTGGTCCGGTACCGGGTGCAGGACGCGACCAAGGACCCCGACCGCGAGGTCGAGGGCCGGATCCAGATGAAGGTCCTCGGCAAGCCGGAGGCTCCCGCGACCCCGCAGGTCGAGGAGGTGCGGTCCAAGACGGTCGTGCTGTCCTGGGACCCGCCGAACAACAACGGCGCCGACATCACCGGCTACACCGTGCGCTCCCAGAACGGCTACGAGAAGGCCTGCGGCACCACCACCTGCACCCTCGACGGCCTCACCAACAACGTCAAGTACACCTTCACCGTGTTCGCGACCAACGCCGTCGGCGACGGACCCGCCTCCCCGCCCTCGGCCGAGGCCCGACCCGACGAGAAGCCCGACCCGCCCGCCGCACCCACCCTCGAGTTCGGCGACCAGTCCCTCACCGTCACCTGGACCAACAAGGCCTACACCGACCGTTCGCCCATCGAGACCGTCGACCTGGAGATCTCCCCGGCGCCGCCGGGCGGGGCGGTCCAGAAGACCGCGCTCGTCGGAACCTCGGTGACCTGGGACGGGCTGAAGAACGGCGTCGCGTACAAGGTGCGCGTCCGGGCGAACAACCTCGCGCCCGACCCCTCGGACTGGGGCGAGTACTCGACGGCAGAGACGCCCGCGGGCAAGCCGGCCGCGCCGGCGAAGCCGACCGCGAAGCGCACCTCGGTCGGCGACACGTCGCAGATGCAGGTCGCGTGGGCCGCCCCGTCCGACAACGGCGCGGCGATCTCGAAGTACACGATCGAGGCGCTCCAGGGCGGCTCCGTCGTGAAGACCGCCACCGCCGGGGCGGGGGCGACCTCGACGACGATCGGGGTCTCCGCGGACACGACCGGCTACACGTTCCGCGTGCGGGCGCACAACAAGGCGACCGACAAGTTTGGCGACGCCGAGTTCTCGCCCGCGTCCGACCCGGTGCGGGCCTTCGCCAAGCCGAGCACGGTGAGCAACCTCAGGGCCACGGCGAACGGGACGAACAAGCAGGTCCAGCTCTCGTTCGGCGCGGCGTCCGGCAACGGCGTGAAGGCGAGCGAGATCTTCTACCAGTACGACGCCGGCGGCGGTTGGACGAGGCTCGCCGACAACAAGATCGTGGGCGGGCTCACCAACGGGACGGCGTACTCGATCAAGGTCCGCGCCGTCGCGGGCGTCGACGGCGCGAACGAACCCGGCACGGCGACGACCGCGAACTCCGCCACCCCGTACGGCCCGCCGCCGCGCCCGTCCGTCTCGGCGAGCGGCGGCAAGGGCCAGGTGACCTTCAAGGTCTCCGGCTCGACGAACGGCCGCAACGTGACGATCACGGTCAGCGGGGCGAAGTCCGGCTCGTTCACCATCTCGCAGTCGGCCGGCTCGGGGTCGAACACGTACACCGCGAGCGGGCTCGGCTACGGCGAGACCGCCAAGCTGTGCGCCGTCGCGAAGGACAGCGAGGGCAACACGTCCGCCGAGGCGTGCGACTCGGCCAAGACCCAGGAGCGCCCGGTCCCGACGCTCTACAAGCACTCCAACGCCAAGGGTGAGGACGGCTGCGGCGACGACTCGTGCCGCTGGCTCGGCATCGACCCCAACGGCGCGACCGGATCGGTCCAGTACCAGTGCTGGGGCTCGGACGGCGGCTGGCACCGGTTCTCGCCGTCGTCGAGCTACTCCAACGAGTGGTGGACGATCAACCTCAGCAACGGCCGCCAGCGGCTCCAGTGCTACTACGGCTGGCCGGGCCAGCAGGTCCAGGTGAAGTTCTCCGACGGGACGAGCACACCGGTCATGGGCTGGTAGCCCCACGCCTGCCCTCTCCACAGCACGCAACGAGAAACGGAAACTCATGAGCACGATGACCCCCGAGCAGGCCACCTGGTTCGCTCAGACCTTCGACCGCCTCGTCGGCAACGTGGGCCAGGCCGTCCTGGGCAAGGCGCACGTGGTGCGCCTGACCCTGACGTGCATGCTCTCCGAGGGCCACATCCTCCTCGAGGACGCGCCGGGCACCGGCAAGACGTCGCTCGCCCGCGCCCTCGCGGCGAGCGTCCAGGGCACGAACAACCGCATCCAGTTCACGCCCGACCTGCTCCCCTCGGACGTCACCGGCGTGACGATCTACGACCAGAAGACCGGGAAGTTCGAGTTCCACCAGGGCCCGATCTTCGCCTCGATCGTGCTCGCGGACGAGATCAACCGCGCGTCGCCCAAGACGCAGTCGGCACTCCTCGAGGTCATGGAGGAGGGGCGGGTCACCGTCGACGGCGTGGGCCACGACGTCGGGCGTCCGTTCATGGTCATCGCGACGCAGAACCCCATCGAGCAGGCCGGCACCTACCGGCTGCCCGAGGCCCAGCTCGACCGCTTCCTCATGAAGGCGTCGATCGGGTACCCGGACCACGCGTCGACGGTCGAGATCCTGTCGGGCGCCGCCGTGCGCGACCGGAGCAAGACGCTCCAGCCGCTCATCACGACCCAGGCCGTGACGGAGATGGCCGAGCTCGGCGCGCGCGTGCACGTCGACGGCGCGGTCCTGGAGTACGTCTCCCGGCTCGCCGAGGAGACGCGCAACGCGCCCGAGGTCCGCGTCGGCGTCTCCGTCCGCGGCTCGCTCGCGCTCGTGCGCTGCGCGAAGGTCTGGGCCGCAGCCCACGGCCGCAACTACGTGCTGCCGGACGACATCAAGGAGCTCGCGCAGCCGGCGTGGGCGCACCGCCTCGTGCTCGACCCGGAGGCCGAGTTCGCCGGCGCCACGAACGAGGCCGTGCTCGGCCGCCTGCTCGCCGACGTCGCGGCGCCGCAGGAGCGACGCTCCGCCTGACCGGACGCGCGGCGCTCCCCACGTCGCCCGCCCCCACCGCCCGTCCCGCCGCCGCGCGGACCACCGACCGGCGGACCGTCCTCCCCCGTACCGACCGAGAGCCCATCGCATGAACGCCTCACACGGCCCCTCGACCGGCCGCCCGAGCCCCCGCTCGAGCAGCCCGAGCGGCAGGGCCGGCACGCCACCCGCGTCGTCGGCCCTCGCCGGACTGCTCCGACCCCTCGCAGCGCCCCTCGCCCGGGTCGCCGCGCCGATCGGGCGCGCGCTCGCGCCGGTGACGCGGGCGGTCGAGCCGGTGACGTCGGCGGTCAGCCCGTTCGGCTGGGCCGCGCTCGTCGTCACCGTCGGGGCGTGGTGGGCCGGGCTCGCCTTCTCGTGGCTCGAGCTGCTGGTGGTGGCGATCCTGCTCACGGTGTCGCTGCTCGCCGCGGTGGCGTTCGTGCTGGGCCGCTTCCGCTACGCCGTCGTGCTCGACCTCGCGCAGCAGCGCGTCACGGTCGGCGACCGCGCCGTCGGCCGGCTCGACGTGCGCAACGACTCGGGCCGGCCGCTGCTCCCCTCGGTCATGGAGCTGCCGGTGGGGCAGGGCATGGCGACGTTCCCCGTCCCGCGCCTGCGCCCCCAGGCGAGCCACGAGGAGATCTTCACGGTGCCGACGCACCGGCGCTCGGTGATCTCCGTGGGGCCCGTGCGCTCGGTGCGGGCGGACCCGCTCGGGCTGCTGCGCCGCGAGGTGGTCTGGACCGAGCCCGAGGAGCTCTTCGTCCACCCGCGCGTGAAGAACCTCTCGGGCTCGTCCACGGGCTTCCTCAAGGACCTCGAGGGCCGCGTCACGACGGACATCTCCAACTCGGACGTCTCGTTCCACGCGCTGCGCGACTACGTCCCGGGCGACGACCGTCGTCACATCCACTGGAAGACGACGGCCCGCACCGGGCAGCTCATGGTCCGCCAGTTCGAGGAGACGCGCCGGTCGCACCTCGCGGTGCTCCTCTCGACGCGTGCCGAGGACTACGCGCACGACGACGAGTTCGAGCTCGCCGTGAGCGCGTGCGGGTCGCTCGGCCTCCAGGCGATCAAGGAGGACCGCGGGGTCACGGTCCTCGTCAACGACGGCAACCTGCGCGGCGACCACCGCACCCGCCTGCTCGACGACCTCGCGCGCGTCGAGACGCGCGCGCAGCGGACGTCCCTCGTGGACGTCGCGCGCGTCGCGGGACTGACGATCAGCGACGCGTCGGTCGTGGCGTTCATCGTCGGCAGCAAGGTCACGCCCACCGAGCTGCGGGCGGCGTCCGCCCGGCTTCCCCAGGACGTCCGCGTCATGGCGATCCAGTGCGTCCCCGGGGCCTCGCTCAGCCGGCACGCGATCGCGGAGCTCGTCGTCCTCACCATCGGCGAGCTCGGCGAGCTCCCCCTCGCCCTGCGGAGGCTGAACGACTGATGAGCGCTCCCAGCACCACGACGCGCGGCTCGCGCCGCGCCACCCCGGTCGGCACGCCCGCGCCGTCCTCGGGCACCTCGCAGCGCAACACGACCCGGCTGCGCGGGGCCGACACCCCGCGTGCGCTCACGGCCCTGGGGGCCGTCGACGCGCTCGCGCTCGTGCTCGTCCTCGGCGCGGTCGCCGTCGGGTTCGGGCCCGTGTGGGGCTCGACGGGCTACCTCGTCCCGGCCGCCGGGGGAGCGGTCGTCGGGCTCCTGGTCGCGTGGCTCGGCGCCTGGCGCCGGTGGTCGGCCGCCACGGTCCTCGTGGTCGCGGTCGTCGCGTACCTGCTCCTCGGCGGCGCGCTCGCGCTGCCGGCCGACGCGATCGGCGGGGTGCTCCCGTCGCTGCAGACGATCACCGACCTGCTCCGTGGCGCCGTCACGGGATGGAAGGAGTTCGTCACCACGGTGCCGCCGCTGCACTCCTTCCCGGAGCTCGCGGTCGTCCCGTACCTCCTCATGCTCGCCACCGCGCTCCTCGCGGGGACGATCGCGTGGCGCGCGCGCCGCGCCGAGTGGGCGCTCGTGCCCGTCGTGGTCGCGTTCGTCGGGGTCATCCTCCTCGGGACCGTCATCGCGGCGTTCCCGGTGGTGCAGGGTCTCGTCGCGGGCGGCGTGGGCCTGCTGTGGGCCGGGTGGCGGGTCACGGCCGCACGGTTCGGCGCGCACCAGATCACGACCGAGGCGAGCAAGGCCGCGACGCGGCGGCTCTGGTGGCACCGGGTGCGCACCGGTGCCGCGATGCTCGTCGTCGGCGGCGTCGCCGCGGCGTTCGCCGCCCCCGTGCTGCTCCCGGACGCGCCGCGCACGGTGCTGCGGGAGACCGTCGTGCCGCCCCTGGACCTGCACGAGTACGTGAGCCCGCTCACGGCGTTCCGCAAGTACGCCAAGGACATGCGCGAGGACGAGCTGTTCACCGTGCAGGGGCTCCCGGCGGGCGCCAAGGTCCGCCTCGCCGGTCTCGACACGTACAACGGCGTCGTCTACGACGTCTCCAGCGGGCTGCCCGGCTCGGGCGTCTACACGCGCGCGGGCGAGGAGATCGCGACCGTCGCGTCCGGGACGCCGACGCGCGTCGACGTCCAGGTCGGGGACTACACCGGCGTGTGGGTGCCCGACGTCGGCACGCTCGAGGGCATCACCTACGGGGGCGACCGCGCGCGCGAGCTCGGCGAGACGACGTACTACAACTCGACCACGGGGACGGCGCTGACGACCGCCGGGCTGCGACCCGGCGACTCGTACACGCTCGACACGCTCGTCACGGTCGAGCCCACCGAGGACGACCTGCGGGCGGGCGCGATCGACCAGTCGATCGAGGTGCCGAGGCCGCCCAAGGACGCGCTGCCGGCGTCGCTCGCGGGCAAGGCCGCGCAGTTCATGGGGGAGGAGACGGAGCCCGTCGACCAGCTCTTCGCGCTCCGAGACGGCCTCGTGGCCAGCGGCGTCTTCTCCAGCGGGCTCGACACCCAGCCGCCGTCGCGTCCGGGCCACTCCGCGGAGCGCATCGACACGCTCCTCGCGGACGAGGAGATGGTGGGCGACGACGAGCAGTTCGCCGTGGCGCTCGCACTCATGGCGAACCAGGCCGGCATCCCGGCGCGCGTGGTCATGGGCTTCTACCCCGACATGGAGAAGAACCCGCTCGAGCCGGGCGAGCCGTTCACGGCGACCGGGACCGACGTGCACGCGTGGGCGGAGGTGCCGTTCGTCGGCTACGGGTGGGTGCCGATCACGGCGATCCCCGACGAGGACAACAAGATCCAGCCGGAGCCCAAGAGCCTCCAGGTGCCCAAGCCCCCGATCCTCGAGGACCCGGAGCCGCCGGAGGAGCCCGCCGAGGCCGAGGCCGGGAAGGTCGACGACGAGGAGAAGGAGAAGGCCGAGAGCGACGGCTTCGACTGGGGCCAGGCGGCCCTCGTCGCCGTCGCCGTGGTGGTGCCGCTCGCGCTGCTCGCCCTGCCGGTGATCCTGGTGCTCGCCTACAAGGCGCGCCGGCGGGCCCGACGCCGCGCGGCGTCGCGACCCGTCGACCGCGTGAGCGGAGGGTGGCGCGAGGTCCTCGACGCCGCGACCGACCTGGGGACCCCGGTCCCCGCGGGCTCCACGCGGCGCGAGGGCGCCGGGCTCCTGTCCCAGGCCTACGGTGCGACGGCGACGATCCCCCTCGCGCACCGTGCCGACGCGACGGTCTTCGGCGAGGGCGAGCCGACCGAGCAGGAGATCGAGGCCTTCTGGGCGGACGTGGACACCGTCGTCGGGGGGCTACGCTCCTCCGTGAACCGTCGGGCCCGCGTCCGCGCCGCACTCTCGTTGCGGTCCGTCCGCGCAGCCTCCGGTTCGTCGGGCCTGCGCCGGTGGCTGCCCGGCCGCCGCGCCGGCACGAAGGGTGGCGCCGTGCCCCCGGCGGCAGGGTCGTCGTCGGAGCCGACGAGACGACAGGGAGACGAGTCATGAGCGACGTGACGTGCGCCGCGTGCGGGTCCGCGCAGTCCTCGGGGTCCGCGTTCTGCGCGGTGTGCGGGCAGCCCTTCCCCCGGACGGGGCGCCCGGTCGCCGAGCCCGCCGCGGGCCCGGTCGGGAGCGTCCAGGCCGTCGCCGCGCGCGCGGCGAGCGACCTGCCGTACGCGGCCGCCCCCCACTCGGCGCCGGACACCACGACGGAGCCCGAGGTCTACGCGGCGACCCAGAAGGCGTTCGGCCCGGCCGTCGCGGCGCCGTCGCCGTCGTCGCTCGCGACCGCCCCGTTCGCGGGGAGGGGACGGCGCTTCCTCGCCTACGTGGTCGACGTCGCGGTCCCTGGCCTCGTCGCGCTCGTGGTCGTCGTCGCGGGTCTCGCGATCGTCGGGACGCCGCTCGGCAGCGTCCAGGTCGTGACGCAGGACGAGGCCGCCGCGCTCCTCGGCAAGATGCTCGTGGTCTACGTCGTGGCTGCCGTGCTCGCCCTCGCCTGGTGGGTGGGCGTCTGGTTCTGGGAGGGCTCGACGGGCAAGACGCTCGGCAACCTCCTCACGGGCATCCGCACGGTCGACGCCGGCACGCGCGAGCCGATCGGCTTCGGCCGGGCCGCGCTGCGCTGGATCATCGTCGGCGTCGTGCCGGCGGGCGGGATCCTCGTCGTCCTGCTCAGCCCGGGCTTCGACTCCTCGGGCCGGTCGCAGGGCTGGCACGACAAGGCCGGCCGCTCGCTCGTGCTCGACGTGCGCGGCGTCGCCCCCACGTCCTCGTCGTCCTCGGGCTACGAGGGGGTGTCCTCGCTCATGGCCGGTGCGCCCACGGGCGCCGGCCACGGCGCGGCCGGGGCCTACGCCCCGACGCCCCAGCCGGGATACACCCCCGCACCGGCTCAGCCCGGGTACGCCCCCGCACCGGCCCAGGCGGGGTACGCGCCCTACCCGCCCACCCCGGTCGGCGGCCCGGGTCCTGCGGCCCCGGCCGCACCTGCCGGTCCGGGCGCGTTCGCCCCGTCGGCACCGGCCCCGGCGGGTCCCGCACCGGCCGCGCCCGTCCCGGACCCGTGGGCCTTCCCGTCCTCCCCGGCGCCCGCGGGCGACGGTCTGATCACCGGCGTCCCGGGCGTCGGGAGCGGGCCGGCCCCGGCCGCGCCGCCGGTCCCCGCCACGCCCGCACCCGTTGCACGGCCCGCCGCGGTGACCCCCGGCCCGGTGGCGACGCCCGCCGCCGCAGCGCCCGCCCCCGCGCCCACGCCCGAGCCCGCCGAGGCGGAGTGGGACAGCACGCGCATGACGGCGCGGGACGTCCGTGCCATGGACCCCGCACCCGACGTCTCGGTCGTCATCGAGCTCGAGTCCGGAGAGCGTCGCGCCGTCGACCGCCCGACCCTGCTCGGCCGCAACCCGCAGGCGCCCGACGACGGGCCGTGGAACCTCGTCGCGGTCGACGACCCGACGCGGTCCGTCTCCAAGACCCACGCCGAGCTCCGGGCGGACCCGAGCGGCCTGTGGCTCACGGACCGCGGCTCCACCAACGGCACGGTCGTCTCGGTGCCGGGCTCCCCGCCGCGGGTCGCCGAGCCGGGGACGCGCGTGCGCGTCCCGGTCGGTGCGACGATCCACGTCGGGGACCGCCGCATCGTCGTCCACCCCGGTGCCGCATGACGACCGAGCTGCCGGCCGAGGTCCACCTCGCCTGGGGCGCGGCGTCGCACCGGGGCGCGCGCCGGCTCCTCAACGAGGACCGGTTCCTCGTCTCGCGCTCCGTGTTCTTCGTGGCCGACGGCATGGGCGGCCACGAGGCGGGCGAGGTCGCGAGCGCGACGGCCGTCGAGGCGCTCCGGCCCCTGGCCGACCTCGACGTCGTCACGCCGGACGAGGTCCGCGACCGGATCGCGGTCGCGCAGGAGAACGTGCAGGCGATCGTCACCGAGCCCGGCCGGGGTGCGGGCACCACCGTCACCGGGGTCGTCGTCTCGGAGCAGGACGGGAACCCGTACTGGCTCGTCGTCAACGTCGGCGACTCGCGCACGTACCACCTCGCCGGCGGTCGTCTCGAGCAGGTGAGCGTCGACCACTCGGAGGTCCAGGAGATGGTCGACGCCGGGCTGCTGACGCCCGTGGAGGCCCTCACGCACCCGCGGCGGCACGTCGTCACGCGCGCGCTCGGCTCGCGCAACGCCCCGCAGGTGGACTTCTGGTACCTGCCGATCGAGCGGCACGACCGCGTCCTGGTCTGCTCGGACGGCCTGACGGGCGAGCTCACGGACGAGCGGATCACGGAGGTCCTGCTCTCCACGCCCGACCCGCAGGCGGCTGCCGAGCGCCTGGTCCACGAGGCCATCGCTGCCGGGGGGCGGGATAACATCACAGTCGTCGTCGTCGACGCGACGGGCGTGTCCGACGACACGGGCGGTGGGAGCACGACACCGCGCGACCACGCCGGGGCGCAGGGTCCGGCCGTCGACGAGAACACGCTGCCCAGGGATGTTCGTCTGCAGATCGGGGGTCTGACGTGACGCTGCGCTACGTCACGGGAACCGCACGCGCCGTCGTGCGAGGCGGCACGGTCGTCGTGCTGCCGGGTCCGGTGGAGGCCTCGCTCGTCGAGCAGGTCTGGGACCAGCTCGGCACCGACGCGGGGGTCGTCGAGGTGCTCCAGGTCCTCACGGGCGCCTTCGGCGCGAGCCTGCGGACGGTGCCGCCGTTCGTCGTGGCGGTGGTCGCGGACCGTCGCGTCCACGTCGCCGCGCGCGGGCGGGTGACCGTGACCCTCGAGCTCGACGGCGGCGAGCGCGTGCGGGTCGAGGGCGAGGGCGTCACGACCTGGTCCGAGCGCGTCCTGGACGACGTCGTCGAGCTGCTCGTGCGCGCTGAGACCGGTGTCGTCGGCACCCTCGACGAGGCGCCCGCCGGCGAGCCCCTGCTCGGGGACGCGGCCACGCTGCCGCTCGTCTCCGGCGTGGTCCTCGCGGGCGCCGTCGCGTGGCCCCTCGCCGAGCGTCCCGCCCGGCCGGCTGCCGCGGACGTGCTGGACGACGACGCACCCGTGGCCGAGCCCGCGCCCACGGACCGGCCCTCCTGGGGCTCGGCCGCCGCGCCCACGGCCGTGGAGCCCGCGTCCGCCCCCGTGGTGGCCGCGCCACCGCTCGGCGCGACGCTCCGCCTCCCCGAGGAGACCATCGCGCCCGAGCCGGAGTCCGACGTCCCGGCCCCGCCGGTCCTCGCGGACGAGCCCGCGACGGCGACCGAGGAGCCCGAGGCCGCCGCGTCGCCGGAGGAGGACGCCGACGACGACTACTCCCACCTGTGGGGGTCGACCATCCTGCGGACCGTCGAGGACGCGGCGGTGCGCACCGAGGACGAGGAGGAGCACGACGAGCCCGCGGCCCCGGCTCTCGTGACCCCGCCCGTCCCCCCGGCCCCCGTCGCGGAGGAACCGCCCCTGCCGTCGCCGGCCCCGACCGACGACGGGCTCATCGCGGGTGTCCCGCGGGAGTGGACGGGCGCGACGCCCGCCGCGGCGCACCGCGCCGCGACCGTCGTCGACCCGGACGGCGAGCCCACCGAGGCCGAGCCCGCCTCCGGGCTCGACCACGACGGCCACACCGTCCACTCGTCCGCCATCGCCGACCTGCGCGCGGCCGCGCAGGACGCCGGGGCGGCAGCCCCGGTTCCGCCGCGGCCGTCGTTCAGCGCGCCGCCGGGGCCCGGACAGCAGCAGATCCTGGCGCGCACCTGCGCCCAGGGGCACGCGAACCCGCCGTCGCGGGACACGTGCGCGGTCTGCGGCGGGCCGCTCGAGGGCGACGCCGAGCTCGCGATCCGCCCGCCGCTCGGGCGCGTCGTCGTCTCGACGGGGCAGACGGTCGAGCTCGACCGCCCCGTCGTCGTGGGGCGGCGCCCGCGCACGCCCCGGTCGCAGGCGGCCGAGCTGCCCCGCCTGGTGACGGTCCCCAGCCCGCAGCAGGACATCTCGCGCTCGCACCTCGAGATCACGCTCGAGGGGTGGCACGTGCTCGTGAGCGACATGGCGACGACGAACGGGACCACGCTCCTGCGCGCGGGCCAGCCGCCGCGGCGCCTGCACCCGTCGGAGCCGGTCCTGGTCGTCGACGGCGACGTCGCGGACCTCGGCGACGGCGTGACCCTGGTGTTCGAGGGGATCCGGTGAGCACCAAGCGCGCGCCGTCCCCACCGCCGGAGATCAAGGGCTTCGAGTACGTCTCGCTGGTCGGCTCGGGCGGTTTCTCCGACGTCTTCCTGTACCAGCAGCAGCGCCCTCGCCGGCGCGTCGCGGTCAAGGTCCTGCTGCACGAGTGGTCGAGCCACTCGCAGCGCGCGGCGTTCGACGCCGAGGCCGACCTCATGGCGACGCTCTCGACCCACCCGTCGATCGTCACGATGTACGAGGCGGACATCGCCGACGACGGTCGCCCGTACCTCGCCATGGAGTACTGCTCGCGCCCCAACCTGGGCGCGCGGTACCGCACCGAGCGGCTCTCGGTCGCCGAGGCGCTGCGCACGGCGGTCCAGATCGCCGGCGCCGTCGAGACGGCGCACCGCGCGGGCATCCTGCATCGCGACATCAAGCCGGCGAACATCCTCGTCACCGAGTACGGCCACCCGGCGCTCACGGACTTCGGCATCTCCTCGACGGTCGACGACGCCGCGCGCGCCGAGGGCATGTCGATCCCGTGGTCCCCGCCCGAGTCGTTCGCCGAGCCGCCGCGCAGCGGGATCGCGACCGACGTCTGGGCGCTCGCCGCGACCACGTACACGCTGCTCGCGGGCCGGACGCCGTTCGAGGTGCCCGGCGGGTCCAACTCGAGCGCCAACCTCATCTCGCGGATCGAGACCTCGCCGCTGCCCCCGACGGGCCGCACGGACGTCCCGGCCTCGCTCGAGCGCGTCCTCGCGACGGCGATGGCGAAGAACCCCGGGTCGCGCTACCCGACGGTCCTCGCGTTCGCCCGCGCCCTCCAGCAGGTGCAGAACGAGCTGTCGTACGCGGTCACGCCGATCGACCTGCTCGACGACACGGGGCACGTGCAGGAGGAGGAGCCGGACGACGACGCCGGGACCCGCCTGCGCCAGGTCGTGTCGATCGACCCGTCGGGGCCCGGCGGGACGTCGTCGGGACCGGTCGCACCGAGCCGGCCCACCCAGCCCACGACGCCGCTGCGGCCGGGTCAGCCCGGCGCCCCGTGGCCGGGCCAGACCGTCGCGCCCGGACCGGTCGCCCCGCAGCAGCAGCCGGGACCGCGCGCCCCGCAGCAGCCCTACGCTCCCGCGGCCTGGAGCCAGGGTGCGCCCGCGCACACCGCGGGCACTGCGCCGACGTCCGCCGTCGGTACGGGCGGGCACGCGCCGGTCGCGGAGCTCACGGACCCGTCCCGGATGTACCCAGGCGCCCGGCGCCCGGGCGCCTGGGGCCAGCCGCCCGTCGAGGACACGGTCCACCGGCCCACCGGGCCGGAGGACGGCGGACCGGCCGCCGCGCCCGCGGAGGAGCGGTCGGGCCGCGGTGCGCTGTGGGCGACGCTCGCCGGCGTCGTCGGGGTCGCGGTCGCGGTCGGCGGGTTCTTCCTGCTGCGGCCGGACGCGACCCAGGCGGAACCCGGCCCGACCCCGGACGGCGACGAGACGAGCGAGGTGGACGACGACTTCGTGCCGTCGGACAACCTGGGCGACCTCGTCCCGCCGGTGAACGACCTCGTGGGCACGTACGACCCGGCGCGCGAGGTCGCGACGTTCACGTGGGCGTTCGACTCCGACAAGGCGCAGGAGGGCGACTCGTTCGCCTGGAAGAAGCTGGACCCCATCAAGGACACCCCGTACAAGGAGATCTTCGACGAGACGACCGTCGAGCTCCGGGCGAAGCCGGGCGAGCAGGTCTGCATCGAGGTGATCGTGGACCGCGACGGCAGGTTCTCGGCGTCGCCCCAGAAGGCGTGCGTGACGGCGGAGGGAGCGGCGTGAGCGAGCTCGCGGTCGAGTTCTGCGGGGAGTGGTTCCGCCCGTCCGTGGACGGGGACCCGTTCGACATCGGGCGGGACGGCGACCTCGCGATCGAGGACAACCCGTACCTGCACCGCCGCTTCCTGCGCATCTCGCACGAGGGCGGGATCTGGTGGCTCGCCAACGTCGGGACGCTCATCTCCGCGACGGTGTGCGACTCGGGCGGCGGGGTGCAGTCCTGGCTCTCGCCGGGCAACCGCCTTCCGATCGTCTTCCCGACGACGTCGATCGTCTTCACCGCCGGGCCGACGACGTACGAGCTCACCGCGCAGCTCCGCGGCGCGCCGTACCAGGAGATCCGCTCGGAGGACACGGAGTCGGGCGGCGCGACGACCATCGGCATGATCACCTTCACCACGAGCCAGAAGCAGCTCATCGTGGCGCTGGCCGAGCCGATGCTGCGCCGCGACGGCACCGGCCTGTCCGAGATCCCGTCGTCGGCGGCGGCCGCGGCCCGACTGGGCTGGGCGACGACGCGCTTCAACCGCAAGCTCGACAACGTGTGCGACAAGCTCGACCGGATCGGGGTCAAGGGTCTGCGCGGCGGCCCCGGAGCGCTGGCGACGAACCGCCGTGCGCGCCTCGTCGAGTACGCGGTCGCGTCGCGCCTCGTGACCTCGGCCGACCTGCCCCTGCTCGACCTCACCGACGACGGCTGACCCCGCGGGTCCCGGCGGGCGCGCCCGACGCGCGCCCCGCCCGGTCGCGCCCTCCGCGGCGCCGCCGGACCGTCGTGGCCTCCCACCTGCCCGTCCCTCTCCCCGGACCTGAACAGGAAACTTCGTGCGAATCAAGCTCACGCTGCACCGCCCCGACGCCAGCACGACCAACGTCGCCGTCACTGCCGACGCGACGGCCACCGTGCGGGACGTCGCCGAGGCGCTGTTCGCGGGCGACCCCACCCGGTCGGGCACCGCCGTCCCGGACCGGCTCACGCTCCAGGTCGGGACCGCCCCGTCGGGCTCGGGCCAGGGTCGCGTGCTCTCGCCGACGAGCGACCTCACGGAGGCGGGGCTGCGGTCCGGGTCGACGGTCTCGATCGTGCGCGTCTCCGAGCAGTTCGACGCCCCCGGGCAGGACCGCGGCGCGGCCGTCGCCGTCCTGCGCGTGCTCGAGGGTCCCGACGCGGGGCGCGAGTTCCCGCTGCCCGTCGGGACGAGCTACCTCGGCCGCGACCGCAACATGGACATCCGGCTGAGCGACCCGCAGATCTCCAAGCGGCACGCCCGCCTCACGGTCGGCGAGACGATCGAGATCACGGACACGAACTCGGCCAACGGCCTCGTCATGGGCGGGCAGCGCATGACGCGCTCGACGCTCACGTCGTCGGACACGGTGACGATCGGCAGCACGGTCGTGTCCGTCGTCGCGCTCCACCGCACGACGAGCCTCGCGCCGACGAGCCCGGTCGTGGAGTTCAACCGGTCCCCGCGCGTCGTCGCCCGCTTCCCCGAGCGCAAGCTCAAGGCGCCCAAGCCGCCGCAGCCGCCGGAGCCGCAGCGCTTCCCCTACCTGGCCATGGTCGCGCCGCTGCTCATGGGCGCGATCCTCTACTCCGTCACGCACAACATCCTGTCCATCGTCTTCGTCGGGCTGAGCCCGATCCTCATGCTCGGCAACTACCTGGACCAGAAGGTCCAGGCCAAGCGCAAGCTCAAGGCGCAGCGCGAGCAGTTCGAGGCGGGCGTCGTCGCGATGCGCGAGACGATCGACCGCACGCACGCCGTCGAGCGCGCGGTGCGCCTCTCGGAGGCCCCGTCCGTGGGCGACACGGTCGACGCGGTCCGGCGGCTCGGCGGGCTGATGTGGACGCACCGCCCGGAGCACGACGCGTTCCTCTCCGTCCGCATCGGGCTCGGCGCCGCGCCGTCGCGCACCCAGCTCGAGCAGCCGGGCGAGAACAACACGCTGCCGGAGTACTGGAACGAGCTGGAGAAGCTGCACGCCCAGTGCGCGACGATCTCCGGCGTCCCGGTCGTCGCGCGCCTGCGCACGGACGGCGCGCTCGGCGTCGCCGGCGCGGGGTCCGCGGTCGACGCCGTCGCGCGCGGGATCCTCGTCCAGCTCGCGGGTCTGCACTCGCCGTCGGAGCTCGTGCTCGCGGCCATGACGTCGCAGCGCTCGCGCGCCGACTGGGAGTGGCTCGAGTGGCTGCCGCACACCGGGTCGCCGCACAGCCCGCTGGGCGGCGACCACCTCGCCGACAACCCCGGCGCGGCCCAGGCGCTGCTGTCGCAGCTCGAGGACCTCGTCGAGGCGCGCGGGGCCGACCTCGACACGCACGCCGAGCTGCGCGGGCCGATCGACCCCGAGGAGGGCGAGGACACGCCCAAGCCGGTGCTGCCGACCGTCGTCGTGCTCGTCGAGGACGACGCCCCGGTGGACCGCTCCCGCCTGACGCGCCTCGTGGAGCGCGGCGCGGACGCGGGCGTGCACGTCGTCTGGGTCGCCCCCTCGGTCGAGCAGCTCCCTGCCGCGTGCCGCACGTTCGTCCTCGTGGACACCGTCGACGCGGCGGGCGCCGCGCCGGGCGCCACCGCGGGCGCGACGAGCGGCGAGGTCCGGGTGGGCCGGCTGTCGTTCCCGGTGGCGTGCGAGACGGTGGACCTCGCGACGGCCCACGAGGTGGCGCGCATCCTGGCCCCGGTGGTCGACGTCGGCGCGCCCGTCGACGACGACTCCGACCTCCCGCGCTCGGTCTCCTACCTCACGCTCGCCGGCACGGCGCTGGCGGAGGACCCGTCCCGCCTCATCGACGCGTGGCGCGAGAACGGCTCCCTGACCCCGCGCGACGGGTCCCCGCCCGTGCGGCGCAAGGCGCCGACGAACCTGCGCGGGCTCGTCGGGCACTCGGGCACCGAGCCGCTCTACCTCGACCTGCGCACGCAGGGCCCGCACGCGCTCGTCGGCGGGACGACCGGCGCCGGCAAGTCCGAGTTCCTCCAGTCGTGGGTGCTCGGCATGGCCGCCGCCCACAGCCCGGACCGCGTGACGTTCCTGTTCGTCGACTACAAGGGCGGCGCGGCGTTCGCCGACTGCGTCAACCTGCCGCACACCGTCGGCCTCGTCACCGACCTGTCGCCGCACCTCGTGCGCCGCGCCCTGACGTCGCTGCGCGCAGAGCTGCGCTACCGCGAGCACCTGCTCAACCGGAAGAAGGCCAAGGACCTGGCCTCGCTGGAGCGGACCGGCGACCCCGACGCGCCGCCGAGCCTGCTCATCGTGGTCGACGAGTTCGCCGCCCTGGTCAACGAGGTCCCGGAGTTCGTCGACGGCGTCGTGGACGTCGCCCAGCGCGGTCGCTCGCTCGGCCTGCACCTCATCCTCGCGACGCAGCGCCCCGCCGGCGTCATCAAGGACAACCTGCGCGCGAACACGAACCTGCGCGTCGCGCTGCGCATGGCGGACGAGGACGACTCGACGGACATCCTCGGCATCCCGATGGCCGCGCACTTCGACCCGTCGATCCCGGGCCGCGGCGCGGTGAAGACCGGCCCCGGCCGCATCACGCCGTTCCAGACCGGCTACGCGGGCGGCTGGACGACGTCGCAGCCCGAGCGGTCGCGCATCGACATCCAGGAGATGGCGTTCGGCTCCGACATCCGCTGGGAGCTGCCGGAGCCCGAGGTCGAGGAGGTCACCGACCCGGGCCCCAACGACATCGCCCGCGTGGTGTCGACGATCTCGCGGGCCGCGACGGAGGCCGCGGTCCCGATGCCGCGCAAGCCGTGGCTGGCCGAGCTCGCCCCGACGTACGACCTCGCCCGCCTGCCCAACCCCCGCACCGACACCATGCTGCTGCTCGGGGTGGAGGACGACCCGACGACCCAGGCGCAGCCCACGGTCTTCTACGAGCCCGACCGCGACGGCAACATGGCGATCTACGGCACCGGCGGCTCGGGCAAGAGCGCGACCCTGCGGACGATCGCGGTCTCCGCGGCCATCACGGCGCGCGGCGGTCCCGTCCAGGTCTACGCGATCGACGCGGGCGCGAGCGGGCTGCGCATGCTCGAGGACCTGCCCCACGTCGGCGCGGTCATCACGGGCGACGACGAGGAGCGCGTCCAGCGCGTGCTGCGCACGCTGCGCGACCTCGTCGACGAGCGCTCGGCCCGGTACGCCTCGGTCCGTGCGGGCAGCCTCGACGAGTACCGCCGCCTCGCGAACGCTCCCGACGAGCCGCGCATCCTGCTGCTGGTCGACGGGATCGGCGCGTTCCGCGAGTCCTACGAGTTCCGGCCCGCGCACGCGTTCCCCGTGTGGGGCGCGTTCACGGCGATCGCGACCGACGGCCGCCAGGTCGGCGTGCACGTCGTCGTCGCGGGCGACCGGGCGGCGTCGGTCCCGACGTCGCTGGGGTCGACGATCCAGAAGCGGCTCGTGCTGCGCCTGGCGAGCGAGGACGACTACCTGACGCTCGGTGTCCCCAAGGACGTCCTGTCGCTCACGTCCCCGCCCGGACGCGGCGTGCTCGACGAGAACGAGGTCCAGATCGCGGTCCTGGGCGGCGACCCGAACGTGGCGCTGCAGGCGCGCGAGCTGGGCAAGCTGCGCGACGCGATGACGCGCCTCGGCATCCAGCAGGCGCCGGGCGTCGAGCGGCTGCCCGACGGCTTCGCGCTGGACACGCTGCCCGAGGTCACGGGGGGTCGGCCGACGATCGGCCTCGACGACCTCGACATCGCCCCGGTGGCGCTGCCCGCCCGGGGGACGTTCATGCTCTCGGGCCCGCCCGGGGGAGGTCGCACGACGGCCCTCGTCACCATCGCCCAGGCCGTGCGCCGGGCGCGCGCGGGCCGGGTCGTGTACCTCTCGCCGCGCCGTACCAGCATCTCGGCGCTCGACGTGTGGGACACGGCGGCCACGTCGCCCGAGGAGGTCGTGACGCTCCTCGAGTCGCTCACGCAGGCGCTCGACGGCGGGTCGTTGCGTCCCGGTGCGCTCACCGTGCTCGTCGAGTCGGTGACGGAGTTCACGGGGACGCCGGCCGAGCAGCCGCTCGTCGCGTTCGTGCGGGCCGCCACGCGTGCCGAGCAGCTCGTCGTGGGCGAGGCCGAGTCGTCGACCTGGGGGCAGGCGTGGGCCATCGCGCAGCCGTTCAAGGCCGGACGCAGCGGCCTGCTCCTCACGCCGGGCGACCTCGACGGCGACACCTTGCTCGGGACCGGTCTCGGCCGGATCCGGCGCGCGGACTTCCCGCCGGGACGAGGCTTCCTCGTCGTCTCCGGGAGGGCGCGCAAGCTGCACGTCGCGCTCCCGCGGTAGCGACGTGACGCCCGCGGGGACCTCATGGGGACACCTCCCCATCGACGGGGCTCGCGGGCCGATGGTTGAGTAAGGCCATCGACAACGGGACGACGTCCACGCAGGGTGGGGGTCGAGACACAGAAGGAGAACACCATGGCTGGTGGCATGTGGGGCGCGAACGTCGAGGAGCTGCGTGGGCTCGGTCAGACGCTGCAGCAGAAGGCGGACGAGATCCGCACGACCATGCAGAACCTGAACTCCCAGATCCAGAGCGTGCCGTGGGAGGGCCCCGACGCCCAGCAGTTCAAGGGCAGCGACTGGCCGGCCGCGCAGACGCAGCTCAACAACGTCGCGCAGACGCTGACGGACGCGGGCCAGAAGGCCACGCAGAACGCGCAGCAGCAGGAGCAGGCTTCGAACAGCTGATCCGCTGAGCTCCACCGAGGGCGCGGGACCCAGGACGGGTCCCGCGCCCTCGGTGTGTCCGGGGCCGGGCGGTCACGGCCGCGGCCGCCGGGGATCGCGGACGCAACGGGTCTGCGAGACTGCTGGCGCGCCCCCGCCCCGTCGGAGCGCGACGAGAGCGACGAGAGGACCTGACGCATGGCCGTGCTGCGCTACCCGAGCGACGACTTCCCCGCGAGCGTGGGGGTGCGGGTCGACGCGCCGGACCGCTGGGTCCCGCTGCCGCACGTCGCCCTGCCGCTCGCGCTGGGGCGCGAGGTGGAGGAGGGGGAGTTCAACCCGAACGTCATCGTCGTCGTCTCGCGCATCCGGGCCGAGCAGACGCTCGACGACGCGCACGCCGAGGTGCTGCGCAAGCTCAAGCCACTGCCGCGGCTGCGCCAGCTCGACGGCGGCGACGTGGAGGTGGACGGCCTGCCGGGGCGATGGGTCGAGGCGTCCTTCAAGGGCGGCGGGGGAGCGGTGCTCGTGCAGTCGGTGCGGACGGTCGTCGTCCCGCGCGGGCCGGTGGCGGACCTCGTCCAGACGACGGGGACGTGCACGCTCCTGCAGCACCCGTGGGCCGCCGACGAGATCCGCGCGGTGCAGGACAGCCTCCGGATCGACCGCTGATCCGAGCGTTACATTCGCCCGGATCACAAGACGAGGTATCCACCTGGCGAGACCGGTGAGACCCTGGTCATGGAGGAGAGGGTCCGAGTGAGGCAACCCTCACCCCAGTCGTACAATCGAGAGGTCTCCTGCGGCCGGTACCCGAACCGGTCGACGCGGAACGGCCCGTCGGCCGCGCGGGAGAGACCCCCGTCCTCGACCGGAAGGCGCACCGTCCTGTGAGCAGCATCCGTCCACTGCGCGTCGCGATCGTCGGCGCTGGTCCCGCCGGGATCTACGCCGCGGACATCCTGTCCAAGACCGACCTCGACGTGAGCATCGACCTGTTCGAGCGTCTGCCCGCGCCGTTCGGCCTCGTGCGCTACGGCGTCGCCCCGGACCACCCGCGCATCAAGCAGATCATCGTGGCGCTCCACAAGGTGCTGAGCCGCGGTGACATCCGCCTGCTCGCGAACGTGGACTACGGCGTCGACCTCAAGCTGGACGACCTGCGCCAGTACTACGACGCGGTGATCTTCTCCACGGGATCGATCCGCGACGCGGCTCTGCCGATCGAGGGCATCGACCTGCCGGGCTCGTACGGCGCCGCCGACTTCGTGTCCTGGTACGACGGCCACCCGGACGTCCCGCGCGCGTGGCCGCTCGAGGCGCAGCAGGTCGCCGTCCTCGGCGCGGGCAACGTGGCGCTCGACGTCGCGCGCGTGCTCGCCAAGCACGCGGACGACCTGCTGCCGACCGAGGTCCCGCACAACGTCTACGAGATCCTCAAGTCCTCGCCGGTCACGGACGTGCACGTCTTCGCCCGCCGCGGGCCGGCGCAGGCCAAGTTCTCGCCGCTCGAGCTGCGCGAGCTGGGCCACGTCCCCGACGTCGACGTCATCGTGTACCCGGAGGACTTCGAGTTCGACGAGGGCTCGATGGCCGCGATCAGCTCGTCGAACCAGACCAAGCAGGTCGTCAAGACCCTCGCGGACTGGACGCTGAAGGACCCGAGCGAGAACACGGCCTCGCGCCGCCTGCACCTGCACTTCCTCCACGCCCCGGCAGCCGTCCTCGGCGACGGCAAGGTCGAGGCGCTGCGCACCGAGCGCACGCAGCTCAACGGCGACGGCACCGTCTCCGGCACGGGCGAGTTCCACGAGTGGCCCGTGCAGGCCGTGTACCGCGCGGTCGGCTACTTCGGGTCGCCGCTGCCGGAGATCCCCTTCGACGAGCTCAAGGGCGTCATCCCGAACCGCGAGGGCCGGGTCATCGACATCGACGGCGAGCACATCCCCGGCGTGTACGCGACCGGCTGGATCAAGCGCGGGCCGGTCGGCCTCATCGGCCACACCAAGTCGGACGCCTCCGAGACGGTCCGCCACCTCGTCGAGGACGTCACCGGTGCGGGCGACGGCGGCGACGTGGCGGCCGCGGACCTCTCCGCGGGGCGCGTCGCCCCGCTCGGCGACCCCGAGGCCGTCGTGGAGTTCCTCCGCGAGCGCGGCGTCGACCACATCGAGTGGTCGGGCTGGGAGCTGCTGGACGCGTACGAGCGCTCCCTCGGCGAGCCGCACGGGCGCGAGCGCATCAAGGTCGTGCCCCGCGAGGACATGATCCGCGTGGCGCGCGGCGAGTCGCAGGTCGGCTGACCCGCCGGTCGCGCCCGAGCCCCTGAGCACGACGGCGCCCCACCCTCTCCGGGTGGGGCGCCGTCGTCGTCGTGCCCGGGAACGGGACGGTCGCCTCGGGCGTTCATCAGGTGGGCGTCGACGGGGTCGGCGCCCGTCGGGTGCCCGGCGGACCACGCGGGTGCCCGGGGCGCGGAAGGGAGCACAGCGTGGGGCGTCAGCACTTCAACGGTCTCAAGACGGCCGGCCTGTTCGGCGTCATGTGGGCCATCGTCCTCGGCCTCTGGGCGCTGTTCGGCGCCAGGGCGAACCTGCTGTGGCTGTTCGTCGGCATCGGGCTCGTGACGACGTTCTACGGGTACTGGAACTCCGACAAGATCGCGATCCGCGCGATGCACGCGCGCCCCGTGAGCGAGCTCGAGCAGCCCGCCATGTACCGGATCGTCCGCGAGCTCTCGACGGAGGCGCGCCAGCCGATGCCGCGCCTCTACGTCTCGCCCACGCAGGCGCCCAACGCGTTCGCGACGGGCCGCAACCCGAGGAACGCGGCCGTGTGCTGCACGGAGGGCATCCTGCGCCTCCTCGACGAGCGCGAGCTGCGCGGCGTGCTGGGGCACGAGCTCATGCACGTGTACAACCGCGACATCCTCACGTCGTCGGTCGCGGGCGCGCTCGCCGGGGTGATCACCTCGCTCGCGCAGTTCCTGCTGATCTTCGGGGGCGACCGCGACCGCGGCGGCAACCCGCTCGCGGCGATCGCGATGGTCGTCCTCGCGCCCGTCGCGGCGATGCTGATCCAGCTCGCCATCTCCCGCACGCGCGAGTACGACGCCGACGAGGACGGCGCGAAGCTCACGGGCGACCCGCTCGCCCTCGCGTCCGCGCTGCGCAAGCTCGACGCGGGCACGCAACGGGCCCCGCTCCCGCAGAACCGCGACCTCGTGGACGTCTCGCACCTCATGATCGCGAACCCGTTCCGGGGAGCCGGCGTCGCCAAGATGTTCGCGACCCACCCGCCGATGGCGGAGCGCATCAAGCGGCTCGAGACGATGGCCGGGCACGGCCCGGGCTACGGCGGCATCACCTACCACTGACGGGCGCGTGGTTGGCGTGCCGGGCGGGGCCACGGGCGCGGCAGACGCGCAGCGCCGACGCGCGGGGCAGGTGGCACGATGACCCCGTGCCCCGCCGCCGAACGCATCTCGCGCGCGACCTCGCCCTCGTGCTCCTCGCGCTCGGCGGCCCGGCGCTCGTCCTGCGGCAGCGGCACGGGCGGGGGTGGATCGTCGACGACGTCGTGACGGCCGTGACGGTCTCCGGGCTCGTGTGCCTGGCGGCGGCCGTCGGTCTCGCGCTGACGCGGCGCGCGCCCGGCCCGGTCGCGCGCGAGACCGCGCTCTACGTCGTCGTGGGGGTCTTCACCGCCGTCGGGGCGGGGGTCGGCACGTGGCGCGTCCTCGACGACCAGGCGCTCGCGCAGGGCTGGGTCGGCCTGCTCGCCGCGTACGCCGCGGTCGCCCTCCACGTCGGGCTGGCGGTCACGGCGCGGAGGCGCCGCCCGGCGCGCTGACCCCCAGCGCGTCGAGGAGGACGGCGGCGACGCCGTCGTCGTCGTTCGCGGCGGTGCGGTCGGTCGCCGCGGCCAGGACGTCGGGGTGCGCGTTCGCGACGGCGAACGAGCGGCCCGCCCAGCGCAGCATGGGCAGGTCGTTGGGCATGTCCCCGAACGCCCAGACGTCCCGCGCGTCGACGCCGAGCCGGGCGCACCAGCGCGCGAGCGCGGCGTCCTTGGTCACGGCGGGGGCGAGCAGCTCGGCGAGGCCCGCGGCGCCCGAGTAGGCGAGGTGCGCGCGGTCGCCGACGGCCCCGCGCACGCGCGCGAAGAACCCCTCCTGCGCCGTCGTCTGCCCGTCCGCGACGACCACGGGCTGCGTCGCGGGGGCGTCCTCGACCGGCGCGCCGGGATCCCGCGCGAGGATCTTGCCGACGGGCCACCGGGTGCCGGTGCCGGCACCGGGCGCAGCGAGCGTCGACTCGACCACGGCGACGACGTCCGCGTCGTCGTCCGGGGTGGAGCGGAAGCCCGGGTCGAACGTCGGCCCGTCGACTCTCTCGAACGCGAGTGCGACGCCCGGCACGGCGGCCCGCAGGTCGGTGACGAGCGCGGCCGCCTCGTCCGCGGCGAAGCCGCACACGTCGAGCGGGTTCGCGGTGGCCAGGTCCCACACCGCCGCGCCGCCGAGACAGATGACGTGCCCGTGCCCGCCGACGACGTCGGCGAGCTGACCGAGCCAGCGGGGCGGGCGCGCCGTGACGAACACGACCTCGACGCCCGCGTCCTCGCTGGCGCGCAGCGCGGCGCGCGTACGGTCGGAGACGGTCCCGTCGGAGCGCAGGAGCGTGCCGTCGAGGTCCGTCGCGACGACCCGCGGGAGGCTCACCGGTAATTGGTGAACTGCAGGGCGACGTCGAGGTCGGCGCTCTTGAGCAGCGCGATGACGGTCTGCAGGTCGTCGCGCGACTTGCTCGTCACGCGCACCTCGTCGCCCGTGATCTGGGTCTTGACGGCCTTGGGCGCCTCGTCGCGGATGATCTTGGTGATCTTCTTCGCGTTCTCGCTCGACAGGCCCTCCTTGAGGGTCGCCGCGAGGCGGTACTCCTTGCCCGAGGCCTTGGGCTCCTTGTCGCCCGTGTCGAGCGACTTCAAGGAGATGCCGCGCTTGATGAGCTTGGTCTCGAAGACGTCGAGGATGGCGAGCACGCGCTCCGCCGAGTTGGCGACCATGACGATGCTCTCGCCGCTCCACGCGATCGAGGCACCGACGTTGCGGAAGTCGTAGCGCTGCGCGACCTCCTTGGCGGCCTGGTTCAGCGCGTTGTCGACCTCCTGGCGGTCGACCTTGCTGACGATGTCGAACGAGGAGTCGGCCATGGGTGGTCCTCTCTCGGGCCGGAACGGGTGCTGGGTCCCACCGTAGTCGAGCGGGCTCAGGCTCGGGTCGCGAGACGCGTCGCGTGCGCCGCCCGCAGCCCGTCGACGGAGAGCACGACGAGCGCGGCCCAGACGAGCGCGAAGCCGGCCCACCGGGTCGGCGACATGGGCTCGTGGAAGACGAGGAGGCCGACCAGGAACTGCAGCGCCGGGCCGAGGTACTGCAGCAGCCCGACGACGCTCAGCGGGAGCCGTCGCGCGGCGGCGCTGAAGAGGAGCAGCGGCAGGGCCGTGACGATCCCGGCGGACGCGAGCAGGAGCGCGTGGCCGGTGCCCTCGGCGCCGAACGTGCCGGCGCCGGTCGTGCCCAGCCAGACCAGGTACGCGAGGGCGACGGGGGTGAGCACGGCCGTCTCGACGGCGAGGCCAGGGAGCGCCTCGACCGTGCGGCCCACGCGGTTCTTCACGAGGCCGTAAAGGCCGAACGAGGCCGCGAGCGCGAGCGCGATCCACGGCAGGCCGCCCGCGCCCGTGCTGATGACGACGACGGCGGCGACGCCGATGCCGACGGCCGCCCACTGCGCGGGGCGCAGCCGCTCGCGCAGCACGGCGACGGCGAGCAGGACCGTGACGAGCGGGTTGATGAAGTACCCGAGCGCGGCGTCGAGCACGTGGCCGCTGAGGACGCCGTACACGTAGACGGTCCAGTTGGTGACGATGAGGACGGCCGCGACGGCGAGCACGCCGAGCGGGCGTGGGGTGCGCAGCGCGGTGACGAACCCGCCGAGCTGGCGCGTCGCGGCGAGGAGCACGAGGCAGAAGAGCAGGCTCCACACGACCCGGTGCGCGATGATCTCGAGCGGCGCCGCGGGCACCAGGAGCGGGAAGTACAGGGGCATCGCGCCCCACAGGAAGAACGCGCCGGCACCGAGCAGGAGGCCCCAGCGGTCGGTCGGGGCGGGGGCGCCGGGCGGGCGGGCGGACGGCGCGGCCGGGGCGGGCGAGGACGGTGCGCCGGTGGGCGCGGGGCCGGGGGTCCCGGTGCCGGGGAGGTGGTCCGGCGCGGGGGCGGGGTGGGTCACCGCATCACTGTACGGACGGGTGCCCACACGCGGATTTCGCACCTGGTCCGGTCGGGCTGTATCGTTGGCACGCCCGCACGGCAGGGGCTGCACCTGGTGCAGCCGCTCTCGGCGTGCGACAACTCCACACGGCAGGTTGCCCGAGCGGCCAAAGGGATCTGACTGTAAATCAGACGGCTCAGCCTTCGGGGGTTCGAATCCCTCACCTGCCACCGGAGCGACGGGGCGCCACCCACGGGTGGCGCCCCGTCGTCGTCTGCCCGGAGTCGTCGTCGGCACCGGCTCTCCCGGCGCGCTGCGCCGTCCGGTGCCGTCGGACGGCGTGCGACGCCGGCGGCGAGCGGTGCTGGAGGGCCCAGGAACGGCGGAACGGCGCCGATTTCGTTCGACGCCGTGTTCCGTGTAAAGTTTTCCGCGCTGCCCCGATAGCTCAGTCGGCAGAGCATCTCCATGGTAAGGAGAAGGTCAAGGGTTCGATTCCCTTTCGGGGCTCTGTGGTGACGCGGGGTCGTCTTGCTGGAATACTGGCGAGACGACCTCGCGTTCAGTCACGCGGCGGGGTAGCTCAGATGGTTAGAGCGCACGACTCATAATCGTGAGGTCGCGGGTTCGATCCCCGCCTCCGCTACCACTTTCGACAACCTCGCACGACGGCCGGCGTCGTGCGACCTGCACAGCACATGCGCCCTCCGGAGGCGCGAGAGGTGGCTCACTACCGTGGCAAGCAAGAGCGCTGACGTTCGCCCCAAGATCACGCTGGCCTGCGTGGACTGCAAGGAGCGCAACTACATCACGAAGAAGAACCGTCGCAACGACCCGGACCGCCTGGAGCTCGCGAAGTTCTGCCCGCGCTGCGGCAAGCACACCGCGCACCGCGAGACCCGCTGAGCCTCCGGCTCCGCGCCCGCGCACCGCAGTGAGCGTCAACCTGGCCTACGTCGGCCGCGAGTACCCCGCCAACGCGCCGTACTCGGTGGGACGCGAGAAGCTGCGGGAGTTCGCGGGCGCCGTCGGCGCCACCCACCCCGTGCACCACGACCTCGTGGCGGCGCGGGGTGCGGGCTATCCGGACCTCGTCGCACCTCCGACCTTCGCGGTCGTCGTCGCCCAGCGGGCGGAGGGGCAGCTCATCGAGGATCCCGAGGCGGGCATCGACTTCTCGCGCGTCGTCCACGCGGACGAGCGCTTCACGCACCACCGGCCGATCGTCGCGGGCGACGAGCTCGTGACCGTGCTGCACGTGGACTCGATCGTCGAGCGGGCCGGCCTCGCCATGGTCACCACGCGCTGCGAGATCGCCGCGGTCCTGCCCGACGGCGGCACCGAGCCGGTCTCGACCGTCACCTCCACCCTCGCCGTCCGTGGGGAGGGCGCATGAGCACCGACGTCACCCGCCCCGTCCTCACGGACCTCTCCGTCGGCGACGTGATCGGCACGCGCACGGTCGAGGTCGACCGCGCGCGCCTCGTCCGCTACGCCGGTGCGAGCGGCGACTTCAACCCGATCCACTGGAACGACGCCTTCGCGGCCGAGGTCGGCCTGCCGGGCGTCATCGCGCACGGCATGTTCACCATGGGCGCGGCCGTCGCTCTGGTCGAGGACTGGGCCGGGGACCCGGGCGCCGTCGTCGACTACCAGACGCGCTTCACGCGCCCCGTGCCCGTGCCGAACCCCGGCGTCGCGACGCTCGAGGTCACCGGGACCGTCGGCGTGATCGACGCCGACGCCGGCACCGTCCGCGTCGACCTCACGGTCACGTCCGAGGGCGCGCGCGTGCTCGGCAAGACGCAGGCCGTCGTCCGCCTCTGACCGCGTCGCCCCGGGCGGGCGACACCGTGCTCCTGACGCCACGAGGGCGCCGCACCCGGCCGGGTACGGCGCCCTCGTCGTCTCGCGCGGACTCAGCAGGTCTTCCAGCAGTCGGGGCCGCCGCTCTCGGGGGGCGGCCCGGCAACCTCGCCCTCGTCGAGGTACGTGGTGCGATCCACGACGTGCTGCAGCGCGGCACCCTCGTCACTCGTCCCCGCGGTCGGGTCGTCGTCGGTGGGCTCGTTGCCGAACGCGCTGAGGTCGACGTCGAAGGTGAGCTCGAGGAGCCGGTGCTCGGCGGTGTCGTAGACGAAGCGCACGATCCGGTTGCTCTGGTCCTCGCCGACCCACTCGAGGCCCTCCCCGGCGCGACCCAGCGTGTCCTGGACGGCACCCAGCGGGGTGCTGCCCGTCAGCCCGGTCAGCGTCGCCCACAGCCCGTCGCGCACGGCGGGCGACGTGGGCCCGCTCTTGAGGAGGTTCCACGTCTTCTGGGCGAGCGCGTCCTCGTTCACCGACCCGAGCTCCGCGCGGATGCTGTCGCGCAGGAGCGCGTCGAGCTCCGCAGGGTCCGTCGGGAGCGTGGCGGCTGCGTCCCAGCTGAGCCGGACGAGCTCCCCGTCGACGACGAGCGACCCGAACGTCGAGCCGGGCCAGGGGTCCAGGGCCTCGACCCCTTCGAAGGCCCGGTACGAGTCGCCCTCCGGGTCGCGGGCGGTCCAGTACGTGATGCCCTGCGTGCTCTCTTCCGTCCGTCCGTCGATGGTCGTGTTCGTCGTGGTCGTCAGGGTCCGGACGCGCCAGTACGGCCCGTCGGAGGGGCCGTTGCCCTGCGGTCTCCCGTCAGGACCCAGGGCCGTGGCGTCGCCGCCGCTCGCCGGGGCGAGCTGCGACGGGTGGGTGGGACTGGGTTCCGCCCAGTAGCTCGCGGCGCCCACCCCGCCGGCGACGACCGCGAGCGCGCACAGGCCCGAGACGACGGTGCGGCGCCGTCGTCGGCCGCGGCGGGCCGTCGGGAGCACGCGGTCGGTGTCGACGTCGATGCGGGGGGCGAGCGCGTCGACCCGCGCGCGCAGCGCGTGGGCGAACGTCTCGTCGTCGGTCGGAAGGGTGCCGGTCATGGCTGCCTCCTGTCGGTCCGGTCGGTGGAGAGGGGGTGCGGCGCGGGGGCAGGCCACTGCGCGCGGCCCCGTGCGTCGGCGGGATCGGCGGCGCCGAGGACCGAGCGCAGCTGGGCGAGCCCCCGCGAGGCTGTGGACTTCACGGTCCCGACAGAGACGCCGAGGTCGTCGGCGACCTCCTTCTCGCTCAGCCCGACGAGGTGGCGCAGCACGACGATGCGGCGCTGGCGGGCCGTGAGCGTCGCGAGCGCGCGGACGAGGACGTCCCGCTCGGTGTGCTGGTCGGCCCGGGCGTCGCTCGCGGTCTCCGGGAGGTCGGGCGGGGCGACGAGCACCTCCCGGCGTCGTCGCCGCCACGTGTCGACCCGCAGGTTCGCGAGCGTGCGGCGGGCGTAGGCGTACGGGTCGCGCTCCCGCGCCGCGCGCCAGTGCAGGTACGTGCGGGTCAGGGCCTGCTGGACGAGCTCGTCGGCCAGGTGCACGTCGCCGCACAGCAGCCACGCGGTGCGTGCGAGCCGGGGCGCGGCGCTCGCCATGAAGTCGCTGAACTCCTGCTCGTGCGACGTGGCGGCCCGCACCACGGGGAGGACGGCGTCGGGGGGTGGGCTCTCGTCGGGTTCGTCGTCGGCCGAGAGGGCGATCGCGTCCACGGTCATGACTGTCACACGCACGACGCCCCCGGAAGGTTGAGTCTCGCGCGGCGGTGGGGCGCACGATTCGACATCGTTCGCCACGGCCTGCCCCCTTTCGCCATGGGAACGCTCCCACTACGGTGGGTCGCGCCCCTCACGACGTCGAAGGAGACGCTCATGACCCAGCACGGTGGCCGACCCGCACCCCACGAACCTCGCGATCACGACCCCACGCCCGCGCCTCCGCGCGGGCTCGACCGCCGCGCCGTCCTCGCGCTCGGCGGTGCGCTCGCGCTCGCGGGTCTCACCGCGACCCCGGCGGCAGCCCGCCCGGGCGCGACCCTGCCTGCGGCGGCGGGCGCCGTCGGGCAGACAGCCGGTAGCCCGGCGCGGGGCCGCGCGGCGTCGGTCCAGCGCGCCCACGGCTTCCTCGCCGCGGCGACCGACGCGTACCCCGACGTCAACCCCGGCCCGCGGATCGCCCAGTCGTACGCCGACCAGCTCGGCCTGTTCTCCACGGCGTTCGTCTACGACAACGCCCTCGCGATCCTCGCGACGCTCACCGCCGGCCGGCGACACCTCGACCGGGCGCGGGCGCTCGGCGACGGCCTCGTGTTCGCGCTCGAGAACGACCCCGACCACGACGACGGCCGCCTGCGCCAGGCGTACAACGTCGGGCCGTACACCTTCTACGACGGCACGCCGCAGGAGCACGGGCTCGTGCTGCCCGACGGCACGGCGAACGTCGGGTGGCAGTTCGGCTTCCTCGGGACGGCGGTCGGGGACATGGCCTGGCCGGGCATCGCGCTGCTGCACCTGCACGCGGTGACGCGCGAGCGGCGCTACCGGGACGCCGCGCTGCGGATCGGCGAGTGGATCGTCGCGAACACGTGGTCGCAGGCTCCCCTCGGCGGGTTCTCGTTCGGCGTCGACGGCGCGAACGTCCCGATCCCCAACGGCTCGACCGAGCACAACATCGACTGCGTCGCGTTCTTCCGCCAGCTCGGGTCCGTGACGCGCGACCGGCGCTGGGATCGGGCCGCCGAGCACGCCCGCGCGTTCGTCGACCGCATGTGGGAGCCCGACGGCGGCTACCTGTACACCGGCACGAACGACGGCACCGAGATCAACCGGGACCCGCTCCCGCTCGACCCGCAGACGTGGGGCTGGCTCGCGCTGCGCGAGCGGCGCTACGCCCGCGCGCTCGACTGGGCGGACGATGCGCTGGCCGCGCGCGACGTCGCGGGCGAGGGCGTGTCACAGCTCCCCGCGGGGGCGGTCGTCGAGGGCGTGACGTTCTCGAGCGGGAGCCTGACGTCGACGGCGTCGTACAACGGGCTGCCCGTCCACCAGCAGGGCGTGTGGCTGGAGGGGACGGCGCAGCTCGCGTCGGCGCTCGCGGACCGCGGGGCGCGCGGGCGCGGTGGCCGCGACGACCGCCGGCGGGGGCGCCGCGGCTGCGAGCGGGACGACGACCGGGTCCGCGCGGACGGCCTGCTGCGCGAGGTGCAGGGCGTGCAGGAGGGCGTCGGGGCCGGTCAGACGATCGGCGGCGCCGCGCTGCCGGAACGCGCGGGCGTCGTCGCCGCGTCGAGCCTGATCGACTCGGGCTTCGGGTTCGGGTACTTCCAGGTCCAGCACGTCGGGGCGACGTCCTGGTACCTCCTGGCGGCCGCACGGGCGAACCCGCTGCAGCCCGGTCGCCTCGGCTGACGCGCCGGTGTCAGGTGGTGGGGGCGGGGCCCGTCGTCGTCCCCACCACCAGCTCGACGTCGAGCTCGACGGTCGTCGGGCTCTCGCCCGCGAGCTGGCGGATGACGGCGAGACCCAGCTCGGAGCCCTTGCGGGCGAGCGGCTGGTGGACGCTCGTGAGGACGTCCGGGGCGAGCCAGGGCAGGTCGAGCCCGTCGAACCCGGCGACCGAGACGTCGTCGGGCACCCGCAGGCCGAGCTCGCGCGCGGCGAGCAGGGCGCCCGCCGCCAGCAGGTCGGAGTGGGCGATGACCGCCGTGGGGCGGGTGGCGGGGTCGGCGGGCTCGGTCGTCCCGTCCGCGCCCGGGCGTCCCAGGAGGGCCAGGGTCGCGGAGCGGCCGTGCTCGACGAGCGACGCCTCGGTCTCCCAGCTCGCGACGGGCTCGACGACGTCCCGCACGCCCGCGAGCCGGTTCGCCGTGGGCGTGCGGTCCACCTGGGCGAGCCGTCGCGCGTCGATCGGCCCGCTGCGGTCGGAGTTGTCGAGGGGGAGCGAGACCTCCGCGACGCGCGTGTGGCCGAGGTCGACGAGGTGCCGCACGGCGTCGGCCGTGCCGACCCGGTCGCGGATCGCGACGAGCGGGGTGCCCTCGACCGCGCGCCCCTCCCCGATGACCACGGGCACCCCGCGCCGCTGCAGCGCGGCGAGCGTCGCGTCGTCGGACCCCACGCCCCACACGAGGACGGCGACGTCCATGGCCGCGCTCTCGACGAGCGGGTCGACGGCGCGGGCCGGGTCGTCCGACGGGATGCCGGGGATGAGGAGCACGCCGAGGCCGTTCTCGCCGAGGGTCGAGACGAGGCCGTCGAGCACCTGGACGGCGACGGGGTCCCGGAACGCGCGGCGGAGCTGGTCGCCGACGACGACGCCCACGACTCCGGACCGCCCCGACCGGAGCTGGCGGCCGAGCGGGTTGGGACCCGTGTACCCGAGCTCCTTCGCCGCGTCGAGCACGCGGGCCCGGGTCTCCGGGGTGATCGGCCCCGCACCGGAGAAGGCGAGCGACGCCGTCGAGACGGAGACCCCCGCGAGCTCGGCGACCTTGGCGAGCGTGGGCCGGTGGGCCGGCGCGGCGGTCGCCGCGGGCTCCCGGCTTCCGGGGGTGTCGCTCATCACGCTCCCTGCCTCCCGCGCGCGCGGGATTCTCGATTGACGCGCGGCCAGCGTACCCGCACACTGGTGACCATGCGTCGAATCGATTCGAAGCGCACCCTCGGCCGTCGGATCGAATCGATTCGAGGAGGTGCTGCGCAGTCACCGACCGACCTCCTGTCCGACCCCCGCGCCCTGACCCGGGCGCGCTGGGTCCTGCTGGGCGTCTTCGCGCTCAACGGCGTCATGATGTCGAGCTGGCTCGCGCGCATCCCCTCGGTGCGCGACGCGCTCGACCTCACCCCCGCCGACCTCGGCGTCGTGCTGCTCGCGGGCGCCGTCGGTGCCCTCGCCACGGTCACCGCCGCCGGCCCCTTCGTCACGCGCTTCGGCGGCCGCGTCGCCTTCGCCGTCTCCGCGGTCCTGTTCGGCGTCGCGTTCCTCCTGCTCGGCCTCGGCCCCGCGACCGGCTCCGTCCCCCTGCTCGCCGCCGGCATCTTCGTCAACGGCATGGCCTTCTCGCTCGGCAACGTCCCGATGAACGTCGAGAGCGCGGGCATCGAACGGCGGGTCGGGCGCACGATCCTGCCGCAGTTCCACGCCGCGTTCTCCATCGGCGCCGTCGTCGGGTCGCTCGTCGGCGCCGCGTGCGCCCACGCGCAGGTCCCCGTGCTCGTCCAGTTCGTCGCCACGGGCACGGTCGCCATGGTCTGGCGTCTCGCCGCGATCCCCGCGACGGTCCACGACACGCTCCCGACGCGCGCGCCGACGGACGCCCCGGCACCGGTCGAGGCGCTCGGCGACGCCGTCGTCGACGTCGAGACGGCCGGGCTCCGCGCGCGCCTCGCCCGCCGCGGCGCCCGGCTCGGGGCGGCGCTCTCGGCGTGGCGCGAGCCGCGCACGCTGCTCATCGGCCTCGTCATCCTCTCCGCCGCGCTGTCCGAGGGGTCCGCCAACGACTGGCTCTCGCTCGCCGTCGTCGACGGGTTCGCGCAGACCGAGGCCGTCGGCGCCGTCGTGTTCGGCACGTTCGTCGCGGCCATGACCGTCATGCGCCTCGCCGGCACGCGCCTCATCGACCGCTTCGGCCGCGTCACCGTGCTCCGCGCCTCGGGCGTCGCGTCGATCGCCGGGCTGCTCCTCTTCGGGTTCGCGCCGACGCTCCCGCTCGCCGGGGCCGGGGTCGTGCTCTGGGGCTTCGGCGCGGCGCTCGCGGTGCCCGTCGGCATCGCGGCCGCGTCCGACGAGCCGCTGCGCGCCGCGAGCCGCGTGTCCGTCGTCTCCGCGTTCGCGTCGATGGCGTCGCTCGCCGCACCGCCCCTGCTCGGGCTCGCCGCCGAGGCCATGGGTGCGCGTCACGCGCTCGTGCTCATCGTCGCCGCGATGGTCCTCAGCGTCCTCCTCGCGCGCCAGGTCACGCCCCTGCGCACCCCGGCCGCGCTCGCCGCCCGGACGCCGCGACCCGCCGCGGGTGCGGACGACGACGTGCCCCACGGGGTGGAGGATGGTCCCGAGACCGACGCGGCGGTCGCCGCGGACGCCGCCGAGCGGACGGGCGACCCCGACCAGGACGGCACGACCGGCGCCGTCCCGGACGAGGCCGACGACGCACGCCGCCCCCGCCGGCTCCGCCGACCTCGCGCGACGTCCCGCACCGGGTCGTCCACCGTCCACCGTGCCTCCGCACGCCGCCCCCGAACCCGCCCGTCGCACCGCCGCGAGGAGACCTCCGCATGACCACCGCCCGCACCGACCGCCGCGTCGTCGCGCTCGCCACCTGGGCCGTGTTCGCGGTCTTCTTCCTCAACGGCTTCAACTTCGCGACCTGGGCGTCCCGCCTGCCCGCGGTCCGGGACTCGCTCGGCTTCACCGAGGCGCAGATGGGTCTCCTGCTGCTCTTCATGGCCGTCGGGTCGCTCCTCGCGCTGCCCCTCTCCGGCATGGTCGTGCAGCGGCTCGGCGCGTCGAAGGCCGTCACGCTGTTCGCCGTGACCAACGTCGTCGGCCTCGTCACCGCCGTCACCGGCGTGGCCGCGGGGGAGGACGTCGTCGTGCGCGCCGGGCTCTTCCTCGCCGGCATCGGCACGGGCGTGTGGGACGCCGCGATGAACCTCGAGGGCGCCGCCGTCGAGCAGCGGCTCGGCAAGGCGATCATGCCGCGCTTCCACGCCGGCTTCTCGTTCGGCACCATGGCGGGCGCCGGCGTCGGGGCCCTCATGGCCGCGCTCCACGTCCCGGTCCAGGCGCACCTCACGGCCGCGGTCGTGCTGAGCCTCCTCGGCGTGCTGTGGTGCGTGCGGTTCTTCCTCCCGGCCGGGCAGGTGGACCACGCCGTCGTCGACGCGTCGGAGGACGCCGCGGGCGCGGACCCCGCCGCCGCGGCCGGGAGCGGCACACCACTCACCGCGTCGGAGAACGCGCGCGGCGCGCTCAGCGCGTGGACCGAGCCGCGCACGCTCCTCATCGGGCTCGTCGTCCTCGCCGCCGCGCTCACCGAGGGCGCCGCGAACGACTGGGTCAGCCTCGCCGTCGTCGACGGCTTCGAGACGTCCGACGCGATGGGCGCCGTCGGCCTCGCCGTGTTCCTCACGGCCATGACCGGGATGCGCCTCCTCGGCACGGGCCTGCTCGACCGCTACGGGCGCGTCACCGTGCTACGGCTCGGCGCCGCGCTCGCCCTCGTCGGGCTGCTCCTCTTCACGCTCTCGCCGAGCATCTGGCTCGCGCTGCTCGGCGTGGTCGCGTGGGGCATGGGCGCGGCGCTCGGCTTCCCCGTCGGGATGAGCGCAGCCTCCGACGACCCGGCGCGCGCCGCCGTGCGCGTGAGCGTCGTCGCGACCATCGGCTACTCCGCGTTCTTCATGGGCCCGCCCCTCATCGGGTTCCTCGCCGAGCACGTCGGCTACCGCGCCGCGCTCCTCGTGATCGCCGTGCCCGTGGTCGTCGGCCTGCTGGTCGTCGGCGCCACCCGCCCCCTCCCCACCGCCGCGGGCTCCGCGGGCCAGCAGGCCGCCCGGCGCTCCGAGGTGACCCCCGACCGCTGACCCGCACCGACCGCACGATGTGCCGAGCTAGAGCCCTGGTCGCGCGAGTTAGAGCCCTGGTCGGCCGAGGCCGAGCCGTGGTTGCGCGAAGTAGAGCCCTGGTTTCGCGGGGTAGAGCCGTGGTCATGCCCGACGGCGCGTGGTCGCCTTGGGTGGGCGGGGTGGGGGGGGGGGGGGGGGGGGGCCACCCCCCCGCGGTAGACACCGGGCGCCCGGGGTGGGAGGGGGGGAGGGACC
>NZ_JBVIFN010000001.1:738933-920132 GCF_055571305.1 Cellulosimicrobium sp. NPDC030954
GCCATGTCGCCCCGTGTTTTGGGGGGTTAGCGCGGTGTAATGGCCCGCGGGGGGGGGGGGGGGTGGGGGGGGGGGGGGGGGTGGTGGTGCCGCGTCTACCATCCGCCGCTCGTTCCTCGCGGCTCCCGTGTTCTCGGTCGGGATCGTCCTGCGTTCGCGAGCTCACTCCGGACGATCCCTCGTCCAGGCCCGCCACGACGCGGCACCACCACCCACCCCGCCCTACGGTGTCTCGGCCTGGTCTGGGCTGCCTGGGGCGACTACCCGCGGTGTCAGCTTCGACCGCACGGTTCCCGCTGCATGCGGTCGGTGCACGAGACTGGCGTCGGCGTCGGCGTCGGCGTCGGCGTCGGCTTCGGCTTCGGCTTCGGCGCCGACGCCGCTGTGTCGTGGTGCCGCTGCGCCCGGACCCCACCCCGCAGGCGGCAGAGTCCGTGCGCGCCGCGGACCGAGCCCGCGGGCCTGAGTCCGATCGGGCGAACGGTGGCGGCGGCGGGTCGGGGCGGGGGCGAACTACGCTGGGGCGGTGACGTGCGAACCCCTCACCCCCGTCGACCGCGACCTGCCCGAGATCGTCCGGACCGCGCCGGGCCTGCGGCCCGACGCCGTCGGCGCGCCCTCGTTGGCGGAGCTGACCACCCTGCGGGTGGGCGGTCCGGCGGACCGGTACGTCGAGGCGCACAGCGAGGCGGAGCTGCTGGAGACGGTGCAGGCCGCGGACGACGCCGGGGAGCCGCTCCTCGTGATCGGCGGCGGCTCGAACCTGCTCGTCGGTGACGAGGGCTTCGGCGGGGTCGTCGTGCGCGACCTGCGGCGCGGGATCACCGTGGACGCCGAGGACTCGTGCGGCGGTGCGAGCTTCCACGCCCCTGCCGGGCAGGACTGGGACGAGCTGGTCGCGCGCGCGGTCGCGGAGGAGTGGGTGGGCGTCGAGGCGCTCTCCGGCATCCCGGGCACGGTCGGTGCCGCGCCCGTGCAGAACATCGGCGCGTACGGCCAGGAGGTCGCGGGGGTGATCTCGACCGTGCGGGTGTGGGACCGCCGGCGGTCGCGCGTGCGCACCCTGGCGCTGGGCGAGCTCGCGTTCGGGTACCGCACGTCGCTGCTGAAGCGCAGCATGCACGCCGCGGTGAGCGGTGACGGCGAGGCGGACGGCCCGTGGTACCCGTCGCCGCGCTACGTGGTGCTCGACGTCGGCTTCCAGTCCCGGCTCGGCTCGCTGTCCGCCCCGGTCGCGTACCCGGAGCTCGCCCGGACGCTCGGCGTGCAGGTCGGCGACCGGGCCCCGAGCGCGGACGTGCGCGAGGCGGTCCTGACACTGCGGGCGCGCAAGGGCATGCTGCTCGACGGCGTCGGCCCGGACGTCGCGCCCGCGTCGCCCGACGACGCCGTGCCCGGGGAGACGGGTCCGGACCACGACCGCTGGAGCGCCGGGTCGTTCTTCACGAACCCCGTGGTCGCGGCGGCGCAGGCCGACCTCCTCCCGGCGGAGGCCCCGCGCTACCCGGTGCGCTCGGCGACGCCGTCCCGCACGACGGGCCCGAGCCTGGGCGAGGTCGACCCGACGCTCGTCAAGACGTCCGCGGCGTGGCTCATCGAGCACGCGGGGTTCACCAAGGGCTTCGGCGTCCACGGTCCGTCGAGCCTCGCGCGGCTGTCGACCCGGCACACCCTGGCGCTCACCAACCGTGGCGGCGCGAGCGCGGAGGACCTGGTCGAGCTCGCGCGCGCGGTCCGCGACGGCGTGCGCGAGGCGTTCGGCGTCGACCTGGTCCCGGAGCCCGTCCTCGTCGGCGTCTCCCTCTGACCGACCCACCGGTTGTGGGCATGGAATGGGCCCGGTTCCGACCTCGGAACCGGGCCCATTCCATGCCCACAACGGGTAGGTCAGTAGACGAGGACCGGGGTGCCCGGGTCGGCGTGCCAGGTGTCCCAGAGCCAGTTCATCGCCGAGTTCGCGACGCGCACGCACCCGTGCGACGCGGGCCACGGCGGGATAGAGCCCGAGCCGTGCACCGCGATGCCGCCGGTGAAGAACTTGGGACGCCACATGTCGCCGAGCTCGAGGCTCGACGAGTGGTTGCCGTCGACCTGCCGGCCGACGCGGAACTCTCCGCGCGGCGTGCCCGCGCGGTAGGTCCGGCCCTTGGCCTCGTACGACTCGCCGTTGCCCGACGACGCGTTGACGACCGTGACGACGCGACCGTCCTCGACGGCGAGCAGGAGCTGGCGGTCGAGGTCGATCTCGATGACCTTGCCCGACCCGCTGCGCGGCTGCGGCGTGACGCCCTGGTCGAGCGCGGCCTGCGTCGCGGGGCCCACGACGCCGTCGCGCGAGAGTCCGGCGGCCTTCTGCAGCGCCCACACGGCCTGCTGCGTGCCGCCGCCGAAGTCGCCGTCGGGCGCGCCGATGAAGTAGCCGAGGTCGGCGAGGCGCTGCTGCAGCGCGACGACGCGCTCGCCGGTCGCGCCGCGCGCGAGCTCCTCCGGCTCGACGGGTGCGGGCGGCGGCTCGGGGGTCGGCTCCGGCGCGGGCGGGGGCGTGCTCGGCTCGGGGGCGGGAGTCTCGGTGGGCGTGGGCTCGGTCGTCGGCGTCTCCGGCGGCTCGGGCGTGGTCTCCGTGTCCGTGGGGCTCGGGCTCGCGGGCTCCGTCGTCACGGGCACGTCCGCGGTGGCCGACGGCGTCCGGCCGGGCTCGAGGTCGGGCAGCCCGGCCTGGCAGCCTGCGAGCGCCAGCGCCGCGACCAGCGTGGCGACGACGGCGAGCGACGCCGCGCCGGCACCGCGCCGACGTCGGCCCGGTCCGCGCCCCGCGGCCGCGGGAGCGGCGCACGCCGCGTCCCCCGCCGTCGTGCGCGTCGCAGCGCCCGTCCGCGCGCTCGCGGAAGCTCCGTCCACCTGTTCCCCCTCACGTGTGCCGCGGCGTCCGCCGCGGAGCACCATCATGCGCCCGGCCGGTGCCTCGGACGTCCGTGCCGGGCGTCTGTCGGCGGATCGTGACCCTGTCGTGACGCGGCGACGGGTCGGGCGCGGGCCGGACGGGCTCGGCCGCGTCCTCCGTCCGCCGACCGCGGGACCGCGACCGAGGGCGTTCGCCCGTCCAGCGCCCGGTCGGCGCCCCGTCCAGCGCCGGGTCGCCCAGCACCGTCCAGCGGCGTCCAGCGTCGTTCAGCGTCGGGCGTCCCCCGACCCGGGCGGCTCGTGCAGCAGCGCCCCGCGCACGACGTCGAGGATCGCGTCGTCGGACAGGCCGGCCTCGCGTCCGGCGCGGACGAGCTCGTGCGCGGCGTGGCGCGCGGCGACGTCGCTCGCGGAGACGCCGTCGGCCACGACCGTCCCGGCGCGCCGCCGCGTCGTGACGACCCCGGCCGCCTCGAGCTCGCGGTACGCGCGCGCCACGGTCCCGGGCGCGAGCCCGAGGTCCGTGGCGAGCGCGCGGATCGTCGGCAGGCGGTCGCCGACGCGCAGGCGACCGGCGGCGACGTGCGCGACGACCTGCGACCGGATCTGCTCGTACGGCGCGAGCCCCGACCGCAGGTCGATCTCGACGCGCAGCTCAGCCGGCGGCATGGCCGCGCCCCGCCGCGCTCGCGTGGGCGTCCGCCCAGGCGTCCGGGTCCGGGGCGGCCCGCACGACGACGGCGATCGCCGCGAGCGCCAGCCCGACCGCGACGACGACGAGGACGACCGCCCCCGGATAGCCCACCCGCGCCGCGGCGTTCGCGCCGATGCCGAGCATCCCCGCGGCCGTCAGCCCGAGCGCGAGCTGCGCGCCCCGCAGGACCCGGTGCGCGGACGCGCGGCGCAGGCCGACGTCCCACGCCTCGTCGACCTGCGCGACCGCCGGGCGGCGGGCGACGAGGCGCAGCACCCCCTCGGCGCCCGTGACGACCAGCACGGCCGCGAGCGCGAGCCACGCGCCGTAGAACGCGCCGGGGTAGGGGCTCGCGGTCGAGGTCGAGTCGCCGAGGACGCGGGTCACGGACCGCCCGTCGTCGCTCGCCGTGAGCGCGCCGACGACCGCGAGCAGCACGACGAGCGTCCCGAGCGACCAGGTGAGGCGACGCAGGCCGCGGGGCGCGACGTCCGCGACGGTCCGTGGCCGCAGCGTGGCCGCGCGGACCGAGGTCCGCTGGCGCGGCCAGGTGCGTTCCCCGACGGCGTGCGCGCCGAGGAACGTGAGCCCGACGACCGCGGGGGAGAGGCCCACGAGCACGCCCTCGGCGAGGCCCCCGACGGAGGTCGCGGCGGCCTGGGCGACGACGGCGCCGACGAGGAGCGCGGCCGTCACCGCGGCGACGCTCACGGTCGTCGCGTGCCGCCGGGCGGCGCGGCGCACCGGGTCCTCCGTGGCGAGCCCCTGGAGCCACGGCTCGGGCGCGCGCGTCGCGGCGCGCACGGCGAGCACCACCGCGACGCCGAGCGCCACCAGGACGGCGAGGACCGCGCCGGTCCACGCGAGGTCGTACGCCGCGGGGAGGAAGAGGTCGGCGCCCTGCGGACCTTCCGACGTTTGTATCAACACATCAGTACAATGGCACGCGCGCCTCGGCCCGTCAAGACCCCGCGGATCCCGGACCGGCGCGCCCGGATGAGAGGTCTCTCATCCCGGTCTCACCCGCGAGCCACGCGCGCGAGGTTGCCTGGGGCCATGACGCTCGCCCCTCCCGCGCCCGACCAGCGCGCCTGGCTCGACCTGCTCACCGCCCCCGAGGCGGGAGAGCTGCTCGCCGTGGCGCTGGGCGCCGACGGCGCGAGCCTCGACACGTGGCGCGTCCACCAGGTGCACGCGCGCCCCGGCGCAGAGGTCACCGTCGGGTACGACGTCGTCGCCCGCCGCGCGCTCGCGGCCGGGCCGGGCGGGGGCACCGCCGCGGCGGACGCCGCCGAGTACCTGCTCGCCACGACGGCCCCTCTCTCGCCCGACGCGGTCGGGGCGGGGGTCGTCCGCCTCGCGGACGGTCCGCGCGTCGTGCACGTGTGGCGCCACCCCGCCGACCCGCTGCTGCCCGGCCTCGCCGCCGCGTGCGACGCGGGCGAGCTCACGCGCCGCCTCGCGGCGGCGGGAGCGCTCGGGCCCGGCGAGGCTGTGGAGTCGGTGACGACGGTCGCCTACCGCCCGCTGCGGCGCGCGGTGCTGCGCGCGCGGACGTCCGCGCGCACGGTCTACGTCAAGGTCGTCCGGCCCGACCGGGCGCGCTCGCTCGTCCGTCGGCACGACCTCTTCCGGTCCACCACCGTGGACGCCCCGCGCTGCCTCGCGTGGCACGACGACGGCGTGGTCGTCCTCGAGGAGGCGCACGGCCCGTCGCTCGCGCAGCACCTCGCGGCGCTCGGCCCGGACGGCCAGCCGACCGCGATCGACCCGCGCGAGCTCCTGCGCGTGCTCGACGCCCTCCCGGCCCGCGCGACGACGCTGCGCCGCCGCCCCGCGTGGTCCGAGCGCGTCGAGCACTACGCGGCGTCGGCGCTCGCGGTGCACGCGCTGGACCCGGCGCGTGTGGACCGCGTCGCCCGCGCGGTCCGGACGGCCGTCGCGACGCGCGACCCCGGGCCGGTCGTCGCGACGCACGGCGACTTCTACGAGGCGAACGTCCTGCTCGACGTCCCGGCGGCACCCGGCACCCCTGCCTCGCGGGGACGCGCCCGCGTCGGCGTCCTGCTCGACGTCGACACGCTCGGCCCGGGGCACCGCGTGGACGACCTCGCGTGCCTCGTCGCGCACCTCGTCGTGCTCCCGTCGCTCGCCCCCGCGGTGTACGGGGGCGTGGGGGCGCTCGTCGACCGGTGCCTGGCCGTGTTCGACGAGCGCGTCGACCCCGCGGCCCTGCGGGCGCGCGCGGCCGGCGTCGTGCTGTCCCTCACGACCGGTGCGGCGTCGCGCGACCTCGCCGATGCGTGGCTGCGGGTCGCGGAGGGGCTGCTGGACGCGGCCCCCGGCACGGTCGCCGCCGAGCCCGCCCCCGTTCCTGAGAGCACTCTCATCGGCGCCTCCTCGGCATCTCACGCGTGACCGAGAGGCTCGGAGCATGCACGGCAGAGGGGTCGTGCGCACCATCGGACGAAGGAGAAGGATCATGAAGGCACGCAGCGCATGGATCGTCACCGGGGCGCTCGGGGCGGTCGGTCTCGGAGCGACGGTGGCGACCGCCCAGGGCGCGTTCGACGCCCCCGAGCCGGCGACCGTCTCGCCGTCGGTCCAGGTGGGCACGTCGTCGAGCACGCCGACCGACGCGCCCGCCACGTCCGCGACGCCCAGCCCGACCGACGTCCAGAACGGGTCGTCGATCACGACCGTCACGGCGAACACGTCCGCCTCCCCGAGCACCGCGGGCTCGGCGAACACCTCCGGCTCGGCCGTGACGAGCCAGACCCCGAACACGCCCAACACCCCGCCCACGGCGAACACGGCGAACACGCCGCAGACGCCGAACACCCCGCCCAGCCCGGTCACGCCGCCGTCGCCGCAGTCGGCCGACTGACCTCGGCGCCCGACGGGCTGCCGCGCCGCGCCCGGGTCTGCCGGTCGCGAGGGACCACCTCGCGACCCGCGGGCCCGGGTTCGTCGTGCCAGGGGTGCGTCTGCGCCGACCGGGTCGGCAGGCCGGGCCCGCCGGTCCGGCAGGTCTGCGGTCCGGCAGGTCAGCGGGCCGGCCGGTCAGCGGGCGGCGTCGGCGAGCCGGTAGCCCATGCCGCGCACGGTGACGAAGTGCTCGGCCCCGAGCTTGTTGCGCAGGTAGCGCACGTAGACGTCGACGACGTTCGACCCGGGGTCGAAGTCGTACCCCCACACGCGCGACAGGAGCTGCTCGCGGCTCAGCACCTGGCCGGGGTTGCGCAGGAACGCCTCGGCGAGCGCGAACTCGCGCGCCGAGAGGTCGACCTCGCGCTCGGCGGTGCGCGCGCGGCGCGTGCGCAGGTCGAGGCTCAGGATGCCGTGCGTGAGCACCGTGACCTCGCCCGCGGGCTCGCTGCGCAGGCGCAGCCGGATGCGCGCGAGCAGCTCCTCGAACCGGAACGGCTTGGCCATGTAGTCGTCGGCCCCGCCCTCGAGCCCGGCGACGGTGTCCGTGACCGACGTGCGCGCGGTGAGGATGATGACGGGGATCGCGTTGCCCGTCTCCCGCAGACGCCGCAGCACGGTGAAGCCGTCCTGGTCGGGCAGGCCCAGGTCGAGCACGAGGAGCGCGAAGTCGCCGGTGCTGGAGAGGTCGAACGCCTCGCGGCCGGTCGCGACGGTCGTGCTGGCGTAGCCCGCCGAGCGCAGCCCCTTGGCCACGAACGACGCGATGCGGGTCTCGTCCTCGGCGACGAGGATCTGGCTCACCGGGTGGTCCTTCCGTCGGGGGCGGGGTACGAGGGCGGACGGCGGTCGTCGGGGCCCGCGACGGGCGGTGCCGGCGGCCCGGGTGCCCGCGGAGGGAGCGAGGGGAGCGGAGGCGTGACGGCGGACGGCGCGCTGGGCACCGTCGGCGCGGTGGGCGCCACCGCGGGGGGCGCGGGGCGTCGCCCCGGGCCGTGCGGGCCGGGCGCCGGGTCGGCCGCGTCGAGGGACGCGGCGGCGACCGGGACGAGCGGGAGGTCCAGCGTGAACGTCGACCCGACGCCGGGCGTCGACGCGACGAGCACCCGGCCGCCGTGCCCCTCCGCGATGGCCGCGACGATCGCGAGCCCCAGTCCGGCGCCCTCGGGGTGGGCCGCGCCGGGCGTGGTCGCCTGGGCGAAGCGCTCGAAGATCCGCTCCTGCTGCTCGGGGGCGATCCCGACGCCCTCGTCGCGGACCCACACGCGCACGCGCGCGCCGTCGTCGGACACGGCCGAGCCGAGCGCGACGACGGACCCGGGCGCCGAGAACTTCACCGCGTTGGCGGCGAGCTGCAGGAGCGCCTGGGTGAGGCGCTGCGCGTCGGCACGCACGGCGACGTCGGCCCGGGCGTCGACGAGCCAGCGGCGCTCGCCGAGCGTGCGGACCTTGTCGTGCACGTCGTCGAGGAGGCGGCCGAGGTCCGTGTCGACCGGGCGGACGAAGTCGGGACGACCGGCGGTCGCGAGCGTCACGAGGTCGTCGACGAGGCGGTTCATGCGGTCGAGCTCGTCGAGCGCGAGGTCGCGCGTCTCGGACGCGTCCGAGGCGTCGTGCGGGTCCATGAGCTCGAGGTGCCCCCGGACCACGGTGAGCGGGGTGCGCAGCTCGTGCCCGACGTCGTCGATGAGCCGCCGCTGCGAGTCGAACGCCCCCTCGATCCGGTCGAGCATGCCGTTCACCGTGCGCGACAGGTCCGAGAGGTCGTCGTTGCCGGTCACCGGGATGCGCGCGGACAGGTCCGTCTCGCCGATGTCCTGCGCGGTGCGCGAGAGCGTGCGGATCGGCTGGAGGAGGCGCCCCGCGACGACCCACCCCACGACGCCGATAAGCACGAGGGCGCCGAGCGCCACGACCGCGTAGGTCCGGAAGACCTGCGCGAACTCGGCGTGCTCGGCCGAGCGGTCGTAGGCGAGCACGAGGGCCGCGGGCGCCTGGCCGGACGCACCCGTGCCGCCGACGGAGCGGACCGGGGCGACGAGGGCGCGGTAGTCGGCCGTCGCGGTCCGCGGCGAGCGCAGCACGACGTCGTCGCCCGCCACGAGCGGCGAGAGCGCGGCGACGAGCTCGGGGTCGTCCTCGAGCCGCAGCCGCACCTCCTGCTGCGAGACGAGCGGCGTGCGGCCCTCGCGGAGCCCGAGGATGCCCTCGTTGTGCGCGGGGACCGTGAGCTGGATCGAGGCGACGACGACGTCCTCGGCGGACGTGAAGGGCTCGCCCGTGACGGGGTTCACCCCGGACTCCGCGAGCTGCGCGAGCTCGTTCGCGCTCCGGGTCAGGCTCTCGTCGATGCGCGCGTCGATCTGCCCGCGCTGCAGGAACCAGGCGGCGCCGCCGGCGAGGAGGAGCGCGAGGGCGGAGAGCCCGAGGAACGCCGCGAGCATGCGGGTGCGGACGGTCAGCCCCGCGCGGCGCGTCCGGGGGCTCACCCGTCGCCCCGGTCGGAGCCGCTGCGGTCGTCGTCATCGTCGTCGCCGCTCGACGGCGGGGCGGGCGTCACGCGGTCCTCGTCGTCGTCATCGTCGTCATCGTCGTCATCGTCCCCGTCCCCGTCGTGGTCGTCGTCGGAGGCGGTCGGCGAGGGGGCGGGCGTGGTCGTCGGCGGGGCGGGGGCGGGCGTCACGACCACGGCGCCCCCGACCTCACGGTCCTGCGGGCGCGCGGCGAGCGCACCCGCGGCGGCCGCGCCCCCGAGGACGAGCACGAGCGCCCCCACGAGCCACGCGACGGTCCGGCGAGTCATGGCCCCAGTATCCGAGAGCAGGATGAGACGCACATGAGAAGGGGAGGCGGCCGGTCAGGCTCCCGCGAGCCAGTCGTCGACGCCGGCCAGCAGGCGCTCCTTCGTGCCCGACGACGCCCGGCTCGCCCGGATCGACGACCGCGCCAGCGCGGCGAGCTCGTCGTCGGAGAAGCCGTGCTCGTGCCGCGCCGTCTCGTACTGCGCCACGAGGCGGGACCCGAAGAGGAGGGGGTCGTCCGCGCCGAGCGCGACGCGGGCCCCGGCGTCGACCAGCGCACCGAGGGGCACCTGCCCGGCGTCCTCGTAGACCCCGAGGGAGACGTTCGACGCGGGGCACACCTCGAGCGCGATCCCGCGGTCCACGACGTCGTCCAGCACGCGCCGGTCCTCCGCGGACCGCACGCCGTGGCCGAGGCGGTCCGGGACGAGCTCGCGCACCACCTCGTGCACGTGCGCCGGCCCCAGCAGCTCGCCTCCGTGCGGCACGGACGCGAGCCCGGCCCGCCGCGCGATGGCGAACGCGCGCGCGAACTCCGCCGTGTCCCCGCGGCGCTCGTCGTTGCTCAGGCCGAACCCCACGACCTCCCCGGCCCCCTCGCCCGCGTACTGCGCCGCGAGGCGCGCGAGCGTGCGCGCGTCCAGCGGGTGCCGCATGCGCGACGCCGCGACGACCACCGCGACCTCCGTCCCCGTCGCGGCGCTCGCGGACCGCGCCGCGTCGAGCACGATCTCCACGGCCGGGGTGATGCCGCCGACGAACGGCGCGTACGACGTCGGGTCCACCTGGATCTCGAGGCGGCCCGACCCCTCCGCGGCGTCGTCCTGCGCGGCCTCGAGCACGATGCGGCGCATGTCGGCCTCGGAGCGCACGCACGCGCGCGCGGCGTCGTAGAGGCGCTGGAACCGGAACCACCCCCGCTCGGTGGGCGGGAGCCGGAGCGGGTCGCCGTCGACGAGCGCGTGGGGGAGCCGCACGCCGTACTGCGCGGCGAGGTCGCGCAGCGTCTCCGGGCGCATCGACCCGGTGAAGTGCAGGTGCAGGTGGGCCTTGGGAAGCGTCGCCAGGTCTCGCACACGGGGAGTCTGTCACGCGGACCCGACCCGCGCGTCGCGCACGGGGCAGGGTCCCGACGGCAGCCCGCCCCCCGTACGGGCCCCGTCACACCGGACGCCGGTCAGGTCCCGGTGAGGAACCCGCGCTGCATGGCGACCGTGACCGCGGCGGTCCGGTCGTCCACGCCGAGCTTGGCGAACGCGCGGAGCAGGTGGGTCTTCACGGTCGCCTCCGTGATGAACAGCTCGCTCCCGACGGCCGCGTTCGACAACCCGCGCGCGACGAGCCGCAGCACCTCGATCTCCCGGTCCGTGAGCCGGTCCGCGCCGCGGACCGACGTGACGAGCCGGGTCGCGACGCTCGGCGCGAGCACGGTCTGCCCGCGCGCCGCCGCACGCACCCCGGCCACGAGCTCGTCCCGCGGCGTGTCCTTGAGCAGGTAGCCGGTCGCCCCGGCCTCGACCGCGCGCAGGATGTCCGCGTCGGTCTCGTACGTCGTGAGCACGACGACGCGCGGGGCGCCCGCCGCGCCGCCGCGCCCCGCGCCCCGGCCGGGCGCGCCGACGATGGCAGCCGTCGCGCCGACCCCGTCGAGCACGGGCATGCGCAGGTCCATGAGCACCACGTCGGGCGCCAGCTCGCGGGCGAGCGCCACCGCCTGCTCGCCGTCGCCCGCCTCGCCGACGACCTCCAGGTCGGGCTCGGCGGCCAGCATGCCGGTGATCCCCGAGCGCACGACGGGGTGGTCGTCCACGACGAGCACCCGGACGACGCCGACCCCCGCCGGGTTCATCGCACGTCTCCCGCCCGCGTCGTCGCGCGCGTGCTCGTGGCCGGTCCGTCCGGCGACGCGCCGGCGGGCAGGCGGACCGCGACGCGCGTCCCGCCGCCGGGAGCCGGCCCCACCTCGAGGCTCCCGCCCTCCGCAGCCGCGCGCTCCCGCATGCCCCGCAGCCCGTAGCCCTCCGTGAACCCCGACGCGTCCGCGGGCAGGCCGCGTCCGTCGTCGGTCACCTCGAGCACCGTCCCCGCGTGGTCCTGCCGGAGGTCGACGCGCACGGCGGACGCGGCCGCGTGCCGCCGGACGTTCGTGAGCGCCTCCTGGGCGGAGCGCAGCAGCACGACGTCGTCCGCGCTCGACAGACGAGGGGCCTGCGGGGCGGTGAGCTCGACGCGCGTCCCGGTCTCCTCCGCGAAGCGGCCCGCGAGCCGGCGCAGCGCCTCGCTGAGCGTGCCGCCCTGGAGCGGGGCGGGGGCGGAGGCGGCGACGAGGGCGCGGGCCTCCGCGAGGTTGTCCCGCGCCGTCGACTCCACGAGGGTCAGGCGTTCGCGCGCCGCGTCGGGGGCGCCCCGGTCGAGGTCGGCGCTCGCGGCCTGGGCGAGCATGACCACGCTCGTGAACCCTTGGGCGAGCGTGTCGTGGATCTCCTGGGCGACGCGCTCGCGCTCGGCGAGCACGCCCGCCTCGTGCGAGGCCCGGCCGAGCTCGGCCTGCGTGGCGCGCAGCTCGTCGACGAGCCGCGCGTGGCGCTCCGACTGCCGCAGCGTGTGCGCGGTCCACAGCCCGAGGCTCAGCGCGAACGCCAGGGCGACGCCCATCTGGGGCGCGGCGCTCGCGAGCTCCTCGGGCTCGACCCGCCCCGTCTGCGGGTCGAACGCGAGCGCGAGCGCCGTGCCGGCCGCGAGCGCGACGCACAGCACGACCTGGGCCCACAGGTGCTCCGACAGCATCCAGATCTGCGTGAAGACCGCGAACAGCAGGAGCGTGCCGAGCGCGTCCTGCCCGACGACGACGAGCGTGCACGCGATCGCGAGGACGAGGTAGAGGTGGGCCGGCACCTGGTCGCGGGTGCGCGCCGCCCGCCGCCCCCAGGCGAGGTAGGCCACGAGGATCGTCGCGACCGCCGCCAGGGACACGAGCAGCGCCCTCCCGCTGACGCCCGCCGCGAGCAGCGCGAGCGCGCTGAGCACGACGATGACGTAGAACGCCACGTCCCACCAGCGCACGTCGCGGGCCCACGTGCCGTCGAGCTCGGCGGTCGCGGCGTCGGCGGAACTCCCGTCGACCACCCCGCCCGGCGACGGCGTCTCAGCCGTCGTCACGGCGCCGCCACCGGAACGAGCGTGCACCGACCACGAGCCCCACGACCAGCCATGCGACCAGTACAGCAGCGGTCGCGCCGTGCTGCCACGACCCCGACGGCTCGAGCGCCGCCGCCTGCTCCGGGAGGAACACCGAGCGCATGCCCTGCGCCATCCACTTGAGGGGGAAGAGCGACGCGACGGTCTGCATCCAGGACGGCAGCGCGAAGAATGCGAAGAACACCCCGGAGATGAACTGCAGCACGAGCACGACGGGCGTGACGACCGCCGTCGCGGACTTGCCGGACCGCGGCAGCGACGAGAACGCCACGCCGCACACCGCGCCCGCGGCACACCCGAGCACGAAGACCCACGCGAAGGTCGCGAGGCGCGCGCCGCCGTCGGACATCTCCCACGGCATGGGGACGTCGTAGACGGTCGCGGCGAGCAGGAGGAGCAGCGCGGTCTGCACGACCGACGTCAGCAGGACGAGCCCGACCTTGCCGTAGAAGTACGCGGACGGCGGCAGCGGGGTGGAGCGCAGCCGCTTGAGCGAGCCGTCGTCACGCTCGACCGCGATCGAGATCGCGAGCGACTGGAAGCTCGTGAGCATGACGCCGGTCGCGATCATGCCGGGCAGGAAGTACTGCGCGAACGGCACGGAGTAGCCGGCTGTGCCCTGGTCCTGGCCGTCGAACACCGTCGCGAAGATCGCGAGCATGATGAGCGGGTACGTGAAGATGAAGATCACGGCGTCGCGCTCGCGGAAGAACGCGCGCAGCTCGGCGCGGGTGCGCTCGACCCCCAGCCGGCCGGCGCCGGGCAGGGCGGCGGGTCGGGCGGAGCGCGTGGACCGGGCGGCGGTCGGGGCGGTGGTCACTTGCGGGCCTCCTCGGGGACGACGGCGGTCGTGCCGTCGGGCGTGGGGTCCTCGGCGCGCGCGTCGAGGGGACCGGGTGGGGTCGTGCCGGCAGGTACGGAGTCGGGTGCCGTGGCCGGCTCGCCGATGAGCTCGAGGTAGACGTCCTCCAGGCTCGGGCGGGTCACCGCGAGGCCGGGGACCTCGCCGTCGGGTCCGGCGTACCGCGCGGCGAGGGACGCGACCAGCGCGGTGGGGGAGTCGGTGCGCTCCGACCGCCACGTGCCGTCGTCGAGCCAGCGGACCTCCGGGCGGCGCGCGTCCGGGCCGCCGAGGCGGTCGGGCGCGTCGAGCGCGACGACCTGGCCCGCGCGCACCACGGCCGCGCGGTCGGCCAGGTGCGCGGCCTCGTCCAGGTAGTGCGTGGTGAGCAGGATCGTCGTGCCGTCCGCGCGCAGCGAGCGGACCAGCGCCCAGAACGCGCGGCGGGCCTGCGGGTCGAACCCGGTCGTCGGCTCGTCGAGGAACAGCAGCTCCGGGCGCCCCACGATGCCGAGCGCGACGTCCAGGCGCCGCCGCTGGCCGCCGGAGAGCTGGCGCGTGCGGGTCCGGGCCTTCTCCCGCAGCCCGACGGCGTCGATCACCTCGTCCGGGTCGCGCGGCGCCGGGTAGAACGTGGCGAAGTGCCGGACGATCTCGGCGACCGTGAGCTCGGCCTGGTCCCGCGAGTCCTGGAGCACGACGCCGATGCGCGAGCGCCAGGCGCGACCCGCGGTCTGCGGGTCCTCGCCGAGCACGCGGACCTCGCCCGCGTCGCGCCGCCGGAAGCCCTCGAGGATCTCGACGGTCGTCGTCTTGCCGGCGCCGTTGGGGCCGAGGACGGCGAAGATCTCGCCGCGCTCGACCCGCAGGTCGACGCCGTCGACCGCCTGCTTGGCGCCGTAGCTCTTGCGCAGGCCGCGGACCTCGACGGCCGGGCCGCTGTGCCGGGCGCCCGCGGCGGGGGAGCCGGTGGGGAGGGGTGTCGTCGTCATGGGACCAGCCTGTCGACGGGGCCCCGCCGCGCGCGACGGCCGTTCGTCCGGACCTCGTGTCCACCGATCGGTGGACGGCGGTTCGACCAGGGGCCTCGCGTCGCGTACAGTGATCCCTCGGTGGTTGACGCCCGCCACGCTGGTCCGCGCCCGTGAGACGTGTTTCGTCCCGGGGCCGGGGGCTCGTACGGCGTCGTCGAGCACGAAGGGTAGTGGCGCAATTGGTAGCGCAGCGGTCTCCAAAACCGCAGGTTGCAGGTTCGAGTCCTGTCTACCCTGCACGGCGTGGCTCTTGCGGGACCTTCCCCGGAACCACGCGCGGCCCGGCACCGGGCCGCACCGAGGGTTCGAGCAGGTCCCGTACGTGAGCGATGGGGAAGAACGAGTGAGCGAATCGCCGTCAGAGGCCGTGGGTGCAGGCGGCGCACGCGCCGACGAGGTGAAGAAGAAGGGCCGTCCGTCCGCGGACAAGAAGCCCAACATCTTCGCGCGCATCGCCCTTTTCGTGCGCCAGGTGGTCGCCGAGCTCCGCAAGGTCGTCACGCCGACCCGTTCGGAGCTCATCACCTACACGACGGTCGTCCTGGTCTTCGTGGTCGTGGTCATGGCCTTCGTGACCGTGCTCGACCTCGGGATCGGCAAGGCCGTCATGTGGGTCTTCGGCTAGCGAGCCACCTCCGCCCGGTCGTGCCGGGCCTCACCACGGCAGCCGGCGCCCCTCGGGGCGCCGTCGGCGCTTCCAGAAGAAGTCATCGAGCAGTTCGTCAGAAAGCAGGTTCGTTCGTGTCCCAGGAGTCGCTGGACCAGACGGAGAACGTCGACCCGACGCAGCCCGAGGGTGCCCAGGACGACGTCGAGGAGACCACGGACGTCCCGGCGGTCGACGAGGCTGACGAGACGGTCGACGCGGACGCCACGGACGACGAGGCGGACGAGGACGCGTCGGACGACGAGGCGGACGAGGACGTGTCGGAGGACGAGCGCCCGGTCGACGAGGACGGCGACGTCATCGAGGACCCGGTCGCGGAGTTCAAGCGCACGCTGCGCACGCAGCTCGGCGACTGGTACGTCATCCACTCCTACGCGGGCTACGAGAACCGTGTGAAGGCCAACCTGGAGAACCGTATCCAGAGCCTGAACATGGAGGACTACATCTTCCAGATCGAGGTCCCCATGGAGGAGGTGGCCGAGATCAAGAACGCGCAGAAGAAGATCGTCCGACGCGTGCGCATCCCGGGCTACGTCCTCGTCCGCATGGACCTCACCGACGAGTCGTGGGGCGCCGTGCGCCACACGCCCGGTGTCACCGGCTTCGTCGGCCACACCCACCAGCCCGTGCCGCTGACGCTCGACGAGGTCTTCTCGATGCTCGCGCCGATGCTGGCCCCCGCCCCGGAGCCCGGAAAGCCCGCCCAGGCCGCCGCGAAGGCTCCGGTCGAGGTCGACTTCACGGTCGGCGAGTCGGTCACCGTCACGGACGGCCCGTTCGACACGCTGCCGGCCACGATCTCCGAGATCAACGTCGAGAACCAGAAGCTCAAGGTCCTCGTCTCCATCTTCGGCCGGGAGACCCCGGTCGAGCTGTCGTTCAACCAGGTCGCCAAGATCTGACGTCGGGGCGGCCCGAGCCGCCTCGCGTGAGCGCAGCACTGCAACCGGGTCATCGCCCACGGCGTCGGTCCACGAGAAGAAAGTCAGGGAAGAGTCATGCCTCCCAAGAAGAAGGTCTCCGGCCTCATCAAGCTCCAGATCCAGGCCGGTGCGGCGACGCCCGCCCCGCCGATCGGCCCCGCGCTCGGTCAGCACGGCGTGAACATCATGGAGTTCTGCAAGGCCTACAACGCGGCGACCGAGTCGCAGCGCGGCAACGTCATCCCCGTGGAGATCACGGTCTACGAGGACCGTTCGTTCACGTTCGTGACGAAGACCCCGCCGGCTGCGGAGCTCATCAAGAAGGCCGCGGGCGTGCAGAAGGGCTCGGCCACGCCGCACACCGTCAAGGTCGCGAAGATCACCGCCGACCAGGTGCGCGAGATCGCCCAGACCAAGCTCGAGGACCTCAACGCGAACGACCTCGACGCCGCGTCGAAGATCATCGCCGGCACGGCCCGCTCGATGGGTATCACCGTCGAGGGCTGACGACAGACCACGTCTGTCCCGGGCGCCCGAGGCGCCCCGGACGACGTACCGAGGCCGGCACGCACCGCGTGCCGGCCTCGGGCACGACGTCGATCCGCACCTCGCGGACGACGGTGGCAGGGTCCGCGCGGACCCGCAGACCACGACTGCAGAAGGAGAAGCAGATGGCAACGCGCAGCAAGGCGTACCGCAACGCCGAGGAGAAGATCGACCGCGAGCGTCTCTACGCGCCGCTCGAGGCGGTCCGTCTCGCCAAGGAGACGTCGACCGTGAAGTACGACGCGACCGTCGAGGTCGTGTTCCGCCTGGGTGTCGACCCGCGCAAGGCGGACCAGATGGTCCGTGGCACGGTCAACCTGCCCCACGGCACGGGCAAGACGGCCCGCGTCATCGTCTTCGCGAACGCCGCGAAGGCGGAGGAGGCCCGTGCGGCCGGTGCCGACGAGGTCGGCGGCGACGACCTCATCGAGAAGGTCGCCGGTGGCTACACCGACTTCGACGCCGCCGTGGCGACGCCCGACCTCATGGGCAAGGTCGGCCGCCTGGGCAAGGTGCTCGGTCCCCGTGGTCTCATGCCGAACCCGAAGACCGGCACCGTGACGATGGACGTGGCGAAGGCCGTGTCCGACATCAAGGGCGGCAAGATCGAGTTCCGCGTCGACAAGCACGCGAACCTGCACTTCATCATCGGCAAGGTCTCGTTCGACGAGAAGGCGCTCGTGGAGAACTACGCGGCGGCCCTCGAAGAGGTCCTGCGTCTCAAGCCGTCGTCCTCGAAGGGCCGCTACATCACCAAGGCCACGCTGACGACGACGATGGGCCCCGGCATCCCGCTGGACCAGTCCAAGACGACGAAGCTGCTCGAGGACGACGCCGCCTGACGGCAGTCCTCCCGCGGGTGGTCCACACCCGCACCACGCACGACGGCGCGGCACCCTGCGAGGGTGCCGCGCCGTCGTCGTCTCAGGAGGAGGACCGGGTCAGCAGGCGCCGAGGTCCTTCCAGACGCCCCACTGCCCGCTCTGCGTCGGGTTCTCGTTCGTCGTCCACCACTTCGCCTCGTAGGTGTGGCCCTGGAACGAGACGCGGTTGCCGCCCGTGTACACGGCCGAGGCGGACCACGCCGGGGCGGGGCAGGTGCCCGGGTCCGTGGGGTCGGTCGGGTCCGTTGGGTCGGTGGGGTCGGTGGGGTCTGTCGGGTCCGTGGGGTCCGTCGGCGTGGTCGGGCCGCTCGCGAGGCGCGAGCCGATGACGGACGCGACCTGGTAGCTGTTCGTCTTGTCCCAGTTGATCGACCAGGTCATGACGCCGCCGATCTTGCCGTACGGCTTCGCGGGCTTGAAGGCGCCGCAGCCGGTGCCGACCTCGAGGCAGTCGACGGCCTTCACGACGTTGGCGAGCGGCTGGTAGCCGCCGCCCGCGGCCTTCTGGACCGCGGGCACGCCGATGCCGACCTGGTCGGGGCGCAGGCCCATCTCGAGCTGGATGCAGGACAGCGCGGTGAGGAAGTCAACCGTGCCCTGCGAGTAGACCTGCTGGTTGCAGCCCATCATCGAGCCCGAGTTGTAGTACTGGGTGTTGACGATCGTGAGGATGTCCTTGATCGCCAGGGTGAGCTGGTAGTACCCCATGCTCGTCGCCTGGTAGTCGATCGTCTGCGGCGCCATGGTGAGGATGAGGTTCGGGCCGGCCTTCGCGGAGAGCTGGTGCAGCGCGCTCGACATGTAGGTCGCGTTGATGCCGTGCTCGAGGTCGATGTCGACGCCGTCGAAGCCGTACTTCTGCATGAGCCCGTACGCGGTGTCCGCGAAGTTCTTGGCCTCCGTCGCGTTGGAGACGATGACGTTGCCCTTCTCGCCGCCGACGGAGAGCACGACCTTGCGGCCCTGCGAGCGGATCGTCGCGATGTCGGCCTTGAACTGCGCCTCCGTGTAGCCGCCCAGCTCCGCGCTGGAGAGGTTGAACGTGATGCCGCCCGGCGTGCCGGTCAGGTTGTCGGCGAAGGCGATCGCGACGAGGTTGTACGCCTGCGGGATCTCCGACAGGCGCATCGTCACCGAGCCGTTGTCGAAGTTGTGCCAATAGCCGGTGAGCCACTGCGTGCTGCCCGCGGCCGCGGCGGCGGGTGCAGCGACGGCCGGCGCGGGCGCCGCGGTCGCGGGCGCGGCGGCGAGGGCGCCGCCCGCGGCGACGGCCGCCGCAGCGACGACGGTGGCGAGGGCGCGCAGCGCGCGCCCCGTGCGGCCGCGCGTGCGGCCGGAGAGGACTGTTCTCACGGAAGTGCTCCTCGTGCTCGGGCGGGCCGCGACGTCGCGCCCCGCCGGTCCGCACCCGCGGTGGGTGCAGGGGTCGTCTGCACGCTAGGAGCCCGCGCCGCGCCGCGGCATGAGGGATTCCCCGGCAGTTCCCGGGCCTCGCATACGGGGGAACACCTAGACGGCGACCCCGCCGGACGGCGATCCTGAGCGCGTGGGCGGCGTCGCGCAGACCCGTGGGCGACGGATGTATCAGACGGGCGGCCCGGCCCTCTTGTCCGGGTGGAGGAGTGTCGGCCCGACGCTCCGACTCGCGTGTCGAAGGAGCGAGATGGGACGCAGCCGCACGAGCCAGGAGGGGTGTGACCAGTGACGATGGTTGTCGACCCCACCGGCCCGGCCCTAGAATCAGGCGCTTCCGGGGACCCCCCGCTGATGCCTGACCGGACGAGCGCGCCGAGGACGGTGCCCCCCATGACGAGAACGACCGACGAGGTGGCCGACACCGACGAACCCGGCTTGAGCCTGGGGGACCGGGGTGCGTTCGCGCTCCTCGAGTACCGGGACGGTCGCCCCCACGCCCTCGGCGAGTTCGTCCGCGAGGCGACGCCGCTGCTGTGGCACACGGTGCGCGCCCAGGGCGTCGAGCGCGAGCAGGCCGACGACATCGTCCAGACCGTGTGGGTCGCCCTCGTGCGCAACGCGATGACGATCAAGGAGCCGCACGCGGTCCTGAAGTGGCTGCTCATCACGGCCAAGCGCGCCGCGTGGGAGGCCGTGCGCAAGCACCGGGACGAGGCGAAGCGCCGCACCGAGCTCCCCGACGACACGGACGAGGGCGTGCCGGAGCTGCCCTCGGGAGACCCGACGCCTGACGTCGAGGTGCTCCGCAACGAGCGCGACCGCACGCTGTGGGCCGCGCTGGACCAGCTGCCGGACCGCTGCCGGCGGCTCCTGCGGCTCGTGTCGCTCGCCGACCGACCCGACTACAAGGCCATCTCGGCCGCGATCGGCATGCCCGTCGGGAGCATCGGCTCCACGCGCGGCCGCTGCCTCGCCAAGCTGCGCGACATCATCGACGACCAGGGGGAATCGTGGGAAGCATCATGAGCACCGAGCCGGCGCACAGCCCCGACGAGCCGCTCGACGCCGTCGACCTCGCGCTGCTCGCGGAGCTGGCGCGCATCGCCGAGGAGATCGACCCCGTGCCCGACGGCCTCGTGGAGCGGTCGCTGTTCGCGATCACCCTCGCGGGTCTCGAGGCCGAGGTCATGGAGCTGGAGTACGTCCAGGTCCCGGAGATGTCCGTGCGGGGCGACGCACCTCCCGTCGAGGCGCGCACCATCACGTTCACGTCCGAGTCCGTCACGGTCATGATCTCGCTCTCGCCGACCGACGACGGCCGCATCCGCATCGACGGCTGGGCCGCCCCGGCGACGGCGCTGCGCGTCGAGCTGCACCGCCCCGGGTCCGTGAGCGAGACGACGAGCGACGACGACGGCCGCTTCGTCTTCGACGCCGTGGACCGCGGCCCGGCGAGCCTCGTCGTGCGCCGTGCCGACGGTGCCGGCGGCGCCGTGAGCACGCCGGTCGTCGAGCTGTAGCCCTCCTCGTGCCGCGGGCGACCTCTCGCCCGCGGCACGACGCCGTCTCGACCCCACCCCTTCCGCGCACCCGTGCGCGCGCCGCGCCCGTCGACGTCGACGCCCGCGGCACCGACTGAACGACATCCCTCGAGGAGGAGCACGTGAGCGAGACCCCCGAACCCCCCGTCGACGTGACCGGCCCCGGCTACTACGGCGACAGGCCGAACCGGCTCCAGTGGCGCACGCGCACGATCGACCCGGTCAGCGCACCGCGCCGCGCGGGAAAGCAGTCCCCGCACCCGACGTGGTACGTCGGGGACCGCATCCTCATCCCCGAGTCGCCGTTCGACCGCGAGGGCAACCGCTCGCTCCGGTGGCTCGAGCGCGCGGCGGCCGACCGGGGGCTGCGGGTCGAGGTGCAGGAGGAGAGCATCGAGGACGCCGAGCTCGTACGCGAGGCCGACCTCGACCCCGAGACGACGCGCGACCTGCTCAAGACCTTCGGCTACTCCGTGCGTCTGCACTACCGCGACGACCGCCAGGGCGCGCTCCCCGACGCCTGGGGGCTGATCGAGGAGCTGCGCGGGCGGCTGTGCCCCGACGACGGGTGCAGCCCGCGGCTCGCTCTGGACCACATGATCGCGCCGACGCCGTTCATCGGCGGCCAGCCCTACACACAGCCGTTCCCGTACACGCAGCCGCTGCCGTACACGCAGCCGTTGCCGTACACGCAGCCGTTGCCGTACACCCAGCCGTTGCCGTACACGCAGCCGTTGCCGTACACGCAGTCGCTCGGTGCGGGGACCGCGGAGTACGCCGTGCCGGGATCCGGCGGACGGACACCGGTGAGCTGGATCGGCCCGGTGCCGCGGCGCAGGCTTCCCGCCGGCGCGAACCCCTACGTGTCGGGCGACGGGGTGCGGCGTCCTGTCGTCGCGGTGCTCGACACCGGCGTGGGCGAGCACCCGTGGTTCGACGACGACCTGGAGACGCGGGGGACGGTCGTCGTGCGCGACCCGGAGCTCCTCGGGCAGCCCCTCTCCACCCTCCCCCCGACGGAGTACCCGTACGAGGATCCCGAGATCGGAGGCGTCTCGGTCTCGCCGCTCACCGGGCCGCTCGATGCCGTGGCCGGGCACGGGACCTTCATCGCGGGCCTCGTCCACCAGCTCTGCCCGGACGCCGTCATCCTCGCCCCGCGTCTCTACGGAGGGTCGGGGGTCGTCCCCGAGCGGGAGCTCCTCCGCTCGCTGCGGAGGCTGCTGCTCTGGCACGTCCTCGGGCTGACGGGCCGCGACGGCTACGCGCCGATCGACGTCCTGGTGCTCTCGCTCGGCTACTACCACGAGCGTCCCGAGGACGCCGACTTCGACGCCCCGTTCGGAGCGCTCATCCGAGCGCTCCGTCGCTACGGGGTCATCGTCGTCGTCTCGTCGGGCAACGACGGGCAGACCCGGCCGACCTACCCGGCCGCGTTCGCCCCGCGCATCGACCGGAAGGTGAGCCCGCCCGTCCCGTTCGACGGGGTCGCTCTCCCCGAGGACGAGCCGCCGGTGCTCGCCGTAGGAGCCCAGAACCCGGACGGGACGGTGTCGCTCTTCAGCAACGACGGTCCGTGGATCACGTGCACCCGGCCCGGTGCCTCGTTGGTCTCGACCATCCCGCGGACCATCGACGGCGCTGTCGCGCCGTCCCGGCACGTGCGCGAGCTGTGGGGCCCGGGATTCCGCGCGACGATCGACCCTGAGGGCTTCCAGGGCGGGTTCGCCACGTGGAGCGGGACGTCCTTCGCCGCACCTGTGCTCGCCGGTGAGCTGGCGGCCACGCTGCTCGACCGCATCGCCGACGATCCGACCGCGCCCGGTGTGGTGGACCCGGGCCGGGGTGCGCCCGAGCGCTGCGCCTGGCTGTGGCCGTCCATTACCCTGGCGACGGGTCTGGTCCCGACCCCGGGTGACGACGCATGAGGTGATGAGTGGTCAGCAACCAGGCGGTGCTCGAGTCCCGCCTGGCGGCCGCACAGGCGACGAACGCCCGTGGGCGCCACCGGCGCGCGATCCGTGCCTTCGAGGAGATCGTCGCCGAGGTCGAGGCGCAGGGGGACGGGGCGACTCGCGAGGCCGTGTACGTGGCCGCCCGGGCAGGCATGAGTCGCGCCGTCGCGGAGTTCGAGCTGTCCGGGTCGCTGGATGACGCGCTCGGGCGGCTCGCGCTCCTCGAGGAGCGCGGGGCCGCCCTGGGCATGTACGACCTGCAGTTCGTCGTGCGCGCCCAGCGCGGGCTCCTCCGGCTGCGGACGGGCGACGTGCGGGAGGCGCTCGTCGAGATGGAGGAGGCGGCCACGGGCGTCGACGACGCGCGCCCGCTCGACGCCGCGGTGCTCATGCTGAACCTCGGGTCGCTGCGGCTCGAGCTCGGCGACGCCGAGGGAGCGAGCCGCGACCTGGACGACGCCGTGCGCCGGGGCGTCGCGCTCGGGGACGACCTCCTCGTCTCCAAGGCGCGCCACAACCTCGGGTACGCGGAGTACCTCCGTGGCGATCTCCCGGTCGCGCTGCGTGCGATGGACGAGGCCGCTGACCAGGCGCCGGACCGGCACGCCGCGGTCGGCCTGATCGACCGCGCCCAGGTGCTGCTCGACGCCGGGCTGCTGACCGAGGCCGACGACGCGCTGCGCGAGGCGCGCGAGCACCTCTCGCGCTACCGCATGCTGCGCGACCTCGCCGAGGTCGAGCTGGTGCGGTCGCGCGTCGTGCTCGGCCTGCGCCGCTACGCCGACGCCCGCCGACTGGCCCGGTCGGCGTCGCGCCGGTTCGACCGGCTGGGGAACGCCCCGTGGATGCTGCGCGCCCGCGTCGCCGAGCTGCAGGCGGCGCTCGCGGAGCACCGGTCGGACGGCGTGACGCGGACGACGGCACGGCGGCACGCCGGCTGGGCGCTCGACCTCGCGCGCGAGGGCGAGGCGCTCGGCGGAGCTGCCGGCCTCGGCGTGACGATCCCGGCCCAGCTCCTCGCCGCCGAGTGGCTCGTGACCGCGGGGGACGTGCCCGCCGCACAGGACGTCCTGGCGCAGGTTCCCGGGCGGCTCGACCGCGCCCCGCTGCCCGTGCGGCTGCAGCACGAGGCCGTGCTCGCCCAGCTCGCGTTCGCGGCCGGGGACCGCCGTGGCGGCGTGCGGGCCGTGCGGCGCGGGCAGTCGGCCCTCGCCGAGCACCGCGCGCGGCTCGGCTCCGTGGACGCGGTGACGGCGTCGGCCGTGCACGGGGTCCGGCTCGGCAACGTGGACGTGGAGGCGGCGCTGCGGACGCGGCGCCCGGGGACGATCTTCGACGCGGTCGAGCGGGGTCGCGCGGCGTTCGCGGGCACCGGCCGCGTGCGACCGCCGTCGGACCCGGTCCTCGCGGACCTCCTCGCCGCGGCGCGCCGCGAGGTCGAGGCCGCCCGCGCGCTCGGCGCGCCCTCGGACCCCTCGCACCTCGCCCGTCGCCAGGACCACCTGCGGTCGGCGCGTCGGCTGCAGGACGACGCGCGGCGCCGCGCCTGGCAGCACGGGGGAGAGGCAGCCACCCCGCTGGCCACGACGGAGCGCCGGCTCCGGGCCGCCCTCGCCGCGGCGGGCTCCGACGCCGTCGTCGCCGACCTCGTGGTCGAGGGCGACGACGTGCTCGCCGTCCGCGTGTCCGCGGCGGGGACGCGGCTCGTGCGGCTCGCCCCGCGCGCGACGGTCGCGGAGCAGGTGCGCCGCGCCCGGGCCGACTTCGCGGTGCTCTCGAACGTGCTCATCCCCGTCCCGATGCGGGAGGCGGCCGTCGGGTCGCTCACCCGCGCCCTGACCGCGCTCGACGACGCCCTCGTCGTTCCCCTGGGGGCCGACGGCGACCTGCACCTCGCCGCGCGCGACCTGCTGCTCGCGCTCCCGTGGGCCTCGCTGCCCTCGCGGCGGGGCCGGCGGACGTGGGCGAACTCGTGGGTGGACCTGCGGGTCGGGGACCCGACGCGGCGTGCCGACGAGGCGCTCGTCGTCGCTGGCCCCGGGCTGCGGTTCTCGGGCGCCGAGGCCAAGCTCGTCGCGTCGGTCTGGGAGGGCTCCGAGGCCCTCGCGGGCGAGGACGCCACGTGCGAGGCGGTGGTCGAGGGCCTCCGGAGCGCCGGGGTGGTCCACCTCGCGGCGCACGGGACGCACGAGACCGACAACCCGCTCTTCTCCTCGCTGCGGCTCGCCGACGGCCCGCTGTTCGCGCACGAGCTGGACGGGATCGACCTGCACGGTGTGGTCGTGGTCCTCTCGGCGTGCGAGGTGGGGCTCTCGACGCCGCGCATCGGCGGCGAGTCCCTCGGCCTGACGAGCGTGCTGCTGCGGCTGGGCGCGCGAGCGGTGGTCGCGAGCGTCGCCCCGCTGCGCGACGACGTCGCCGCGCGCGTCATGCCCTCGCTCCACGCCGAGCTGCGTGACGGCGCCATGCCGGGGACGGCGCTCGCCCGCGCGGTCGCGGACGAGCCCGAGCCCGTCCCGCTCGTGTGCTTCGGGCCGCTGGTGCTCTGACCGCGAGGGGGAGCGCCCGACGTGGCGGCCGCGGTTTGGAGCACACGCCGTCGTCCCGTACGATGAGCGTGTACCCAAGACCGCCGGTCGTCCGACGCTGCCCGCAGACTCCGTCTGCAGGACGTGACGGACCGAAGTCCCACCACGAGGTGGAGGCCAGCGCAGGTAGCGAATCGACGACGTCCGCCCGGCCCCGCCGCGCGTGCGACCACGAGCCCCGCGCCTGCGCGGGGCTCTTTCTCGTTCCGGGACGGACGCCGGTGGTACCACCACCGGAAGGATTGCCATGGCGAGGCCGGACAAGGCAGCCGCAGTCGCCGAGATCTCGGACAAGTTCCGCGACTCGAACGCTGCCGTGCTGACCGAGTACCGCGGGCTCACCGTCGCGCAGCTCAAGCAGCTGCGTCGGTCGCTCAGCGGCAACGCAACCTACGCCGTGGTGAAGAACACGCTGACCGCCATCGCGGCCAAGGAGGCCGGTGTCGAGGGACTCGACGCCGACCTGCAGGGCCCGTCGGCAATCGCCTTCGTCACCGGGGACCCGGTCGAGGCTGCCAAGGGTCTGCGTGACTTCGCCAAGGCGAACCCCGCGCTGGTCATCAAGGGCGGTGTCCTCGACGGGCGCCCCCTGACCGCCGCGGAGGTCACGAAGCTCGCGGACCTCGAGTCCCGCGAGGTCCTGCTGGCCAAGGCGGCCGGCGCGATGAAGGCCAAGCTCTTCCAGGCTGCCTACGTCTTCACCGCGAACACCGCCCAGGCCGCCCGCGTCATCGATGCCCTGCGTCAGAAGCAGGAATCGGAGGGCGCTGCCGCCTGATCCCGCGCCCGGGGCTCGCCCCGGTCCCGTGATCCACGCAGCGCAAGCACACACCCCGCTTCTGGCAGGCCCGCACCGGGCCGCTGCCGAGCACCGACCGAAAGGAACGCCATCATGGCGAAGCTCAGCACCGACGAGCTCATCGAGCAGTTCAAGGAGCTCACCCTCATCGAGCTCAACGAGTTCGTGAAGGCCTTCGAGGAGACCTTTGAGGTCACCGCCGCCGCCCCCGCCGCCGTCGCGGTCGCCGCCCCCGCGGGTGGCTCGGGCGACGCCCCGGCCGAGGAGGAGAAGGACGAGTTCGACGTCATCCTCGAGGCCGCCGGCGACAAGAAGATCCAGGTCATCAAGGAGGTGCGCGCGCTCACGTCCCTCGGCCTGAAGGAGGCCAAGGACCTCGTGGACGGTGCCCCGAAGCCGGTCCTGGAGGGCGCGAACAAGGAGACGGCCGAGAAGGCCAAGGCTGCCCTCGAGGGCGCCGGCGCCACGGTCACCCTCAAGTGATCTCGCCGGTCCCGTCCTGACGGGACCGGTCAGCACGCCGCACGAGGCCCGCACCCCACCCGGGGTGCGGGCCTCGTCGTCGTTCTCGCCGCCCGACGGCGTGAGCGGGCGGGGGAGCGCGGCGCAGCGCTGGGCGTGCACGGCGTCGGGCGCCCGGGCGGGCGCACCGGCTTCACGGAACGGCCACGAGTGTGCCACCATGTGCGGGTCGACGACGCAGGACAGCGAGGTCGACGGCAGCAGGTTCGCGACCCGCGAGACGGGTCGGAGGCGGGCGACGAGGCCCGCGCGAGTACCGGTGGGACGCTCAGGCGTCCGGTTCCGGGCGGGGTCCGCACGCCCCGGGGTTGTGTTGCGATGCGTTGTGGGCTATGCTCACGCTTTGCGCTGTCCTGTGCCCCCGATCTCAAATACCCCCGACCCCCTTGTCGACGTACGTGCGCGTCCGCGAGGTGTCGTGGCGGCGGTGATCGTGTCCAGCCCGGCGGTGCAGCGTTCTTTCGATCTGCAGGGAAGGACCCCTCTTGGCTGCCTCGCGCACCCCTTCTGCTCCGACCGCCGACGCCATCGCGAACCGCACCGCATCGCGTCGCCTCTCCTTCGCCAAGATCTACGAGCCCCTCGAGGTCCCCGACCTGCTGGGCCTCCAGACCGAGAGCTTCGACTGGCTCCTCGGCAACGAGGCGTGGCAGGCGCGTGTCGCCGCCGCGGCCGCGGCCGGCCGCCAGGACGTGCCCTCGACGTCGGGTCTCGAGGAGATCTTCGAGGAGATCTCCCCGATCGAGGACTTCGGGTCCTCGATGTCGCTGTCGTTCTCCAACCACCGATTCGAGCCGCCGAAGTACACGGCCGACGAGTGCAAGGAGAAGGACTTCACGTACGCCGCGCCGCTCTTCGTCACCGCGGAGTTCGTCAACTACAACACCGGTGAGATCAAGAGCCAGACGGTCTTCATGGGCGACTTCCCGCTCATGACCGAGCGCGGCACCTTCATCATCAACGGCACCGAGCGCGTCGTCGTCTCCCAGCTCGTCCGCTCGCCCGGCGTCTACTTCGAGCGCGCGGCCGACAAGACGAGCGACAAGGACATCTTCTCCGCGAAGATCATCCCGTCGCGCGGCGCCTGGCTCGAGTTCGAGATCGACAAGCGCGACGCCGTCGGCGTGCGCGTCGACCGCAAGCGCAAGCAGTCCGTCACGGTGCTGCTCAAGGCGCTCGGCCTGACCGAGTCGGAGATCCGCGAGCAGTTCGCCGACTTCCCGTCGGTGCTCGACACGCTCGAGAAGGACCACGTCCACACCCAGGACGAGGCCCTCGTCGACCTGTACCGCAAGATCCGCCCGGGCGAGCCGCCGACCGTCGAGGCCGGCCGCGCGCTGCTCGAGAACTTCTACTTCAACCCGAAGCGCTACGACCTCGCGAAGGTCGGCCGCTACAAGGCGAACAAGAAGCTCGGCATCGACGCGCCGCTCACGGACTCCACGCTCTCCGTCTCGGACGTCGTCGCGACGATCAAGTACCTCGCGGCCCTGCACGCCGACCACGCGTCCATCCCGGGCACCCGGAACGGCGAGGCCGTCGAGGTGCGCGTCGAGACGGACGACATCGACCACTTCGGCAACCGTCGCATCCGCGCCGTCGGCGAGCTCATCCAGAACCAGGTCCGCACGGGCCTGTCCCGGATGGAGCGCGTCGTGCGCGAGCGCATGACGACGCAGGACGTCGAGGCGATCACGCCGCAGACGCTCATCAACATCCGCCCGGTCGTGGCGTCCATCCGCGAGTTCTTCGGCACGTCGCAGCTCTCGCAGTTCATGGACCAGAACAACCCGCTCGCGGGCCTGACGCACAAGCGTCGTCTCTCGGCCCTCGGCCCGGGTGGTCTGTCGCGCGACCGCGCCGGCATGGAGGTCCGTGACGTCCACCCGTCGCACTACGGCCGCATGTGCCCGATCGAGACCCCTGAGGGTCCGAACATCGGTCTGATCGGCTCGCTCGCGTCGTACGGGCGGATCAACCCGTTCGGCTTCATCGAGACGCCGTACCGCAAGGTGTCGGCGGGCAAGGTCACGGACGAGGTCGTCTACCTCACGGCCGACGACGAGGACCGTCACGTCATCGCGCAGGCGAACCAGGTGCTCAACGCCGACGGCTCCTTCGCGGACGAGCGCGTGCTCGTGCGCACCAAGGGTGGCGAGGTCGAGATCGTGCCCGGCGCGCAGGTCGACTACATGGACGTCTCGCCGCGCCAGATGGTCTCGGTCGCGACGGCGCTCATCCCGTTCCTCGAGCACGACGACGCGAACCGCGCCCTCATGGGCGCGAACATGCAGCGCCAGGCCGTGCCGCTGGTGCGCTCCGAGGCCCCGCTCGTCGGGACCGGCATGGAGTGGCGCGCGGCCGTCGACGCGGGCGACGTCGTCGTCGCGTCGAAGCCCGGTGTCGTCACCGAGGTCTCGGCCGACCTCGTGCTCGTCGCGAACGACGACGGCACGACCGGCAGCTACCGCATCGCGAAGTTCCGCCGCTCCAACCAGGGCACGAGCTACAACCAGCGCGTGCTCGTCGACGAGGGCCAGCGCGTCGAGCCCGGCTCCGTCCTCGCGGACGGCCCGGCGACCGACGAGGGCGAGCTCGCGCTCGGCCGCAACCTCCTCGTGGCGTTCATGTCGTGGGAGGGCCACAACTACGAGGACGCGATCATCCTCAGCCAGCGTCTCGTGCAGGACGACGTGCTCTCCTCGATCCACATCGAGGAGCACGAGGTCGACGCGCGCGACACCAAGCTCGGCCCGGAGGAGATCACGCGGGACATCCCGAACGTTTCCGAGGACGTGCTCGCGGACCTCGACGAGCGCGGCATCATCCGCATCGGCGCCGAGGTCGGCGCGGGCGACGTCCTGGTCGGCAAGGTCACCCCGAAGGGCGAGACCGAGCTGACCCCGGAGGAGCGCCTGCTCCGCGCGATCTTCGGCGAGAAGGCGCGCGAGGTGCGCGACACGTCCCTCAAGGTGCCCCACGGCGAGTCCGGCACGGTCATCGGCGTGCGCGAGTTCAACCGCGAGGACGGCGACGAGCTGCCCGCGGGCGTGAACCAGCTCGTGCGCGTCTACATCGCGCAGCGCCGCAAGATCACGGACGGCGACAAGCTGGCCGGCCGTCACGGCAACAAGGGCGTCATCTCCAAGATCCTGCCCGTCGAGGACATGCCGTTCCTCGCGGACGGGACGCCGGTCGACGTCGTCCTCAACCCGCTGGGCGTCCCCGGTCGTATGAACGTCGGCCAGGTCCTCGAGACGCACCTCGGGTGGGTCGCGAAGCAGGGCTGGGACATCTCCCTCGCCGACGGCAAGGACCTCTCCTGGCGGGAGAACGTCCCGGAGATCGCCGCGACGTCCGAGCCCGGTCGCCCTGTCGCCACCCCGGTGTTCGACGGCGTCCACGAGGACGCGCTCACGGGCCTGCTCTCGACGACGATCCCGAACCGCGACGGCGACCGCATGGTCGGCGCCGACGGCAAGGCGCGCCTCTTCGACGGCCGCTCCGGCGAGCCGTTCCCCGAGGCCGTGTCGGTGGGCTACATGTACATCCTCAAGCTCCACCACCTGGTCGACGACAAGATCCACGCGCGCTCGACCGGCCCGTACTCGATGATCACGCAGCAGCCGCTGGGTGGTAAGGCGCAGTTCGGCGGTCAGCGCTTCGGCGAGATGGAAGTGTGGGCCCTCGAGGCGTACGGCGCGGCCTACACGCTCCAGGAGCTCCTCACCATCAAGTCGGACGACGTCCCCGGCCGCGTCAAGGTCTACGAGGCGATCGTCAAGGGCGAGAACATCCCCGACTCGGGCATCCCGGAGTCCTTCAAGGTCCTCCTCAAGGAGATGCAGTCGCTGTGCCTGAACGTCGAGGTGCTCTCGAGCGACGGCGTGTCCATCGAGATGCGGGAGTCGGACGACGACGTGTACCGCGCAGCAGAAGAGCTCGGCATCGACCTGTCGCGCCGCCCCAACGCGGCGTCCAGCGTCGACGAGATCTGATCTCGGGCAGGCGGGAGCGGGTCACCCCGCTCCCGCCGACGACCCCGCACCAACCGTCTTTATGGCGTCGGCACCGGCCCCGGCCGGTCCCGGCAGACGAAGGAAGTAGGACAACTTGCTCGACGTCAACGTCTTCGACGAGCTGCGTATCGGCCTGGCCACGGCCGACGACATCCGTGCGTGGTCGCACGGAGAGGTGAAGAAGCCCGAGACCATCAACTACCGCACCCTCAAGCCCGAGAAGGACGGCCTCTTCTGCGAGAAGATCTTCGGCCCCACCCGGGACTGGGAGTGCTACTGCGGCAAGTACAAGCGCGTGCGCTTCAAGGGCATCATCTGCGAGCGCTGCGGCGTCGAGGTGACGCGCTCGAAGGTGCGTCGTGAGCGCATGGGCCACATCGAGCTCGCCGCGCCCGTCACGCACATCTGGTTCTTCAAGGGTGTGCCGTCGCGCCTCGGCTACCTGCTCGACCTCGCCCCGAAGGACCTGGAGAAGGTCATCTACTTCGCGGCGTACATGATCACGTCGGTCGACGACGAGGGTCGCCAGGAAGACCTCCCCAACCTCCAGAACGAGATCGACCTGGAGAAGAAGGAGATCGCGGACGCCCGCGACAACGACATCAACTCCCGCGCGCAGAAGCTCGAGGCCGACCTGGCCGAGCTCGAGGCCGAGGGTGCCAAGGCCGACGCGCGCCGCAAGGTCCGCGACTCGGCCGAGCGCGAGATGGCGCAGATCCGCAAGCGCGCGGACGCCCAGCTCGACCGCCTCGACCAGGTGTGGGACCGCTTCAAGAACCTCAAGGTCGCCGACCTCGAGGGCGACGAGATGCTGTACCGCGCCCTCCAGGACCGCTACGGCACCTACTTCGAGGGCTCGATGGGCGCCGCGGCGATCCAGAAGCGTCTCCAGGACTTCGACCTGGAGGCGGAGGCCGAGTCCCTGCGCGAGACCATCCGCTCGGGCAAGGGGCAGCGCAAGACGCGTGCCCTCAAGCGCCTCAAGGTCGTCAACGCGTTCCTCACCACGACGAACTCGCCCACGGGCATGGTGCTCGACGCCGTCCCGGTCATCCCGCCGGACCTGCGCCCGATGGTGCAGCTCGACGGTGGCCGCTTCGCGACGAGCGACCTGAACGACCTGTACCGCCGCGTGATCAACCGGAACAACCGCCTCAAGCGTCTGCTCGACCTGGGCGCGCCGGAGATCATCGTCAACAACGAGAAGCGGATGCTCCAGGAGGCCGTCGACTCGCTGTTCGACAACGGCCGTCGTGGTCGTCCGGTCACGGGCCCGGGCAACCGCCCGCTCAAGTCCATCTCGGACATGCTCAAGGGCAAGCAGGGTCGTTTCCGTCAGAACCTGCTCGGCAAGCGCGTCGACTACTCGGGCCGTTCGGTCATCGTCGTCGGCCCGCAGCTCAAGCTGCACCAGTGCGGCCTGCCGAAGCAGATGGCGCTCGAGCTGTTCAAGCCGTTCGTCATGAAGCGGCTCGTGGACCTCAACCACGCGCAGAACATCAAGAGCGCCAAGCGCATGGTCGAGCGTGCCCGCCCGGTCGTGTGGGACGTGCTCGAAGAGGTCATCACGGAGCACCCCGTGCTGCTCAACCGTGCGCCGACGCTGCACCGCCTGGGCATCCAGGCGTTCGAGCCGCAGCTCGTCGAGGGCAAGGCGATCCACCTGCACCCGCTCGTCTGCGCCGCGTTCAACGCGGACTTCGACGGCGACCAGATGGCCGTCCACCTGCCCCTGAGCGCGGAGGCGCAGGCCGAGGCCCGCATCCTCATGCTCTCGAGCAACAACATCCTCAAGCCGTCGGACGGCCGTCCGGTGACCATGCCCTCGCAGGACATGATCATCGGTCTGTACCACCTGACGAGCGACCGCGAGGGCGCCGAGGGCGAGGGCCGCGCGTTCGGCTCGGTGGCCGAGGCGATCATGGCGTTCGACCAGGGCACCCTGGACCTCAACGCCCAGGTGAAGATCCGCACGACGGACCTCGTCCCGCCGGTCTCCGGCTTCGAGGCTCCCGAGGGCTGGGAGGAGGGTCAGCCGATCCTCTTCGACACCACGCTCGGTCGCGCGCTGTTCAACGAGACGCTCCCCGTCGACTACCCGTACGTGAACTCGGTGGTCGACAAGAAGCGCCTCTCGGCGATCGTCAACGAGCTCGCGGAGCGCTACCCGAAGGTCGAGGTCGCGGCGTCGCTCGACGCGCTGAAGGCCGCCGGCTTCCGCTGGGCGACCCGCTCGGGCGTCACGATCGCGATCTCCGACGTCGCCACCCCGGCGGCGAAGGCGGAGATCCTCGAGCAGCACGAGGAGCGCGCGCTCAAGGTCCAGCAGCAGTACGACCGTGGTCTCATCACGGACGACGAGCGCCGTCAGGAGCTCATCGAGATCTGGACCCAGGCGACGGACAAGGTCGCCTCCGTCATGCGCGAGAACCTCGAGGCGAACGACCGCAACACCGTGTACCGCATGGTCGGCTCCGGTGCTCGTGGTAACTGGATGCAGGTCCGCCAGATCGCCGGCATGCGCGGCCTCGTGGCGAACCCGAAGGGCGAGATCATCCCGCGCCCGATCAAGTCCAACTACCGCGAGGGCCTGTCCGTCCTCGAGTACTTCATCGCGACGCACGGGGCCCGCAAGGGTCTGGCGGACACCGCGCTGCGGACCGCCGACTCGGGCTACCTCACGCGTCGTCTCGTGGACGTGTCGCAGGACGTCATCGTCCGCGAGGAGGACTGCGGCACGGAGCGCGGCCTGACGCTGCCGATCGCGGAGGAGCTCGCGGGCAAGCTCGTGCGTCACCCGAAGGTGGAGACGAGCGTCTACTCGCGCACCCTCGCGGCCGACCTGGTCGACCCGGACGGGAACGTCGTCGGCAAGGCCGGCGACGACGCGGGCGACGTCCTCATCGACGCCGCGGTCTCCGCGGGCGTCCGTGAGGCCAAGGTCCGCTCGGTCCTCACGTGCGAGTCGCGCGTCGGCACGTGCGCCAAGTGCTACGGGCGCTCGCTCGCCACGGGCAAGCTCGTCGACATCGGCGAGGCCGTCGGCATCATCGCCGCCCAGTCGATCGGTGAGCCCGGCACCCAGTTGACGATGCGTACGTTCCACACCGGTGGTGTGGCGTCCGCGGACGACATCACGCAGGGTCTGCCGCGTGTCACGGAGCTCTTCGAGGCCCGCACCCCCAAGGGTGAGGCGCCCATCGCGGAGTTCTCGGGCCGCATCGCGATCGACGACGCGGAGCGCTCGCGCCGTCTCGTCCTCACGCCGGACGACGGCTCGGAGGAGATCGCGTACCCGGTGACCAAGCGTGCCCGCCTGCTCGTGCAGGACGGCGACCACGTCGCGGTCGGCACGCAGCTCGTCCAGGGTGCGGTGGACCCCAAGAAGGTCCTGCGCATCCTCGGCCCGCGCGCCACGCAGAAGCACCTGGTGGACGAGGTCCAGGAGGTCTACCGCTCCCAGGGCGTGGACATCCACGACAAGCACATCGAGGTCATCGTGCGGCAGATGCTGCGTCGCGTGACCGTGCTCGACTCGGGCGACTCGCACCTCCTGCCGGGCGAGCTCGCCGAGCGCGGCCGCTTCGAGGACGCGAACCGTCGCGCGGTGGCGGAGGGTGGCCAGCCGGCCTCCGGCCGTCCCGAGCTGATGGGCATCACGAAGGCGTCGCTCGCGACGGACTCGTGGCTGTCGGCGGCCTCCTTCCAGGAGACGACGCGCGTGCTCACCGAGGCGTCGATGAGCGGTCGTCGCGACCCGCTCCTCGGCCTCAAGGAGAACGTCATCATCGGTAAGCTCATCCCGGCCGGTACCGGTCTGCCCCGGTACACCAAGGTCCAGGTCGAGCCGACCGAGCAGGCGAAGACGGAGCTCTACCCGAGCTTCGGCTACGACGAGATCGACTTCCCGGCGCTCGGCATGGGCTCCGGCGAGGCGATCCCGCTCGAGGACCTGGACTTCGGCGACTACCGCTGACGTCACTTCGCTGCCGGACGGGTGCCCGCCGGCGCCCCGCACCTCGGTGCGGGGCGCGGGCGCGGCACCCGTCCGGCGTCCTGGGGGAGTGCACCGCCCGCCTCCGGCGGGCGGTGACCTGCTCCTTTGACTACTTGTCGAGGGGCGGGTAACCTGGTAAACCGTGCCCGCGCCGTCGGGCCCTCCGTGATGTCCCTGGCGGGGCGGTGTCAGCGAGCGATCGCTCCCACCTCCGCGCAGCGGGCTCCGGACGGGCCGATGTGAGTGCCCGGGCACTCCGGATCCCGGTCCTCGCGGCGCCCTCGTGCCCGCAGGCGGGGGACGGACCATCGAGCCGGTGGTAGGTGGCTGCTGCAGCGTGTCTCGCGCTGCGGGTGCCTCGTGCGATCGGCTCCAGCAGCCAGCACGACCACCATCGGGGATAGCCCCGGTAGCTCGAGAAGACACGGAGACGTAGTGCCTACGATCCAGCAGCTCGTCCGCAAGGGGCGGACCTCGAAGGTGGGGAAGTCGAAGACCCCCGCCCTCAAGGGTTCCCCGCAGCGGCGCGGTGTGTGCACGCGCGTGTACACCACCACCCCGAAGAAGCCGAACTCCGCGCTGCGCAAGGTCGCTCGCGTGAAGCTCTCCTCCCAGGTCGAGGTCACGGCCTACATCCCCGGCGTCGGCCACAACCTCCAGGAGCACTCCATCGTGCTCGTGCGCGGCGGTCGTGTGAAGGACCTCCCGGGTGTGCGCTACAAGATCGTGCGCGGCGCGCTCGACACGCAGGGCGTGAAGAACCGCAAGCAGGCCCGCTCCCGCTACGGCGCCAAGAAGGAGAAGAGCTGATGCCTCGCAAGGGCCCGGCCCCGAAGCGGCCGCTCATCGTCGACCCCGTCTACGGGTCGCCCGTCGTCACGCAGCTCATCAACAAGGTGCTGCTCGACGGCAAGAAGTCCACCGCCGAGTCGATCGTCTACGGCGCCCTCGAGGGCGTCCGGGCGAAGACGGACGGCGACCCCGTCGTCGTCCTCAAGCGTGCGCTCGAGAACGTCCGCCCCGCGCTCGAGGTCCGCTCGCGCCGCGTCGGTGGTGCGACCTACCAGGTGCCGGTCGAGGTGCGCCCCGCGCGCGCCACGACGCTCGCGCTGCGCTGGCTCACGGACTACTCGCGCGCGCGTCGCGAGAAGTCGATGACGGAGCGCCTCATGAACGAGATCCTCGACGCCAGCAACGGCCTCGGCGCCGCGGTCAAGCGCCGCGAGGACATGCACAAGATGGCGGAGTCCAACAAGGCCTTCGCCCACTACCGCTGGTAGTCCGCACGACGGGCCCCGGGGACCGGAGCGTCCCCGGGGCTGTCGGCGGGTCCGAGGCCGGTCATCCCGGTCCGAGCAGCGCCCCCGACTCAACCCATCTAACGAGGGAAGCAGACCGTGGCACTTGACGTGCTGACCGACCTGAGCAAGGTCCGCAACATCGGCATCATGGCCCACATCGATGCCGGGAAGACCACGACCACCGAGCGCATCCTGTTCTACACGGGTGTGAACTACAAGCTCGGCGAGACGCACGACGGCGCGTCCACGACCGACTGGATGGAGCAGGAGAAGGAGCGCGGCATCACGATCACGTCCGCCGCCGTCTCGTGCTACTGGAACAAGAACCAGATCAACATCATCGACACGCCCGGCCACGTCGACTTCACGGTCGAGGTCGAGCGCTCCCTGCGCGTGCTCGACGGCGCCGTCGCCGTCTTCGACGGCAAGGAGGGTGTCGAGCCGCAGTCGGAGACGGTGTGGCGCCAGGCGGACAAGTACAACGTCCCGCGCATCTGCTTCGTCAACAAGATGGACAAGCTCGGCGCGGACTTCTACTTCACCGTCGACACGATCATCAACCGCCTCAAGGCGAAGCCGCTGGTCATCCAGCTCCCGATCGGGGCCGAGAGCGACTTCACCGGTGTCGTGGACCTGCTCGAGATGAAGGCGCTCGTCTGGCACGGGGAGACCCAGCTCGGCGAGGCGTACGACACCGAGGAGATCCCCGCGGACCTGGTCGAGAAGGCCCAGCAGTACCGCAGCGAGCTCGTCGAGGCCGTCGCCGAGGCCGACGAGGAGCTGCTCGAGAAGTACCTCGGCGGCGAGGAGCTGACGATCGCCGAGCTCAAGGCCGGCATCCGCAAGCTCGTCATCGCGGGCGAGGCGTTCCCGGTCCTGTGCGGCTCCGCGTTCAAGAACAAGGGCGTCCAGCCCATGCTCGACGCGGTCATCGACTACCTGCCGTCGCCCCTCGACGTGCCGGCCATCGACGGTCACGACCCGAAGGACGAGGAGAAGGTCGTCCAGCGTCACCCCGACGCCTCGGAGCCGTTCTCCGCGCTCGCGTTCAAGGTGGCGGCGCACCCGTTCTTCGGCAAGCTCACGTACGTGCGCGTGTACTCGGGCCGCGTCGAGCCCGGCCAGCAGGTCGCGAACTCGACCAAGGGCAAGAAGGAGCGCGTCGGCAAGATCTTCCAGATGCACTCCAACAAGGAGAACCCGGTCGACGAGGCGAGCGCCGGTCACATCTACGCGGTCATCGGCCTCAAGGACACGACCACCGGTGACACGCTGAGCGACATGGCGAACCCGGTGATCCTCGAGTCGATGAGCTTCCCGGAGCCCGTCATCGACGTCGCGATCGAGCCGAAGACGAAGGCCGACCAGGAGAAGCTCTCCACGGCGATCCAGAAGCTCGCCGAGGAGGACCCGACCTTCCGCGTCAAGCTGGACGACGAGACCGGCCAGACCGTCATCGGCGGCATGGGCGAGCTCCACCTCGACATCCTCGTCGACCGCATGCGTCGCGAGTTCAAGGTCGAGGCGAACGTCGGCAAGCCGCAGGTCGCGTACCGCGAGACGATCCGTCGCAAGGCGGAGAAGATCGACTACACGCACAAGAAGCAGACCGGTGGGTCCGGGCAGTTCGCGAAGGTCCAGGTGACCTTCGAGCCGCTCGACACGGCCGAGGGCGAGCTCTACGAGTTCTCCAACGCCGTCACCGGTGGTCGCATCCCGCGCGAGTACATCCCGAGCGTCGACGCCGGCATCCAGTCCGCGATGGAGCTCGGCGTGCTCGCCGGCTTCCCGCTGGTCGGGGTCAAGGCGACCCTGCTCGACGGCGCCTACCACGAGGTCGACTCCTCGGAGATGGCGTTCAAGATCGCCGGCTCGATGGTCCTCAAGGAGGGCGTCAAGCGGGCGGACCCGGTTCTGCTGGAGCCGGTGATGGCGGTCGAGGTGCGTACGCCCGAGGAGTACATGGGCGACGTCATCGGCGACCTGAACTCACGTCGTGGAATGATCCAGTCCATGGAGGACGCGACGGGTGTGAAGGTCGTCCGGGCACAAGTACCGTTGTCAGAGATGTTCGGGTACATCGGTGACCTCCGGTCCAAGACCCAGGGTCGCGCGGTGTACTCGATGCAGTTCGACAGCTACGCCGAGGTTCCTCGGAACGTTGCCGAAGAGATCATCAAGAAGACCCGGGGCGAGTGAGTCCCCACAGGTCGAAGACCCGCACAACCATCAACCTGTAGGAAACCGCAACGCCCCGCGGATGTAAGATCTCTCGGTCGACATTCGCAACGTTCGGCACATCTACCCAAGTCCCAGGAGGACCCCAGTGGCTAAGGCCAAGTTCGAGCGGACCAAGCCGCACGTCAACGTCGGCACCATCGGTCACGTCGACCACGGTAAGACGACGCTCACGGCGGCGATCTCGAAGACGCTCGCGGACACGTACCCGGACCTGCCGGCGAACACGCAGCGCAACTTCGACGAGATCGACGCGGCTCCCGAGGAGAAGCAGCGCGGTATCACGATCAACATCGCGCACATCGAGTACGAGACGCCGAAGCGCCACTACGCGCACGTCGACGCCCCGGGTCACGCCGACTACATCAAGAACATGATCACCGGTGCCGCCCAGATGGACGGCGCGATCCTGGTGGTCGCCGCGACCGACGGCCCGATGGCCCAGACGCGCGAGCACGTCCTGCTCGCCCGCCAGGTCGGCGTGCCGTACCTGCTCGTCGCGCTGAACAAGTCCGACATGGTCGACGACGAGGAGATCCTCGAGCTCGTCGAGATGGAGGTGCGCGAGCTCCTCTCCTCGCAGGAGTTCGACGGCGACAACGCGCCGGTCGTGCGCGTGTCGGGTCTCAAGGCGCTCGAGGGCGACCCCGAGTGGACCGCGAAGATCATCGAGCTCATGGAGGCCGTGGACGAGAACGTCCCGGAGCCCGTCCGCGAGCTCGACAAGCCGTTCCTCATGCCCGTCGAGGACGTCTTCACGATCACCGGTCGTGGCACCGTCGTCACCGGCAAGGTGGAGCGTGGCACGCTCGACCTCAACTCGGACGTCGAGATCGTCGGCATCCGCTCGCCCCAGAAGACCACGGTCACGGGCATCGAGACGTTCCACAAGCAGATGGACCAGGCTCAGGCCGGCGACAACACCGGTCTGCTCCTGCGCGGCATCAAGCGCGAGGACGTCGAGCGCGGCCAGGTCGTCGTCAAGCCGGGCTCGATCACCCCGCACACCAACTTCGAGGCGCAGGTCTACATCCTGGGCAAGGACGAGGGTGGCCGCCACAACCCGTTCTACTCGAACTACCGTCCGCAGTTCTACTTCCGGACCACGGACGTCACCGGCGTCATCACGCTGCCCGAGGGCACCGAGATGGTCATGCCCGGCGACAACACCGAGATGACGGTCGAGCTCATCCAGCCGATCGCCATGGAGGAGGGCCTCGGCTTCGCCATCCGTGAGGGTGGCCGCACCGTCGGCTCGGGCCGCGTCACCAAGATCATCAAGTGATCTGACGCTGCCTCCGCAGCACTCGTCGAAGGCCCGGTCCCGTCCGCGGGGCCGGGCCTTCGGCCTGCGGTCCGCCGCCCTGTGCGGTGACGCCGCGGTCACCCCTGCGGTGACCGTCACAGCACCCGCCCCGGTCTCGACTTGGCCCGGGCGGCCTTCGTGTGGCAGACTGTTCAGGTTGCCTGTTACGGGTGCGCTCTTTCACGTGTCGAACAGTGTGTTGAACCGGTCCTCCCGAGGAGGGCCAGGACCCCGGGACCTCGTCCCGGGTCTGCGGGTTGAGCTCTCTGTCGCCATGGATCGAGTACCCCGCGGAACACACGTTCCGGCCAGGCTCGCACAAACGTTGTGGTCCGCTCCGCGGAGCCGTGCGTCAGCACGGTGCGGACGCCGGTCCACATATCCAACGGCCCTGCGTCTCTCGGCGCGTGCGCCCAGGTGCGTCGCGACTACGCGACACGCCCGAGCGCGGGGGTCGGACAGCTAGCGGTTCGAGAGAGAGAGTCAGACGACGCCATGGCGGGACAGAAGATCCGCATCCGGCTCAAGTCCTACGACCACGAGGTCATCGACAGCTCGGCGCGCAAGATCGTCGACACGGTGACGCGCGCTGGTGCAACGGTCGTGGGTCCGGTGCCGCTGCCGACGGAGAAGAACGTCTTCTGCGTCATCCGGTCGCCTCACAAGTACAAGGACAGCCGCGAGCACTTCGAGATGCGCACGCACAAGCGGCTGATCGACATCATCGATCCCACGCCGAAGGCCGTCGACTCGCTCATGCGTCTCGACCTGCCTGCGGACGTGAACATCGAGATCAAGCTCTGAGGCTGGAGGACATCATGACTATTCCCCAGCAGAACGCGCGCCCGGTCACCGCGGTGCTCGGCACGAAGCTCGGGATGACGCAGCTCTGGGACGAGGCCGGTCGCCTCGTGCCCGTGACCGTCGTCGCCGTCGGGACGAACGTCGTGACGCAGGTGCGCACGGCCGACGCCGACGGGTACGCCGCCGTGCAGCTCGCCTACGGCCAGATCGACCCGCGCAAGGTCACGAAGCCGCTCAAGGGCCACTTCGAGAAGGCCGGCGTCACGCCGCGCCGTCACGTCGCCGAGGTCCGCACCACCGACGCCGCCGAGTACTCGCTCGGCCAGGAGATCACCGCGGAGGCCTTCGAGGCCGGCGCCGTGGTCGACGTCGTGGGCACGACCAAGGGCAAGGGCACCGCCGGTGTCATGAAGCGCCACGGCTTTGCCGGCGTGGGCGCCTCGCACGGTGCGCACCGCAACCACCGCAAGCCGGGCTCGATCGGTGGGGCCTCGACCCCGTCGCGCGTGTTCAAGGGCCTGCGCATGGCCGGTCGCATGGGCAACGCCCGCCAGACCACCCAGAACCTGACCGTCCACGCGGTCGACGCCGAGAAGGGTCTGCTGCTCGTCAAGGGCGCGGTTCCCGGCCCCAAGGGCGGCGTCGTCCTCGTGCGCAGCGCCGCGAAGGGAGCGTGAACACCATGTCCGCTCTGACCGTTGACGTGCTGGACCCCAAGGGCAAGAAGGCCGGCACCGCCGAGCTCCCCGCCGAGGTGTTCGACGTCGAGCTCAACGTCCCGTTGATCCACCAGGTCGTCGTCGCCCAGCGTGCCGCTGCACGCCAGGGCACCCACGACACCAAGAGCCGCGGCGAGGTCCGCGGTGGTGGTCGCAAGCCGTACAAGCAGAAGGGCACCGGCCGCGCCCGCCAGGGTTCGACCCGTGCGCCGCAGTTCGCCGGCGGTGGCACCGTCCACGGCCCGACGCCGCGCTCGTACGACCAGCGGACGCCCAAGAAGATGAAGGCCGCCGCGCTCCGCGGTGCCCTCTCGGACCGCGCCCGCAACGGCCGTGTCCACGTCGTGACCGGCTTCGGCGTCGACGGCCTGCCGTCGACCAAGACCGCCGTCTCGACGCTCGCCAAGCTCTCCGAGCGCAAGCACGTCCTCGTCGTCACCGAGCGTGGCGACGAGCTGACGATCAAGTCGCTGCGGAACGTCGAGCAGGTCCACCTCCTGGTGGCCGACCAGCTCAACACCTACGACGTGCTCGTCTCCGACGACGTCGTCTTCACGCAGGGCGCGCTCGACGCGTTCCTGGCGGGCCCGGCCACGGGTCGCTCCGCGAAGGCCGTCGCCACCTCCACCGAGGCGGACGAGACTGCTGCCGAGGAGGCCGCGAAGTGACCACCGTGACCAAGGACCCCCGTGACGTGATCCTCGCGCCGGTCGTCTCCGAGAAGAGCTACGGCCTGCTCGACGAGGGCAAGTACACGTTCGTCGTCGACCCGCGGGCCAACAAGACCGAGATCAAGATCGCCGTCGAGCAGATCTTCTCGGTCAAGGTGGCCTCGGTGAACACGATCAACCGCAAGGGCAAGACGCGTCGCACGCGTTTCGGCCTGGGCAAGCGCAAGGACACCAAGCGTGCGATCGTCACCCTCCGCGAGGGCACGATCGACATCTTCGGCTGAGCCGACGAGAGCAGATTGAGGACAGATCCCCATGGGAATCCGTAAGTACAAGCCGACGACGCCCGGCCGCCGCGGCGCGAGCGTCGCCGACTTCGCCGAGATCACGCGCTCGCAGCCGGAGAAGTCTCTGGTCCGCCCGCTCTCGAAGAGCGGCGGCCGCAACAGCTCCGGCCGGATCACCACCCGTCACAAGGGTGGTGGCCACAAGCGTGCGTACCGCGTGATCGACTTCCGTCGTCACGACAAGGACGGCGTGCCCGCCAAGGTCGCGCACATCGAGTACGACCCCAACCGCACGGCGCGCATCGCGCTCCTGCACTACGCGGACGGCGAGAAGCGCTACATCATCGCGCCGGCGAAGCTCAAGCAGGGCGACGTCGTCGAGAACGGCGCGGGCGCGGACATCAAGCCCGGCAACAACCTGCCGCTGCGCAACATCCCGACCGGTACGGTCATCCACGCCATCGAGCTCAAGCCCGGTGGCGGCGCGAAGATCGCCCGCTCGGCCGGTGCGTCGGTGCAGCTCGTCGCCAAGGACGGGCCGTACGCGCAGCTGCGCATGCCCTCCGGCGAGATCCGCAACGTCGACCTGCGCTGCCGCGCGACGGTCGGCGAGGTGGGCAACGCCGAGCAGTCGAACATCAACTGGGGCAAGGCCGGCCGCATGCGCTGGAAGGGCAAGCGCCCGACCGTCCGTGGTGTCGCCATGAACCCGATCGACCACCCGCACGGTGGTGGTGAGGGCAAGACCTCCGGTGGTCGCCACCCGGTGAGCCCGTGGGGCCAGCCGGAGGGTCGTACCCGCCGTCCCAACAAGCCGAGCGACAAGCTGATCGTGCGTCGTCGCCGTACCGGCAAGAAGCGCTGATAGGAGCCTGGAGACATGCCTCGTAGCCTGAAGAAGGGCCCCTTCGTCGACGACCACCTGCAGAAGAAGGTGGACGCTCAGAACGAGAAGGGGACCAAGAACGTCATCAAGACCTGGTCCCGTCGGTCGGTCATCACGCCCGACTTCCTCGGTCACACGTTCGCCGTGCACGACGGTCGCAAGCACACGCCGGTGTTCGTCACCGAGTCGATGGTCGGCCACAAGCTCGGCGAGTTCGCTCCCACGCGGACCTTCCGCGGCCACGTGAAGGACGACAAGAAGGGTCGTCGCCGCTGACCCCCGGGTCAGTCTGGTGACGACCTGGACGGTCAAGAGACAAGAAGGCAGGACAGCAATGGAAGCCAAGGCGCAGGCGCGGTTCGTCCGTGTCACGCCCCAGAAGGCCCGGCGCGTCGTGGACCTCATCCGTGGCAAGCAGGCCTCCGAGGCCGTCGCGGTGCTGAAGTTCGCACCGCAGGCGGCGAGCGAGCCCGTCCGCAAGGTCGTGGAGAGCGCCATCGCGAACGCCCGGGTGAAGGCAGACCGTGCGAGCGAGGCGTTCGAGGAGCAGGAGCTCGTCGTGCGTGAGGCGTTCGTCGACGAGGGCCCGACCCTCAAGCGTTTCCGCCCGCGGGCCCAGGGCCGTGCGAACCGCATCCTCAAGCGCACCAGCCACATCACCGTGGTCGTCGCTCCGCGTGAGAACACGAAGGGAAGTGCCCGATAGTGGGACAGAAGGTTCACCCGCACGGGTACCGCCTCGGCATCACCACCGACCACCGGTCGCGCTGGTTCGCCGACAGCACCAAGCCCGGACAGCGGTACCGCGACTACGTCCGCGAGGACGTCCAGATCCGCAAGCTCATGAGCACCGGTCTCGAGCGCGCAGGCATCTCCAAGGTCGAGATCGAGCGCACCCGTGACCGCGTCCGCGTGGACATCCACACGGCGCGCCCCGGCATCGTCATCGGTCGCCGCGGCGCCGAGGCGGACCGCATCCGCGGCGAGCTCGAGAAGCTCACCGGCAAGCAGGTGCAGCTCAACATCCTCGAGGTGAAGAACGCCGAGACGGACGCGCAGCTCGTCGCCCAGGGCATCGCCGAGCAGCTCGCGAGCCGCGTCTCGTTCCGTCGTGCGATGCGCAAGGGCATCCAGTCGGCCCAGCGCGCCGGTGCCAAGGGCATCCGCGTGCAGGTCTCCGGCCGCCTCGGCGGCGCGGAGATGAGCCGGTCGGAGTTCTACCGCGAGGGTCGTGTGCCGCTGCACACGCTCCGCGCATACATCGACTACGGCTTCTTCGAGGCCCGCACGACCTTCGGCCGCATCGGCGTGAAGGTCTGGATCTACAAGGGCGACGTCACCGAGAAGGAGTTCGCCGCGCAGCAGGCCACGGCCGCTCCGCGCCAGGGCCGTGGCGGCCCGCGCGGTGAGCGTGGCGGCGACCGTCGTGGTGGTGGCCGTCGTCCCGAGCGTTCGGGCGAGCGGACCTCCGGGTCCGAGGCGCCGGCCGCGGCTGAGCAGTCCGCTCCTGCCGCGGAGGCGAAGGCCCCTGAGACTGGAACGGAGGCCTGAGTCATGCTGATCCCGCGCAGGCTCAAGCACCGCAAGCAGCACCACCCGTCGCGCTCCGGCGCGGCGAAGGGTGGCACGCAGATCGCGTTCGGCGAGTACGGCATCCAGGCTCTCGAGCCGGCGTACGTCACCAACCGTCAGATCGAGGCTGCTCGTATCGCGATGACCCGCCACATCAAGCGTGGCGGCAAGGTCTGGATCAACATCTACCCGGACCGTCCCCTGACCAAGAAGCCCGCCGAGACCCGCATGGGTTCCGGTAAGGGTTCGCCCGAGTGGTGGGTCGCCAATGTCAAGCCCGGCCGCATCGTCTTCGAGCTGGCCGGTGTCCCGGAGGACCTGGCTCGCGAGGCCATGCGCCGCGCGATCCACAAGCTCCCGATGAAGTGCCGTTTCGTGGTGCGCGAGGGTGGTGGCAACTGATGGCAATCGGAACGAAGGGGCTCGCCCCCGTCGACCTCGACGCCATGGACGACGAGACGCTCGTCGCCGAGCTCAAGAAGGTCAAGGAGGAGCTCTTCAACCTCCGCTTCCAGTCGGCCACCGGCCAGCTGGAGAGCCACGGGCGCCTCAAGGCCGTCCGCCGCGACATCGCGCGGATCTACACGATCCTGCGTGAGCGCGAGCTCGGCATCCGTACCGCGCCGAGCGCCGAGTGAGTGAGGCTGGAATGAGCGAGAACGCAACGAACGCGCCCGAGGCGGCCGAGGAGCGCGCGCACCGCAAGACGCGCCGCGGCTACGTCGTGAGCGACAAGATGGACAAGACCGTGGTGGTCGAGGTCGAGGACCGGGTCAAGCACCCGCTCTACGGCAAGGTCATCCGCCGCACGAGCAAGGTCAAGGTGCACGACGAGCAGAACTCTGCCGGCGTGGGCGACCTGGTGCTCATCATGGAGACCCGCCCGCTGTCCGCGACCAAGCGGTGGCGCCTCGCGGAGATCCTCGAGAAGGCCAAGTGATCCACCGGTCGTGACGGGCGGGCCCCGGCTCGCTCGTCACGACCGCTCTCGTGCCGCACCGCGGTGCGGCAACCAGTGAGGACAGGTCGGGCGGGTCCACCGCCCGGGCCTGGCCGGTTCACCCGCGAGGGACCCGGCACTGACAGCTACCCGTTCGGCAAGGCTCGCCTCGCGCGAGAACCGGCTCGACGACAGGAGTTCATTACATGATCCAGCAGGAGTCGCGACTTCGTGTCGCCGACAACACGGGTGCCAAGGAGATCCTTTGCATCCGCGTTCTCGGTGGCTCGGGCCGTCGCTACGCCGGAATCGGCGACGTCATCGTCGCAACCGTCAAGGACGCGATCCCGGGCGGCAACGTGAAGAAGGGCGACGTGGTCAAGGCCGTCGTCGTCCGTACCGCCAAGGAGCGCCGTCGTCCGGACGGTTCCTACATCAAGTTCGACGAGAACGCCGCCGTGATCCTCAAGAACGACGGCGAGCCGCGCGGGACGCGCATCTTCGGCCCGGTCGGGCGCGAGCTGCGCGACAAGCGGTTCATGAAGATCATCTCGCTGGCTCCGGAGGTGCTCTGACCATGGCCAAGATCAAGAAGGGCGACCTCGTCGTCGTCATCGCCGGCAAGGACAAGGGCAAGCAGGGCCGCGTCCTCGAGGTGCTCACCGACCGTGACCGCGTCATCGTCGAGGGCGTCCAGCGCATCACCAAGCACACCAAGGTCGGCCAGTCGCAGCGCGGCACGCGGACCGGTGGGATCGAGACCGTCGAGGCCCCGATCCACATCAGCAACGTGATGGTCGTCGACCCGGAGACCAAGAAGGGCACCCGCGTCGGGTACCGCACCGAAGAGGTCGAGCGTGACGGCCGCAAGCGCACCGTGCGCGTGCGTGTCGCCAAGCGCTCCGGGAAGGACATCTGATGAGCACCGAGATCGTCGCCCCCGAGGTGCCCCGTCTGAAGCAGCGCTACCGCGAGGAGATCGTCGCCGGTCTGCGCGAGGAGTTCGGGCACGAGAACGTCAACCAGGTCGCCCGCGTCACGAAGATCGTCGTGAACATGGGTGTCGGTGACGCCGCCAAGGACTCGAAGCTCATCGAGGGCGCCATCCGCGACCTGTCCGCGATCACCGGCCAGAAGCCGCAGGTGACCAAGGCCCGCAAGTCCATCGCGCAGTTCAAGCTGCGCGAGGGCATGCCGATCGGCGCGCACGTCACGCTGCGCGGCGACCGCATGTGGGAGTTCCTGGACCGTCTCCTGTCGATCGCCCTGCCGCGCATCCGCGACTTCCGCGGCCTGTCGCCCAAGCAGTTCGACGGGCACGGCAACTACACGTTCGGCCTCACGGAGCAGTCGATGTTCCACGAGATCGACCAGGACAAGATCGACCGTGTCCGCGGTATGGACATCACGATCGTGACCACGGCGACGACCGATGACGAGGGCCGCTCCCTGCTGCGCCGTCTCGGCTTCCCCTTCAAGGAGAACTGACATGGCGAAGAAGGCCCTGATCAACAAGGCGGCCGCCAAGCCCAAGTTCGCGGTCCGCGCCTACACCCGGTGCCAGAAGTGCGGTCGCCCGCACTCCGTGTACCGCAAGTTCGGCCTGTGCCGCATCTGCGTGCGCGAGATGGCCCACCGTGGCGAGCTTCCCGGCGTCACCAAGAGCAGCTGGTAACAACTACGTCGTAGGTCCTGGCGGGGCGCGCCGCACGGCGCGCTCCCGCCCGGATACCACGTCGAGGAAGGGCTAGAGCCCGATGACGATGACCGACCCGATCGCAGACATGCTGACGCGTCTGCGGAACGCGAACTCGGCTTACCACGAGACGGTGACCATGCCGTACTCGAAGCTGAAGTCGCACATTGCCGAGATCCTCCAGGCCGAGGGCTACATCTCCGGCTGGAGCGTCGAGGACGCGACGGTGGGCAAGAACCTCACCATCCAGCTGAAGTTCGGCCCGAACCGTGAGCGCAGCCTCGCCGGCGTGCGCCGCGTGTCCAAGCCGGGCCTGCGCAAGTACGCCAAGTCCACCGAGCTGCCGAAGGTTCTCGGCGGCCTGGGCGTGGCGATCCTGTCCACGTCCTCCGGCCTGCTCACCGACAAGCAGGCCGCCAAGAAGGGCGTGGGCGGCGAAGTCCTCGCCTACGTCTGGTAATCCGGAAAGGAGATACGCCATGTCTCGAATCGGCAAGATCCCCGTTCCGGTTCCCGCCGGAGTGGACGTCACCATCAGCGGTGCGCTCGTGACCGTGAAGGGCCCCAAGGGTTCCCTCGAGCACCACGTGCCCGCCCCCATCCAGGTCGCTCAGGAGGACGGCACCCTCGTGGTGTCGCGCCCGGACGACGAGCGCGAGTCCCGCGCGCTGCACGGCCTCACCCGCACCCTCCTGGCGAACCTCGTCCAGGGCGTGACGCAGGGCTACGAGAAGAAGCTCGAGATCGTCGGCACCGGTTACCGCGTGACCGCCAAGGGCTCGGACCTCGAGTTCGCCCTCGGCTTCAGCCACCCGGTCGTCGTGACGCCGCCCGCGGGCATCACGTTCGCGGTCGAGAGCCCGACGAAGTTCTCGGTCTCCGGCATCGACAAGCAGCAGGTCGGCGAGATCGCAGCGAACATCCGCAAGATCCGCAAGCCCGAGCCGTACAAGGGCAAGGGTGTGCGTTACGCCGGCGAGGTCGTCCGCCGCAAGGCTGGAAAGGCTGGTAAGTAACGATGGCTCTGAAGGTTCTCGGCAAGGGCAAGGCCGTCGCGCGTCAGCGCCGCCACCTCCGCCTGCGCAAGAAGATCAAGGGGACCGCCGCTCGTCCGCGCCTCGTGGTGACGCGCTCCACGCGCCACATCACGGCCCAGGTCGTGGACGACACGATCGGTCAGACGCTCGCGTCGGCCTCGTCGCTCGAGGCGGACCTGCGTGCGCTCGACGGCGACAAGAGCGCCAAGGCCCGCAAGGTCGGCGAGCTCGTCGCCGAGCGCGCGAAGGCCAAGGGCGTCGACGCGGTCGTCTTCGACCGTGGCGGCAACAAGTACCACGGTCGGGTCGCTGCGGTCGCCGACGGCGCTCGCGAGGGCGGTCTGTCCCTGTGACGACGCCGACCATCCCCACACGGAAGCAAAGGATTCTCTGATGGCTGCAGGGCAGCGCAGCAACACCGGCGCCCCCACGGGTGCCGCCAACGAGTCGAGCGACCAGAACGCGCGCGGGGGGCGCCGCGACGACCGTCGCGGTGACCGTCGCGACGGTCGCCGTGGCGACGCAGCCGAGAAGAACGCCTTCGTCGAGCGCGTCGTCACCATCAACCGCGTCTCCAAGGTCGTCAAGGGCGGCCGCCGCTTCAGCTTCACCGCGCTCGTCGTGGTGGGCGACGGCGACGGCACCGTCGGTGTCGGCTACGGCAAGGCGAAGGAGGTGCCCGCGGCGATCGCCAAGGGTGTCGAGGAGGCCAAGAAGAACTTCTTCAAGGTCCCGCGCATCCAGGGCACCATCCCGCACCCCATCCAGGGTGAGGCCGCCGCCGGCGTCGTCTTCCTCCGTCCGGCCGCTCCGGGTACCGGTGTGATCGCCGGTGGTCCGGTGCGCGCCGTGCTGGAGTGCGCCGGCATCCACGACGTGCTGAGCAAGTCGCTCGGCTCGTCGAACGCGATCAACATCGTGCACGCGACCGTCGAGGCCCTGCGCAACCTGGAGCAGCCTGAGGCTGTCGCCGCGCGTCGTGGTCTCCCGCTCGAGGACGTGGCCCCGGCCGCGCTCCTGCGTGCCCGTGCTGCGGGGGTGAACGCCTGATGGCCAGGCTCAAGGTGACCCAGACGAAGTCCGCCATCGGCGGCAAGCAGAACCAGCGCGACACGCTGCGCACTCTGGGCCTCAAGCGGATCGGCGACACCGCCGTGAAGGAGGACCGCCCGGAGATCCGCGGCATGGTCGCGACGGTGGCGCACCTCGTCACCGTTGAGGAGGTCGAGTGACCATGGCTGAGAAGGCCACCAAGGAGACCGCCGAGGCTCCCAAGAAGAAGGCTGCTGCGAAGGCCCCCGCGAAGGCGGAGGCCGCGACTGCCGAGAAGCAGTCGGGCAAGCAGACCGAGGGTGCCGGCGGCACGCTCAAGATCCACCACCTGCGTCCGGCTCCCGGCGCCAAGAAGGCCAAGACCCGCGTGGGTCGTGGTGAGGCGTCGAAGGGCAAGACGGCGGGCCGCGGTACCAAGGGTACGAAGGCTCGTTACCAGGTTCCCGAGCGCTTCGAGGGCGGGCAGATGCCTCTGCACATGCGCCTCCCGAAGCTGCGCGGCTTCAAGAACCCGTTCCGCACCGAGTACCAGGTCGTGAACCTGGACAAGCTCGCGGCGCTGTACCCCGAGGGTGGCCAGGTCACCGTCGAGGACCTCGTCGCGAAGGGCGCGGTCCGCAAGGGCCAGCTCGTCAAGGTGCTCGGCACGGGCGAGATCACCGTCAAGCTCGAGGTCGCGGTCGACGCCCTCTCGGGCGCCGCTCGCGAGAAGATCCTCGCGGCCGGCGGTTCGGTCTCGGAGGACTGACACCCCCGGACAGGGCCGGTGGCGCGCTCGCGCCGTCGGCCCTGTCCGCGTCTGGGGAGGCCCTCCCGCACGACCCGTGGTCCGTCCGGCAGCGCGCCACGGTTTAGACTCTCCGACGGTTGTCTCCCCGCACCCCGGGGTGACCGCCGTCACTCTCAGGTCCACGGTCGGTCCGTCCGGTCGTCGGGACCGACTTGCCGTTCGACGCGGCGCTACGGCTAGGGTGCCTCTTGGCGCCCGTGCCGTGCGTCACACCTCGCCGGGCCTCCCGGCGACACGACATCCCGCCTCGGCGGGCCAGGAGGATAGGTGCTCAGCGCATTCGCCCGGGCTTTCCGGACGCCCGACCTGCGGCGCAAGCTGCTGTTCACGATCGCGATCATGGCGATCTTCCGGGTGGGGTCGTTCATCCCCACACCGGGTGTGGACTACCCCAACGTGCAGCAGTGCATCGAGGAGACCGCCGAGGGCAACGACCTGCTCGGCCTCGTCAACCTCTTCAGCGGTGGCGCCCTGCTCCAGCTGTCGATCTTCGCGCTCGGCATCATGCCGTACATCACCGCGAGCATCATCGTCCAGCTGCTGCGCGTCGTGATCCCTCGCTTCGAGGCGCTCCACAAGGAGGGCCAGTCGGGCCAGGCGAAGCTCACGCAGTACACGCGCTACCTGACGATCGCGCTCGCCATCCTCCAGTCGACGACCGTCATCACGACGGCGCGCAACGGCCTGCTCTTCCAGGGCTGCTCGGTGGACGTGATCCCCGACGGCAGCTTCCTGACGATGGCGCTCATGGTCATCACCATGACGGCCGGCACCGGCCTCATCATGTGGCTCGGTGAGCTCATCACCGAGCGCGGCGTGGGCAACGGCATGTCGCTCCTCATCTTCACGTCGATCGCCGCGAGCTTCCCGACCGCCCTGTGGTCGATCGCCGGTGGCGCGAACGGCGCGACGAACTTCATCATCATGATCGCGGTCATCGTGGTCGTCATCGGCCTGGTCGTGTTCGTCGAGCAGTCGCAGCGCCGCGTGCCGGTCCAGTACGCCAAGCGGATGGTCGGGCGTCGCATGTACGGCGGCTCGAGCACGTACATCCCGATCAAGATCAACATGGCCAACGTCATCCCGGTGATCTTCGCGGCCTCGCTGCTCGCGGTCCCGGGTCTCATCGCGCAGTTCGGCGACCAGAGCGCCGACTGGGTCATCTGGGTCAGCACGAACCTGGCCGACCCGGCCGCGCCGCTGCACATCGCGCTGTACGTGCTGATGATCATCTTCTTCTGCTTCTTCTACACGTCGATCACGTTCAACCCGGACGAGGTCGCGGACAACATGAAGAAGTACGGCGGCTTCATCCCCGGCATCCGTGCCGGCCGGCCGACCGCCGAGTACCTCGACTACGTCATCACCCGCATCACCTCCGCGGGCTCCATCTACCTCGCGCTCGTCGCCCTGCTGCCGACGCTGGTCCTCATCGGGCTCGGCGTGAGCACGAACATCCCGTTCGGCGGCTCGTCGATCATCATCGTCGTCGGTGTCGGCCTGGAGACGGTCAAGCAGATCAACTCCCAGCTGCAGCAGCGCCACTACGAAGGGTTCCTCCGTTGAGCAACGCCACCGACGGCCAGTCCACCTCGCGTCCCGCGCGCCTCGTCATCATGGGCCCGCAGGGCGCGGGCAAGGGGACCCAGGCCGCCCGGCTCGCCGAGCAGCTCGCCATCCCCGCGATCTCGACCGGAGACATCTTCCGGGCGAACATCAAGGGCGGCACGGAGCTCGGCAGGCTCGCGCAGGAGTACACCGCGAAGGGCGACCTGGTCCCCGACTCGGTGACGAACGCGATGGTGCGCGACCGCCTCGTCCAGGAGGACGCGGCGCAGGGGTTCATCCTCGACGGCTACCCGCGCAACGCGGCCCAGGTCGTCGAGCTGGACGCGATCCTCGCCGACCTCGGTGTCTCCCTCGACGGCGTCGTGGAGCTCACGGCGGACCGCGACGAGCTCCTCGCCCGCCTGGCGAAGCGCGCGGAGATCGAGGGTCGTGAGGACGACACCGAGGAGGCCATCGCGCGCCGCCTCGACATCTACGCCGAGCAGACGGCGCCGCTCACGTCGGCCTACGACGCGCGCGGCCTGCTCGTCCGTGTCGACGGCATCGGCGACGTCGACGAGATCACCGGACGCATCGTCTCGGCGCTGACCGCGCTCGTCGGCTGAGCGCCGCGAGTTCGTCCGTCAGGTTCTGAGGAGCAGCAGGGTGTTCGGTCGCGAGCGCATCGAGTACAAGACGCACGACCAGGTCCGGTCCATGCGCAGCGCTGGCCTCGTGGTCGCGCGGGCGCTCGAGACGGTCCGTGAGGCCGTCCGCCCGGGCATGACGACGGCCGACCTGGACGCGCTCGCCGCCGCGGTGATCGCCGACGCCGGTGCGACGCCGTCGTTCCTCGGCTACGAGGGCTACCCGGCGTCGCTGTGCGTGTCGGTGAACGACGAGGTCGTGCACGGCATCCCCGGTCCGCGCGAGCTGCGCCCGGGCGACATCGTCTCCGTCGACTGCGGGGCGATCGTCGACGGCTGGCACGGCGACTCGGCCGTCTCGTTCGTGCTCGGCGAGGGCGAGCCGCGGGACGAGGCGCTCGTGGAGGCCACGCGCCGTGCGATGTGGGCGGGCATCGCCGCGCTCGCGACGAGCGAGCGGCTCGGCGACGTGGGTGCCGCGATCGAGGACTCGGTCCGGGTCTCGGGGGAGTCCGACGGCGTCTCCTACGGGATCGTCGAGGAGTACGTGGGCCACGGGATCGGCTCCGCGATGCACCAGCCGCCCGACGTCCCGAACTACCGCACGCGCGAGAAGGGCCCGCGGCTGCGCCCGGGCATGTGCCTCGCGATCGAGCCGATGCTCACGCTCGGCGACCGGTTCACCGAGGTCTGCGAGGACGACTGGACGGTCGTGACCGACGACGGCGCCCGTGCCGCGCACTGGGAGCACAGCGTCGCGATCCTCGACGAGGGGATCTGGGTGCTCACCGCCCCCGACGGCGGCGCGGCCGAGCTCGCGGAGCTCGGCGTCCGCGTCGCGCCCCTGGCGGCCTGACGCCTCGACCCGTCCGGCACCTGCCCCGCGCCTGCGCGGCCCGGCGTCCGCACGGGCACCTGCCCGGCTCGGCGCACGGCGGGGAGTGACGCGTCGCACGACCTCCGGCGCCCGCCACGGTTTCGCGACTCTTGCCGGATGCCGTAGGATGGTCCGTCGGGTGTAGTCCGTGCACGTCGTTCGACCGGCCCCCGTCCCTCGGGACCCGGGCGACCGACCCCGCACGCGGCTCCACGCACCTCCCTCGAACGGACGACCCTCGGGTCGGGCGTGCGCGGGAGTACCAGCAGTTCAGACGAGAGTTAGCGGAGGACATGGCAAAGAAGGACGGTGTCATCGAGATCGAGGGCAGCGTGGTCGAGGCCCTGCCGAACGCGATGTTCCGCGTGGAGCTGGCCAACGGTCACAAGGTTCTCGCGCACATCTCGGGCAAGATGCGCCAGCACTACATCCGGATCCTCCCCGAGGACCGGGTCGTGGTCGAGCTGAGCCCGTACGACCTGTCCCGCGGCCGGATCGTCTACCGCTACAAGTAGTCGCCACGCGTCCACCCACTCACCCGCCTCGCCACCCGGATCCCGGGACCGCTCGTCGGTCGCGCCCGGAGCGGGGCACCACTGAGGGAACGAAGATGAAGGTCAAGCCCAGCGTCAAGAAGATCTGCGACAAGTGCAAGGTGATCCGCCGGCACGGTCGCGTCATGGTGATCTGCGAGAACCTGCGGCACAAGCAGCGCCAGGGCTGAGCCCGCGCCTGCGCCACGGGTGACGGTCCCTCGGGACCGCGGTCACCAGGTCGCCCGTCACGACGACGGACGACCACCAGCGCACCACCACGAACCTGCTCGGCACCCCGGACGCGAGTCCGGGAGGAGAACGCCACAGGCAGGGGAACCCCCGGCTCGGAGGCCGGGGCCCACGGAGCTCCCCGTGGGAGGGCGGTGCGACAGACCTCCGACGAAGCACGAGGAGCCGAAAGGCACATGGCACGTCTCATCGGCGTCGACCTCCCCCGCGACAAGCGGCTCGAGGTCGCGCTCACCTACATCTACGGCGTCGGCCGTACCCGCGCCCAGCAGACGCTGGCCGCGACCGGCATCAGCCCGGACGCGCGCGTGAAGGACCTCGGCGACGCCGAGCTCGTCGCGCTCCGCGACTACCTCGAGGGCAACTACAAGCTCGAGGGTGACCTCCGTCGTGAGGTGGCCGCCGACATCCGCCGCAAGGTCGAGATCGGCACCTACCAGGGCCTGCGTCACCGCCGCGGCCTGCCCGTGCGCGGCCAGCGCACCAAGACCAACGCGCGTACGCGCAAGGGACCCAAGCGCACCGTGGCCGGCAAGAAGAAGGCCCGCTGAGCCAGTCCGCAGGGCGGGCCCCGCTCGGGAGCTGACGTCGGCCGCACGGTCCACGTCGTCCCGGTCGGAGATCCCCGCGGTCAGACCACCTCAGACCAGGAGAGAAACGAAAGATGCCTCCCAAGACTCGCGCCGCCGCTGGGCGCAAGCCTCGTCGCAAGGACAAGAAGAACGTCCCCGCCGGCCAGGCGCACATCAAGAGCACGTTCAACAACACGATCGTGTCGATCACGGACCCGTCGGGCGCCGTGATCGCGTGGGCCTCCGGCGGCGACGTCGGCTTCAAGGGCTCGCGCAAGTCGACCCCCTTCGCCGCCGGCCTCGCGGCCGAGGCCGCTGCCCGCAAGGCGCAGGAGCACGGCATGAAGAAGGTCGACGTCTTCGTCAAGGGCCCGGGCTCGGGTCGCGAGACGGCGATCCGCTCGCTGCAGTCGGCCGGCCTCGAGGTCGGCTCGATCCAGGACGTCACGCCGCAGGCGCACAACGGGTGCCGCCCGCCCAAGCGTCGTCGCGTCTGACCCTCGTCGTCGGCGTGCCGTCGACGGGCCGCCCGGTCACCGACCGGCCGAGCCCGTCGACGGCGCCCGTCACGGGGCAGCCGCCTCCTGACGGGGTCGACGCACCCTTCCTGGCCGGGTGGACAGAGTCCCGGCCGGGGCCGCGTGCCGCAGGCACGCACCTCGCCTTGAACCGTGCAGCGTCATATGGCGGACGCTCACCGAAAGGAAACCACCAGTGCTGATCGCACAGCGCCCCACCTTGACCGAAGAGGTCATCTCGGAGAACCGTTCGCGCTTCTCCATCGAGCCGCTGGAGCCCGGCTTCGGCTACACGCTCGGCAACTCGCTGCGTCGCACGCTGCTGTCGTCCATCCCGGGCGCGGCGGTCACCTCCATCCGCATCGACGGTGTGCTCCACGAGTTCACCACCGTGCCGGGTGTGAAGGAGGACGTGACCGAGGTCATCCTCAACATCAAGAACCTCGTCGTCTCCTCGGAGAACGACGAGCCCGTCGTGATGTACCTGCGCAAGCAGGGTGCTGGTGCGGTCACCGCGGCGGACATCGTCCCGCCCGCGGGTGTGGAGGTCCACAACCCCGAGCTGCACATCGCCACGCTCAACGACAAGGGCAAGCTCGAGATCGAGCTGACCGTCGAGCGCGGCCGTGGGTACGTCTCGGCCTCGCAGAACAAGTCGTTCGACGCCGAGATCGGGCGCATCCCGGTCGACTCGATCTACTCGCCGGTCCTCAAGGTGACCTACAAGGTCGAGGCGACGCGTGTCGAGCAGCGCACGGACTTCGACAAGCTGGTCGTGGACGTCGAGACGAAGCCGGCGATCTCGCCGCGCGACGCGCTCGCGTCGGCCGGCAAGACGCTGGTGGAGCTCTTCGGCCTGGCCCGTGAGCTCAACGTCGAGGCCGAGGGCATCGAGATCGGACCGTCGCCGACGGACGCGGCTCTCGCCGCGGACCTGGCGCTGCCGATCGAGGAGCTCAACCTCACGATCCGCTCGTACAACTGCCTCAAGCGCGAGGGCATCCACCAGGTGGGCGAGCTCGTCGCACGCAGCGAGGCGGACCTGCTGGACATCCGCAACTTCGGTGCGAAGTCCATCAACGAGGTGAAGGAGAAGCTCGCCGAGCTCGGCCTGTCCCTCAAGGACTCGCCGCTCGACTTCGACCCGTCGGCCGCCGCGTACTACGACGGCGACGACGAGGCGACGTTCTCGGACACCGAGCAGCAGTACTGAGCCTGCGGCTCTAGACACCTCAGCGCGTCCGGGTCCGCACCTGCGGCGCGAACACTTCCCAAGGAGCACATCCCATGCCTACCCCCGCCAAGGGCCCCCGGCTCGGCAGCGGACCGGCTCACGAGCGCCTGATGCTCGCGAACCTGTCCACCCAGCTCTTCGAGCACGGCCGCATCACGACCACCGAGACCAAGGCGAAGCGCCTGCGCCCGGTGGCCGAGCGCCTCATCACGTTCGCCAAGCGTGGCGACCTGCACGCGCGTCGTCGCGTCCTGCGCGTCGTGCGCGACAAGTCCGTGGTGCACACGCTGTTCACCGAGATCGCCCCGCAGATGGCGGAGCGTGAGGGCGGCTACACGCGCATCACGAAGGTCGGCACGCGCAAGGGCGACAACGCGCCCCTCGCCGTGATCGAGCTCGTGACCGAGCCCGTCAGCCCCAAGCAGGCCGTCGTCCGCGAGGCGGAGAAGGCCGCGGAGAAGGCGAGCAAGAAGAAGGCTGACAAGCCGGCCAAGAAGGCCGACGCGGTCGAGGACGCGCCTGTCGAGGACGCGCCCGTCGCCGTCGAGGACGCTCCCGCCGAGGACGTCCAGGACGCACCCGTCGAGGACGCCGCCGAGGAGAAGAAGGAGGCCTGAGCCTCCTCGATCGACTCTCGGGGTCTTCCGCGACCCCACGCCGCAGGGCCCGGGACCGTACGGTCCCGGGCCCTGCGGCGTTCTGCCGGCTGCCGGCGTCGGTGTGCGTCCGGCCACGAGGGTGGGTACGAGATCGACCCGTACGGCCGAGATCGACCTTCGGAAGGTCGACTTCGCGACGTACGGGTCGATCTCGCGTCGGGGAGGGCCTACCGTCGAGACGTGACGGGTGTCGACTCCTCTGTGGCGGCGTGGCCGCCCGTCGTGCTGGTGCACGGCTCGCGCACGTCGCGGTCGATGTGGCGCGGCCAGCTCGGGGCCCTGCGCCGCGCGGGCGTCGACGCGGTGGCCGTGGACCTGCCGGGGCACGGGGCGCGGCGGGGCGAGGCGTTCACCCTGGACGGTGCCGTGGAGGCCGTCGCGGCCGGGATCGACGGGCTCGGCGGCCGTGCGCTCGTCGTCGGGCTCTCGCTGGGCGGCTACGTCGCGATCGAGGTGCGGGCTCGGCACCCCGAGCGCGTCCTCGGCCTCGTCGCCGCCGCGTGCTCGACGACGCCCGCCACCCGCCTGCGCGGGGGCTGGCTCCTCGTCGCCCGCGGCATCGAGCGGCTGCCCGACGGCGGAGCGGGGCTCAACCAGGCGCTCGTCGACCGGGCGCTGACGCCGCAGGCCGCGGCCGACCTCGCGGCCGGCGGCTTCGCGCTCGACGTGATGAGCGCGATCCTGCGCGAGGTCGGGGCGGTCGACCCGGTGTCCGCCCTCGCCGCCACGGACTCGCCCGTGTGGCTGGTCAACGGCCGGTGGGACCACTTCCGGTTCGGGGAGCGGGGGTTCCTCGAGGCGGCCCGTCGCGGGGGAGCGCCCGCGCGGCTCGTGGTGGTCCCGGGCGCCCGGCACCTCGTGAGCCTCGACGCGCCGGTCGCGTTCAACCGGGCCCTGCTCGACGCCCACCGCGCGGTCGCGACGGGTGGTCCGGCGCTTGGGAAGGGCGGGGCGGCGCCCGCGGGCGCCGCGCGGCGCGGCGCCGTCGTGCGCTGAGCCGGTCAGGCCGGCGGCAGGTCCCAGGCACGCGCCCCGCCCACCAGCGCCGCGGAGTTGGGGACGACCACGACGTCGTCGCCGAGGCGGTCGAGGACGCTCGGGGTGATCTGCCGCGAGTTCCCGCCGCCCAGGTACAGCCGGTCCCACCAGAAGACGGGCCGCAGGCCCTCGACGACCGCGAGGACGCGCCGCGACCACAGCCCGTTGCCGAGCCGGCGCCGCTCCGGCTCGCCGACGTACTCGTCGTAGGTGGTGCCGCGGCGCACGGGCGCGCGCGACCACTCGAGGTGGGGCGCGAGCCGCCCGCCGTGGAACAGCGCCGAGCCGAGGCCCGTCCCGAGGGTCAGCACGAGCTCGAGCCCCGACGCGGCCACGACGCCCGCGCCGTGCACCTCGGCGTCGTTGAGCACGAGCGCGGGCACGCCGAGCCGCCGGGCGACGGCCGCCTGGACGTCGAAGTTCGTCCACGCCTCGACGAGCGCCGGGTCCACGCGCGAGCGGGGTCCGCTGCGGGTGACGTAGTGCGGGGTGTGCACGACGACCCCGCGCCGGATCATGCCGGGCATCCCGACGGTCGCCCGGTCGGCGGGCGGCAGCGCGGCCGCGATCTCCGCGATCGTCTCGACGAGCAGCTCGGGTGGCAGCGGGTAGGGCGTGGGCACGCGGACGGCGGCGGCGTGCGCGGTGCCCGACGCGTCGAGCACGTTCGCCTTGATCCCGCCGCCGCCGCAGTCGACGGCGAGGGTGCGGACGTCTGGGCGGTCGCCGGTCATGGGCGGCAGCGTAGGCACGACGACGCGCGCGCCGCACGGCCGGGCGACTACGGTGAACTCCCGTGAGCGACGCCCCACCCCACGACGCACGCCTCGACGCCCCGGCGGCCACCCCCGGCGGAGCACCGGGCACCTCGCCGGGCACCTCGCCGGGCACCTCGCCAGGCACCTCGCCAGGCACCGCACCGGACGCCGCGGCGACGGACCGGCACGAGCCGCCCGACGGCGTCGTGCGCGTCCGCCTCGATCTCGCCTACCAGGGGACGGACTTCGCCGGGTGGGCCCGTCAGCCGGGGCTGCGGACGGTCCAGGGCGCGATCGAGGACGGTCTGGCGACGCTCCTGCGCGGCCCGGCGCCCCGCCTGACCGTCGCGGGGCGCACCGACGCGGGGGTGCACGCGCGGGGTCAGGTCGCGCACGTCGAGCTCACGCGGGACCAGTGGGACGCGCTGCCCGGGCGCTCCGACCGCACGCCCGGCGACGCGCTCGTCGCGCGGCTCGGCGGCGTGCTCCCGGGGGACGTCGTCGTGCACCGTGCGGCGCCGGCCCCGGTCGGGTTCGACGCCCGCTTCTCGGCCCTGCACCGCGCGTACACCTACCGGGTCGCGGACGACCCGGCGCAGCGCGACCCGCTGCGGCGCGCGTGGGTCCTGTGGAACCGGCGCCCGCTCGACGTCGCCGCGATGGACGCGGCCGCGCGGCCGCTCCTCGGGGTGCGCGACTTCGCGGCGTTCTGCAAGCCGCGACCCGGGGCGACGACGATCCGGGAGCTCCAGCACCTGTCGTGGTCACGGCCGGTCGACGGGCCCGACGCGGGCCTCGTCGTCGCGCACGTCCGCGCGGACGCGTTCTGCCACAACATGGTCCGCGCGCTCGTCGGCGCGTCGCTCGCGGTGGGGGAGGGGCGACGCGACGTCGCCTGGCCCGCGGAGCTCCTCGCGAGCCGACGCCGCGACGCGGGGGCCGGCGTCGTCCCCGCCCACGGGCTCGTGCTCGAGGAGGTCACGTACCCGCCCGACGACGAGCTGGCCGCCCGCGCCGACCGCGTCCGCGCCGTCCGGAACGAGGAGGACGTCTGGGACGAGGGCCCGTCCCGCGACCCGGTCTGACCGCCACGGGGCTACGCGGTCACGGCTCCTCGACGACGTGCACCGCGGCCTCCTCGGCGCCCGCGGCACCCCCGGAGATGCCCTCGTCGTCGGCGTAGGTGTCGTTCTGGCGCCCGTCGAGCGCGTCGGGGTCCGCGACGAGGCGGCCCGACCGGGTGTCGTCGGGGCGCTCGAGCGGGTCGCGGTCCCAGTCCTCGGGCTCCTCCTCGGCGAGGCGCTGGTCGAGGGTCTCGCCGTGCACCTCCTCCCACGGCGTCTCGCCGTGGTGGTTCTTGCGCGGGCGGTCGGGCGGGGAGTAGCCCTCGTCGAGCACGTCGTCCACGCCACGGTCGAGCAGCGTGTCCTCGGCCTGGAGCTGGTCGTTGTCGCCCTCGGCGCCGGTCTCCGGGTCCGGGCTGGTGCCGGTGGTGTCTTCGCTCATGCGTCCACAGTGGCACCTCGCGCGGTCCGACGCAGCATCTGCGCCCGGACCTGCACCGACGTGCTGCGGGCGATACCGTGGCACGGGTCGCGCGCGTCGTGGCCTCCCCGAACGACCCCGAGAACCGAGGACCACCATGGCCGGCATCGACGACATCCTGTCCACCATCCCGCTCGACCAGCTCGCCGGTCGGCTCGGCGTCGACGAGGCGACGGCGCAGCAGGCCGTGGGCGCGGCGCTCCCCGCCCTGCTGGGCGGGCTCCGGGCGAACGCGCAGGACCCCGCCGGCGCGGCGTCGCTCGGCCAGGCGCTCACGCAGCACGACCCGTCGCTCGTCGAGGGCGGCGTGGACCTCGACGACGTGGACACGGCCGACGGCGAGAAGATCGTCCGCCACGTCTTCGGGTCGAACGAGGAGGCCGTCGTCGCGCAGCTCGCCGACTCGACGGGCACGCAGCAGGGGCTGCTGTCGAAGGTCCTGCCCGCGCTCGCGCCGATCGCGCTGGCGTTCCTCGCGAAGCAGCTCGGCGGCAAGGACTCCGGCGCGACGTCCGCCCCGACGGCGCAGGAGGGCGCGGGCGGCGGTCTGGGCGACCTGCTCGGCGGTCTGCTGGGCGGCGGCTCCGGCGGGTCCGGGGGCGGCCTCGGCGACCTCCTGGGCGGTCTGGGCGGGCTCCTCGGGGGCGGCCGGCGCTGAGCCCGGCGGCATCCGCGGTCGTCCGGCCCGGGGCGCGGCGGCGCGGGCGCGGCCGGGGAGCGTGGAATCCACGTGACCCGGCAGGCCCGGCCGGGAGACCATGGGCCGGTGGGACACCTCGACCTCAGCGACGTCACGTATCACCTGCCCGACGGGCGCACGCTCCTCGACGGCGTGAGCCTGCGCGTCGCGGACGGCGCGCGGGTCGCCCTCGTGGGGCCGAACGGCGTCGGCAAGTCGACGCTGCTGCGCATCGTCACGGGTGACGTCGCGCCGCACGGCGGGGCGGTCGTGCGCAGCGGCGGCCTCGGCGTGATGCGGCAGGACGTGGGGCGCATCGACGACGACCGCACGGTCCGCGACCTGCTCGTCGAGCTCGCACCGGCCGCGGTCAAGGAGGCGGCGCTCGAGCTCGCCGCGGCGGAGCACGGCATCATGACCGTCGACGACGAGCCCGCCCAGCTCCGGTACGCGCAGGCCCTCGTCGACTGGGCCGACGTCGGGGGCTACGACGCCGAGGCGGCGTGGGACGAGGTCACCGACGAGGTCCTGTCCGTCCCGTTCGAGAAGGCGCAGTGGCGCGACGTGCGCACGCTGTCCGGGGGCGAGCAGAAGCGCCTCGCGCTCACGGCGCTGCTGCGCGGCCCGGAGGAGGTCCTGCTGCTCGACGAGCCGGACAACCACCTCGACGTCCCGACCAAGCGGTGGCTCGAGGAGCGGCTCGTCGCGTCGCCCAAGACGGTCCTCTACGTCTCGCACGACCGCGAGCTGCTGTCCCGCACGGCGACGCAGGTCGCGACCCTCGAGCCGACGCCGGGCGGCGGGACGATCTGGGTGCACGGCGGCGGGTTCGCGACCTACGCGCAGGCGCGCGCCGACCGGCGCGAGCGCCTGGCGGAGCTCGCGCGGCGGTGGGACGAGGAGCACGCCAAGCTGCGCGAGCTCGTGCAGACGCTCAAGACCAAGGCCGCCTACAACGACGGGCTCGCGAGCCGGTACCAGGCGGCGAAGACGCGCCTGCGCAAGTTCGAGGAGGCGGGCCCCCCGGAGGTGCTCGCGCGCGAGCAGCGCGTCACCGTGCGGCTCGCGGGCGGGCGCACGGCGAAGCGTGCCGTGACGTGCCACGCGCTCGAGCTCACGGGGCTCATGCGGCCGTTCGACCTCGATGTGTTCTTCGGGGAGCGCGTCGCGGTGCTGGGCTCGAACGGGTCGGGCAAGTCGCACTTCCTGCGGCTCCTCGCCGCCGGCGGGACCGACCCCGAGCCCGGGGTGGTCCCCGACCCCGCGACGTCCGACGGCGTCCGGCCCGACCCCGTGGCCCACACGGGTCGCGCGGTGCTCGGCTCGCGCGTGCGGCCCGGCTGGTTCGCGCAGAACCACGACCACCCCGAGCTGCGCGGGCGCACGCTCCTCGAGATCCTGCACCGGGGCGACGGTCACCGCGCCGGGATGGGCCGCGAGGGCGCGAGCCGCGCGCTCGACCGCTACGAGCTGGTCGGCCAGGCGGAGCAGCGCTTCGAGACCCTGTCCGGGGGGCAGCAGGCGCGGTTCCAGATCCTCCTGCTCGAGCTCGACGGCGCGACGCTCCTGCTCCTCGACGAGCCGACCGACAACCTCGACCTGCACTCGGCGGAGGCGCTCGAGGCCGGCCTCGCGGCCTTCCAGGGCACCGTGCTCGCGGTGACGCACGACCGCTGGTTCGCGCGCGGGTTCGACCGCTTCCTCGTGTTCCGCGGGGACGGGGAGGTCGTCGAGGCGCCGGAGCCTGTCTGGGACGTCGAGCGCGTGCAGCGGGCGCGGTAGCCGCGTGCGGGGGGCGGCGTCCGCCTCCCTATCCTGGTGGGCATGGCCGTCCACAAGATCGTGCTCTTCTACGCCTTCACGCCGCTGGCCGACCCCCGCGCGGTGCAGCTCTGGCAGCGGGCGCTGGGGGAGCGCTGGAACCTCACGGGACGCGTGATCGTCGCCGAGCACGGGATCAACGCGACGCTGGGCGGGACGGTCGAGGACCTCAAGCAGTACCTGAAGTCGACCCGCCAGTACCCCGGCTTCGCGGACGTCGACGTCAAGTGGTCCGACGGCACGGGCCGGGACTTCCCGCGCCTGTCCGTGAAGGTGCGTCCCGAGCTCGTGGCGTTCGGCGTCCCCGACGAGATCGTGGTCGACGAGCGCGGCGTCGTGGGGGGCGGGGCCCGGCTGAGCCCGCAGGCCCTGCACGACCTCGTGGCCGAGCGGGGCGACGACGTCGTGATGTTCGACGGCCGGAACGCGTTCGAGGCGGAGATCGGGCGGTTCCGTGGGGCGGTCGTGCCGGACGTCGCCACGACGCGCGACTTTGTCGCCGAGATCGACTCGGGCCGCTACGACGACCTCAAGCAGCGGCCGGTCGTCACGTACTGCACCGGGGGCGTGCGGTGCGAGGTGCTCTCCGCGCTCCTGACCGCCCGCGGCTTCGAGGAGGTGTACCAGCTCGACGGCGGCGTCGTGCGGTACGGCGAGGCGTACGGCGCCCAGGGGCTGTGGGAGGGCTCGCTGTACGTGTTCGACGAGCGCATGCACGTCGAGCTCGGCCCGGGGTCGACCCCGCTGGGCGCGTGCACGGGGTGCGGCGCGGCGACGGCGAAGTACGAGAACTGCGCCGACGCGAGCTGCCGGACGCTGCGCCTGTACTGCCCGGACTGCGTGCACGTGGCCCGCTCGACCCGCTGCGCGACGTGCGTGGCGGAGCGCCCGGCATCCAGCCCCGAGTCCCGTCCGGCCGCTTTGACCGGCGGCCTGCCCCGCGGGTAGTCTGGTGAGTCGTTGTGCTCATCTCACGACACCCGTGTCGCTAGCGCGCCCACTCGCTGCCGGCCAAGGAGCGGGTGTCGACCGAGCCCGCCGCGCAACGACCTGCCCTCTCGGTCGCACGCTTCAGCGGCCGAAGAAGACATTCTGAGACAGAAACGAAGGCTACGACCGTGCGTACGTACACCCCGAAGCCCGGCGACGTCCAGCGCGACTGGTACGTCATCGACGCGACCGACGTCGTCCTGGGCCGCCTGGCCACCCACGTGGCCACCCTGCTGCGCGGCAAGCACAAGCCGACCTTCGCTCCGCACGTCGACGGCGGTGACTTCGTCATCGTCATCAACGCCGGCAAGGTCGCCCTGAGCGGCAACAAGCGCGAGCAGAAGATGGCCTACAACCACTCCGGCTACCCGGGTGGTCTGCGTGCCGTCGCCTATGGCGACCTGCTCGACAAGCACCCCGAGCGTGCGGTGGAGAAGGCCGTGCGCGGCATGCTCCCCAAGACCACCCTCGGTCGCGCCCAGTTCGGCAAGCTCAAGGTCTACGCGGGTGCCGAGCACCCGCACGCCGCGCAGCAGCCGAAGCCGTTCGAGATCACCCAGGTCGCGCAGTAATCGCCGCCCAGGCGTAGCGCACAGAGAGACGCGAGGACACCACCCGTGGCCGAGACCACCGTCGACACCGACACCCTGGGCGACGAGACGCCCAGCACCTACACCTCTGAGTCCGCCGCCCCCACGGGCCGCGGCCAGAGCATCACCGCCCCCGGCCAGGCCCTGGGCCGCCGCAAGGAGGCCGTGGCGCGCGTGCGCCTCGTCCCCGGCACCGGGCAGTGGAAGATCAACGGGCGCACGCTCGAGGACTACTTCCCGAACAAGGTTCACCAGCAGCTCGTGAACTCCCCGCTGAAGCTGGTCGACGTCGAGGGTCGCTTCGACGTCGTCGCCCGCATCAGCGGCGGCGGCACCTCCGGCCAGGCCGGTGCGCTGCGCCTCGGCATCGCGCGTGCGCTCAACGCGATCGACGCCGAGCACAACCGCCCCGCGCTGAAGAAGGCCGGCTTCCTCACTCGCGACGCCCGCGTCGTCGAGCGCAAGAAGGCCGGTCTCAAGAAGGCCCGTAAGGCACCGCAGTACTCCAAGCGCTGATCCGCGCTGTGCGCTCGTCGGCCCCGGTGGACCTCGTCCACCGGGGCCGACGTCGTTTGTGAGGGACGGTGACCAAGCCCGCCGAGCGCGGGGCAGGGCAGGCGGTCGTACGGTCGACGTACGGCCGGTCGAGGAAGGACTTTCCATGGGACGGCTTTTCGGCACCGACGGGGTGCGCGGGCTGGCGAACGGCAACGTGACGGGCGAGCTCGCCCTCGACCTCGGCGTCGCCGCGGCGCGCGTGCTCGGCAGCGGGCAGGAGGAGGGCCACCGGCCGCGCGCGGTCGTGGGGCGCGACACGCGGGTCTCCGGCGAGTTCCTGGGCGCGGCGCTCATCGCGGGGCTGGCGAGCGCGGGCGTCGACGTGAAGGACGTGGGCGTGCTGCCGACGCCGGCCGTCGCGTACCTGACGAGCACCATGGACGTCGACTTCGGCGTCGTGATCTCGGCCTCCCACAACCCGATGCAGGACAACGGGATCAAGTTCCTCGCGCGCGGCGGCGTCAAGCTCGACGACGCGGTCGAGGACCGGATCGAGAGCCTGCTCGGGCAGGAGTGGCAGCGCCCGACGCACGGCGCGGTCGGCCGGATCTCCCCGGACTCGGGGCGCGCCGGCGGCGCGTACGTCGAGCACCTCATGGCGAGCATCGGGGCGGACGAGGACCACAAGCCGCTCGCGGGCCTGCGCATCGCGGTCGACTGCGCGAACGGCGCGGCGAGCGACGTCGGCCCCGCGGCGTTGCGCGCGGCGGGCGCCGACGTCGTGGTCATCAACGCGAGCCCGGACGGCCGCAACATCAACGCCGCGTGCGGCTCGAACCACCCGGAGCAGCTCCAGGCCGTCGTCGTGGCGTCCGAGGCGGACTTCGGCGTCGCGTTCGACGGCGACGCGGACCGCTGCATCGCCGTCGACCACGGGGGCACCGTCGTCGACGGCGACCAGATCATGGGCGTGCTCGCGCTCGCGCTCAAGGACGAGGGCGCGCTCCCGCACGACACGCTCGTCGTGACGGTGATGAGCAACCTGGGCCTCCTGCTCGCGATGCGCGACGCGGGGATCACCACGGTCCAGACCGCGGTCGGCGACCGGTACGTCCTCGAGGAGATGCGGGCGCACGGGTACGGCCTCGGGGGCGAGCAGTCGGGCCACATCGTGCTGTCGCGCTACGCCACCACGGGCGACGGCGTGCTCACGGCCCTGCAGCTCGCCGCGCGCGTGCGGGCCACGGGGCAGAAGCTCGCCGACCTGGCGAGCGTCGTGCAGCGCCTCCCGCAGACCCTCCTCAACGTCCCCGGCGTGGACAAGGCGCGGGCGTCGAGCGACGAGGAGCTCCAGGCCGCCGTCGCGGACGCGGAGCGGACCCTCGGCGAGACCGGCCGCGTGCTGCTGCGTCCGTCGGGCACCGAGCCGCTCGTGCGCGTCATGGTCGAGGCGGCGACGCAGCAGCAGGCCGACGCGGTCGCCGCGCGGCTCGGAGGCGTCGTGCGGGACCGGCTCGCGCTGTGAGCGCCACGGGACGGACGACGGGCGTGCGGCAGGGGGTCGACGAGGCGCTGCGCGAGCACGTGGTCGCGCTCCTCGACGCGTACGACGACGGCGTGCTGCCGATCGTCCAGGCGGGCCAGCCCGTGCTGCGCACGCCGGCCGTGCCGTACGCCGGGCAGCTCGGCGACGTGCTGCCGCGGTTCCTCGACGCGATGCGCGCGACGATGCACGCGGCGCCCGGGGTGGGGCTCGCGGCGCCGCAGGTCGGGATCGGCCTCGCGATCGCCGTCGTGGAGGACCCCGGCACCCCCGACGCGGATGACGAGCGTGAGCGTCCCCCGCTCGCCTTCCGGGTGCTGGTCAACCCGCGGTACGAGGCAGTCGGCGACGAGACGAGGACGTTCTTCGAGGGCTGCCTCTCGGTGCACGGCTGGCAGGCCGAGCGCACGCGCGCCCGCTCGGTGCGCCTCACCGGGCAGGACGAGGCGGGCGAGCCGTTCGACGACGTCCTCACCGGGTGGGCGGCACGGATCGTCCAGCACGAGACCGACCACCTGCGCGGCGAGCTCTACGTCGACGCCGCGGACCTGCGCACCCTGGCGTCCACGCTCGCGGTCGCGCGGCTCCCGGGCAGCCCGGGCTGAGGCGGGGCCCGGACCACCGTCCGCGGTTCGATGCGGGCGGGTCGGCGCGCGAGACTACCGGGGTGGACCCGCTCGCCCGACTCCTCGCCGCTCCGCCCGACCTGCCGGTGGGCCGACACCTGAGCGAGGTGGTCGCCGCGGTGCACGCCGCGGGTGCCGTCGTCGTGCAGGCGCCTCCCGGCACGGGCAAGACGACCCTCGTGCCGCCGGCCCTGGCCGTCGCCCTGGAGGACGCCCCCGGCGGCCGCGTCGTCGTGACGCAGCCCCGGCGGCTCGCGGCCCGGGCGGCGGCGCGGCGGCTCGCGACCCTGCTCGGCGAGGAGCTCGGTGGCACCGTGGGCTACACCGTGCGGGGCGAGTCGCGGACGTCGCGACGCACCCGGGTCGAGGTCGTCACCACGGGCACGCTCGTCCGCCGGCTCCAGCGCGACCCGGAGCTGCCGGGCGTGGCGGGGGTCGTGCTCGACGAGGTGCACGAGCGGCACCTGGACGACGACCTCGCGCTCGCCCTGCTGGCGGACGTGCGCGAGAACCTGCGCGACGACCTCGCGCTCGTCGCGATGTCCGCGACCGTCGAGGCCGGGCGGACGGCAGAGGCGCTCGGCGGGGGAGCGCGACCCGTCCCCGTGGTGCAGGTCCAGGGCGGCCTCCACCCCGTCGACGTCGTCTGGTGCCCCGCGCGCGGTCCGCGCACCGACGCCCGCGGCACGTCGCCCGCGCTGCTCGACCACGTGGTCGCCACCACGCACCGCGCGCTGCGCGAGCGCACGGGCGACGTGCTCGTGTTCGTCCCCGGCGCGCGCGAGGTGGACACCGTGTCGGGAGCCCTGGCGCGCGGGCTGCCGGACGTCGACGTGCGTCCGCTGCACGGCCGCCTGCCCGCGCGCGAGCAGGACCGGGCGCTCGAGCCCGGGCCGCGGCGCCGGGTCGTGGTCTCGACGGCGGTCGCCGAGTCGTCGCTCACGGTCCCGGGCGTCCGGGTCGTCGTGGACGCCGGGCTCGCGCGCGAGCCCCGGACGGACGTCCGCCGGGGGCTGCCCGGCCTCGTGACGGTCGCGGTCAGCCGGGCGGGTGCCGAGCAGCGCGCGGGACGGGCCGGGCGCGAGGGTCCGGGAGCGGTGTACCGCTGCTGGTCGGAGGGCGACCACGCGCGCCTCGCGCGGCACCCGGAGCCGGAGATCCGCACGGCGGACCTCACCGGGTTCGCGCTCGAGCTCGCGTGCTGGGGCAGCCCCGACGGTGCAGGGCTCGCGCTGCTGGACCCGCCGCCCCCAGCCGCCTGGGCCGCCGCGCGCGACGTGCTGCACGGCCTGGGTGCCGTCGGGCCGGACGGGGTGACGCCGCTCGGACGCCGCATCGCCGCCGTCCCCGCGGACCCGCGCCGCGCCCGGGCGCTGCTCGACGCCGCCCCCGAGGTGGGGGCGGAGCTCGCCGCGGAGGTCGTGGCGCTGCTCTCCGAGGACGTGCGCGTGCCCGGGGCCGACCTCCCGGCGGCGCTGCGCGCGCTGCGCCGCGGAGGTCCGGGCACCGGAGCCTGGGCCGCGCAGCGCGACCGGCTCGCGCGGGTCGCGCGCGCCGCCGCGACCGAGGACGGCTCGCCCCGGGGAGCGGGTCCGGCCGCACGGCGCGGGCGGACCGACGACGCCGACGTCGGGCACGTCGTCGCGCTCGCCCACCCGGACCGGCTCGCCCGCCTGCGACCCGGCGGCGAGACCTACCTCCTGGTGTCCGGGGCGGGCGCGCGCCTGCCCGCGGGCTCGCCGCTGCAGGGTGTGCCGTGGCTCGCGGTCGCCGACGTGGAGCGCGCGCCGGGCCGGGCGGACGCCGTCGTGCGGTCCGCCGCGCCCGTCGACGAGGCGACGGCGCGGGCGGCGGCGGCGCCCGCGCTGCGGACGACCGGCGTCGCCGAATGGGCGGGCGGGCGCGTACGCGCCGCCCGGGTCACCTCGCTCGGCGCGATCGAGCTCGCGCGCGAGCCGTGGCGGGACCCGCCGGCGGACCTGCTCGCGGCGACCGTGCGCGACGGGCTGCGCCGCGACGGTCTGGACGGCCTCCCGTGGTCCGACGGCGCGCTCCGGCTCCGGGACCGTCTGCGGTTCCTGCACCGGGTCCTGGGCGACCCGTGGCCCGACGTCGGTGACGACGCGCTCCTGGACACCCTCGAAGCCTGGTTGGGTCCCGACCTTCCGGCGGTCGCCCGCGGGCGGGGCACGGGGCAGGGCGCAGACCTCGCGGGTGCGCTGCGCCGCCTCCTGCCGTGGCCGGAGGCGGCCCGCCTCGACGCGCTCGCGCCCGAGCGGCTCGAGGTCCCGAGCGGGTCGCGCGTGGCGGTGGGCTACGGCCAGGACCAGCCCGTGCTCGCGGTCCGGCTGCAGGAGACGTTCGGCTGGGCGAGCACGCCGCGCGTCGCGGACGGGCGCGTGCCCGTCCTGCTGCACCTGCTGTCCCCGGCGGGTCGTCCGGCCGCGGTCACGGCGGACCTGGCCTCGTTCTGGGTGCAGGGCTACCCGCAGGTGCGCGCCGAGCTGCGGGGCCGCTACCCCAAGCACGCGTGGCCGGAGGACCCGGGGTCCGCCCGGCCGCTGCGGGGCACGCCGCGCCCGCGTCGACGCGACGCCTGACCAGGTGGAGGGCCCTGGTCCTCACGACGTACGCTCTCGCCGCGGGAAGTCGTTCGTCGGGATGACGACGCCGCGCGCCGCGGGGCGGAAGACTCGTCACCGGGCGCGGCGCTGCCGGGCGGGAATCCTCAGGGGCGAACCGGGGGTTTCCCTGATGGTCGACGTCGTCGCGCTCCGTAGGCTTGTCGTGGCGCAGGACGCCCGACCTGCCGCCGCCGCCCGCCTGGCCTCCCCGCCAGCCGACGAACGAGGACGCCGTTGCCCGACGCCGTGTCGACCTTCCTGGAGAATCTGGAGACCTGGATTCTCGCCCTCGCGGCGTCCGCGTGGATCTATCCCGCGCTGTTCGGCTTCGCGACGATCGACGGGTTCTTCCCGCCCATCCCGAGCGAGTCCGTCGTCATCACCCTCGCCGTGTCCGCGCACGCGACCGGCGAGCCGAACCTGCTCCTCGTGCTCCTGGTCGCCGCGGCCGGCGCGTGGACGGGCGACCAGATCGCGTTCTCGATCGGCCGCGCCATCGGCACCGACCGCGTCCGGTTCCTGCGCTCGCCCCGGGGCCGCAAGGCCGTGGCCTGGGCGGAGCGGGCCCTCGCGCACCGTGGGGCGTCGTTCATCCTCGCCGCGCGCTACATCCCCGTCGGCCGCGTCGCGGTGAACATGACGGCCGGCGCCGTGGGCTACCCGCGCCGCCGCTTCATGGCGTTCTCCGGGATCGCGGCCGTCACCTGGGCGGTGTACTCGGTCCTCATCGGGCTCGTCGCGGCGCAGTGGCTGGGCCACGAGCCGCTGCTCGCGATGGTCGTGGGCGTCGTCCTGGGGATCGCGACGGGCTTCGTCATCGACCGCGTGCTCATGATGCGCGCGCGCCACAAGGGCGAGCTGCCGCAGACCGAGAGCACGACGTCCCCGGAGCAGGAGACCGCGGACGAGCCGAGCACCCCGGAGAACCGGCCCGACGCGGCACCGCGCGCCTCCTGAGGACGCGGGGCGCAGGGCTCCTCCCGCCCCGACGCGTCAGAGCTTGCGCAGCCGGACCCGCTGGACCGAGTGGTCGGAGCCCTTGGTGAGCACGAGCGTCGCGCGGCCGCGCGTCGGCAGGATGTTCTGCTCGAGGTTCGGGGCGTTGATCGCGTCCCAGATGGACTTCGCCTTCTCGACCGCCTGCTCGTCCGTGAGGTCGGCGTAGCGGCGGAAGTACGACTCGGGCCGGGCGAAGGCGGTGCGACGCAGGGCGAGGAACCGGTCCACGTACCACTGCCGGATGTTGCGCGTGCGCGCGTCGACGTAGATCGAGAAGTCGAAGAAGTCCGAGACCGCGACCGTGGACTCGTCGTGCGCGCTCGGCCGGGCCGGCTGGAGCACGTTCAGCCCCTCGACGACCAGCACGTCGGGCTTGCGCACGACCGCCTCCGCGCCGGGGACGATGTCGTACGTGAGGTGGTCGTAGACGGGCGCCTTGACCTCGGCGTGGCCCGCCTTGACCTTGGACAGGAAGCGGATGAGCGCGCGCCGGTCGTACGACTCGGGGAACCCCTTGCGCTCCATGAGGCCGCGGCGGGCCAGCTCCGCGTTGGGGTACAGGAAGCCGTCGGTCGTGATCAGCTCCACGCGCGGCGTCTCGGGCCAGCGGGCCAGCATCTCGCGCAGGACGCGCGCGGTCGTGGACTTGCCCACCGCCACCGACCCGGCGACGCCGATGACGTACGGCGTGTTCCCGGTCTCCTCGCGGAGGAACGTCGACGTCGCCTCGTGCAGCCCCGACGTCGCGGTCACGTAGAGGTTGAGCAGGCGCGACAGCGGGCGGTAGACGGCGTCGACCTCCGCGAGGTCGATGGGGTCGCCGAGCCCGCGCAGCCGGGTGACGTCGTCGTCGGTGAGGGGGAGCGGCGTCGACTCCGACAGGCGGCTCCACACCGCCCGGTCGAGGTCGACGTACGGGGAGGACGACGGTGCCGCGAGGTGGGCCGGCAGGAGGTCGGACGGGTCGTCGACGGGGGAGGGCACCCGACTGATTCTGCCGGATGCGTGCGGGTGCCGGTGCACCGCCCCGCGGCCGGGGCCGTCGTGCGCCCCGGTCCGGTCACGTTCCGACCGGGTCGCTCCCCGCCCGCACCGGCCGCGCACCCCGCCGCGGGCCCGGGATCAGGGCGCGGCGTCGCGGGGTCGTGCGGGCCGCCTGCCGCGCGCGGGCTCCGGCGTCGGACCCGGCCCGGGGAGGGCGAGGTCCGGCAGCCGGGACATCAGCGAGAGCGCGTCGGCCGGGGCGTGCGCGTGGACGTCGTTGTCGAGGTAGACCTCGACGTCGTGACCGGCCTCGCACCAGGCCCGGACGCGGGCGGCCCACGCGTCCAGGACGCGCGGGCGGTAGCCGCTCGTGTACAGCGCGGTGTCGCCGTGCAGCCGCACGTACACGAGGCGGCTCGTGACCGCCTCCACGAGCGGCCAGTGGCCCGCGCCGTCCGAGATCGCGAAGGCCACCTCGTGCCGTCGGAGCACGTCGAGCGCCGCGGCGCTCGCGAACGACGCGTGCCGTGGCTCGAGCGCGTGGACCAGCGGACGGTCGGCGTCGACCTCGGTCCAGGCGGGTGCGCGCAGGCGGTCGTCGTGGTCGCCGGCGAGCCGGGCGGCCTCGGCCGTCGTCCGGGGCAGGAGGGCGAGGAACTCGTCGAGCAGCCCGGCGTCGAAGGTCGCGCGTGCCGGGAGCTGCCACAGCACGGGCCCGAGCCGGTCGCCGAGCGCGAGCACGCCGCTCGCGAAGAAGTTGGCGAGGGGCGTGCGCACGTCCCGCAGCCGCTTCATGTGGGTGACGAACCGCGGCCCCTTGACCGCGAAGGTGAACCCCTCCGGCGTCTGCTCGCGCCACGCGACGAACGACGACGGACGCTGCAGCGAGTAGAAGGACCCGTTGAGCTCGACCGCCGGGAACACGGACGCGACGTGCTCGAGCTCGCGGCGCTGGGGGAGGCCGGGCGGGTAGAACGGGCCGCGCCAGTCGGCGTAGCGCCATCCCGAGAGACCGATCCGCACGGTGGGCACGAGACCCAGCCTCGCCGGACGTCGCGCCGCACGCGCGCCGGGGCGCTTTTGGCAGCGGGCCTGACGAAAAACCGCGGGATCGTGCGCCCGCGGAGGGGTCCGCGTCCGTGGATAGACTCGATCACCATGTGCGGAATCGTGGGCTACGTAGGCCCTGGAACCATGGTCGGAGAGGCCTCGGGGCGACCCCTCGACGTCGCTCTCGAAGGACTCGGCAGGCTCGAGTACCGCGGCTACGACTCGGCCGGGGTCGCGCTCGTCGCGCCCGGGATCGACGCCGTCGCGTTCGCCAAGAAGTCGGGCAAGCTCGCGAACCTCGTCGAGGAGATCGACCTGCACCCGCTCCCGGCGGCGACCGCGTCGATCGGCCACACGCGCTGGGCGACGCACGGCGGCCCGACGGACACCAACGCCCACCCGCACCTCGCGGACGACGACCGCCTCGCGGTCATCCACAACGGGATCGTCGAGAACTTCGCCACCCTCAAGTCCGAGCTGCTCGCCGAGGGCGTGCAGTTCCGGTCCGAGACGGACACCGAGGTCGCGGCGCAGCTGCTCGCGCGCGCCTACCGCGAGACCCAGGACCTCACGCTCGCGATGGGGCAGGTGGCTCGGCGCCTCGAGGGCACGTTCACCCTCCTGGCCGTGCACGCCGACTCGCCCGACACGGTGGTGGGCGCGCGGCACGACTCCCCGCTCGTCGTCGGGATCGGCGAGGGCGAGAACTTCCTCGGCTCCGACGTCGCGGCGTTCATCTCCCACACCAAGGAGGCGCTCGAGCTCGGGCAGGACCAGATCGTCACGATCACGCCGACGTCGGTCGAGGTGACCGACTTCGACGGGAACCCGGCCGAGGCCAAGCGGTACACGGTCGACTGGGACGCGGCCGCCGCGGAGAAGGGCGGGTTCTCGTCCTTCATGGACAAGGAGATCCACGACCAGCCGCACGCCGTCGCCGACACGCTCCTCGGCCGCACGGACCCGTCGGGCAAGCTCGTGCTCGACGACCTGCGCATCGACGAGGCCGTGCTGCGCTCGGTCGACAAGATCATCGTCGTCGCGTGCGGCACGGCGGCCTACTCGGGCCACGTCGCGAAGTACGCGATCGAGCACTGGTGCCGCATCCCGGTGGAGGTCGAGCTCGCGCACGAGTTCCGCTACCGCGACCCGATCGTCGACGAGAAGACGCTCGTCGTGGCGGTGACGCAGTCCGGCGAGACGATGGACACGCTCATGGCCGTGCGCCACGCGCGCGAGCAGGGCGCCAAGGTCATCTCGATCGTCAACACGCACGGGTCGACCATCCCGCGCGAGTCCGACGCCGTGCTCTACACGCACGCCGGGCCGGAGATCGCGGTCGCCTCGACCAAGGCGTTCCTGTCGCAGATCACCGCCGCGTACCTCCTGGGCCTCTACCTCGCGCAGCTGCGCGGGAACAAGTTCCCGGACGAGATCTCGGCGATCCTCGAGGACCTGCGCGACATGCCGCGCAAGATCCAGACCGTCATCGAGCGCGGCGAGTACGTGCGCGCGACCGCGCGGTCCATGAAGGACGCGACGTCCGTCCTCTTCCTCGGTCGCCACGTCGGGTTCCCGGTCGCGCTCGAGGGCGCGCTGAAGCTCAAGGAGCTCGCGTACATCCACGCGGAGGGCTTCGCCGCGGGCGAGCTCAAGCACGGCCCGATCGCGCTCATCGACGAGGGGCAGCCGGTGTTCGTCGTCGTGCCGTCGCCGAAGGGCCGCGAGGGCCTGCACTCCAAGGTCATCTCGAACATCCAGGAGATCCGGGCGCGCGGTGCCCGCACGCTCGTCATCGCCGAGGACGGGGACGACGCCGTGCGCCCCTACGCGGACGAGATCTTCTGGGTCCCCGAGTCGCCCACGCTGCTCTCGCCGCTGCTGGCCGTCGTGCCGCTGCAGATCTTCGCGATGGCGCTCGCGACGGCCAAGGGCCTCGACGTCGACCAGCCGCGCAACCTGGCGAAGTCGGTCACGGTGGAGTAGCCCGCCCCCGCGCCGAGCAGGTGGTCCTGGTTCGTCCGGTCTCCCGGACGAGCCAGGACCACCTGCTCGTGGTGGCGGGATCGCCTGGTCGGGACCTGGGCGGGACGGCCTCCGCCGTAGGGTGGGCGCATGATCAAGGGCGTGGGGATCGACGTCGTGGATGTCGCGCGGTTCATGGAGACCCTGGAGCGCACGCCCCGGCTCCGGGAGAAGCTCTTCACGGCCGCCGAGCGCGACCTGCCGCCCGCGTCGCTCGCCGCGCGGTTCGCCGCGAAGGAGGCCATCGCCAAGGCGCTGGGCGCCCCGGCGGGCATGCGCTGGCACGACGCGACGGTGCACCGCGTCGTCGGAGGTCCGCCACAGGTCGAGATCACCGGCACGGTCGCGGCGCGCGCGGCCGCGCTCGGCATCACGTCGTGGCACCTGAGCATCTCCCACGACGCCGGCATCGCCTCGGCCATGGTCGTCGCGGAGGGCTGACCGACCGCCACGTGTTGTGGGCATGAAAAGGGCCTGGTTCTCGGCCGAGAACCAGGCCCTTTTCATGCCCACAAGGTATGGCGGTCAGGACTGGAGGGCCGGGACGACCTGGCGCTGGAAGAGCTCGAGCTGGTCGCGGTCGGTCGCGGCGAACGGGAAGTAGCCGATCGCGTAGCCGAGACCCTGGCCGCGCAGGCCTGTGAGGGTCTCGACGATCTGCTCCGGCGTGCCGACCAGGGGGCCGTTCCGCCACGACGCGACGTTGTCGTCCGCCTTCTCGGGGAAGTACCGGCGCGCGTGCTCCTCGATCCGGTCCAGCCGGTCGGCGACGTCCTGCTCGGTCTCGCCGATGACCACGTTGTAGTTGGCCGACCGGGTGATCTCGCCGAAGTCACGGCCGAGGTCGCGGCAGTGCTGCTCGAGCACCGCCGACTTGTGCGCGAACCCCTCGGGCGAGCCGTCGAAGTTGGTGTACTGAGCGTGCTGCGCGGCGATCCGCAGCGTCTTCTTCTCGCCGCCGCCCGCGATCCACAGCGGGATGCTCGGCTTCGCGCCCTCGCCGTCCACGACGACCCGCTGCAGGGGCTGCGGGTAGCAGAGCGCGCCGTCCACCTGGTAGCGCTGGCCCTCGAACGTGCCCGACGATCCCGTGCGCCACATGCTCGCCATGATCTGGACGCCCTCGTCGAGCGCGCGCAGACGCTCGCCCGCGCTCGGGAACCCGTACCCATACGCACGCCACTCGTGCTCGTACCAGCCCGCGCCGATGCCCATCTCGAGCCGCCCGCCGGAGACGTGGTCGACGGTCGCGGCGACCTTGGCCAGGTACGTCGGGTTGCGGTAGGCCATGCACGTGCACATCTGGCCGAGGCGCACGCGCTGCGACGCCGCCGCGAACGCGGCCATGAGCGTCCACGCCTCGTGCGTCGCCTCGGTGCTCGGGGTCGGCGTGGTGTGGAAGTGGTCGTAGACCCACACGCCGTCCCACGCGAACTCGCCGCCCGGCAGGGGCTCGCCCGCGGCGGCGTTGTCGGCGTAGTGCAGGAGGGAGAGCATCGTCTTCCAGTGGTCCTCGGGTGCGACGTCGACGAGGTCGTAGCGCCAGCCCTGGGGGATGAAGAGTCCGAATCGCATGGTCGTCACCCTATGCGGGTCCGTGCGGCCCGCAGCGCGCCCCCGAGCGTCGTCCCACCGCTCGGTCGCGCCGCTCCGCAGGCGCCGCCGCGCAGGCGACGAGGGCGCACGGTGGGCAGGATGAGGTCATGATCGAAGCCTGGTCCGCCGCCGCCGTGCGCGCCGCCGAGGAGCCGCTGCTCGCCGCGGGCGTCCCGCTCATGGAGCGCGCCTCCTTCGCGCTCGCGACGATCGTCGCGCGCGACCTCGCCCGACGGCGGTCGGTCGCGCTGCCCGACGGCGGCCGTCGGGACGGGCGCGTCACCGGCGCCCGGGCGGTCCTGCTCGTGGGGTCGGGCAACAACGGCGGGGACACCCTCCACGCGGGTGCGTACCTCGCGCGCCGGGGCGTCGAGGTGCTCGCGGTCCTCACCGGCGAGCACGCGCACGCGGGCGGGCTCGCGGCGCTGCGGGACGCGGGCGGGTCCGTCGAGGTGCTCGTCGGCAGCCCCGACGACCCGACGCGCGCGGACCGCCCGCACGACCACCTGGACCCGCACGTCGCCGACCGCGTCGCCGCGCAGGTCCTGCGGGCCGACGTCGTGCTGGACGGCCTCGTCGGCATCGGCGCCCGGGGACCGTTGCGCGGCGTCGCGGCGGACCTCGTGCGGCACGTCTCCGCGGTGCTCGACGGACGGGCGCCCGGCGGGGTACCCGGTGGGGTGCTCGACGGGGACGACGCGCCCGGGGCGGGTGGTGGCGCCCGCGACGGGTCGGGAGGCCGTCCCTGGGTCGTCGCGGTGGACGCGCCGAGCGGCATCGGCGTCGACGACGGGACGGTGCCGGGTCCCGTGCTGCGCGCCGACCGCACGGTGACGTTCGGCGCCGCCAAGCCGGGGCTGCTCCTGCCGCCCGCGACGCACCTCGCGGGTCACGGCGCGGTCGTCGACATCGGGCTGCGCCTGGGCACGCGGACCCCGGACGCGTCCGCTCCGGACGCCTCGCCCGCTCCGGACGGCTCGTCTGCTCGGGAGGGGGCCCACGCCCCGGACCGCGGGACCGCGACGCCGGTCGTGCGCCGGCTGGAACCGGCGGACGTCGCCGCCCTCTGGGCCGTGCCCGACGCGACCGACCACAAGTACACGCGCGGCGTCGTCGGCGTCGTCGCCGGCACGCCGACGTTCCCGGGCGCCGCGGTGCTCGTCACGAGCGCGGCCGTCCGCACCGGTCCGGGCATGGTGCGCTACCGCGGGCCCGACGACGCCACGCGCGCCGTCCTCGCGGCCCGCCCCGAGGTGGTGCCCGCCCCGGGCCGCGTCCAGTCCTGGGTGCTGGGCCCGGGCGTCCCGGCGGCCCCCGGCCCGGACGACGACCCGGTGGACGACGGCGGGCAGCACGAGCGGGTGCGGGACGCGCTCGCCGCCGCGACGAGCACCGCCGCCGCGGACGCCGACGCCGCCGACGCCGCGGGGGAGCGCGTGCCCGTGGTCGTCGACGCCGGGGCGCTGTCGCTGCTGCCCGACCGCTGCCCGCCGTCGGTCGTCCTCACCCCCCACGCGGGGGAGCTCGCGACGCTGCTGCGGTCGCGCGGTGACGACGTGACGCGCGCCGACGTCGAGGCCGAGCCGCTGCGGTGGGCACGGCGCGCGCACGCAGCCACGGGGGCGACGGTGCTGCTCAAGGGCTCGGCAACCGTCGTCGTCGGGCCGGAGGGTGCGTGGTCGCAGGCGGACGCGCCCGCGTGGCTCGCGACCGCCGGCGCAGGGGACGTCCTCGCCGGGATCCTCGGCACGGTGCTCGCGGCGCACGCCGCGCGGGTCGTCCGGGTGCCGGGGCTGGCGGCGGAGCTCGCGGCCGCGTCCGCCGTCGTGCACGGCCTCGCGGCGGAGCGCGCGAACCCGGGCGGCCCGGTCGCGGCGCTCGACGTCGCCGACGCGGTCCCCGCCGTCGTCGCGGGGCTGCTCGCCGCGCGCTGAGCGGCGCGGTGCTCGCGAGGCCTCGACCCGTCAGCGCCCCGCGGGCCCTGGGACCCGTGGGGTGCTGACAGGCCCGGGCAGGACGCGCCGGTACCGTGGAGGGCGTGGTCCCCCTCCCCGTGCGCGACGGCCTCAACCCGACGCGCCTCGTGCTGCCGCACGACGCCGAGAGCGTCGCGCGGTACACGCGCACGCTCGACTACGTGCGCCACCGGTTCCCGGACGACGCCGCACGCCTGGCCGAGAAGGTCGCGGCGGGCGAGGTCGTCGACGGGCGCGGCCGGCCGGTCGACGCGACCACGCCGTACGAGCCGCGCGGCTTCGTGTTCCTCTACCGGGACCCGCCGGTCGAGCCCGAGGTGCCGTTCGAGGTCCGGGTGCTGCACCGCGACCGGGACCTGCTGGTCGTGGACAAGCCGCACTTCCTCGCGACGATCCCGCGCGGGGCGTACGTGGCGCGGTCGGTGCTCGTGCGGCTGCGGCGCGACCTCGACCTCCCCGACCTCAGCCCCGCGCACCGGCTCGACCGCGTGACGGCGGGAGTCCTGCTGCTCACGCTGCGCCCGCAGGTGCGCGGCGCGTACCAGGAGCTCTTCGCGCGACGCGAGGTGCGCAAGACGTACGAGGCGGTCGCCCCGTGGGACCCGGCGCTGGACCTGCCCGCGACCGTGCGCAGCCGCATCGTCAAGCGCCGCGGCGTCATGCGCGCCGAGGAGGTCGCCGGCGAGCCCAACGCGGAGAGCCGCGTCGACGTGATCGAGACCGACCCGGCCCGCGGTCTCGCGCGCTACCGGCTGGAGCCGCACAGCGGCAAGACGCACCAGCTCCGGCTGCACATGGCCCGGCTCGGGGTGCCGATCGTGCACGACAACTTCTACCCCGAGCCGTACGACGTCGCGCCGGACGACTACGCGCGCCCGCTCCAGCTCGTGTCGCGCTCGCTCGCCTTCGCCGACCCGCTCACCGGGCAGCCGCGGCGCTTCGAGACCGACCGGGCGCTCGACGCCTGGTGAGAGGTCGTCACGGCCGGAGCGCGACGCCCGGCGGGGGGACGCGCAGGACGTCGGTCAGCCCGGCGGCCGCGAACGCCCGCTCGACGTCGGCGACCGACTCGCTGAAGTGCGCCCACCCCTCGGCGTGCACCGGGACGACGACGCGCGCCCGCAGGAGCCGCGCGACCTCGGCCACGCCCGCGCCGTCGAGCGTGAGCGCCGCGCCGTCGAGGATCGCGGGGACGCGCGCCGCGCCCGCGTGGACGATCGCGACGTCGACGGGCCCGACCCGGTCGGGGACCTCCGCGACGAGCCCCGGGGCGGCGTTGTCGCCGGACAGGTAGACGCGCGGGAGCCCGTCGCCGTCGAGCACGAACCCGGTGACGTCGCCGAGCACGCGCTCGGCGCCCTCCGGCCCGTGGCGCGCGGGGACGCCGGTCACGCGCAGCGCGCCGCCGTCGGGCCGGGGCAGCACGGCCGACTCCCACGGGGCGAGCCCGACGACGCCCGGGACCTCGGGCGCGAGCCGCGCGGCGCCCGCGGGGGTCGTGAGGACGTGCGGGACGTCCGGCAGGAGCGCCCGGCCGCTGAGGTCGAGGTTGTCGACGTGCTGGTCGTGGGAGACGAGCGCGACGTCGAGCGGGCCGAGCGCGTCGGGCGACGCGGCCGGGCCGTGCAGGCGCGTGCTCGTGCCGCCGCCGGGGCGCGGGTAGTCGCGGGGCGCGTCGAACCCGGGGTCGGAGACGATCGTCAGCCCGCCGAGGCGGAGCAGGAGCGCCGGCCCGCCGACGTGGAGCAGGGTGAGCCCGCCGTCGTCAGGCATCGCGCGCGCGGTCTCGTCGGGCCGGGGGACGGGGTGCGGTGCGGTGGTCATGGGTCGAGCCTCCCGTGCGGGACGTCGACCCGACAGTGGCCCGCAGGTCGATGATCGGTAGGATCAGGCCATGACCCTCCTGGCCGCCGCCGACGTCGCGGAGTCCGCCCGGGTGCCGGCCCACGAGCGCGCGCGGGAGTCCGCCCGGGTGCCGGCCCACGAGCGCGCGCGCGAGCCCGCCCGGCACCCCGAGCGCGTCGCCGTCGTGGCGTTCGACGGCATCAGCCCGTTCCACCTCGCCGTCCCGAGCCTCGTCCTGGGCTCGGACGCGCTCGCCGGGGGCGCGGGGCCCGCGTACGACGTCGTGGTCTGCGCGCCGACGCCCGGGCGGCTCGCGACGTCGGCCGGCTTCGCGCTCCACGTCGACCACGGGCTGGAGGCGATCGAGGGCGCGGCGACCGTCGTGCTGCCGAGCTGGCACCCCGACGTCGAACCGCCGCCCGCGCTCCTGGCCGCGGTGCGGGCCGCGCACGCCCGCGGCGCCCGCGTCGTCGGGCTGTGCCTGGGCGCGTTCCTCGTCGCGGCGAGCGGCGTGGCGGACGGGCGGGAGGTCGTGACGCACTGGCGCGCGGCCGAGCGGCTCGGCCGGGACCACCCCGCCGTGACGGTCCGCAGCGACGTCCTGTGGGTCGACCACGGGGACGTCGTCACGTCGGCCGGGACCGCCGCGGCGCTCGACTGCTGCCTGCACCTCGTCCGGCAGGACCACGGCGCGCGGGTCGCGGCGCACGTCGCCCGGGCGCTCGTGCTCGCGCCACACCGCACGGGCGGGCAGGCGCAGTTCGTCCCCGCGCCCGTGCCGCCGCAGGACACGGCCGACCCCGTCGAGCTCGCGATGGTCTGGGCGCGGGCGCACCTCGACGAGCCGATCTCGCTGGACGCGTGGGCGCGCGCGGCGGGGACGTCGCGGCGCACGTTCACCCGCCGGTTCGCCGCGCGCACGGGCCTCAGCCCGGTGCGGTGGCTGCTGGACCAGCGCGTCGACCGGGCGCGCGAGCTCCTCGAGACGACCGACCTCGCCGTGGACCGGGTCGCGGACGCCGCGGGCCTCGGCTCGGCGGAGTCGCTGCGCCACCACTTCCGGGCGCGGCTGGGGACCAGCCCGTCGCGGTACCGGGTCGAGTTCGGCGGCACCCCGGCGGGCCGCCCGGACGACCGCGACCCGGCGCGCCCGCTCGCCGGGCGACGACGGTGAGAGAATCGTCCACCGTGAGCGACACCCAGCGCACGACCCCGACCGGCGCACCCGCCGGTGCCCCCGCAGCACCCGCCTACCCCGCCCGCGCCGTCGTCGACCTGGCCGCGGTCCGGGACAACGTCCGCTCCCTCGCCGCGCTCGCGCCGTCGGCCCAGGTGATGGCCGTCGTGAAGGCCGACGCGTACGGGCACGGCCTCGTGGCGAGCGCGCTCGGGGCGCTCGCGGGCGGCGCGACGTGGCTCGGGACCGCGCAGCCGAGCGAGGCGCTCGCGCTGCGCGCCGCCGGGATCGGGCTGGACCGTGCGCGCGTCCTCACGTGGCTCTACCCGCCGGGAGCTCCGCTGCGCGCGCTCGTGGACGCGGACGTCGACGTGTCGCTCGCCGCGCGCTGGGCTGTCGACGAGGTCGTCGCCGCGGCGCGTGCCGCCGGCCGGACCGCGCGCGTGCACCTCGCGGTCGACACCGGCCTGGGGCGCAACGGGATCATGCCCGCCGACCTGCCCGACGTGCTCGACGCCGTCGCGCGCGCCCAGGCCGAGGGCGCGGTGCGGGTCGTCGGGCTCTGGTCGCACCTCGCGTTCGCCGACGAGCCCGGGCACCCGAGCGTCGTCGCGCAGGCCGACGTGCTCGACGAGGCGGTCCGGCTCGCGGAGCGCGCGGGCGTCGCGCCCGAGCTGCGCCACCTCGCGAACTCCGCCGCGACGCTGACCGCGCCGCGCACCCACTACGACCTCGTCCGCCCCGGCCTCGCGGTGTGGGGCATGACGCCGGTGCCGCAGCTCGGGCCGCCGTCGCGGTACGGGCTCCGACCCGCGATGACGCTCGAGGCTCGGCTCGCGACGGTCAAGCGCGTGCCGGGCGGGCACGGCGTCTCCTACTCGCACCACTACACGACCCCGCAGGACACGACGCTCGGCGTCGTCCCCCTCGGCTACGGGGACGGGATCCCGCGGCACGCCTCGGGCGGCGGTCCCGCGGGGGCGCCCGGCGGACCGGTCCTGGTCGGCGGGCGTCCCGGCGACGGCGGCCGGGTCCTGCGCGTCGCGGGCCGCGTGTGCATGGACCAGCTCGTGCTCGACCTCGGCCCGGACGCGACCGAGCGCGCGGGCGACGTCGTCACGCTGTTCGGCGCGGGCGACGGCGTCGAGCACGACGGCGTCCCCACCGCCGAGGACTGGGCGCGGGCCGCCGGGACCATCAGCTACGAGATCACGACGCGCCTCGGCGTGCGCGTGCCGCGCGAGCACGTGGGGACCCACGTGCTCGACGACGGCGCGCGGGCGCTGCTCGCGCACGAACAGCACCCCAGCACGGAAAGGACGGTCCGCGCATGAGCGACGACCCGACCCCCACGGAGCCTGCCGGGCCCCCCGCCGACGTGGCCGACGCGCACGGCGTCGTCGTCCTGCCCGACGCCGACGCCACGCGCGCGTTCGGCCGTGCCCTCGCGGGCGTGCTGCGCGCGGGCGACCTCGTGATCCTCACGGGCGACCTCGGCGCGGGGAAGACGACGCTCACGCAGGGCATCGGCGCCGGGCTCGGCGTGCGCGGGCAGGTCGCGTCGCCGACGTTCATCGTCGCGCGCGAGCACCCGTCGCTCGTGGGCGGCCCCGCGCTCGTGCACGTGGACGCGTACCGCCTCGGCTCGCTCGACGAGGTCGACGCGCTCGACCTCGACTCGAGCCTGGAGGAGTCGGTGACCGTCGTGGAGTGGGGCAGCGGGCTCGTCGAGGCGCTCGCGGGCGACCGGCTCGAGCTCGTGCTCGAGCGCCCGCGCGGCGACGCGACCGAGGTCGTGCCCGGCGGTGCGGCCGACGACGAGGACGCGCCCGAGGCGGGCGCGCGCCGGGTGACGGTGCGCGGCGTCGGCGCGCGCTGGGCGGACCTCGACGTCGCGGCGCTGACCCGCTAGCCCGCTCGCGAGGAGGACGTCGCGGTCTCGGCCGTAGGCTGGGGCCGTGGCTGTTCTCGCGCTCGACACCTCCGCCTCCGTCACCGTCGCCGTCGTCTCCGACGACGGGGCTCGTCTCGCCCGCCGCGACGCGCCCGAGCGGCGCCGGCACGCCGAGGCGCTCGCCCCGCTCGTGGAGGAGGTGCTCGCCGAGGCCGGGGTCGATCGCGGCGACCTCACGGCCGTCGCCGTCGGCACGGGCCCCGCGCCGTTCACGGGCCTGCGGGTCGGGCTCGTCACGGCCCGGACGCTGGGCTTCGCGCTCGGCGTCCCCGTGCTCGGCGTCCCGAGCCTCGACGCGATCGCCGCCCAGGCGGTGAGCGACCTCGGCCTCGAGCCCGACGACGAGCTGCTCGTCGCGACCGACGCGCGCCGCCGCGAGGTGTACTGGGCGCGCTACCGCGTCGTCGCGCACGAGGGCCCGCACGCCGTGCCGGTGCTGGAGACGGTTGCGGGGCCCGACGTCGGTCCGGCGACCGCGGTCGCCGAGCACGCCGCGGGCGCCGTCGTCGTGGGGGAGGGCGGCGAGCTCTACCCGGACGCTCTCGACGCCGCCGAGGACGCGCCGCAGGTCCCCGACGCCGCCGTCCTTGCCCGGCTCGCGATCGCGCGCCGGGCCGCGGGGACGGACCAGCCGACCGAGCCGTTGTACCTGCGCCGCCCGGACGTCCACGAGGCCGCGGCGCGCAAGCGCGTGAGCGACAGCGCGCCCGCGACGAGCCCCGCGCCGGAGGTGGCCCGATGAGCGCGCGCCGCTACGAGATCCGCCTGCGACCGCTCCGGGCGGCCGACCTGGACCGTGTCGTCGAGCTCGAGCGCGAGCTGTTCGGGCGCGGCGCCTGGACGTACGGGATGCTCGCCGACGAGCTCGCGGGCCTCGGACGCTGGTACGTCGCCGCGGAGCCCGTGCGGCTCTACGCCGCCGGCCCGCAGCCCGTGGTCGGCTACGCGGGCCTCTGGTTCGACGGCGACGTCACGCAGGTCATGACCCTCGGCGTCGACCCCGCGTTCCAGCACCAGGGCGTCGGCTCGACGCTCCTGGAGGCGCTGATCGACCGCTCGCGCGACCTGGGCGCGAGCGCGGTGCTGCTCGAGGTGCGGGTCGACAACGACCCGGCGCTCGCGCTCTACGCGAAGTACGGGTTCGAGCAGCTCGGCATCCGCAAGCGCTACTACCAGCCGGAGGACGTGGACGCCTACACGATGCGGCTCGAGCTCGGCGCGACCACGACGCCCGACGGACCGGACGCGCCGGACTACGGGACGGCGTCCGAGACGGGCGCCGTCGCGTGACCGCGTCCGCGCCGCGCGGCCCGGGCCTCGGCACGGACGACCGCGGGTCCGACGCCGCGCGCCGTGACCGTGTCCTCGTCACCGCGCCCTCCCTGGCTGCGGCGCTCGCGGGCGACCGCCCGCCCGTCGTGCTCGACGTGCGGTGGGCGCTCGGCGTCACCGACGGGCGCGAGCAGCACCGCGCGGGGCACGTCCCGGGCGCGGTCTACGTCGACCTCGAGACCGAGCTCGCCGCGCCGCCCTCGGCCGCAGCGGGCCGGCACCCGCTGCCCGACCCCGCCGACCTCCAGGCCGCGGCGCGACGCTGGGGCGTGCGCGCGGACCGACCGGTCGTCGTCTACGACGCCGTGGGCGGCACGTCCGCCGCGCGCGCCTGGTGGCTGCTGCGCTGGGCGGGGCACGACGACGTGCGGATCCTCGACGGCGGGCTCGCCGCCTGGCAGGCGGCCGGGCACGCGCTCGACGAGGGCGACGTGCGGCCCGAGGCGGGTGACGTCGCCGTCATACCGGGCGGGCTGCCCGTGCTCGACGCCGACGGCGCGGCCGACCTCGCGACGTCGGGCGTCCTGCTCGACGCGCGCGCGGGCGAGCGCTACCGCGGCGAGGTCGAGCCGGTCGACCCGCGGGCGGGCCACGTCCCGGGCGCGGTGAGCGCGCCGACGACGGGCAACCTCGCCGCGGACGGGACGTTTCTGGACGCCGCGGCGCTGCGCGCGCGGTTCGCGGGGCTGGGCGTCGTGGAGCGGGAGCCGGGCGCGGCGCGGCCCGCCGTGGGCGTGTACTGCGGGTCGGGCGTGACCGCCGCGCACGAGGTCGCCGCGCTCGCGACCCTGGGCGTCGACGCGGCCCTGTACGCGGGCTCGTGGTCGCAGTGGTCGAACGACCCCGCGCGACCCGTCGCGCCCTGACGCGAGGACCCGGACGCGCGCGAGGCGGCACCCCGTGGAGGGGTGCCGCCTCGCGCGCGTGACGACGGGTGGGGTGCTCAGAGGATCTCGGCCACCTGGTGGAAGTCGAGGCGGGCCTGGCGCGGGAAGTGCGCGCCCTCGTCCGCGGGGTAGCCCACGTTGATCGCGACGAGCGTGCGCCAGCCGGACTCGCCGAAGAACTCGGCGTCGATCCCCGCGGCGTCGAAGCCGGTCATCGGGCCGACGGACAGGCCGGCGGCGCGCAGCCCGACGATGAGGTAGCCGATCTGGATGAGCGCGTTGGTGCGGGCCATGCCCTCGCGCAGCTCGGTCTGCGGGTCGAGCTGCTCGGTCATGCCCTCGCGGAACGGCGCGAGGGTGCCGAGGTGCTGGTGGAACGACGGGTCGGCGGCGGCGACGACGGTCACGGGCGCGGCGAGCGTCTTGTCGCGGTTGAAGTCCGCCATGTGCGCGCCGAGGCGCTGCTTCGCCTCGGGCGTGCGGACGACGAGCAGGCGCAGCGGGAGCGTGTTCATCGCGGTGGGTGCCCAGCGGACGAGGTCCCAGGCCGCCTGGATCTGCGCGTCGGTGACGGGCTCGTCGGAGAAGGCGTGGGTCGTGTGCGCGTCGCGGAACAGGCGGTCCGCAGCCTGCGCGTCGATCGCGAGCTGGTCGGCGAGCTCGTTCGGCGCGGCAGGGGACTCGATGAGGGTGTCGGTGCTCATGACCGGGGCAACGGTTGAGCGTTGAATCATCTTCCCGACAGACGGTGTGACGTGGGCGACACGGCACGGCCCGGCCCCGCACGCGACTACCCTGGACGCCATGCCTTTCCCTCTGTCAGTGAGCCGTCAGTGAGCGCCGGCGAGCCCCTGGTGCTCGGCATCGAGACGTCCTGCGACGAGACCGGCGTCGCGCTGGTCCGCGGTCGCGAGCTGCTCGTCGACACGGTCGCGAGCTCGATGGACGAGCACGCGCGGTACGGCGGCATCATCCCCGAGGTCGCGTCGCGCGCCCACCTCGAGGCGATGATCCCGACGATCGAGCGCACGCTCGGCACGGCGGACGTCGACCTGTCCGAGGTCGACGCGATCGCCGTCACCGCCGGGCCCGGGCTGGTCGGCCCGCTGACGATCGGCGCGTCCGCCGCCAAGGCGCTCGCGCTCGCGCTCGGCAAGCCGCTCTACGGCGTCAACCACGTCATCGGTCACGCGGCGGTCGACGAGCTCGTGCACGGCGCGTTCCCGGAGCGCGTCATGGCGCTCGTCGTGTCCGGCGGGCACAGCTCGCTCCTCCTGGTCGACGACGTCGCGACGTCCGTCACCGAGCTCGGCTCGACGCTCGACGACGCGGCGGGCGAGGCATTCGACAAGGTCGGGCGCCTGCTGGGCCTGCCGTACCCGGGCGGGCCGCACATCGACCGCCTCGCGCGCGAGGGCGACCCGACGGCGATCCGCTTCCCGCGCGGCCTCACGGCCCGCAAGGACCAGGAGAAGCACGCGTACGACTTCTCGTTCTCCGGCCTCAAGACCGCCGTCGCGCGCTGGGTCGAGGCGCGGCAGGACGCGGGGGAGGAGATCCCCGTGCACGACGTCGCGGCCTCCTTCGCGGAGTCCGTCGCTGACGTGCTCACCGCCAAGACCATCGCGGCGTGCGAGCGGCACGGCGTGTCGACGCTCGTCGTCGGCGGCGGGTTCAGCGCCAACTCGCAGCTGCGCGACATGGCCGCGAAGCGGTGCGCGGAGGCCGGGATCGAGCTGCGCATCCCGCCGATCCGCTACTGCACCGACAACGGGGCGATGATCGCCGCGCTCGGGTCCGCCGTCGTGCGGGCCGGCGTGGCGCCGTCGAGCCTCGACATCGGCGTGGACTCGTCGATGCCGCTGACCGTGACCCACGTGTGATCCCCGAGCCCGGTCTCACGCCCGACGAGGCGTCGAGACGCGCCCACGCCTGGGCGCACGCGGCCGCGTCGGCGCCGCCCGGGCCGGAGCGCGCGCGGGCCGAGCAGGCGGCGGCGTACTGGACGGCGCAGCACCGGGCGCTCCTGGCGGCCGTGCCCGCGTACGGGTCCGTCGCGGCGCCCGTCGGAGCGCCGCCCTACGGGACGGCGGGTCCGACGACCGCTCCGCCGTACGGCCAGGCCCACGGCGCCCCCGCGCTCTCGGGCGGCCCCGCGGCCCCGCCGGCCTACGGGGCACCGGCGGCGACCGTCCCCGCGTACGGGGCGTCCACCGTCTCGTGGGAGGTGCCGCGCCGGCGCCGGGGTCGTGCCGGCCGGGTCGTGATGTTCGTCCTCGTCCTGGTGGTGTCCGTCGTCGCGTACCTCGTCAACTCCCTCGGCGGGGCGCGGGACGACGGCGCGGTCCTGCCCACCGAGCAGGAAGGCGCCGTGCCGCCCCCGACGGTCTGGGAGGACGCGAGCCCCGACGCGACCGCGTCGGCCACCGGCGTGGAGGCCGCCTGGAAGGCGGGCGAGTACGCCGAGCCGCTGCCCGACCCCGTGCCGGGCGCGACGCAGACGACGCCCTTCCTGCCCGACCACCCCGACCCCACGGCGTGGCTGCTCGCGCTCAACCCCGCCAACGAGGGCGTGCAGGTCGTGTTCACCGACGACCCGGCGCTCAACTGCGGCATGGCGCACGTCGCCGAGCACGACGCGTACGCGACGGGCTCGGCGGGCTGCTTCCAGCCCGCCCACCCGACCGTGCTGTTCGTGTGGTGGGGCGAGGACTCCGACCCGGCGACCAAGCAGGTGCTCCTCGCGCACGAGCTGTCGCACATGCTCCAGTGGTGGCACGAGTTCGACCTGCTCCAGTCGGCCGTCGACTCGGGGTTCGCGGAGGACGAGGAGTGGACGCACGCGCTCGAGACCGACGCGACGTGCCGCGTCTTGTCGTGGGGCGGGTACTCGGAGGCGGCGGCCGACCGGACGTCGTCGCCGTGCGACACCGACGACTGGTCGCCGACGTGGCTCGCCGACCGGGCCGCCGACCTCGGCGTGGTCCTGCGCGACTACTGACCACCGCGGGCGACGTCAGAGCGGGCGGCCCGCCCGCATCTCCGCGACGAGCGAGCGCACGACGGCGTCGAGCTCGCCCCCGTTGCGGCGCGCGACGGCGCGCTGGCGCTGGTAGGAGGCCCCGCGGCGCACGATCGTGCGCACGCCGTCGAGCTCGTCGAGGCACCCGAGGCGGGCGGCGACGGGCTCGAGCTCGACGAGCAGCCGGCCGACGGCGTCGGTCACCAGCTCCTCGTTGCCCGCGCGGTCGAGGATGATGATCGCGTCCATGCCGTAGCGCGCCGAGCGCCACTTGTTCTCCTGCGCGAACCAGGGCGGGATGCTCGGGAGCTCGCGGCCCTCGTCGAGCATCGTCGAGAAGTGCTCGACCAGGCAGTGCGTGAGCGCGGCGAGCGCGAGCAGCTCGGAGATGTTGGTGACGCCGTCGCAGATGCGCGTCTCGAGCGTGCCGAACTGCGGGGCGGGGCGCAGGTCCCAGCGGATCTCGTCGAACGCGTCGATGACGCCCGTGTGCAGCATGTCCGCGACGTATCCCTCGAGCTCCTCCCACGTGGCGAACTGGAACGGGAGCCCCGCGGTGGGGAGCTGCTGGAACATCAGCGCGCGGTTCGACGCGTACCCCGTGTCCTTGCCGCCCCAGAACGGCGAGCTGGCCGAGAGCGACTGCAGGTGGGCGAACGTCGTGAGCATCGCGCGCTGGACCGGCAGCACCTTGGCGCGGTCCTCGATGCCCACGTGCACGTGCACCCCGTAGATGAGCATCTGCCGCCCCCACCACTGGGTGCGGTCGATGAGCGTGGTGTAGCGCTGCTTGTCGGTGACCTTCTGCTGCGCCCAGCGCGCGAACGGGTGCGTGCCCGCGCTCATGAGCTCGACGCGCAGCGGGTCGGTCACCGCCCGCAGCTCCTCGATCGAGCGCTCGAGGTCCCGGCCGGCCTCCCCGACGGTGCGGCACACGCCGCTCACGACCTCGACCGTGTTGAGCAGCAGCTCCTGCTTGATCGAGGGGTGCGTGCCCCCGTCCTCCGGGCGCACGGCGTCGAGGACCGTCTGCGCGACCTGGCGCAGGTCGCCGGAGTCCGCGTCGACCAGCGCGAGCTCCCACTCGAGCCCGACGGTCGAGCGCTCCGACCGCGCGAACGGGATCGCGGTGCGCCGCGGCAGGACGCTCACCGCGGACCCTCCCGGACACCGCTCTGCGGGGCGCCCGTCGAGGGGGCGGCGAGCGGCTCGACGACGAGGACCTGCTGGGACCCGCCCACACGCGTCAGGACGATCGTGGCGGTCGCGTCGCCCGTGAGGGCGAGCTGGCGTCGGAGCTGCTCGGGCGTGACGGCCGTGCCGCGCTTCTTGATCGTCAGGCGCCCGACGCCCCGCTCGCGCAGGTAGGAACGCAGGCGCTTGAGGCCGAACGGCATCGTGTCGAGCACGCGGTAGCCGCGCGCGAGCCCGTCGGCGAGGCCGGTCGCGTCGAGCGGCGCGGGGGAGTCGGTCGTCACGTACGCGATCGTCCGGTCGAGCAGCCGACCGCCCAGCCCGCGCGCCGCGTGGGCGACGAGGCCCGCGCGGATGACCGCGCCGTCGGGCTCGTAGAGGTACTGCCCGACGCCGCCCACGTCGGGGACGACGTCGTCGTCGCCCGGGCGGTGGGCGACCCGGCGCGTCGTGGTGCGCTCGGTCCCGTCCGGCCCGGTCCACGTGGTGAGGACGAGCGCCGAGCGGCCCGGCCCCTCGGGCGCGAGCGGCCCGAACCAGAGGCCGGCCTCCACGACGTCGCCGTCGACCGAGACCCACTCGGTCTCGGCGTCCGCGGGCAGGCCGTCGTGCGGGATCCCGGGGCCGACCTTGATGCCGACCGCGGGGACCCGCTCGCGCAGCGCCCACACGGCGTCGAGCGGCGGGGCGTAGGCCTTCGGGTCGAACACGCGCTTGCCGCCCCGTGTCCGTCGGGCGGGGTCGGCGTACACGCCCTCGACCCGCTCGCCCTCGAGGTCCAGCGCGAGCCCGTCGCCGTGGCGTACCTCGGCCTCGGGGAAGTGGCGCAGGTTCACGGTCGCGATGGCCGCGGTGAGCTCGTCGACGTCGGTCGCGAGCACCTCCAGCTCCGCCGCCGCGAAGGCGAGCGCGTCGACGCCGATCCCGCTCGTGAGGTCGGCGACGCGCCGGATCCCCGCGTCCTGGTACCGGCGCGCGTGCAGGCCGGCGACGACGAGCCGGCTCGCCTGCTCCAGCCCCGCCTGCGTGAAGAGCATGCCGTCGGCGAACGCGCCGAGCTTGCCGCGGGCCGCGGCCCGCAGGCGCGACTGCGTGAGCGCCGCAGCGGCGAGGTCGGGGTCGACGCCCTTCGCGCGCAGCCCCGCCGAGAGCACGAGCGCCTGCTGCTCGTCGTATGGGGGGAGCGCGCCGAGCAGCGCCCAGCCCTCGGGGCTGAGCAGCTTGGTCAGCGTGGCGGCGTCCATGGCGTCGATCCTTCCACGGGGGACGGGGACCACGCGCAGCCGGGACCGCGATCGTCCGAGGGGCGGACGTTGGCACTCGCCTTGACCGAGTGCTAACGGCGACCTAGATTTGAGGACGTGCCGCCACCGTCCGCGGAGGCGGCACCACGTGCGACCAGGCTGTCCGGCACCCGCGACGACGGCCAGCCGGTGCGCTCGACCCATCCGTTGCAGTTCTCACCGCGAAAGGGGAGGTCCGACGTGTCGGTCCCCATCAAGCCGCTCGAGGACCGGATCGTCGTGAAGGCCCTCGAGGCCGAGACCACGACCGCATCCGGCCTGGTCATCCCGGACACCGCCAAGGAGAAGCCCCAGGAGGGCGAGGTCCTGGCCGTCGGTCCGGGCCGTGTCGACGACAACGGCAACCGCGTCCCGCTCGACGTGAGCGTCGGCGACAAGGTCATCTACAGCAAGTACGGCGGCACCGAGGTCAAGTACGGCGGCGTGGACTACCTGGTCCTGTCCGCGCGCGACATCCTCGCCGTGGTGGTCGGCTGACGCCGACCCGTTCCAGCAGCAGGGCCCGCGACCGTCCGGTCGCGGGCCCTGCTGCGTTCCGTGGCCGGTCGCCCCACCGTTCCCACGGGTCGTGCGCACGTGCTCCCGGTACGACGTCGGACCGGTGCCGTGCAGGTCTGCTGGTGGTGCTGCTGCTGCTGGTCGTGCCGCCGGTGCTCAGCCGGTGCGGCGCGCGCCGCCGGCGAGGATCGCCGCCCGCTCGTCCTCGCTCAGGCCGCCCCACACCCCGTACGGCTCGCGCACGCGGAGCGACTGCTCGCGGCACTGCATCATGACGGGGCACGAGTGGCAGATCGCCTTCGCGGCCTCCGCACGACGTCGTCGCGTCGAGCCGCGCTCCCCCTCGGGGTGGAAGAACAACGTGTCGTCCGCGTCGCGGCACGAACCCTGGTACTGCCATTCCCACAGCTCCATGACGGGCCCGGGAAGCCTTGAGATCTCAGCCATGGCGAACAACCTACAAGCGTTTCAGAAGTTGTTCAAGCCCCCTGTGCGAGAAAGGTGAAGGGCCAGGTCACGGCCGTTCGGCAGGGGGAGAGGAGGTCATGGGGACGGCGAGAACGATGCAGCGTCCGGGTCTACGCTGACGCGATGCGGAAGTGCTGGCGCGTTTGCGCGTATGGTGAACAAACCCTGCACAAGCCTGACTCGAAGGCTGCACGACTGTGACCTGGACGAGGTGGCGGGACGGTGGTGCGGTCGGCAGAATCGATCCATGACCTCCGTCCGGTCCGCCCCCGACCCCGAGGGAGCCCGACCGAGCATGTCCACGAACCCCGGCCTCGCCGTCGCCGCCGTCGCGCGCCGGCTCGGTGTCGCGCCCGCGACCCTGCGGACCTGGGACCGCCGCTACGGCCTCGGGCCCTCGCAGCACCGCGCGGGCTCCCACCGGCGCTACACGGACGACGACGTCGCCCGTCTGGTCGTCATGCGGCGCCTCACGCTCGACGGCGTCGCGCCCGCCGACGCGGCCCGCGCGGCCCTCGCCGCCGACGAGGACGAGCTCGACGCGCACCGCGGTGCGGTCTCGTTCGACGAGCACGGCGCCGAGGGCGGCCCCGACGTCGACGACGACCTCGACGCGGACGACACGGCCCCCGAGCCCGCTCCGCCGTCGCGCCCGTTCCTGCGCGCGGTGCCCGGCGGAGAGCCGTCGCGGGGGACCGCGCCGCGTGCCCTCGGCGTGCGGGAGGCCCCGCGCCCCACGCGCGTGTCCGACGTCGTCGACGCCGCGATCGCCTACGACCAGCGCACGTGCGACCGGCTCCTGCGGATCCCCGCGGGCGGCGACCCGGCGGCCTGGTGGTCCGACCTCGTCGAGCCGGCGCTGGAGCGGCTCGCCGAGCGCACCGTGCTCGCGGGCCCGGGCGAGGTTCCCGAGGTGGTCCTCGCGAACGCGACGCTCGGCGCGCTGCGCGAGTACACGCAGGCGAGCGAGGACGCGATCGTCGCGGCCGGCGGCCCGCCCCGCAACCACCCGAGCCGCATGCGCCGGATCGTCCTCGTGTTCGCGGCGCCCGACGAGCCGCTGCCCCTGGCCGCGCACGCCCTCGCCGCGTCGCTCGCGTCGCACGGCGCGATGGCCCGTATCGTCACCGGCCCGGCCAACGTCCACCGCACGCTCGAGATCGTCACGATGGTGCGGCCGTCCGCGGTCGCCATGGTGACGACCCAGGCGCGCCCCGACCTGGGGATCGTCCACGCGGCGCACGAGGCGAACCCGAGCCTGCCGTTCTTCGTCGGCCTGCCGAGCGACGAGGCGGCCGGCGACCTCCCGCTCGCCGCGACGGTGCACCGCGTGCGCAGCTTCCCGGGGCTCCTGCACGAGCTCCTCGCGGTCGTCCGCTGAGGTGTCGGGCGGGGTGTCGCGCGGGCCCTCGTGCGCGGACGGCGCGGGAATACCGGAGGGCCCCGCGGCGTAGAATCCTGGTGTGACCGCCTCGCCCGTCCCCGCCGCCGCTCCCGACCGCGACCCCTTCGGTTTCCTGGGTCTCACCTACGACGACGTCCTGCTGCAGCCCGGCTACTCGGACCTGGCGCCGTCGGACATCGACACCACGACGCGCCTGACGCGCGAGATCTCGATCCGCGTCCCGCTCGTCTCGGCGGCCATGGACACCGTCACCGAGTCGCGCATGGCGATCGCGATGGCGCGCCAGGGCGGCATCGGCGTCCTGCACCGCAACCTCTCCATCGAGGACCAGGCGCTCCAGGTGGACCTGGTGAAGCGCACGCAGACGGGCATCATCGACAACCCGGTGACCATCGGCCCGGACGCGACGCTCGAGGAGCTCGACAAGACGGCCGGCGAGTACCGCATCTCCGGCTTCCCCGTGCTCGACGCGGAGCGCCGCCTCATCGGCATGGTCACCAACCGCGACCTGCGCTTCACGCCCGTCGCGGAGTGGGCGACGACCAAGGTCGACGAGGTCATGACGCCGCTGCCGCTCATCACCGGCCCGGCCGGGATCTCGCGCGAGGAGGCGACTGCCCTCCTGCGCAAGCACAAGCTCGAGCGCCTCCCGCTCGTCGACGCCGACGGCCGTCTCTCGGGGCTCATCACGGTCAAGGACTTCGTGAAGTCCGAGCAGTTCCCGCAAGCGTCCAAGGACGGTCAGGGCCGCCTGCTCGTGGGGGCCGCGATCGGCTACTTCGGCGACGCGTGGCAGCGCGCCACGACCCTCATCGACGCGGGCGTCGACGTGCTCGTCGCCGACACGGCGCACGGCAACGTGCGCATGCTCATCGAGATGGTCGCGCGCCTGAAGTCCGACCCGGCGACGCGCGACGTCCAGGTCATCGGCGGCAACGTCGCGACGCGCGAGGGCGCCCAGGCGTTCGTCGATGCGGGCGCGGACGCGGTCAAGGTCGGCGTCGGCCCGGGCTCCATCTGCACGACGCGCATCGTCACCGGCGTGGGCGTCCCGCAGGTCACGGCGGTCTACGAGGCGTCGCTCGCCGCGCGCCCGGCAGGCGTGCCCGTCATCGCCGACGGCGGCATGCGCCACTCGGGCGAGATCGGCAAGGCCATCGTCGCGGGCGCGGAGTCGGTGATGCTCGGCTCGATGCTCGCGGGCACCGAGGAGTCGCCCGGCGAGACGATCCTGGTCAACGGCAAGCAGTACAAGGCGTACCGGGGGATGGGCTCCATGGGCGCCATGTCCTCGCGCGGCAAGAAGTCCTACTCGAAGGACCGCTACTTCCAGGCCGAGGTCACGAGCGACGACATGATCGTCCCCGAGGGCATCGAGGGCCAGGTCGCCTACAAGGGCTCGCTCGGCACGGTCGCGCACCAGCTCGTCGGCGGCCTGCACCAGACGATGTTCTACGTCGGCGCGCGGACCGTCCCGGAGCTCCAGGAGAAGGGCCGCTTCATCCGCATCACGTCGGCGTCGCTCAAGGAGAGCCACCCGCACGACGTCCAGATGACCGTCGAGGCCCCCAACTACACGGGCTTCTGACGACACCCCCCGGGGACGCTGAGTGCAGGAAAGAGTCGCGGTCGGACGTCCCGACCGCGACTCTTCATGCACTCGGCAGGTAGGTAGGTGTCAGTCGCGGAAGGTCTCGATGTTGGCGCCGAGCTCGCGGAGGCGCTCCGTGAGGCCCTCGTAGCCGCGCGCGATGATGTCCACCCCGCGCAGGACCGACGTGCCCTTCGCGGCGAGCATCGCGAGGAGGATCACGACGGCGGGGCGCAGCGCCGGCGGGCAGCTCACCTCGGCGCCGGACCAGCGCGTCGGGCCGGTGACCTGGAGGCGGTGGGCGTCCAGGAGCCGCACGTCCGCCCCGAGGCGCGTGAGGTCGGTGAGGTGGATCGCGCGGCCCTCGTAGACCCAGTCGTGGATGAGCGTCGTGCCCTGCGCGTTCGCGGCGATGACCGCGAAGAACGGCAGGTTGTCGATGTTGAGGCCGGGGAACGGCATGGGGTGGATCTTGTCGATCGGGGCGTGCAGCTCGCTCGGGTGCACGGTGACGTCGACGAGGCGCGTCCGGCCGTTGCGGGACAGGTACTCGGTGCTCTGCGTGTAGCGCAAGCCCATCTCGGACAGGGTCGCGAGCTCGATCTCCATGAACTCGATCGGGACGCGCGCGACCGTGATCTCGGAGCCGGTGACGATGCCCGCGGTGAGCAGGCTCATCGCCTCGACCGGGTCCTCCGAGACGGCGTACTCCACGTCCACGTCGATGTCCGTGCGGCCGTGGACGCGCAGCGTCGTCGTGCCGATGCCCTCCACCCGGACGCCGAGCAGCTCGAGGTAGAAGCACAGGTCCTGGACCATGTAGTTGGGGCTGGCGTTGCGGATGGTCGTCACGCCGTCGCGCCGGGCCGCGGCCATGAGCGCGTTCTCGGTGACGGTGTCACCGCGCTCGGTGAGCACGACCGACAGGTCGGTGCCTGACGCCGGGGCGACCGTCGCGTGATAGTTGCCGCCCGTCGCGGTGACCGCGAGGCCGAACGGCCGCAGCGCGATCATGTGCGGCTCGACGGTGCGCGTGCCGAGGTCGCAGCCACCGGCGTACGGGAGCTCGAACGCGTCCCGGAGCCCGAGCAGCGGGCCGAGGAACATGATGATCGAGCGGGTGCGACGCGCGGCGTCGACGTCGATGGCGGCGAGGTCGAGCCGGTCCGGCACGACGATCTCGAGGTCGCGGCCGCCGGTCGTCCAGGTCGCGCGGACGCCGATCGAGCGGAGCACGTCGACGATCCGGTCGACCTCGACGATGCGGGCGACGCCGCGCAGGGTGGTGCGGCCCCGGTTGAGGAGCGACGCGCACAGGAGCGCGACCGCGCCGTTCTTCGAGGAGTTGACCTCGATGCGCCCGGACAGGGTGTGGCCGCCCTGGACGCGCAGGTGCGCGTGCTTGGGTCCGCCGAGGCTGATGATCTCGGAGTCGAGCGCGAGGCTGATGCGGTTGAGCATCTCCAGGCTGAGGTTCTGGGCGCCCTGCTCGATGCGGTGCACGGCGCTCTGGCTCGTGCCGAGCCGCTCGGCGAGCTGGGTCTGCGTGAGGCCCCGGTTCTGGCGGGCGCCGCGGATGAGCGTGCCGACCTGCGTGAGTGGGGCGTCGTCGATCGCTGTCATGCGAGCGACGATAACTCATGGATGAGATATTCACGCGCCGACGTGGCCCAGCCCTGGCGGGATCACCGGTTCGTCACAGGATCTCCATCCGCGTCGTGAGATGGGCGACGTCCGCTACGAGGGCCAGCGGCCGTCTGCGCCGGCTCCGACGTAGGGCGGCTCGCGCTCGGGGTCGAGCGCGTCGACCCAGCGGCGGTGCGCCGCGACCTGCAGGTCGTGGAGGGCGCCGGGGCCCAGGGCGCCGAGGTCGGGGAAGGCGCGGACGAGGGCGTCGAGGAGGTCGAGCGTGGCGAGGACGTCCGCGTCCGCGGTGTGCAGCGGGCCGACGTCGAGCACCTCGTAGCGCGCGCAGAGGTCGACGAGGCGGCGCTTGCCCTCGCGCTCCGGGTCCCACGCCCGGTCGAGCACGAGCGGGTCGAGCACCGGGCGCACGGGCCGCCCGAGCCGGGCGGCGAGCGTCGGCAGGCCGTGGCGGACGAGCTCCGCGTCGAGGAGGGACAGGTCGAACGCGGCGTTGTACGCGACGAGCGGGACGCCGTCGCGCTGGGCGTCGACGACGAGCGTCGCGATCTCCTCCAGCGCCTCGGCCGGCGCGGCGCCGCGTGCGGCCGCGTGCGCCGTCGTGACGCCGTGGATCGCCGTCGCCTCGGCGGGGATCTCGACGCCGGGGTCGAGGAGCCACGTCCGCACGTGCGTCGACCCGGGCTCGCGCAGGACGAGCGCCGCGGTGACGATCCGGTCGACGTCCACGTCGACGCCCGTGGTCTCGGTGTCGAGACCGAGGAGCGGTCCCGCCGTCCAGGGCGTCGTCGTCATGGTCCACCTCGGGTGTCTCGCTCGGGTCCCGGCGCGCCGCGGCCGGTGCCGCCGGACGTCCCGGCGACGAGCGTCACCCTGCCAGCGCCCACCCACACGGCGGTCGTGCAGGTGGCGGGTTCGGCCCGCCGGTAGGCTGGCCCGGTGAGCAACGAGATCGAGATCGGACGTGGCAAGCGCGGTCGGCGCGCGTTCTCCTTCGACGACGTCGCGGTCGTGCCCTCCCGGCGCACGCGCGACCCCAAGGAGGTGTCGGTCGGCTGGCAGATCGACGCGTACCACTTCGAGCTGCCGATCCTCGCGGCGCCCATGGACTCGGTGATGAGCCCGGCCACGGCCGTCGCGCTCGGCAACCACGGCGGCCTCGGCGTGCTCGACCTCGAGGGCCTGTGGACGCGCTACGACGACCCCACCGCGCTCCTGGAGGAGATCGCGACGCTCGAGCCGCTCGAGGCGACGCGGCGCATGCAGGAGATCTACGCCGAGCCCATCAAGCCGGACCTCATCACGCAGCGCCTCAAGGAGATCCGCGCCGCGGGCGTCACGGTCGCCGGCGCCCTGTCGCCGCAGCGCACCCAGGAGCACTACCAGACCGTCGTCGACGCGGGCGTCGACCTCTTCGTCATCCGCGGCACGACCGTCTCGGCCGAGCACGTCTCGGGCGTCGCGGAGCCGCTCAACCTCAAGCGGTTCATCTACGAGCTCGACGTCCCGGTCGTCGTCGGCGGCGCGTCCACGTACACCGCTGCGCTGCACCTCATGCGCACGGGGGCCGCAGGAGTCCTCGTCGGCTTCGGGGGCGGCGCGGCGCACACCACGCGCGTCTCGCTGGGCATCCACGCGCCCATGGCGACGGCGGTCGCGGACGTCGCGGCCGCGCGCCGCGACTACCTCGACGAGTCGGGTGGCCGCTACGTCCACGTCATCGCCGACGGCGGCGTCGGCCGCTCGGGCGACCTCGTCAAGGCCGTCGCGTGCGGCGCGGACGCCGTGATGATCGGCGCGGCGCTCGCGCGCGCCGAGGAGGCGCCGGGCCGGGGCTGGCACTGGGGCTCGGAGGCGCACCACGCGCAGCTCCCGCGCGGCGAGCGCGTGCGCGTCGGCACGGCCGGGACGCTGGAGGAGATCCTCTTCGGCCCGGGTCGCCAGGCGGACGGCACGCTCAACCTCGTCGGCGCGCTGCGGCGGGCGATGGCGACGACCGGGTACTCCGACCTCAAGGAGTTCCAGCGCGTCGAGGTCGTCGTCTCGCCGTACCAGCCCCGCTGAACCGCGCCGTGACGGGGCGCGTCGCGGACGGACCGCGGCTGACCCGCGTGAGTGCCGCCGTGCCCGGTCCCGTGCGTGACGCAGCGCCCGACGACGACCTCCGCGGTCCGGGCGCGGACGTCACCTTCGCCGAGGTCGCGGACGACGACGTCGAGGCCGTCGTCGCCCTGTGGCGCGCGTGCGACCTCACCCGGCCGTGGAACGACCCGTACCGCGACCTCGCGGACGCGCGCCTGGGGGAGACGTCCACGGTGCTCGTGGGCCGGGCGACGCGCGACCTCCCGGGACCGACGACCGACGACGGCGCTCCCGACAGCGATCCCGGTGGCGTCGTCCGCGCGGGCGAGGTCGTCGCGTCGGCGATGGCCGGCGTCGACGGCCACCGCGGCTGGCTCTACTACGTCGCCGTGGACCCGCGCCTGCAGGGCACCGGCACGGGTCGCGCCACGGTCGTCGCGGCGGAGGCGTGGCTCGCCGCGCAGGGCGCGCGGGCCGTGCGCCTCATGGTGCGCTCGACCAACGAGGCGGTCCGCGGCTTCTACGAGCGCCTCGGCTACACCGACCAGGAGTGCGTCGTCCTCGGCCGACCGCTCGGCGCGCCGGACGCGCGCGACGCCGGACGATGACGACGGCCTGGGCGCCGGACGCCGACGATCTGGCCGCGCTCGAGGCCGAGCACCGCGCGCGGGTCCGCGCGCTCGACCCGCTCGTCGCGGTCCCGGACCTGGGCGCCGCTCCGGACGACGGGCGGCTGCTCGCGATCCGGCTGCCCGACGGGTCCCGGGCTGCAGGTCTCCTCGCGGCCGGCGACGTCGGCGCGGCCTCCCCGGCAGCGCTGTTCCGCCCGCTGCGCGAGCACCGGCTGCGCGCGCGGGCGGCCGGCCCGGACGTCCCGGGCGCGGTCGCGGCGCTCCTCGCCGCCTGGGCGGCGCGCGTCGCCGGGGACCCGGGCACTCCGCCCGACGGCGACGGCGTGCGCCAGGTGGGACCGGCCCCGCGCGACCACGGCATGGTCCTGCTGTGGCCGAGCCGGGACGTCGAGGCCGTCGCGGCGCTCGCCGCGCACGGGATGCGCCCGACCGTCCACCTGGCGGCGCGGCGCGGGACGGCGCCCGCCGCGCCGCGAGGTCGTGCCGGAGCGGTGGTGCGCGACGCGACGCCCGACGACGTCCCGGCGCTCGTGGCGCACCAGCTCGACGAGCTCGCGTACGACGAGCTCGTGGGCGCGGCCCGGGTGCGCCCCGGAGCCCGGGAGCACCTCGCGACCCAGGTCGTGGGCGCGGTGGCGAACCCGGCGACGACGTTCCTCGTCGCAACGGCGGCCCGGGCCGAGGCTCGCGGGGGCGCGTCCGGGGAGCTCGGCGAGGACGTCCTGGGCGTGGTCGCGGTCGAGCCGCCGGAGCGGTCCGGGGCGGTCGCCGGGACGGTCACGGCCGGACCGGTCTCCTACCTGGTGCTCCTGCACGTGACCGGCGCGGCGCGCGGGGCCGGGGTCGGCAGTGCTCTCGTCGACGCGGCGCTCGCGCGCGTGCGGGAACGCGCCGGGGAGGACGCGGTCGTGCTCCTGCACCACGGTGTCCTCAACCCGCTCTCGGCGCCGTTCTGGGCGCGCCAGGGCTTCCGCCCCGTGCTCACGACGTGGGAGCTGCCCGTCACCGGTCCTGTCGGTCCGACGACGTAGCCTGTCCCCATGACGAGCTCATCCGGCACCCCCGGCAGCGGACCCGGCGAGGGCGCCGCGCTGGACGGCCTGATCGACCCCGAGAACCCCGCGGCGACGTACGTGCTCGAGCCCGACGTCGTCGCACCGCTCGCGCAGCGCGTCGTCACCAGCAACGAGGCGGGCATGCACCGCTCCGTCCTGCCCTTCACGGGCGCGCCGCTCGCCGCGTTCCCGGTGTCCTCCGTCGAGGACGTCGCGCGGGTGGTCGAGCGGGCGCGGGCCGCGCAGCCGGCGTGGGCGGCGCTCCCCGTCCGGGAGCGCGCGGCCGTGCTGCGCCGGTTCGGCGAGCTCGTGCTCGCGCGGCAGTCCGACGGGCTCGACCTCATCCAGATGGAGTCCGGCAAGTCGCGCCGCAGCGCGTTCGAGGAGGTCGCGGACGTCGCGATCCTCACGCGCCACTACGCCCAGCGCGGGCCGCGCTACCTCGCCGACCGCCGGGCGCCGGGCATGCTGCCCGTGCTGACGGGCACGCGCGTGCACCGCCGTCCCGTGGGCGTCGTCGGCGTCATCGCGCCGTGGAACTACCCGCTGACGCTCGCGTTCGCGGAGGCCGTGCCCGCGCTCGTGGCGGGCAACGCCGTCGTGCTCAAGCCGGACCCGCAGACGACGCTCAGCGCCCTGTGGGGCGCCGAGCTGCTCGAGGAGGCGGGGCTGCCCGCCGACCTGTTCCTCGTCGTCGCGGGCGGCGGGGACGTCGGCGCGGCGGTCACGGACCACGTGGACCACATCGCGTTCACCGGCTCGACGGCGACGGGCCGCAAGGTCGCCGCGCGTGCGGGGGAGCGGCTCATCGGCGCGACCCTCGAGCTCGGCGGCAAGAACCCGCTGTATGTCGCGGCCGACGCCGACGTGCGCGCCGCCGCGCGCGGCGCCGTCCGCGCGTGCTTCTCCAACTCGGGGCAGCTCTGCGTCTCGATCGAGCGGATCGTGCTGCACGAGGACGTCGCCGACGCGTTCCTCGACGAGTTCGTGCCGCTCGTGCGGGAGATGCGCCTCGGGGCCGGCCTCGACTACTCCGCCGACATGGGGTCCCTCACGTCGCAGGCGCAGCTGGACCGCGTCGTCGCGCACGTCGAGGACGCCATCGCGCGCGGCGCGCGCGTCCTCGCGGGCGGCGTGCACCGCGCGGACATCGGCCCGTGGTTCTACGCGCCCACCGTCCTGGACGACGTGCCCGACGACGCCGCGTGCGCCCGGGAGGAGACGTTCGGCCCGGTCGTGTCCGTGCGCCGGGTCGCGAGCGACGACGAGGCCGTGCGGGTCATGAACGACTCCGAGTTCGGGCTCAACGCGAGCGTGTGGACGCGCGACGTCGCGCGCGGCCGCCGGATCGCGGCGCGCGTGGAGGCGGGCACGGTCAACGTCAACGACGGGTACTCCGCCGCCTGGGGTTCGGTCGGCGCCCCGATGGGCGGGTTCAAGGCGTCCGGCCTCGGGCGTCGGCACGGCCGCGAGGGGATCGAGGCGCTCACGGAGGCGCAGACGATCTCCGTGCAGCGCGGCGCGAACCAGGGCCTCACGCTCGACACGCTCTACGAGATCGGGGGCGAGCTCCCCAGCAAGGTGCTCACGTCCGCGCTCGACGTCATGCGTCGCCTGCGCCTGCCCTGACCGGGCGGCCGGCCCACGGAGCCGGGCGGGCGCCGGGGAGTCCTCAGCGGCGCACGGCGTCGAGCACGGCCTTCGTCGCCGCCGGGACCTCGCGGACGCGGTAGAGCACGGCCTTCCACGGCTCCACGCTCGCCGCGCTGACCCCGATCCCGACGGCGTCGAGGCCCGCGACGCGGCACGAGAACAGCGTGCGCGGCAGGTGATAGCCCTGCGTGACCACGACCGCCGTGCCGACGCCGAACTCCGACACGGCGCGCGTGCACGTGGCGTGCGTGTCGAAGCCCGCGCGGTCCAGCAGGATCGCGTCGTCCGGTACGCCCCGGTCGAGCAGCCACGCGCGCATCGACCCAGGCTCGTCGTAGTCGTCGTGCGCGTCGCCGCTCACGAGCACGACGGGTGCGACTCCGCGGGCGTAGAGCTCCGCCGCGGCGTCGAGCCGGCGGCGCAGGTACGTGGACGGCGACCCGTCGGGACGCAGCCCGGCGCCCGGCACGACGATCGCGTCGCTCGGCGGCACGTCCGCCGGGTCGGCGACGTGCGCGCGCCCGACACCCTGCACGACGACGAACGGCGCCAGCACGAGCGCCGCCAGACCGGCGGCGACCCAGATCGTCGCCCGCCGACGCCGCGACCGGCGGGAGCGGTCCCGCGGGGACCGGCGGGAGGACACCGACCCGGACGACGTCGGTGACGATGACGGGGCCTGCGCGGCGGGGGTGGTCGAGGCCAGCTCGTCGGTCACGCCCCGACCCTAGCGCCGCCGGAGCGCCGAGCGGGCGATCGTGGCGCGTCGAGCAGGCGATCGTGGCCCGTCTGTCGTCCCGGACGGACCGGGACCACCTGCTCGGCGGGTCGTGGGGGCCGGGGTGGGGTGGGTCAGGCGGGGGTGTCGAGGGTGGTGAGCTCGTCGCGCAGGTTGCTCTGGGCGCGGGCCTCCCACCGCGCGGCACCCTGCGGGGTGCGGAACAGCGCTCCGCCTCCGAGCAGCCCGCGCAGCACGGCGGCGCGACCCGTGCGGAAGGCGTCGTCGGGCACGTGGGCGTACTCGGCGCGGACCTGCCGGACGTACCGCGCGTAGCGGTCCGTCGCGGAGCCGAGGATCGCGAGGTCGGCGTCGGACACGAGCGCGCCCGACCGGTCGCCCGCCGCGGGGGAGTGGTCCGTCGTCACGAGCACGAGCCGCACGACCTCGTCGACGGCCGCAGGGCCGAGGTGGCCCGCGAGCCGGGCACGCGCCAGGTCGGCGGAGCGTTCCTCGTCGCGTCCCGCCTCGCCGTCGTGCACGGCGTCGTGGAACCACAGCGCGAGCTGGGTCACCGCGGCGTCGCTCGCCGCGCCGCCCGGCAGTCCGCTCGTCGCCGCGCCGCTCGTCGCCGCGCCGTACGACGCCCGGCCGACCGACGTCGTGCCGACGGGCTCGTGACCGGGCGGGCTCACGCCGTCGGGCACGCCGGGGGGCCGCCCCTCCAGGAGCGCGAGCGAGTCGAGCGCGTGCACCAGGTGCTCCGGCCCGTGGTAGACGCGGTGCGGCTCGTGCCAGCGCTTGACGAGATCGACGCCGACGTCCCGGGACCCGGGCAGGAGCGCGTCCCACCGGGCGAGCAGCGCGTCGGCCTTCGCCGCGCGCCGCGCCCGGCCCGGCACGCGTAGCCCGGACGACCCGAGCCTCCTGGCGAGCTCGCGCCCGCCGACGGGGACGGCACCCGCCGCCACGGCGACGTCGTACCGCTCGGCGGCGACGTCGTAGTGGTCGAGGTCGAACGCGCGGCGGCTCACGCCGATCGAGGCCGCGAACGCGTGCAGCTCCGCCAGCGAGGCGTCCGACACGAGATGGCTGAACAGCGTCCCGTGCGCGGGCCACGCGGGCGGGTCGATGAGAACGGTCACCACCCGAGCATGCCACCGGCCGGTGAGCCGACGCGCGGGCGTCGGCTCACCGGCCGGGGAGCGGCCTGAGCCGCGTAGGTGTCACCCGGAGGAGCCCGGGCGTGCGGGGATCAGCCGGCGCGCGAGGCCGCCTCGACGACCTCGACCGACTGGCGCGCGATGGCGAGCTCCTCCATCGTCGGGACCACCATGACGAGCGTGCTCGTCCAGTCCGGCGAGATGACTCGCGGCTCGCCGGAGTCGACGGCGTTGCGGTCCGGGTCGACTGCGAGGCCGAGCGGCTCGAGCCCCTCGACGACGGCGGCGCGCACCTCGGCGTCGTGCTCGCCGACGCCCGCGGTGAAGGCGACGACGTCCACGCGGCCCAGCACGGCGGCGTACGCGCCGACGTACTTGCGCAGCCGGTGGATGTACACGTCGAACGCGAGGCGGGCACCCTCGTGGCCGGCCTCCATGAGCCGGTGCAGCTCGCGGAAGTCGTTCACGCCGGACAGCCCCTTGACGCCCGAGCGCTTGTTGAACAGGTCGTCGATCTCGTCGATGCTCATGCCCGCGTTGCGCGCGAGGTGGAACACGACCGCGGGGTCGATGTCGCCCGTGCGCGTGCCCATGACGAGGCCCTCGAGCGGGGTGAGGCCCATCGACGTCTCGACCGGCACGCCGCCCTTGACGGCCGACGCCGAGGCGCCGTTGCCGAGGTGCAGGACGATCGTGTTGAGACCCTCGATCCGGCGCCCGAGGACGCGCGCGACCTTCCCGGACACGTACTGGTGGCTCGTGCCGTGGGCGCCGTAGCGGCGGATCGCGTACTTCTCGGCGACCTCGGCGTCCAGGGCGTACGTCGCGACGTGCTGCGGCAGCCGCTGGAAGAACGCGGTGTCGAACACCGCGACGTGCGGCACGTCGCCGAGCAGCGACCGCGCGACCTCGATGCCCTTGACGTTCGCCGGGTTGTGCAGCGGCGCGAGCGGGGACAGCGAGCGGATCCGCTCGAGCACGCCGTCGTCGACGAGGACCGGGTCGGCGAACAGCGAGCCGCCCTGCACCACGCGGTGCCCCACCGCGTACACGTCGGCGTCCGAGAGCGTCGGGCCGACCTCGTCGAACATGCTCAGCGCGATGCGCAGCGCGTGCCCGTGGTCCGCGACGGGCTCCTCGCGCGTCGTCGTGTTCCCGGCGAACCGGTGCTTGATGATCCCGGACTCCTCGCCGATGCGCTCGATCGTGCCCGCGGCGATCGCCTCGCCGCCGACGGGGTTGACGAGCTGGTACTTGAGCGAGGACGACCCCGAGTTCATGACGAGCACGGACCCGTGCGCGCCGTACGCGCTGTAGGGGTTGGGGCGCTCGCCCTCGGGCAGGATCGTCATGACATGGCTCCCTGGGAGTCAGAGGTGGGATCGGCGGCGTCGGCCGGGGCCTGCGCCTGGATCGCGGTGATCGCGACGGTGTTGACGATGTCCTGCACGAGCGCGCCGCGCGACAGGTCGTTCACCGGCTTGTTGAGGCCCTGGAGGACCGGGCCCACCGCGACGGCGCCCGCCGAGCGCTGCACCGCCTTGTAGGTGTTGTTGCCCGTGTTGAGGTCCGGGAAGATGAACACCGTCGCGCGCCCCGCGACGTCCGAGCCCGGCATCTTCGACGCCGCGACGGACGCGTCCACGGCGGCGTCGTACTGGATCGGGCCCTCGACGAACAGGTCGGGGCGGCGCTCGCGGACGAGGGCCGTGCCCCGACGGACCTTGTCGACGTCGGCGCCCGACCCCGACTCGCCGGTGGAGTACGACAGCATCGCGACGCGCTGGTCGACGCCGAACTGCTGCGCCGTCGCCGCGGAGGAGATCGCGATGTCCGCGAGCTGCTCCGCCGTCGGGTCCGGGATGACCGCGCAGTCCCCGTAGACGAGCACGCGGTCCTGCAGGCACATGAGGAACACCGAGGACACGACGGACACGCCCGGCTGGGTCTTGATGATCTCGAACGACGGCTTGATGGTGTGCGCCGTCGTGTGCTTGGCGCCCGAGACCATGCCGTCCGCGAGGCCGAGGTGGACCATCATCGTGCCGAAGTACGACACGTCCTGGACGCGCTCGCGCGCCTCCTCGAGCCGGATGCCCTTGTGGGCGCGCAGGCGGGCGTACTCCGCCGCGAACCGGTCGACGAGCTCCGGGTCGTGCGGGCTGACGACGTGGGCGGCGTCGATGTCGAGGCCGAGCTCGGCCGCGCGGGCGCGGACCTTGTGCTCCTCGCCGAGGATCGTCAGCTCGGCGACCTGCCGGCCCAGCAGGGTCGACGCGGCGCGCAGGATGCGGTCGTCGTCGCCCTCGGGGAGCACGACGTGCTTGCGGTCCGCGCGGGCGCGCGAGAGCAGCTCGTACTCGAACATCAGCGGCGTGACGACCTCGGGGCGGGGCACGTCGAGGCCGGCGAGGAGCGCCGCGCCGTCGACGCTCTGCTCGAACAGCGCGAGCGCCGTGTCGACCTTGCGCTGCGACTCCTTGGTGACGCGGCCGCGGGCGCTCGCGGTGGCGCTCGCCGTGCGGAACGTCCCGAGGTCGGTGCGGATGACCGGCAGGCTCGGGTCGAGGTCGGCGACGAGGCGCGCCGTCGACTCGGGCGGGAAGAACCCGCCGTTGAGGATGACGCCCGCGAGCGACGGGAAGCCCGACGCCGAGTGGGCGGCGAGCAGCCCGATGAGGATGTCCACCCGGTCGCCGGGCGTGATGACGACGGCGCCGTCGGTGAGCCGGTCGAGCAGGTGCTCGAACGACATCGCGCCGACGAGCAGGTCGGTCGCCTCGCGCGCGAGGAGCTCCTCCTCGCCGAACGCGAGCGTCCCGCCCACCGCCTCCATGAGGATCCGCACGGTCGGGGCGTCGAGGAACGGGTCCTCGGGCACCGCCCAGCCCGGCAGCCGCGCGCCCGGGGCGGGCTCCGCCGTCGGGCCCGACGACGTCCCGCCCGCGAGCGGCTCGCCGTCCGGTCCGAGCGACCCGAGGAGCGCGCGCACCGCGTCGAGGTCGTCGGGCTGCACGCGGTTCGCGACGACGCCGATGGGCTGCGCGTGCTGCGAGCGCAGCTCGGCGACGCTCACCTCGATGAGGTTGCCCACGGCGTCGGGCGTGCGGCCCTTGCCGGACACCACGAGGAGGACCGGCGCGCCGAGGTTCGCCGCGACGCGCGCGTTGAACGACAGCTCGGTCGGCCCGGCGACGTCGGTGTAGTCCGTGCCCACGACGACTACGAAGTCGCACTGGCTCGCGACCTCGTGGTACCGGGCCACGATCTGCGAGAGCGCGGCCTCCGGGTCGGCGTGGACGTCCTCGTACGTGACGCCGATCGCCTGCTCGGCGGTGACGTCCACGCCGTCGTGCGCGAGCAGGAGCTCGAGCACGTAGTCCTGCACGTCCGGGCCCGCGGCCCGGGTGACCGGCCGGAAGACCCCGACCCGCTGGACCTTGCGGACCAGCAGGTCGAGGACCCCCAGCGCGATCGTGGACTTGCCCGTCTCGCCCTCGGGCGAGGTGATGTAGATGCTGCGAGCGGTGTCGCTCACTCGTTGTCTCCTCCGGTGTCCTGCACGGCGGCGCTCGCGCCGTTGTACTGCGGGCCACCCTCCTCGGTCGCCGTCTCGCCGACGTCCGGCCACACCCAGTCGCGCACCTCGGGGATGTCCTCCCCGTGCTCGCGGGTGTACTGCCGGGCCGTCAGCCGCGCGTCGACCATCTCCTGGCGCAGACCCGCGTAGGTCGAGCGCAGGGACGGCACGCGGTCGATGACGTCGATCACCAGGTGGTAGCGGTCGATGTCGTTGAGCATGGCCATGTCGAACGGGGTGGTGGTGGTGCCCTCCTCCTTGTAGCCGCGCACGTGGATGTTCGCGTGGTTGGTGCGGCGGTAGGTGAGGCGGTGGATCAGCCACGGGTAGCCGTGGTAGTTGAAGATCACGGGCCTGTCCGCGGTGAAGAGCGTGTCGAAGTCCTTGTCCGACAGACCGTGCGGGTGCTCCTTCTCGTCCTGGAGCCGCATGAGGTCCACGACGTTGACGACCCGGACCTTGAGGTCCGGGATGCGGCGGCGCAGGATGTCCGCCGCGGCGAGCACCTCGAGCGTCGGGACGTCGCCGGCGGCGCCGAGCACGACGTCCGGGTCCTCGCCCTCGACCTCGGTCCCGGCCCACTCCCAGATGCCGAGCCCGCGCGTGCAGTGCGCGACCGCCTGCTCCATGGACAGGAACTGCGGCGCCGGCTGCTTGCCCGCCACCACGACGTTCACGTACTGGCGCGAGCGCAGGCAGTGGTCGTAGGTGGACAGGAGGGTGTTGGCGTCCGGCGGCAGGTACACCCGGACGATCTCGGCCTTCTTGTTGACGACGTGGTCGATGAAGCCCGGGTCCTGGTGGCTGAAGCCGTTGTGGTCCTGGCGCCACACGTGGCTCGACAGCAGGTAGTTGAGGCTCGCGACCGGCCGCCGCCACGGGATGTGGTTGGTGACCTTGAGCCACTTCGCGTGCTGGTTGAACATCGAGTCGACGATGTGGATGAAGGCCTCGTAGCTCGTGAACAGGCCGTGGCGCCCGGTGAGCAGGTAGCCCTCGAGCCAGCCCTGGCACTGGTGCTCCGAGAGCATCTCCATGACGCGGCCGGCGCGCGCGAGGTGCTCGTCGACGTCGGGCCCGTAGAAGTCGGCGTTCCACTGCTTGTCCGTGACCTCGTAGACCGCCTGCAGGCGGTTCGACGCGGTCTCGTCCGGACCGAAGATGCGGAAGTTGTCCGGGTTCAGCCGCACGACGTCCGTGAGCCACTGCCCGAGGACGCGCGTGGCCTCGGCGACGGCGCTCCCCGGTCCCGCCACGTCCACGGCGTAGTCCCGGAAGTCCGGGAGACGCAGGTCCTTGAGCAGCAGCCCGCCGTTCGCGTGCGGGTTGTCACTCATGCGCAGCGTCCCCTCGGGGGCGAGCGCGGCGATGTCGTCCTGCAGACGGCCGTCCTCGTCGAACAGCTCGTCCGCGCGGTACGACTCGAGCCAGCCGCGCAGCACGTCGAGGTGCTCCGGGGTGTCGCGCGCGCTCGCGAGCGGCACCTGGTGCGCGCGCCACGAGTCCTCGGTCTTCTTGCCGTCGATGACGGGCGGGCAGGTCCAGCCCTTGGGCGTGCGGAAGACGATCATGGGCCACGCGGGACGTTCGTCGTTCCCGGCCGCGGCGTCCGCCTTGATCTGCGCGATGTGGTTGAGCACCTCGTCGAGGAGCCGCGCGAAACGCTGGTGGACCTCGAAGTGGTCCTCGCCGTCGAACCCGCCCGTGAAGAAGTACGGGGTGTGGCCGTAGCCGACCATGAGGTCGCGCAGCTCGTCGTCGCTGATCCGCGCGAGCACCGTCGGGTTGGCGATCTTGTACCCGTTGAGGTGCAGGATCGGCAGCACGACGCCGTCGTTGCGCGCGTTGACGAACTTGTTGGAGTGCCAGCTCGTCGCGAGCGGGCCGGTCTCCGCCTCGCCGTCGCCCACGACCGCCGCGACCAGCAGGTCCGGGTTGTCGAACGCCGCGCCGTACGCGTGGGAGAGCGCGTAGCCCAGCTCACCGCCCTCGTGGATCGACCCGGGGGTCTCCGGCGCGACGTGGCTCGGGATGCCGCCCGGGAACGAGAACTGGCGGAACAGGCGGCGCAGGCCCTCGGTGTCCTGCGTGATGTCCGTGTACGTCTCGGAGTACGTGCCCTCGAGGTACGCGTTCGCGACGAGGCCGGGACCGCCGTGACCGGGGCCCGCGACGTAGATCGTCGACTGGCGGCGCTGCGCGATCGCGCGGTTGAGGTGCGCGTAGAGGAAGTTCAGCCCGGGGGTCGTGCCCCAGTGGCCCAGCAGGCGCGGCTTGACGTCCTCGCGCTCCAGCGGCGTGCGCAGCAGCGGGTTGTCGAGCAGGTAGATCTGCCCGACCGACAGGTAGTTCGCCGCGCGCCACCACGCGTCGACGCGACGCAGGGTGTCGTCGTCGAGGGGCGCGACCTCGGCGGGTCGCCAGGCGGTGGACTCGGTGGCGGTGGTCGTGCTCATCTCACGCTCCTGCGGGGGGGAAGGGTTCGTGAACGACTACGGCTTCATACAACCGCATCGACCGGGGCCCTGCACGGTCCGTGACGGCCCCGGGAGGTGTGACGTCCGTCCGGGACCGCAGAAAAGGTCCTAGGTCCCGGGACCCGGTCGCTCCCGGCACCGCGTCGGACCGCGCCGGTGTGAGGTTCGACCGGTACGACGCCCGCGATGCGGGTTCTCGCGGGCGGCCCGGCTACCGTGGGGTCGTGCCCGAGCCCACCGCCCGCCGTTCGTTCTGGGCGGTCGCCCGCCAGCCCCGCGTGGTCGGCCTGCTCGTGCTGTTCCTCCTCGCCGCCGCGGTGTGCGCGCGCCTGGGCGTCTGGCAGCTCGACCGCGCCCAGCAGCGCGCCGAGCTCGCGGCGCAGCAGGAGGCCGCGGAGCTCGAGGCGGCCGGGCCGGAGGGCGTCGGGGAGCTGCTCCCGCCGCAGTCCTCCTTCCCGGGCGAGCTCGTCGGTCGCCAGGCGTGGGTCGAGGGGGAGTACGACCCTGCCGGCCAGCTCCTCGTGGAGGACCGCGCGCTCGACGGCCGCGTCGGCTACCTCGTCCTCACCCCGCTGCACGTGACCGACGACGGGACGCAGGGCGCGTCGTGGTCCGACCTCTCGGGCGCTCCCGTGCTGCCCGTGGTCCGCGGCTGGGTCGAGACGCCCGAGCAGGGCGCGGCGCTCGAGCCGCCGGACGGCGTCGTGCGGCTCACGGGCTACCTGCAGGCCTCGGAGGCCGCGGGCCAGGGCGGCTCCGCCCCCGGGCTGACCGACGCCATCTCGACCGGGGCGCTCGTCAACGAGTGGGGCGGGCCGATGTACTCCGGGTACCTCGTGCTGCTCACCTCCGACCCCGAGCAGCCGTCGGCGGCCGAGGGCGGCCCGGCGCAGCTCCCGCGCCCGACGATCGAGGGCGGCACGGGTCTCAACCTCCAGAACCTCTTCTACGCGCTGCAGTGGTGGGTGTTCGGCGGCTTCGCCGTGCTGCTGTGGATCCGCCTCGTGCGCGACGAGGCCGCGGGCGGCAAGCGCCGCACCCGCGGCGACGGCGGTGGCATCGCCGGCCTCCCGGCCCCCGCCGAGATCGACCCGCCCGGCCCGACGTCGACCTCCTGAGGGCCGATCTCGGACGTACGGGTCGACCTCGCGCCGTGCCTCGACCCGCTGACCCCGCCCCTGCGGAAGTCGTCACCGACGAAGAGCCCGCTCGACGCGGCGCACGATCGTCGCCGGGTCGCCCAGGTCCGCCCACACCACGCGCAGCACGACCCACCCCGCCTCGACGAGCGCGTCGTGCCGCTCCTTCTCCCGCTGCAGGCGTGTCCGCGGGTCCCCGAAGTCGCCGCCGGAGTACTTGACCGCGCCGTCGAACTCGACCGCGACCCGGTGCTCCGGCCACCCGAGGTCGACCCACAGGCTCCCGCGCCACGTCGGGACCTCGAGCCCGGGCACGGGAGCGGGCAGTCCGGCGTCGTGCACGACCCATCGCACGACGGACTCGCCCGGGGACTCCGACCGGGCGTCCGCGAGCCCGACGACGTCGCGCGCCCTGCGGACGCCGCGCCGCCCGGCGGCCTCCGTGAGGAGGACGGCCAGCACCGCCGGGTCGGCCCCCGCGCGCAGCGCCGAGTCGGCGACGACCAGAGCCTGCGCTCCCGGCAGGGAGCGGGCGCAGTCCACGACCGTGCGCTCGAGCGTCGTGACCGGGAGGCCGGAGACGAGGGTGCGGTCCCGGACGGGGAGCGGGGTCCAGTGCCGACGGAGCGCCGGCTCGCGGGTCTGTGCCGCCTTGGGCGGGCGGAGCTGGGTGAGGTGGACGACGTCGGCCAGCCGCCAGGTCCAGCAGCCGTGCAGCAGCGCGGCGCTCGTGTGGCTGAACCAGTACGCGCTCGACAGCCGCTCGGCGACGGCGCTGACGCGCCGCAGCACCAGCTCGCGGCGGAGCTGCGCGGGGCTCAGGTCGTCCGGGACCGGCGGGAGGTAGACGCCGCGCCGGACGCGGTCGAGGGTCCCGGCCAGGGTGCGGCGCGCGAGCTCCGTGCGGCGCTCCTCGGAGAAGCGGGTCGCCGTCGGCGGGGCGGGACGCTCGGTCTGTCGGTCGTCGCCGGGGCGCCGGGGCGTGGCGTCGGGGGAGGCGACGTCCGCACGGCCGTCCGACGACGTGCGGCCCGCCGGAGTGTCGCGGGCGGACGGCTCCACGGGCGCGGCGTCGCGCGCCGGGGTGGCCCGGGGCAGGGTGTCGATCGGCGGGATGTCGTGCGGCATGGTGCCGAGCGTGGCCGACGCGGGCGGGGCGTGGGGCGTCACGCCGTGGTCTGTGGACAACCGAACCCGCGAGATCGACCCCAGCGACCGAGATCGACCCTCAGAGGGTCGATCTCGGGACGCTGGGGTCGATCTCGGGACGCTGGGGTCGATCTCGCGGGCGGCTACTCCTGCTGCCAGGAGTGCCAGAGGCGCGCGTAGTTGCCGCCCGCCGCGACGAGCTCGTCGTGCGGGCCGATCTCGCTGATGCGGCCGCCGTCGACCACGGCGACGCGGTCGGCGTCGTGCGCGGTGTGCAGGCGGTGCGCGATCGCGACGACGGTCCGGCCCGCGAGCACGGCGTCGAGCGACCGCTCGAGGTGGCGGGCCGCGCGGGGGTCGAGGAGCGACGTCGCCTCGTCCAGCACGAGCGTGTGCGGGTCGAGGAGCACGAGCCGCGCGAGCGCGACCTGCTGCGCCTGCGCGGGGGTGAGAACGTGCCCGCCCGAGCCGACGGTCGTCTCGAGGCCGTCGGGCAGGGTCTCCGCCCAGACGCGCGCGTCCACGGCGTCGAGCGCGTCGCGCAGCTCGGCGTCGCTCGCGTCGACCTTCGCGAGACGCAGGTTGTCCGCGAGCGTCCCGACGAACACGTGGTGCTCCTGCGTGACGAGCGCGACCTCGCGGCGCAGGTCCTCCAGCGGCAGGTCGACGAGGCGGACGCCGCCCGAGCGGACCGACCCGGCCGTGGGCGGGTGGATGCCCGCGAGCATGCGCCCGAGCGTCGACTTGCCCGCGCCGGACGGACCGACGACGGCGAGCCGCTCGCCCGGCTCCAGGTCCAGCGAGACGCCGTGCAGCACGGGGTGGCCCTCGCGGTAGGCGTACTCGACGTCGCGCGCGACGAGCCGGTCGCCGTCGGGCACGTCGCCCGTCGCGGTGCGGTCGCCGGGGACCTGCGTGACGCCGACGATGCGCGCGTAGGAGGCCGCGGCGACCTGGATCTCGTCGAGCCAGAAGATGAGGTTCCACACCGGGCCGGCGAGCTGGAACGCGTACGTCGTCACCGTCGCGACGGCGCCGAGCGTCGTCTGGCCCTGCGACAGCAGCCACGCGCCCCACACGAGCGCCGCGACGGGCGCGATCGCGATCGCGAGGTCGATGCCGGGGAACAGCACGGTGCGCAGCCCGAGCGTGTACTTCTCCGACTCGTACGCCTCGGTGAGGTCGGCGCGGACGCGGGCCTTGCGCCGCTCGGTGAGGGAGAGCGCGTCGACCGTGCGCGCGCCCTCCACGTTCTCCGTGATGGTGCCGTTGAGCGTCGCGTACGCGGCGGCCTCGCGCTGGTAGCCCGCCGACGCGCGCCTGAGGTACCAGCGCGAGACGACGACGAGCAGCGGGACCCCCACGAACAGCGCGATCGCGACCAGCGGCGCGACGACGACCGACGCCACGACCGTGAGCACGAGCGTCACGACGGCGACGAGGAGCTGCGGCACGCCGAACCGCACCGCGTGCTGGATGCGGTCGACGTCGTTGGTCGTGCGGGCGACGAGGTCGCCCGTGCCCGCGCGCTCGACGGTCGACAGGGGGAGCGAGGTCACCGTCTCGACGAGGTCCTCGCGCAGCTCGGCGAACACCGTCTCGCCGAACACCATGGACAGGCGCTGCGCGTACCGGCGCAGCACGGCCTGCGCGACGACGGCCCCCGCGCCGACGGCGACGACGGTCGTCACGTAGGACGAGGTCGTGCCCTCGGTGACGGCGTCGACGAGGCGGCCGAGCAGCCACGGGCCGACGAGCCCGGCGACGGCGGCCAGGGTGTGGAGCACGGCGATCAGGACGAACGTGCCGCGGTGGCGGGCGAAGAGCCGCCCGGCGGCGGCGCGGACGGCGGGGCCGTCGGCGACGGGGAGCTTCACGACTCTCCTCCTTCGGGTGCGGTGCGGGCGAGGACGGGGGACTCGTCGAGCGAGCGCCCGACGACGCGCAGGTAGCGGGCCGCGTCGTCGTCCGGCGCGGTGCCGGACGCGTGGGCGCGGTCCACGAGGTCGCGGTGCGTGCCGCGCGCGGTGACGCGACCGCCCTCGAGGAGCAGGACCTCGTCGACGTGCTCGAGCACGAGCGGCGACGCGGTGACGACGAGCGTCGTGCGCCCGCGCCGGGCGTCGGCGAGGCTCGCGGCGATCCGGGCCTCCGTGTGGGCGTCGACGGCGCTCGTCGGCTCGACGAGCACGAGGACCTCGGGCTCGGTGAGCAGGGCGCGCGCGAGCGCGACGCGCTGGCGCTGCCCGCCCGAGAGCGAGCGGCCCTTCTCGGGCAGCTCGCCCGCGAGGCCGTCGGGGACGGAGTCGAGCACGTCGTGGGCGTCGGCGGTCCGCACGGCGGCGAGCACGTCGGCCTCGGTCGCCGTGCCCCGCGGGTCGAGCTCGTCGCGCAGCGCGCCCGAGAAGAGCTGGGGCGTCGCCTCGGCGACGACGACGCGGCGCCGCAGCGCGTGCTTGTCGAGCTCGGCGAGCAGCGTCCCGCCGAGCCGCACGGGCGTCGCGGCCTCCGCGTCGTCGTCGAACCGGCCGAGGCGCGTGGCGACGGCCGCCGACGCGTCGGGGTCCGCGGACACGAGCGCGACGACGCGGCCCGGCTCGAGGACCAGTCCGCTCGTCTCGTCGACGAGGGGGCTGCCCTCGGGCGGCATGGGCGCCGTGGCCGGCGTCGCGCCCGCGGCGGGCACGACGGCGAGGACGCGCACGATCTTGCGCGACGCGACGTGTGCGCGCGTCGCGATGTTGAGCATCTGCGTCGCGACCTGCAGCGGCCAGCCGAGGAAGGCCGCGTACCCGTAGAACGCGACGAGCTGGCCGGGCGTGATGTCGCCGGCCAGCGCCGCCGTCGCGCCCAGGTAGACGACGAGGACGACGAGGAGGCCCGGCAGGAGCACCTGGAGGGCGTCGAGCGTGGCCTGCGTGTGCGCGACCTTCACGCCCGCCTCCCGCACCTTCTGCGACTGCCGCGCGTAGCGGCCGACGAACACGCCCTCGCCGCCGATGCCGCGCAGGATCCGCAGGCCGGAGACCGTGTCCGCGCCGAGCGTCGTGAGCCGGCCCTGCGCCTCGCGCTGCGCGGCCTGCCGCTGCTGCAACGGCTTCACGAGCAGCGCCAGCACCGCGGCCACGACCGGCAGGCCCAGCACGACGACGAGCCCGAGCTGGAGCGACGTCGAGAGCATGATGACGGCCACCACGACGTACGCCCCGAGCGCGCCGAGGAACTGGCCCATCATGGAGAAGAGCTGGCCGACGCGCATGGCGTCGCTCGCCACGGTCGACACGACCTCGCCCGTCGGCAGCTCCTCCGTGATCGCGTCGCCGGAGCGCGCGGTGACGTCGCCCACGAGCTGGGACGTCGTGAGCGCCGAGCGCAGCCAGTTCGCGATGTCGAACCGGTGCTGCGTCACTCCCGTGACGACGATGCCCAGCCCCAGCGCGAGCAGGAGACCCGCCCAGCGCCACAGCTCCGGCCCGAACCCCTCCGCGAGCCCCTCGTCGAGCGCACGGCCGAGCATGTACGGCTGGAACGCCTGGCACGCGAAGTTGGCCAGGCCGAGCAGCACGGAGGCGGTGAGCACGGTCCACTGGCGCCGGGCCAGCCAGAGCAGGTAGCGCGTCGGTCCGCGCAGGTCGGGGGTCCCCGGGTCGGGGAGGGGGAGGGGTCGCACGGTGTTCTACCCTAGGTTCGGCGTCCGACACGCGGCGACGGTTTAACCGCTGCGACCGCGTCACACGCCACCGCGCGCGGCAGGGACCGCCGCGGCCGTCTCGCCCGGAACGAGGACCTCTCCCATGACCACGCAGGACCCGGCCACCCCGACCGACGCGCCCGCCGCGGCAGCGCCCAGCACGGAGGCCGCGCGCACCGCGATCCGCAAGGCGCGCGGTGCCCTCGCCCGCTACCGGGTCCTCGCGATCATCACCGGCGTGATGCTCCTCATCCTGTGCGTCGAGATGCTCGTCAAGTACGGGGTCGGTCAGTTCGTCGACGTCGACGACGTCATGCGGTACGTGTCGTGGATCCCGTTCGCCCACGGCTGGATCTACGTCGTCTACCTCGTGACGGTCCTCGACCTGTGGACCAAGATGCGCTGGGGCTGGGGCCGCCTCGCGACCATGGTGTTCGCGGGCGTCGTGCCGGTCATGTCGTTCATCCTCGAGAAGAAGGTGCACGCCGAGGCCGAGGCCAAGCTCGCCGTCCTGGAGGAGCAGTACGCGTCATGACGGCGCCCCTCGTGCCGCTCGCGCCCCTCGTCGCACCCGGCCCCGAGCTGACCACCGCGGAGCTCGAGCGGTACGCGCGCCACCTCGCGCTGCCCGGCGTCGGTCCCGAGGGCCAGCGTCGCCTCGCGGCCGCGCGCGTGCTCGTCGTCGGCGCGGGCGGCCTCGGCAGCCCCGCCCTGCTCTACCTCGCCGCCGCGGGCGTGGGCACGATCGGCATCGTCGACGACGACGTCGTCGACACGTCCAACCTCCAGCGCCAGGTCATCCACGGCGGGCCCGACGTCGGCCGTCGCAAGGTCGACTCCGCGCGTGACGCCATCGCCGACGTCAACCCGCACGTGCGCGTCGTCGAGCACGCGGTCCGCCTCGACGCGGACGCTGCGCTCGACGTGCTGCGCGGCTACGACGTCGTGCTCGACGGCGCCGACAACTTCCCCACGCGCTACCTCGTCTCCGACGCGGCCGAGGTCCTCGGCGTCCCCGTGGTCTGGGGCTCGATCTACCGCTTCCAGGGTCAGGTGAGCGTCTTCTGGGCCGCGCCGCGGTTCGCGGTGCCCGACGACGTCCCGCTCCCGGGCGGCGCGGCTCCCGTCGGCCCGGGGGACGACGAGGCGCGCGGCGTCACGTACCGCGACGTGTTCCCCGTCCCGCCGCCGCCCGGTGCCGCGCCCGACTGCGCGACCGGCGGGGTGTTCGGCGCGATGTGCGGGACCGTCGGCTCGGTCATGGCGACCGAGGCGATCAAGCTCGTCACCGGCGCCGGCACGACGCTGCTCGGCCGTCTCGCCGTCTACGACGCGCTCGACCTCTCGTGGCGCCAGCTCACCGTGCGCGCCGACCCGACGCGCGACCCCGTCACCGCGCTCCTGCCGGGCGACGACGCGTACGCCGCGTTCTGCGGGCTCGCCCCTGCGGCGCCGGTCGCGGCGCCGCCGACCGGGGAGCGCGACGTCAGCGCGCCCGACGCCGCGGCGCTGCTCGGCGACGACGGCGCGGCGCCGTACCTGCTCGACGTGCGCGAGGACTGGGAGGCGCAGGTGCGCCCCGTCCCGGGATCGACGCTCGTGCCGAGCGGCGCGTTCCTCGGCGGCGACGCCGCCGCGGCGCTCGCGGACCTGCCGACGGACCGCACCGTGCTCGTCCTGTGCGCGGTCGGCGCCCGCTCGGCCCGCGTCGCCGACGTCGCCCGCGCCGCCGGGATCGACGCCCGCTCCGTCGTCGGCGGCGTCCCCGCGCTCCTCACGGAGATCGCGGGGACCTCCGCGGAGGAATAGGTTCCCCGGCCTCCGACCTGCTCCCGACCTTTCGCGAGGTCGGCGCGCTCCCCGCCCGCGTCGTGACCGGAGGTCCCGTCCTCCCGGCTGGTTCAGTCGTCGTCGAGCAGGTGGCGCGGCTCCGCGGCGAGCACCCCGGCGACCAGGAGGTCAGCCAGTCGGGCAGCGTCGTAGCGGGGGTCGTCATCGCCGCCGATGCAGAGGTTGCCGATGCCCCGCAGGAACATGTACCCGCTCGGCCGGCACTGGGGCCGGGGCCCGAGCGCAGCGTCGAGCAGGGCGTCGCACACCGGGACGAGCCGGTCCACGAAGTACCGGTGCAAGGCGTTCGCGTCCGCCGAGTCGGCCCCGAGGACGCCGGCGAGCCCGTGCTTGGTCACGAGGAAGTCCACGAAGCCGCTCACCCATCGCCGGAGGGCGGCACCGGGGTCCTCGGTGTCGCGCAGGAGCTCGGGTCCGGCGTCGGCCAGCGCCTCGACCTGGTGCCGGTACACCGCGGCCACCAGTGCGGCGCGCGTGGGGAAGTGTCGATAGATCGTCCCCATGCCGACCCCGGCGCGCTCGGCGATCAGTCGTACAGGTGCGTCCACGCCGTCGGTCACGAAGACGGCGGCTGCGGCATCGAGCAACGCCCGCTCGTTGCGCCGCGCGTCGGCGCGCTTCGTCCGCGGCGTCGGGCCGGCCGCTCCGGGAGACGTCATGAGGACCTTTCGTCGAGGTCTTGATAAGCGGAGCGAGGTTCCATATAGTTCCGGAGTGGCGCTCCGGTTCTATTGTGCTCGGCGGCGCCTTCGGACGCAAAGGACGGGTGATCCCTCATGAGCGGTACCCCCACGACGACGGCTGCGCAGGTCGTCCAGGATCTCGACGACGTCGTCGGTGGCGGGAGCCCCGTCGTCTCCGTCGCCCCCGTGCGCCTCGACGCACCCGGGCGCGCGCTGCCTCTCGACCTGCGCGTCTCCGCCCCCGTGTCCGGGCAGGACCTTCCGGTGCTGCTCTTCTCGCACGGCAACGGGTGGTCGTTCGACGGGTACGCACCGCTGGCAGGTTTCTGGGCCTCTCGCGGGTTCGTCGTCGTGCAGCCTTCCCACCTGGACTCGCGCCGCGACGGCATCGGGTTCGACCATCCCGCTTTCGCTCAGGTCTGGCTCGAGCGTCACGCCGACCTCGTGCGGGCCGTGGACCAGCTCGAGACGATCGAGCGTGCCGTGCCGGACCTCGTCGGACGGGTCGATCCCGGCCGGGTCGTCGCGGTCGGGCACTCCTGGGGCGCCCAGACGGTGCAGATGCTGCTCGGCGCCCGCGTCCTCGACGGCACGGGCGAGCCAGGCCAGGACCGCTCGGACGGGCGGGTGCGGGCCGGCGTGCTCCTGGCAGCGACCGGGATCGGAGGCGACGAGCTGCACCCGTTCGCCCGGCAGCACTTCCCCTTCATGAACCCCTCGTTCGCCGAGCTGACCACGCCCACGCTCGTCGTGGCCGGCGACCGCGACCAGTCGGCGATGTCCAGCCGTGGCCCGGACTGGTTCACCGACGCCTACGTCCAGAGCCCGGGAGCCACGGACCTGCTGACCCTGTCCGGCGCCGAGCACTCCCTGGGCGGCATCCCGGGCTGGGAGGCGGCCGAGACCACCGACGAGAACCCCGAGCGGGTCGCGGTGCTGCAGCGGCTGACCACCGCCTATCTGCGCAGCGCGCTCGACCCGGCTGATGTCGGATGGGCGCGGGCTGCCGCGGCGCTGGCCGAGAGCGGTACGGCGCTCGGCCGGATCGACAGCAGGTAGCCCCCCGCCGCCCGGCTTCGCTGTCACAGGGCGAGGTCGAGGCGGCCCTGGGGGGACGAGCTCGCGAGGGCGCCCTCGCGGCGGGGGATGCGGCCGGCGCCGGCGGCGAGGCGGCCGGACTCGACGGCGAGGCGCATGGCGTGCGCCATGCGGACCGGGTCGGCGGCGCGCGTGACGGCGGTCGCGAGCAGGACGCCGTCGCACCCGAGCTCCATCGCCTGCGCGGCGTCCGACGCCGTCCCGATCCCCGCGTCAAGGATCACGGGTACGCGGGCCGCGGTGGCGATCGCCTCGATGTTGCGGGGGTTGAGGATGCCGAGGCCGGTGCCGATCGGCGCGCCGAGAGGCATGACGGCGGCGCACCCGACGTCCTCGAGCCGGCGCGCGAGGATCGGGTCGTCGTTCGTGTAGGGAAGCACGACGAACCCGTCGCGCACGAGCTGCTCGGCCGCCTCGACGAGACCGACGGGGTCGGGCAGGAGCGTGACGTCGTCCGCGATCACCTCGAGCTTGACCCACTCGGTGCCGCACGCCTCGCGCGCGAGGTGCGCGGTGAGCACGGCCTCGCGCACCGAGAAGCACCCGGCGGTGTTGGGCAGCGCGCGGATGCCGAGGCGCGCGAGCAGCGCCCAGATCCCGGCGTCGGGGCTGGCATCGCCGCCCGCGCGCACCGCGACGCGGCGCATCGCGACGGTCGTCAGCGCGGTGCCCGACGCGACGAGCGCGTCCTCGAGCGTGAGCAGGTTCGCCGCCCCGCCCGTCCCCATGACGAGGCGGGAGCCGATCGTCGTGCCGGCGACGACGAGCGGGTCGTCGGCGAGGCCGTCGCCTTCCGCGGCGCGGCGCGGGGTGGTGTCGGTCGTGGTCACGGGTCCTCCTCAGCCGCCCTGGACGGCGGTCACGATCTCGATGCGGTCGCCGGGCGCGACGACGGTCGTCGCCCAGGAGCCGCGCGGCACGACGGCGTCGTCCACGGCGACGGCGACGCCTTGCGGCGTCCCGTCGGCGACGTATGCGGGCACGAGCGCCGCGACGAGCTGCTCGAGGTGCACGGGCGCGTCGAGCGGGTACGGCTCGCCGTTGACGAGCGCGGTCGGAACGGGTGGGGTCACGGGAATCACCTCGGTGTCGTCGTGGAGAAGGCGCCCGCCCGGCCGGTGCCGAACCCGGGATCGTTCCCCAGGTCGGGCGCGCCGTGGGGAGAGAGCCCGGGTTCGGCGAAGCGGTCGGTGCGGGTCGGGGCGAGGGCGACCGCGACGGTGGGCTGGAGTGCGGTGCCGGTGAGGCCGGCGACGACCGCGTCGGCGGTGAGCGGCGCGAGGAGGATGCCGTTGCGCCCGTGTCCGGTCGCGAGGTGCAGGCCGGGGACGGCGGTCGGGCCGACGAGCGGCAGGTTGTCCGGGGTCGCGGGCCGCGCACGCGGGGTCACGTCGACGAGCGCGGCCTCGTCGATCCCGGGCAGGAGGGCGCGCGCGTCGCGCAGCAGGGCGAAGACGCCGCCGGCGGTCGCGCGGCGGTCGTCCGGGTTCTCCTCGGTCGTCGCGCCGACGACGACCTCCCGGTGCCCCGCGCAGCCGTGACCCTGCCCGTCGGGTACGGGGTCGCGCGGCACGACGTACACGGGCCGCCCCTGCACGACCCCGCGCACCACGTGCTCCAGCGCGAGGTCCGGCCCGGCGTCGAGGCGCAGCGTCTGCCCCTTGACCGGTCGCGTCGGTACGACGACGCCTGGCACGTCCGCGAGCAGCGCGCCGGACTCCCAGCCCGCCGCGACGACGACGGCACCGGCCGCGTGGAGCCGGCCCCCGTCGTCGTGCACGCCCACGACGCGCCCGGCCGGGTCGACCGCGAGCCGCGTCGCCGACGCCCGCACGACGACGGCGCGCACCCCGGCACGGCCGTCCCCGCCCGCGGGCGCACCCGCCCCGGAGCCCGCGCCGGGGGCGACGTCGAGCGCGCCGAGCAGCGCCGCGTGCGTCGCGCGGGGGTCGACCGCGTGGTCGGCGGGCGCCCACGCCGCGCCCGCGACCCGGGGGCCGAGGTACGGCTCGCGCCGGCGCGCGTCGGCGACGGTGAGCTCGCGCGAGGCCAGGCCGTGCGCCGCGTGGAGGGCGAGGACGCGGCGGAGCAGCGCGAGGTCGTCGGCGTCGTACGCGAGGGTGAGGGTACCTGCGGTGCGCAGCCCGACGTCGGCCCCCGTCGCGGCGCGCAGGTCGGCGGCGAAGCCGGGCCAGGCTCCGGCGGCCGCGAGGTGCAGGCGCAGCGCGTCGTCCTCGCCGAAGTCGGCCTCCGTGACCGGGGCGAGCATGCCGGCGGCGGCGCGCGTCGCGCCGTCGCCCGGCGACGGGTCCAGCACCGTGACCGTCAGACCGGCGCGCGCGGCGCGCCACGCCACGGCGAGCCCCACGATCCCACCGCCCACGACGACGACGTCGCGCGCGCCGTCGGGCACGGCAGGACCGGCTCCCGGCGGGCGGGGCTCGGGACGGACAGGGGTGTGCATGCGCGCTCCCTTCGCTGGCATGACCCAGATCAGGTTCGACGGTCGGCTCCGACGCCCTCTCAGCCCCGTGCGGGGCTCCCGTGCTGTCGGCCACAGTACCCGCGCGGGGGAGCGGGCGCGGCTAGGCTCCGGCGGGTGAGCACCGAGACCTTCGCCACGCCCGCGCACCCCGTCGTGCCGGCACCGGACGACGCGCGCGCCCGCCTCGCCGACGCGCGCCTCTACCTGTGCACCGACGCGCGCGAGGAGCGCGGCGACCTCGAGGACTTCCTGCGGGCGGCGCTCGCGGGCGGGGTCGACGTGGTCCAGCTGCGCGACAAGACGCTCGACGTGGCGCGCGAGCTCGAGCTCCAGGAGCTCGTCGCGCGGGTCGCGGCGGAGCACGGCGCCCTGTGGGCGGTGAACGACCGGGCCGACGTCGCACGGCTCGCGGGCGCGCCCGTCGTCCACATGGGCCAGGGGGACCTGCCGGTGCCTGCGGTGCGCGCCCTGCTGGGCCCGGACCCCGTGCTCGGCCGGTCCACGCACTCGGCCGAGCAGGCGGCCGCGGCCGAGGCCGACCCGGGCGTCGACTACTTCTGCGTGGGCCCGCTGTGGGCGACGCCCACCAAGCCGGGGCGTGCCGCCGTCGGGCTCGACCTGCTGCGCGCGGTCGCCGCGACGCGGCCGGGCACGCCGTGGTTCGCGATCGGCGGGGTGGACCCGGACCGGCTCGACGCGGTGCTCGACGCCGGGGCGGACCGCGTCGTCGTGGTGCGGGCGATCACGCAGGCGCCGGACCCGGAGCGTGCCGCGCGCGCCCTGCGCGAGCGCGTGGCAGGACGAGCCGCCGCGCGAGCGGGCGAGCGCGCCGGCGCCTGAGACGCGTGACGGTCGCCCGCCGCGCGGCGACTATCCTGGAGCGGTGACGTCACCCGCCACCGCTCCCGACACCCCCACCACCGCCGAGGTCGCCGCGACCCCGCGCCCCGTGCTCGTCGTCGACTTCGGCGCCCAGTACGCGCAGCTCATCGCGCGCCGCGTGCGCGAGGCCAAGGTCTACTCCGAGATCGTGCCGCACACGTTCACGGTCGAGCAGATGCTCGCGAAGGACCCGGTCGCGATCATCCTCTCGGGTGGTCCGTCGTCCGTGTACGCGACCGGCGCCCCGTTCGTCGACCCGGCGCTGTTCGAGGCCGGCGTGCCCGTCATGGGCATCTGCTACGGTTTCCAGGCCATGGCGAAGGCGCTCGGCGGCGAGGTGGCCCAGACGGGCCTGCGCGAGTACGGCGGGACCGAGGTCGAGGTGTGCGCCGCGGGCGTGCTGCTCGACGGCACGCCGGAGAACCAGACCACGTGGATGAGCCACGGCGACGCGGTGCACCGCGCGCCCGAGGGGTTCGAGGTCCTCGCGACGTCGGCCGGCTCGCCCGTCGCGGCGTTCGAGAACACCACGCGCCGCCTCTACGGCGTGCAGTGGCACCCCGAGGTCAAGCACTCCGCGCACGGCCAGACCGTGCTGGAGCACTTCCTGTACGACGGCGCCGGGCTGGCCCCGGACTGGACGCCCGGCAACGTCATCGCGGACCAGGTCGCGGCGATCCGCGCCCAGGTCGGCGACGCGCGCGTCATCTGCGCGCTCTCCGGCGGCGTCGACTCCGCGGTCGCGGCCGCGCTCGTGCAGCGCGCCGTGGGCGACCAGCTCACGTGCGTGCACGTGGACCACGGGCTCATGCGCGCGGGCGAGGTCGAGCAGATCGAGCGCGACTTCGTCGCGGCGACCGGCGTCAACCTCGTGATCCGCGACGAGAAGGAGCGGTTCCTCACCGCGCTCGCCGGGCACAGCGACCCCGAGACCAAGCGCAAGATCATCGGCCGCGAGTTCATCCGCGTGTTCGAGGACGCGGCGCGCCAGATCGTCGAGGACGCGGGCGAGCACGGCGCCGAGGTCAAGTTCCTCGTGCAGGGCACGCTGTACCCGGACGTCGTCGAGTCGGGCGGCGGCGAGGGCGCGGCGAACATCAAGAGCCACCACAACGTCGGCGGTCTGCCCGACGACCTGCAGTTCTCGCTCGTCGAGCCGCTGCGCACCCTGTTCAAGGACGAGGTCCGCGCGGTCGGTCGCGAGCTTGGCGTGCCCGAGGAGATCGTCGCGCGCCAGCCGTTCCCGGGCCCCGGGCTCGGCATCCGCATCGTCGGCGAGGTCACGGCGGACCGCCTCGAGACGCTGCGCGCCGCGGACGCGATCGCGCGCGAGGAGCTGACGAAGGCGGGTCTCGACAACGAGATCTGGCAGTGCCCGGTCGTGCTGCTCGCCGACGTGCGCTCGGTCGGCGTCCAGGGCGACGGCCGCACCTACGGCCACCCGATCGTCCTGCGCCCCGTCTCGTCCGAGGACGCGATGACGGCCGACTGGACGCGCCTGCCCTACGACGTGCTGTCCGTCATCTCGACGCGCATCACCAACGAGGTGGCCGAGGTCAACCGGGTCGTGCTCGACGTCACGAGCAAGCCCCCGGGCACCATCGAGTGGGAGTGACCCCCTAGCGGGACGGACGGGCCCGACGATCGACGACGATCGTCGCGGCCCGTTCGTAGGCGCGCTCCACGTCGGCGAGCACGCGCGGCCAGCCCGCCGACGACGGCACGTCGCGGTTGTGCGCGACGATCCGGTCGAGCAGGCCGTCCTCGGTCGCGAGCCGCACGAGCGCGTCGGCGAGCCCGGCGTCGTCGTCCGCGAGGAGCGCGTCGACGCCGTCGGTGAGGCGTTCCGCGACGCCCGACTGCGAGCGCGTCAGGACCGCGAGACCGGCGGCCTGGCCCTCCAGCGCGGCGATGCCGAACGCCTCCTCCACGGCGGGCGCGGCGAACACGTCGGCCCGTGCGTAGAGGCGCTGGAGCCCGGTCGCGTCGAGGCGGCCCGGCAGCGACACGACCGACCCCAGCCCGTGCTCCGCGACGAAGCGCCGCGCGTCGGCCAGCTCGGGGCCGTCCCCGGCGAGCGTCACGTGGAGCGCACCCTCGGGGAGGCGCCCGACGGCGTCGCGCACCACCTCCAGGAGCGGCAGCACGCGCTTGCGCGGGGCGAACCGCGTCGCGGCGACGACGTGCACGGCGGAGCCCTCCATGCGGTCCGCGCGCTCGGTGCGGGGTACGCGCCACGCGTCCAGGTCGAGGCCGTTGTGCAGCACCACGACCTCGCCGTGGTCGCCGACGATGCGGCGCAGCGGAGCGGCGGTCAGCTCGCTCACCGCCGACCACAGCACCGGCCACCGTGACCACCGCACGACGCGGTCCAGCCCCGCGAACGCCCGCTCGGCGCCGCCCCACACGCTGTGCACGGTGAGCACCGCGGGCAGCCCGGCCCGGACCACCGTGCGCAGCGACGCCTGCGTCGAGGGGGTGAGGACGCCCATGTGCAGGTGCACGACGTCGGGCCGGTCCGCGCCCAGGATCCGCGCCACGTGGTGGGGCGCGCGCGGGTGGACGGGGTAGCCGCCCGGGACGCGCGCCGCGAGCCGGTGGACCGTGACGTCGCCGTCCCGCTCGGTCGAGACGCCGTGCGCGCCGGGGCGCGCGGGCGTGGTGCACACGACGGACACGTCGTGGCCGGCCGCCGCCTGCTGCTGCGCGAGCCGCGCGACCTGGGTCTCGATCCCGCCGAGCAGGGGGAGGTAGCAGTCGGTCAGGTGGGTGATGCGCACGGTCGGCATCCTCCCATCCCGGCGCGGCGCTGAGGTGCGCGTTCGCCGCGCGGGGGGCCGCCGTCGTCGCTACCGTGGGTCCCGTATGGGTGGTTCGACCGCCCTGCGGCGGACCCGCGCCCGCGGGTCGCGGACCGCGGTGCGGCAGCAGGTGGGTCCTGACGAAGGGGAGAACGCGCCATGTCGAGCACCGTCACCGTCACGCCGGCCAAGGGGGCGCGAGGCATCGGCCTCGTGTCGATCATCGCCGGCATCGTCCTCCTCCTCGCGGGCATCGGGACCTGGATCGTGGTCGCGAACCAGCTGTCCGCCGAGGAGATCACCGTCTCGGACGACGCGTCGTTCATGGCGGGCCGCCACGTCAACGGGCCGCTCACCGCGTACGCGCAGGCCGAGGTCATCAACAAGCACGCGCTCGAGGCGAGCGGCGGCCAGACGTACGCCGAGCTCGACCAGGACGACCCGACGCGGCAGACGGTCATGACGGCGTCGTTCCTCCGGGCGTCGCTCTTCACGTCCGTCGTCGCGTTCGGGGTGTGCCTGCTCGTCATGGGGCTCGGCATCCTGTTCATCCTCGTCGGGATCGCGCTCCGGCGGCTCGCGGGCGGCCCGAGCGTCGCGGTCGAGACGCCGGGGGCGTACACGTCGTCGGGCGACCTGTCGGACGCGGGACGGCACGCCGCCCCGGCGCACGCGGAGCCCGCGCCGACCGCCCCGCCCGTCCGTCCGGAACCGACTCGTCCCGTCGAGGCCCCGGGCCGCACGTCCGCGCTCTCGACGCCCGGCGCCGAGGCCCGCGCGGCCGCGACGCCGGTCGAGCCGACCGGCGCACCCGGCACGGGCACGCCGTCCGCACCCGGCGCGTCGCCCGCGACCTCGCCGGACACGACGCCGCCCGCGACCGGACCCACGGGCACCGCGCCCGAGCGCCGGGGTGACGGGCCCACCCCCTGATCGTCCCGGCCGTCCGTCCGGACGCCGAGGACCCGTTCCCACCGGGTCGCACCGGGGAGAGCGTGCGGGGCGGCGTCGCTCGGACACGCCGAGGGGCCGTGGCACACCTGCCACGGCCCCTCGGTGTCTCTCGACCCGGTGTCTCTCGACCCGGTGTCTCTCGACCCCGGTCTCTCCTGGGCCGCCGGGTCCGCGCCAACGTCCCCGGTCGCGAGGTCCGCGTGCAGACGAGACCGGGCTCAGCCTCGTCGGCGCCGGGCCCCCGAGACGATGGACCCGACCACGAGCGTGAGCCCCGCGGCGGCGAGCACGACGATCGTGGCCAGCCCGAGGTCGACCCGCGCGCCGAGCGCGGCGGCGAGGACGACGACGCCGAACGCGACGATGACGAAGCCCCACACGATCGTGGCGACGCGCGGCCCGCGCCGACCGGGCGCCTGGGGCTCGGCAGGGGCGAACAGCACCGTGGGTGCCGTGGGTGCCGTGGGCGACCCGGGCGTCGCCGGGACGGACCGCCCTCCGGGCGGGACCGCGCCGGGGGCCGGGCCGGACGTCGTCGGGCCGCCGGGAGCGGCGGTCGGGTGCGTGGGGGCCGCCGGTCCGGGCACGTCCAGGACGGAGGTCTCCCCGTCCCGCACCCGCGCCACGGGCAGGGGCTCCGTGGCGTGCGGCTCGGACGCCGGCGGCCCGGCGAGGGGCTCCGTGGCCGCGGGCTCGGTGGACAGCGGGACCGTCGGGTGCGCGTCCGCCTCGGGGGCCTCGGCCCGCGGCGTGTCGAACAGCTCGTCGCCGAGCGGCCGCGTGTCGTCGGCGCGGCGTTCTGAGTCGTTCATCAGTCCTCCTCGATCGTGATCTGGCCGGCCCCGACCTCGACCCGCAGCACGAGCAGCGGGTCGTCGCCGGACTGGACCTCGTCGTTGTCGAACGTGACCGGCTGCGTGCTGACGCCACCGATCTCCTGCCGGTCGCCGTCGACGTGCCAGCGCGCGTTCCCGGCGAGCACCTGGACCTCCGCGCGGACGGGGACGCCGTCGGGCACGACGACGGTCGCATCCCCGGCGCCGAGCTGGACCGGGACCTCGACGGGAGAGGCTCCGGACGCGTCCGACAGGTCGAGCCCGGAGAGGTCGATCGTGGGGTCGCCGAACGCCACGGCGAAGCCCTCCTCGGCGACGTCCGGGTCGGTCACGCGGTGCGTGCCGTCCGTGACGGTCCGCACGGAGTCGTCCAGGAAGAACGTGAACGGGGCCGACCGCCACGCGGACGCCGGGAGCGCGACGACCAGCAGGAGCACCGCGAGCCAGCCGAGGCCGCCGCTCGTGCGTCCGCGCAGGCCGCTCACGACGATCGCCAGGCCCGCGAGGATCCCGGACAGGCCCGCCCAGGTGAGGAACACCGGCCAGGGCAGGTCGCCCTGCCGGTCGACGACGAGGAGGAACGCACCGAGCAGGAGGCTCAGTCCGACCACGACCCCCGTCGTGGTCGCGCCGGGCCCCCGCGGACGCGGGGGCTTCGGCGGCTGGGGGGCGCGCGGGGGCCTCGGGGGCTGCTGCGCGGACAGGTTCCGCGGTCCCTGGTGGGCGCGCTGCGGAGCGGCGGTCGCGCCGAGCGGTGCGCCCGGGGCGTACGGGGGGAGAGGCGCGGTGACACCCTGGGCGGTCGAGGCGTACGGGCTGGCCTCGGCGGACCAGGTCACCCGGTCCTGGGGGCCCGACGACGCCGAGGCCGACGGCGTCCCGGGGGAGCCCCACGGGGCGTCGGCCGGCGCGGGGCCGCCGGCAGCGCCCGGAGCGTACCCCGGTCCGCCCGGAGCGTAGCCAGGTCCACCCGGACCGTTGCCCGGTCCGCCGGGACCGTAGCCCGGTCCTCCGGGACCGTAGCCGGGTCCACCCGGGCCGTGGCCGGGTGCGGCGGGCCCGCCGGTGCCCGATGCGCCGGGGCCGCCGGGCCACGGAGGAGCCTGCGGCGGTGCGCCCTGGGGTCCCCGGGGGCCGCGCTGCGTGAGCGCGGAGACCACGACGACCGCCACGGTGACGAACGCCGCGACCCAGAACAGGCCGGTGAGCCACCCCAGGTGGAGCGCGTCCCACCACGACCACCAGCCGCCGCCCCACGAGAACCCGACGACGACGAACGCGGCCGCGCCGAGCAGCGCGACGTCCACGTTGCCGCGGAACGCCTCCTGGAGGTGGATGCGCCCGTCACGCCGCTCCGGCAGGAGGGCCCAGGCGGCGCCGTAGAGGACGAGCCCGGCGCCCGACAGGAAGAACGTCACGAAGAGCAGCCCGCGCACGATGAGGGGGTCGATCCCGAACCGCTCGGCGACGCCGGACGCGACGCCGCCGATCCACCGGTCGTCCGAGCGGAAGATGCCCACGCGGCGGACGGCGTCGAAGAAGCCGTCGGTGCCGTTCGGGCGGGTCCCGCCAGGGCCCTGCGGAGGGCCCTGGGGGGTGCCCTGCGGAGGACCCTGGCCAGGGTCGGACGGGCCGGCGGGCCCTGCCCACGCGGGGTCGGGTCCGCTCGGCCCGGGAGGGACGGTGCCCGGCTGTGCGCCGGACGCGTCGGCGGCGCCGCCGGAGGGCCCGGGCTGGGCGCCGGGTCCGGGAAGGTCGGGAGTGCTCATGGCCACCACTCTGGCCCGGGAGCCGCCTCGCCGGTATCGGGTGCCACCCTGACCCGACCCTGAACCGGCCGCGGACCGACCCTGGTTTCCCCGTCCGGGGGCGCTCCGGGCGCCCGCGACGTGTGACGATCGGGGGGTGACGACTCCTGCCCGCCCCGGCCTGCGGCCCGGTGCACCCACCGGTGCCGGGCCCGGTTCCCGACCGCGCGGCCTGCCGCTGCGCCGCCCCGAGCGCGGCCGGTGGGTCGCGGGCGTGTGCGCCGGGCTCGCCGCGCACCTGGGCGTCGGCGTCGGTGTCGTGCGCCTCGTGATGGCGCTCCTCGGGCTCGCGGGCGGCGCGGGCGTCGCGCTCTACGTCTTCTGGTGGCTCACGGTCCCCTCCGGCGACCCGGCCGCGGCGCGTGACGAGCAGCGCCCGGCGTCGCTGTCGCGCCTCGCCCCCCGGCTCCAGGGCAGCGTGCGCCGGCTGCCCGTGCGCGACGTCGCGATCGGCGTCGTCCTGCTGGGCGGCGCCGCGCTGCTCGTGGCGCTGCGCACGGGCGTCGACGTCGAGGTGTCGTGGGTGATCCCGGTCCTCATCGCGCTCGCGGGCGCGGCGCTCGCGTGGAGCCAGCTCGACGCCGTCGAGCGCGGCCGGCTGCTCACCCGGGCCGGCGGGCGCACGCCCGCCGGGGTCCTCCGCATCGCCGGCGGCGTCGTGCTCGTGCTCGTGGGCATCGTCCTGCTCGTGGGCCAGGACGCGCGGCCCACCCAGATCGTCCGCGCGGCGGTCGCGGCGGTCGCCGTGCTCGGCGGCGTCGCGATCGTGCTCGCGCCGTGGTGGCTCAAGCTGGTGCGCGAGCTCGGCGACGAGCGCGCCGCGCGCGCCCGCGAGGCGGAGCGCGCCGACATCGCGGCGCACCTGCACGACTCGGTGCTGCAGACGCTCGCCCTCATCCGCGCGCGGTCGTCCGACGCCGACACCGTCGCGCGCCTCGCGCGCGCCCAGGAGCGCGAGCTGCGCGAGTGGCTGTACGACGACCGCCCCTCGCCCGGGACGTCGCTCGCCGCCGAGCTGCGCGGGCTGGTCGCGGAGGTCGAGGACGGGCGCGTGGGCCGTCGGGCGGAACCCATCGGCGCGCCCGTCGGGTCGACCGGCGGGTCGACCGGCGAGACCGACCCCGGGCCGGTCGTGGTCGACGTCGTCGTGGTGGGCGACTGCACGCCCACGCAGGAGACGGCGGCGCTGCTGCAGGCGACCCGCGAGGCGCTCGTCAACGCCGTCGCGCACGGCGGTCCGCCCTACTCGGTCTACCTGGAGGTCAGCGACGCGGCCGTCGAGGTCTTCGTGCGCGACCGCGGGGAGGGCTTCGACATGGAGGACGTCGCGCCCGACCGGTTCGGCGTCCGGGAGTCGATCCTCGGCCGGGTCCAGCGCCGCGGCGGGAAGGCCGAGATCATCAGCAGGCCCGGGTGGGGCACGGAGGTACGGTTGCGCGTGCCGCGCGCCCTGACGACCGAGCCCGAGCCCGCCCGCCCGCCGTCGGGCACCCCGTCGAGCGCACCCTCGAACCAGGAGACCCCGTGACGACCATCCCCAGCACGCCGGCCGCCGGCGGACCCGCGACCGGCCCCGTCCCGGTGGTGCTCGTCGACGACCACCACATGTTCCGCGCGGGCGTGCGCGCGAGCCTCGACCCGGCCCTCGTCACCGTGGTGGGGGAGGCGGACGACGTCGAGTCCGCCGTCGCGCGCGTCCACGAGCTGCGGCCCCCGGTCGTGCTGCTCGACGTGCACCTGCCGGGCGGCAGCGGGGGCGGCGGCGCGGAGGTCATCCAGCGCTGCGCCGACGCGCTCGGCGACGTGCGGTTCCTCGCGCTCTCGGTGTCGGACGCCGCGGAGGACGTCGTCGCGGTCATCCGCGCCGGGGCGCGCGGATACGTGACCAAGGCGATCTCCGGGCCGGACCTGTCGGCCGCCGTCGGGCAGGTCGCGGACGGCGACGCGGTGTTCTCGCCACGCCTCGCGGGCTTCGTGCTCGACGCGTTCGGCACGGGGGCGGGCGACGTCGCGGTGCGCGACGACGAGCTGGACCGGCTGTCCGCGCGCGAGCAGGAGGTCATGCGCCTCATCGCGCGCGGGTACACCTACCGCGAGGTCGCGTCCGAGCTGTTCATCTCGATCAAGACCGTCGAGACCCACGTCTCCGCGGTCCTGCGCAAGCTCCAGCTCTCCTCCCGCCACGAGCTCACCCGCTGGGCGGCCCAGCGCCGCCTCCTGTAGCGGGACCGTCCGTGCCGCGCGCCCGCCCCGGGCCTGACGCACACTGGCGGGTGTGAGCCTGGCAGCCCGTGCCCCGCGCCGAGAGCCCGCTGCCGCTCGGTGGGGGTGGGCCGTGGCCGCCGTCGTGGCGGTGCTGGCGTTCGCGGTGCGGTGGCACCTCGTCGGGGGCTCGGCCGGGGTCGGCGCGTACCGCGGGTACGACGACGGCGTGTACTTCTCGGCGGCGGTGGCGTTCGTGCACGGCCGCCTGCCCTACCGGGACTTCCTGCTGCTGCACCCGCCCGGCTCGATGCTCGCCCTGACGCCCTTCGCAGGGCTCACCGCGTGGACGAGCGACGACCACGCCCTGGTCGCCGCGCGCGTCGGCGTCATGCTCGTCGGCGCGGCGAACGCCGTGCTCGTGACGCGCGTCGCGCGCCGGTGGGGCGCGACGGCCGCGGTCGTGGGCGGCCTCCTGTACGCGGCGTCCTACGCCGCGGCATGGGCCGAGCGACTCACGCTGCTCGAGCCCCTGGGCTCCCTGTGCCTGCTCGGCGGGGTCGTGCTGCTGCTCCGGGGCCTGGACGCACGCCGGGAGGGCACCGGCCGCGGGCGTCTCTGGGCGTGGGCGGGCGGTGCCGTCCTCGGGCTCGGTGCGACCGTCAAGATCTGGGGCGTCGTGCCGCTGGTCGTGGTGCTCCTCTGGCTCCTGGTCGTCGCCGGGTGGCGCACCGCCGCCCGCGCCGCCGCGGGCGCCATCGTCGCGCTGGCGACGGTGCTGCTGCCGTTCCTCCTCGCCGCGGGCTCGGACATGGTCCGCATGGTGGTGCTCACCCAGCTCGGCCGGCCGCGGGAGCCGACGGACCTCGAGCAGCGGCTCGTGTGGATCACGGGGACGGGCGGTCTCGACGAGCTCGTGTCGCACCGGGCCCAGGTCGCGGCCGTCTGGACGGTGCTGGTGCTGGTGACCGTCGCGGCGGTCGTCGCCTGGGCCGGACGGCGCGGGCAGCTGTGGGTCGCGCTGCTCGTGGTGCAGGTCGCCGTGCTGCTGGCCGCGCCGTCCGCGTACGCGCAGTACGCCGCCTTCCCGGCGCCGGCCCTGGTCCTCGTCCTGGCGGCGGCGTGCTCGCTGCTGCCACGTCCGGGGCGGGTCGTGGCGGGGACGGCCCTGGGCGCCGGGGCCGGAGCCCTCCTGGTGGCGGCCGTGCTGACCGCGCCCCGCTTCGTGCCCATCCCGACGGCCGAGGTCGCGGCCCGGCTCCCGGACGACGGCTGCGTGCGCGCGGACTCCCCCGGGATGCTCGCCGTCCTCGACGTGCTGAGCCGTGACCTCGAGCGCGGCTGCGAGCTCCCGGTGGACCTGTCGGGGTACACCTACGACCGCGGCGCGCACGACGCCGCCGGCGAGGCCGTCCCGCGCCGTCTGAACCTCGCCTGGCAGGACGAGGCGCTGCGCTACCTGACCTCGGGGACGTCCGCCGTCCTCGTGCGGACGACCGGTGACGGGTTCAGCGACGAGACCTGGCGGACTCTCGACGAGACGACGACGACCGTGCTCGACCGCCCGGGCGTGCGGGTGCTGGTCCCGCACGACGACCCCGGTCGAGCGGGAGGCTGAGCCCGCGGCTACCCGGAGCGGGGCCGCGCACCGTGGCCGCCGCGCGGGGCGGCGGAGGTCCAGGCGGGGGAGAGGGTCACCACGTCGCCGACGACGGTCACGGCCGGCGGGCGGACGCCCGCCTCGCGCGCGCGGTCGGCGATGGTCGCGAGGGTGCCGACGGTCGTGCGCTGCCGCGGGCCGTAGCCGTCCTCCACGACCGCGACCGGCGTCTCGGGCGGACGGCCCTGCGCGACGAGCGCGGCGGCCGTCTCCGCGAGGCGCGAGACGCCCATGAGCAGGACGACCGTGTGGTCGCTCGCGGCGGGGACCTTGCCGACGTCCTCGTGCCCGGTGAGCACGGTGAACCCGCGCGACAGGCCGCGGTGCGTGACAGGGATGCCCGCTGCGGCGGGCACGGAGACGGCGCTCGTCACGCCCGGGACGACCTCGACCGGGATGCCGTGCTCGCGGCACGCCTCGGCCTCCTCGCCCCCGCGCCCGAACACGTAGGGGTCGCCGCCCTTGAGCCGCACGACCCGCCGCCCGACGAGCGCGTGGTGCACGAGGATCCGGTTGATCTCCGACTGCGGCACCGGGTGGTGGCCCGGCGTCTTGCCGACGTCCACGACCTCGACGTCGTCGCCGAGCTCGGCGAGCAGTCCGCGCGGCCCGAGCCGGTCGACCACGACGACGTCCGCCTCCGCGAGGAGGCGACGTCCCCGCACCGAGATCAGCCCGGTGTCGCCGGGGCCGCCACCGACGAGCGCGACGGTCCCCACCGGCCGCACGAGCGGCTCCGAGACGGCCCCGGCGCGGGGGGCGTCGTCGTCGGCCGCGGGGCGCGTGCCCGCCAGGCGGACCGCCCGGAGCGGGAGCTCGCCCGCCTCGAGCAGCGCCGCGACGGCGTCGCGGACGCGCTGGGCGCGGCGCGGGTCCCGGCCCGCGTTGACGGACACCGTGACCTCCGCGGCCGGGGCGCCGCGAGAGGCACCGCCCGGGACGCGCGTGCGTGCCACGGCGGGCACCCACGCGGTCGCGAGGTCCGCGTCGCCCGCGGCGACGCAGAAGACCCGGTCGGCCTCGGCGTCGGCCGCGACCTCGGCGTCCACCCGCGGGTCGCCGGTCGCGGTGTGGACGAGCCACGCGCCGTCGAGGTCACCCGTGAGGTAGTCGCGCCGCACCCACGACAGCGGTGCGCCGTGGTCCGCGGGCGGGGTGACGTGCCCGTGGGCGTCGGCGGCGGGGCCGTGCACCGCGAGCAGCTCCGCGAGGTCCTCGCAGACGAACGGCGCGACGACGGTCACGACGGCGCCCGCGTCGAGGAGCCCGCGCGCGCGCCGCGCCGCGACGGGGCCGCCGCCGACGACGACGGTCCGGCGGCCGTCGAGACGCAGGCCCAGGGGATACGTCTCGTGCTCGGGTGCGGTCACGGGTTCCAGCCTAGATCGCGTACGAGCCGGGCCGGGACGCCGGACGGCGGGCGGCGGCGAGCGCGTCGCCGACCATGCCGGCAGCGAGCGTGCCGCCGTCCTGGCCGTCGACGAGCAGGAACGCGCCCGTCCGCCGGGCCACGACGTACTCCTCGGCGGCGACCGGGGACGCGAGCCGCAGCGTCACGCGGCCGATGTCGTTGAGGTCGAGGCGCTCGGCGGGCTCGAGCTCGGCGGTGTCGAGGTCGAGCCGCCCGACGACGTCGCGCACGACGGCCTGCACCGTGCGGGTCGTGTGCTTGAGGAGCACGCGCGCGCCCGGCAGGAGCGGGCGGTCGCTGAGCCACGCCACGGTGCCCTCGACGTCCTGCGTGACCTCGGGGGCCTCGGCGGCGGACGCGATGAGGTCGCCGCGCGCGACGTCCACGTCGTCGGCGAGGCGGATCGTCACGGACTGCGGCGCGAACGCCTCCGTGAGCACCTCGCCGGACGCGAGCGAGTCGGCCGTGTCGATCCCGACGACGGTCGTGCGGCGCCGGGACGGCAGCACCACGACCTCGTCCCCGACCGTCACGACGCCCGACGCCACCTGCCCGGCGTACCCGCGGTAGTCGCGGTAGCGCTCGTCGGCCGCGGCCTGCGGGCGGATGACGACCTGGACGGGGAAGCGGAAGGCCTCGGCCTCCGGGTCGTCTCCCGTCGGGAGCTCCTCGAGCAGCTCGAGCAGGCTCGGGCCGTCGTACCAGGGCGTGTTGGCGCTCGCCCGGTCCACCACGTTGTCGCCCACGAGCGCGGACACGGGGAGGGTGTGGACGTCGCCGACGCCGAGCGACGTCGCCGCCGCGCGGATGTCCGCCGCGAGCTCCTCGTACCGGGCCTCGCTGTAGTCGACGAGGTCGATCTTGTTGACCGCGACGACCACGTGCGGCACGCGCAGGAGGCTCGCGACCGCGAGGTGGCGGCGCGTCTGCTCGAGCAGGCCCTTGCGCGCGTCGATGAGCAGCACGACGACGTCCGCCGTCGACGCGCCCGTGACGGTGTTGCGCGTGTACTGCACGTGGCCGGGGCAGTCGGCGAGGATGAACGAGCGGCGCGCGGTCGCGAAGTACCGGTACGCCACGTCGATCGTGATGCCCTGCTCGCGCTCGGCGCGCAGGCCGTCCGTGAGGAGCGCGAGGTCGGCCGACTCGAGGCCGCGGTCGCGCGAGACGCGCTCGACGGCGTCGAGCTGGTCCGCGAGCACGGACTTCGAGTCGAAGAGCAGGCGGCCCACGAGCGTGGACTTGCCGTCGTCGACGGAGCCGGCCGTCGCGAGGCGCAGCAGCGTGCCGCGGCGCGCGTCGTCGAGCGGGACGGCCGTGCTCTCGGCGACGGTGCCGGTGCTGGTCTGGGTGCCCATCAGAAGTACCCCTCCTTCTTGCGGTCCTCCATGGCGGCCTCGGAGAGGCGGTCGTCGGCGCGGGTCGCGCCACGCTCGGTGATGCGCGTCGCGGCGACCTCGGCGATGACGTCCTCGACGCCCGCCGCGTCCGACCGCACGGCGCCGGTGCACGACATGTCGCCGACGGTCCGGTAGCGCACCGTCTCCGTGCGCAGCGACGCGGCCTCGGCGTCCGTGCGGGGCTCCGAGTACGGCCCGACGGCGAGCAGCATCCCGTCGCGGTCGAACACCTCGCGCTCGTGCGCGTAGTAGAGCCCCGGGAGCTCGATGCGCTCGCGCGCGATGTAGCGCCACACGTCGAGCTCGGTCCAGTTCGACAGCGGGAAGACGCGCACGTGCTCGCCCGGCCGGTGGCGCCCGTTGTAGAGGTTCCAGAGCTCCGGGCGCTGGTTGCGCGGGTCCCACTGGCCGAACTCGTCGCGCAGCGAGAAGACGCGCTCCTTGGCGCGCGCCTTCTCCTCGTCGCGCCGGCCGCCGCCGAACACGGCGTCGAACTTGTGGCCCGAGATCGCGTCGAGCAGCGGCTGCGTCTGCAGCGGGTTGCGCGTCCCGTCGGCGCGCTCGCGCAGGCGGCCGTCGTCGAGGTAGTCCTGCACGCTCGCGACCTCGAGCCGCAGGCCCAGGCGCTCGGCGGTCGCGTCGCGGTAGGCGAGCACCTCGGGGAAGTTGTGGCCCGTGTCCACGTGCAGCACGGGGAACGGCACCGGGCCGGGCGCGAACGCCTTGACCGCGAGGTGCAGCATCACCACGGAGTCCTTGCCGCCGCTGAACAGCAGCACGGGGCGCTCGAACTCGGCCACCACCTCGCGGACGATGTGGATGCCCTCGCTCTCGAGCGCGTCGAGCTGCGCGAGGCGGCGCCCCCCGGGCAGCGCCGCGCCGGGGACCGGCGCGTCCGCGGAGGCGCCGGCGGGAGCACCGGCGGGGGAGCCCGGTGCGTCGGTCGTCAGGTCGATGGTCGTCATGCCCGTCCTCATACGTGGAGTCCGCACTCTGTCTTGTCGAGCCCCGCCCAGCGGCCGGCCCTCGGGTCCTCGCCCGGCGCGACGCGCCGGGTGCACGGCTGGCAGCCGATCGACGGGTAGCCGTCGTTCAGCAAGGGGTTGAGGATCACCTGGTGCCGCGCGGCGTAGGCGAGCAGGTCGTCGAACGACCAGGCCGCGAGCGGGTTGATCTTCACGAGCCCGTTCTTCTCGTCGAACGTGACGAGGGGGGTGTTCGTCCGGGTCGGCGCCTCGTCGCGGCGCACGCCGGTGACCCACACCTCGTAGCCCGCGAGCGTGCGGTGCAGCGGCTCGACCTTGCGCATCTGGCAGCACAGCGCCGGGTCGCGCGAGAACAGGTCCGTGCCGTGGGCGGCGTCCTGCTGGGCGACCGTGAGCTCGGGCCGGACATCGACGATCGTCACGTCCATCTGCTGCTCGACGGCGTCCCGCGTGCCGACCGTCTCGGCGAAGTGGTACCCCGTGTCGAGGAAGAGCACGTCGACCCAGGGGACCTGCGCCGCCACGACGTGGGGCAGCACGGCGTCGGCCATGGAGCACGCCACCGCGACCGACGTCCCGAACTCGCGCGCCGCCCAGGCGATGACCTCCTCCGCGGTCGCCTCGGGGCGCGTGGCGCCCGCGACGCCGGGCGTGCCCGCGCCGTGCAGCAGCTCCTCGCCGCGCCGGGCGATCTCGCGCAGCTCGTCGAGGGACCGCTTGGGCCTGCCGTGCCGCGCGCGCTCCGCGTGGTGCGCCGCCTTGGCGCTCTCGCGCTGCTCGGCCTTCGCCCGCGCCGCGGCACGCAGCGCGGCCAGCGGGTCGGACGTCGTCGTGGCCTGGTCCTCGCTCACTGGAGCGCCTCCTCGTCCGCGCGGTGCGCCCACTGCGCGAAGGTCTCGGTCCCGTCCTTCTCCGCCTCGTACCGGTGCACGACGCGCTCGACGTAGTCGGCGATCTGCGTCGCGGGCACCTTGAGGCCGCGCACCGTGCGGCCCAGGCCGCCCTCGTCGCGGCCCGTGCCGACGAGGCCGCCGCCGAGGTGCACCTGGTACCCGGGCATCTGCTCCCCGTCGACGGTGATGATCTGGCCCTTGAGGCCGATGTCCGCCGTCTGGATGCGCGCGCACGAGTTGGGGCAGCCGTTGATGTTGAGGTCGAGCGGCCGCTCGACCAGCGACGGGACGTCGGCGAGGCGCTCCTCGAGCTCGCCGATGACGCGCGCCGCCGTGTCCTTGGTGTCGACGATCGCGAGCTTGCAGAACTCGATGCCCGTGCACGCCATGGTCGAGCGGCGGAACGGGCTCGGCCGGGCGGTGAGCCCGAGCGGCTCGAGGCCCGCGACGAGCTCGTCCACGCCCTCGGGCGGGACCCCCAGGACGACCAGCTTCTGGTGCGCCGTGAGGCGCACGGACCGGGCGCCGACCTTCTCCACCAGGTCCGCGAGCCCCGTGAGCGTGCTGCCGCCCACGCGCCCCACGACCGGGGCGGCCCCGACGTAGTAGTTCCCGTCCTTCTGCAGGTGCACGCCCACGTGGTCGCCCGGACCGGTCGCCGGCGCGGGCGCGGGGCCGTCGGCGAGGCGGTAGCCCAGGTACTCGCTCTCGAGCACCTCGCGGAACTTCTCCGTTCCCCAGTCGGCGAGCAGGAACTTCAGGCGCGCCTTGTTGCGCAGCCGGCGGTAGCCGTAGTCGCGGAAGATCCGCACGACGCCGTGCCACACGTCGGCCGCCTGCTCCTCGGTGACGAAGGCGCCCAGGCGCTCGCCGAGCCGCGGGGTCGTCGAGAGGGCGCCGCCGACCCAGAGGTCGTAGCCCGGGCCGAGCTCGGGGTGCACGACGCCGACGAGCGACACGTCGTTGATCTCGTGCACGACGTCGAGGCTGGGGTGGCCGGTGACGGCGGTCTTGAACTTGCGCGGCAGGTTCGCGAGCTCCGGGTCGCCGATGTACCGCCGCTTGATCTCGAGGATCACGGGCGTCGGGTCGATGATCTCGTCCGCCGCGATGCCCGCGACGGGGCTGCCGAGGAAGCCGCGCGGGGTGTCACCGCAGGCCGTCGTCGTCTCGAGGCCGACGGTCGCGAGGCGGTCCCAGATCTCGGGGACGGACTCGATCTCGATCCAGTGGTACTGGATGTTCTGCCGGTCGGTGATGTCGGCCGACCCCCGCGCGAAGTCGCGCGAGATGCCGCCGAGGACGCGCAGCGCGCGCACGTCCAGCTCCTGGCCGTCCGAGCGGACGCGGAGCATGAAGTACCTGTCCTCGAGCTCGTTCGGCTCGAGCGTCGCGGTCTTGCCCCCGTCGATCCCGGGCTTGCGCTGGGTGTACAGCCCCCACCACCGGAAGCGGCCGTGCAGGTCGTCGCCGGGGATGGAGTCGAAGCCCTCGCGGGCGTAGATCGTCTCGATGCGCTCGCGCACGTCGAGGCCGTTGCCCGCGCGCTTGAGCTCCTCGTTGGCGTTGAGCGGCTCGGTGCCGTCCACCTTCCACTGCCCGTTCGGGCGGGCGGCGCGCGCCGGCCGTGCGGCGCGCTCGCCGGCGGGACGACCAGGTCGCGCGGTGGCGTCCTCGGTGGTCTCCGGCGCAGTCGTGGCCTGCGTCATCGGGGTTCCTCGTGTCCTCGTTCGGGGGCGGGGACGCGCGACGGCGAGCGCTCAGCGAGGGTGCGAGTGGCTGAGGACCGACGGCGCGCGCCGGTTCTCAGGGTTTCTCCGGGGAGAGGGGCGAGCCTGCGGGCTCGCGCTGAGTCGGGCGCGGTTCAGCGACAACAGCTGAGACACGTGTGCGCGCACGCCGGCATCCCGTGACGCGAGGTCACGAGGAGGGTGCGGGCTGCCGTGGTCATGCGCAGAACGATAGCCGCGGTCCAGCGTGGTGGACACCCCTCGTCCGTATGGTGGGAAAACGGAAAATACTAGACTGGTCGAGTCCAGTTTGTCGAGCGGTTCGGGCCCCTCGGCCGGCTGCCGGAAGAGGGGTCGGTGCGACCGGGCTCACCTTGTGCAAAGTTTCACGACAGCGGCGTCAGCAAATAGGATGGCGCCATGGAGTTCCTCTACAACGTCTTCGTCGCGCTGCACTTCATCGGGTGGGCCATCGTCCTCGGCGGCTACCTCGCGTCCCTGCGCTCGCCGGGCCTGTACAAGGGCGTCTTCCACGGCGCGCTCACCGCGCTCGTCGCGGGGATCGCCATGGTCGGCATCGGCGAGGCGTCGGTCTGGGGTGACGGCGGCCCGGACATGGCCAAGATCGGCGTCAAGCTGGTCATCGCCCTGGTCATCGCCGTCCTGGCGTTCGTCGCCAAGCGCCAGGGGGCCAAGGCGGCCGACGGCGCCGTGGCGCCGGGCGTCAAGCACGCCATCGGGGGTCTGACCCTCGTGAACATCCTCGTCGCGGTCTTCTGGAACTGACCGCAGCGACCCGGCCGGGGCCCGTCGACGGATCGTCCGTCGGCGGGCCTCCGTCGTCCCCGAGGTGTTGACGGAAAACTAGGTGCATGGTCCACTAGTCGCATGGTCCTCCGCTACCTCGTGCTCGGTCTCCTCACGGTCCGGCCCATGACGGGCTACGACCTCAAGCGCGCGTTCGACTCCTCCGTGCGCCACTTCTGGGCGGCCGACCGCTCGCAGCTCTACCGCACCCTCGCCGCGATCGTGGACGCCGGGCTCGCCGAGGTGGAGGTGGTGCCCCAGGAGAGCTACCCGGACCGCAAGGTCCACACGATCACCGACGCCGGCCGCGCGGCGCTGCGCGACTGGCTCGCCTCGCCGCTGCGGCCCGAGGACCCGCGCGAGCCCTTCCTCGGGCGGCTGTTCTTCGCCGACCAGCTCGACGACGAGGGCGTCGCGGCGCTGCTCGCGTCCCGGCGGACCCTGGCCGAGGAGACGGTCGCGGCGCTCACCGCCGAGGAGGAGCGGGTCGCGGCGGTCCTCGCGAGCGGCGGCCCCGACGCGGACCGCGTGCGCGGCACGCGCGGCCTCGCCCTCCGGCTCGCGACGCTGCGCCACGGTCTCGCGCACGCCCGGACCGAGCTCGCGTGGCTCGACGAGACCGAGCGCGAGGTGCTCCCGTGAGCCTGCCGGACGTCGTCGTGCACCATCCCGCGAGCAGCCCGGGCGCGCCGGGCGCCGGCTCGGTCTCCGTCGTCCTGCTGCACGGGGGCACCGTGGCGTCGTGGATGTGGGAGCCGCAGGTCGAGGCGCTCGACGACCTCGACGTGTGGACGCCCGACCTGCTCGGCTTCGGGAGCCGCGGGGACGAGGTCCCGGCGTCGCTCGACGCGGTCGTCGACGACGTCGCCGCGACGGTCTCCGCGCTCCCCGCCGGGCGGGAGGTGCACGTCGTCGGGCTGTCGCTCGGCGGGATCGTCGCGCTGCACCTCGCCGCGCGGCACCCCGGCCTCGTGCGCTCCGTCCTGGCGTCGGGCGCGGTGGTCGACGGCGTGCCCGGGCTCGCCGGCGCGCTCGGCCGCGCGCAGCTCCGGGTCTGGGACCGGCGCTGGTACTGGCGCGGCCAGGCCGTCGCCACCGGGATCCCCGCGGAGTCCCGTGACCTGTTCGTGCGCTCGGGTCTCGCGATCCGCCGCGAGACCATGGCGCGGCTGCTGGCCGACGTCTACGGCGGGCGCTGGCCCGACGGCCTCGCGGAGTCCGGGGCCCGCGTGCTCGCCGTCGCGGGCGGCCGCGACCTCCGCCCCGCCCGCAGCGCGCTGGCGACGATCGAGCGCCGCGTCCCGGGCGCCGTCGTGCGCCTGGCGCCCGGGATGCACCACCAGTGGAGCGCGGAGGACCCGGACCTGTTCAGCGCGATGATCCGGTCGTGGGTGCTCGACGGCGTCGCGCACCCACGGCTGGTGCCGCTCGCGGGGCGTGCGTAGCGCGCGCGACGTGCGAGGGTTTCCCCCGTGAGCGTCGGTGGAGAGGTCCTCGTCGGGCTGGCGATCCTGGTCGGGCTGGTCGGGATCGTCGTGCAGGTCCTGCCCGGGAACGTGCTCGTGCTCGGCGCGGTCCTCGTGTGGGCGATCGTCACGGGCGGCACCGCCGCGTGGGTGGTCTTCGCGGTCGCCGCGGTGCTCGTGGTCGCCGCCGAGGTGTCGCAGTACGTCCTCGCGGGCCGCCACATGCGCCGGGCGGAGGTCCCCTGGTCGACCCTCGTGTGGGGCGGGGTCGCGGGCGTCGTCGGGTTCTTCGTGATCCCCGTGATCGGGCTCTTCATCGGCTTCGTGCTCGCGGTGTTCGTCGCGGAGCTCCTGCGCCGCCGCGACCGCCGCGCCGCGTGGCGCGCGACCGTCGCCGCGATGCAGGCGACCGGCATCACGATCCTCGTGCAGCTCCTGGGCGGCCTCCTCGCGGCGGCGACGTGGGGTGTCGGGCTCGCGATCACCTGACGACGGGCGAGAATCCTGCCCATGCGCTACTTCGCCACGCGGGCCACGTCCGTCGACGTGCGGCTCGCGAGCACCCAGGACGCCGAGAACGAGGCTGCAGAGGCTCGCGCGAGCCTCGAACGCCTGGGCGAGGACCCCGACCTGTGGCTCTCCCGAGCGCTCGGCGGGACGCCCGAGTCCGCCGCGCGCCGCGAGGAGGACCGGCGGAGCGCGGACGACGCCGAGGCCGCCGCCCGGGAAGACCTCGCCGGGGTCCGACGGCAGGCGGTCTCGGATGCGCGCGACGCGTGGGCCGCCGCCGACCAGTACTTCGCCCCGGTGCTCTTCCAGCCGGTCTCGCGGGACGGCGAACGCTGGGAGCGTGCTCTGCACGAGATCGCTGAGATCGGCTGGCGCCTGCAGTCGTGGCAGGTGGTCGGACCGGCACCGGAACCGTTCGGGTCGAGGGTGACCCTGATCCAGACCCTCTCCGTCCGGTGACGCCGTTCCGGTCGGCACCCCGTACCGACACCGTGGGACCCGTCGCGGCGGCTTCGGATGTGGGCGGGGGCGCCTAGGCTTGAGGGGCTATGGCTTCGCTCTTCGAGAACCTCCCGCTGCCCGGCCTCGACACGCTGTTCGACGGCCCGCGTGTCGACCATGGCGGCGAGTCCCGCCTCCCGCGGACCGCCCCGCGCTGGACCGACGACCCGGCCGTTCCCGACGGCGCGGGCTCGCCCGCCGGCGACGGCGCGCCGTCGGGCTCCGCGTCGGGCCGGGTGCCCGGCGAGCGCCGCGGGCGGTACGCCCACCTCGACCCCGACGCGCTGCTCGACGGGCTGAACCCGCAGCAGCGCGAGGCCGTCGTGCACGCGGGCGGGCCGCTGCTCATCGTCGCGGGCGCCGGGTCGGGCAAGACGCGCGTGCTCACGCACCGCATCGCGCACCTGCTCGCGACGCGCCGGTCGAACGCCGGGCAGATCCTCGCCATCACGTTCACCAACAAGGCCGCGGCGGAGATGCGCGAGCGCGTGGAGGCGCTCGTCGGACCGTCGGCGCGGAACATGTGGGTCTCGACGTTCCACTCCGCGTGCGTGCGCATCCTGCGGCGCGAGGCCAAGACGCTCGGGCTCCGGTCGAGCTTCTCGATCTACGACGCCGCGGACTCGCAGCGGCTCATCACGCTCGTCACGCGCGAGCTCGACCTGGACCCCAAGAAGTACCCGGCGCGCTCGCTCGCCAACAAGATCTCGGACCTCAAGAACGAGCTCATCGACCCCGAGACCTACGCGCGCGACTCCGGCGCCCACGCGACGGACGACGGCCTCGCGGCGCGGGGCGGACAGCACGGCGCGAGCGTGCCCGAGTTCGACCAGGTGCTCGCCGACGTCTACACGCGCTACCAGGCGCGGCTCGTCGCGGCGAGCGCGCTCGACTTCGACGACATCATCATGACGACGGTCAACCTGCTCCAGGCGTTCCCGGCCGTCGCGGAGCACTACCGCCGCCGGTTCCGGCACGTGCTCGTCGACGAGTACCAGGACACCAACCACGCGCAGTACGTGCTCGTGCGCGAGCTCGCGGGCGTCGGCGAGGACTCCGCCGCGACCGACGCCGCGACGAGCGGGACGGGCGAGGCGCAGGTGCCCGCGCTCGACCCCGCCGAGCTCACCGTCGTCGGCGACGCGGACCAGTCGATCTACGCGTTCCGCGGCGCCACGATCCGCAACATCCTCGAGTTCGAGGCCGACTACCCGGACGCCCGCACGATCCTGCTCGAGCAGAACTACCGCTCGACCCAGAACATCCTGTCCGCCGCCAACGCCGTGATCTCGCGCAACCCCGACCGCAAGCCGAAGCGCCTGTGGACCGACTCGGGCGCGGGCGCCAAGGTCATCGGCTACGTCGCGGACAACGAGCACGAGGAGGCGCGGTTCGTCGCGGAGGAGATCGACCGCCTCGGCGACTCCGACGGCGTGCGCCCCGGCGACGTCGCCGTGTTCTACCGGACCAACGCCCAGTCCCGCGCGCTGGAGGAGGTGCTCATCCGCGTCGGCCTGCCGTACAAGGTCGTCGGCGGCACGCGCTTCTACGAGCGCCGCGAGGTCAAGGACGCGGTCGCGTACCTGCGCGCGATCGACAACCTCGACGACGACGTGAACCTGCGGCGCGTGCTCAACACGCCCAAGCGCGGTCTGGGGGACCGGGCCGAGGGGGCGGTCGCGGCGCTCGCGGACCGCGAGCGCATCTCGTTCGGCGCGGCGCTCGCCCGGATCGACGAGATCCCCGGGCTGACCAACCGCACGCTCAACCCGCTGCGCGCGTTCGTCGAGCTCATGACCGGGCTGCGCGAGCTCGCGGAGTCCGGCGCGACGCCGTCGGACGTCCTCGGCGCGGTCCTCGACCGCACCGGGTACCTCGCCGAGCTCCGCGCGAGCGACGACCCGCAGGACGCCACGCGCGTCGAGAACCTCGCCGAGCTGCACGCCGTCGCGACCGAGTTCACCGAGCTCGACCCCGAGGGCACGCTGTCCGACTTCCTCGAGCGTGTGTCGCTCGTCGCCGACGCGGACCAGATCCCCGCGGAGGACGTGGCCGACGGCGAGAGCGAGGGCGCGGAGAAGGAGGACCCCGGCGTCGTCACGCTCATGACGCTCCACACCGCCAAGGGGCTCGAGTTCCCGGTCGTGTTCCTCACCGGCATGGAGGACGGCACGTTCCCGCACATGCGGTCCCTGCACGACGACGCCGAGCTCGCCGAGGAGCGCCGCCTCGCCTACGTGGGCATCACCCGCGCGCGCGAGCGGCTCTACGTCTCGCGGTCCGCGGTGCGGTCGGCGTGGGGGATGGCGAACGAGTTCCCGCCGAGCCGGTTCCTCGAGGAGATCCCCGAGGAGCTGTGGGACTGGCGGCGGCGCGAGTCGTCGATGGCGACGCTGCGTGCGGGCGGGTCGGTCTGGGGCCGCGGCTCGGGGTCGTGGTCCGGTTCGCGGTCGGGGTTCGGGTCGGGGGCGCGGTCAGGGGCCGACGACGACGGGTCTACCATCCGCGGCCCTCGTTCCTCGGGCCGCTCCCGCCAGACCCGCCACGACCCGTCGTCGTCGGCCCCTGCCCGCGCCGCGTTCGGCTCGCCGGCCGGTGGGGCGAAGTTCGGGTCGGCGACGCCGCGGGCCGACGGGGACGTGCCGAACCTCGCAGTCGGGGACAAGGTGACCCACGACGCCTACGGGCTGGGGACCGTCGTCGCGCTCGAGGGCGCTGGCCCGAACGCGGTCGCGAAGATCGACTTCGGGGCCGACGGGACCAAGCGCCTCCTGCTGCGCTACTCGCCGGTGACCAAGCTCTGAGAGCGCCTCGGCGCCGAGACGGCGACCACTGACCGAGGTAGTGACGTACCGGGTGCCGTGCACCGGGCTCTGAGCCGGGGGCCGCTCTCTCGGCGTGCGGGGGCTCGACCGCCGAGTCAGCCGATCGTGCCCAGGGCGCGGTAGGCGAGGACGAACGCTGCCGCCACGACGGCGGTGCCCCCGACGGCGGTCGCGACCGGCAGCGCTCCGCGGAGCCGGCGCGCGAGCATGCCGCCGAGCAGGACGAGCGCGACGACACCGATCGTGACCCAGTAGGTGGCGCCCGTCGTCTCGACGACGGTCGTGAGCCCGTAGACGGACTCGCCGACCCCGATGCCGGCGAGCACGGCGGTGCCGAGGGCGGCGTGGGTGCCGGTCCGCCACAGCCATGCCGCCGCGATGCCGACGAACGGGCCGACGACGACGCCGACGACCCCGAACGTCGTCGGGTCGTAGAAGTACCCGCGGAGGTCGGCTGCGACGGCATAGCCCAGGGTGAGCAGCACGAAGCTCGCGGCGCCCAGCACGGCGGCGTGCCACGTCCGGGCGCGCGGGTCGCGTGCCGACCAGGCGACCAGCAGCGCGGTGAGCAGCGTCCAGCCGCTCGCCGAGTTCGCGAACGGCGCCGCGGCGTCGGGCAGGAACCCCTGGGCGTACGACGTCAGGCCGCCCAGCAGGAAGCTCGCGACGAGGACGACGGCACCGCGCCGCCACGGGTGACCGGGCGACGTGGTGACCCGGACGGGTCGGGTCGGTGCCGACGGGCGGTCGTCGGCGCGGTCGGGGGGCGAGGTCGTCTCGGGCACGCCACGACGCTAGGCGGCCCGGGCCCGCCTGGCGTCACCCCGTCGTCGGGCACCGGGGCGAGAGGCGTCCTACCGTGGCAGGACGACCGAGCCCCGAGGAGCCTCCCGTGACCCAGCCGGCCGCCCGTCCCGCCCCCGCGCCCGCCCCCTGGCCCGACCTCGACGTGCGGCGGTGGGAGCCGACCCGTCGGCCGCTCCACCTGTTCACCCAGGTGGTCGGCAAGGTCGTGCTCGACCTCACGCCGTTCGTGAACCACTGGTGGAACGTCGCGTTCTCCGTGACGTCGCGCGGGTTCGTCACGCCGGTGATGCAGGTCGGCGACCGCGCGCTCGACGTCGAGATCGACCTGGTGGCGGAGCACGTCGTGTTCCGCACGTCCGACGGGAGCACCGAGACGATCGCGCTGGGCCCGATGTCCGTCGCCGACTTCTACGCGCGGACGCTCGCGTGCCTCGCCCGTCTCGACGTGGCCGTGCGCGTGTGGTCGACCCCGCGCGAGATCCCCGACCTGGTGCCGTTCGAGCAGGACACCGCGGTCGGGGAGTGGGACGGCGACCTCACGCGCACGTGGCTCGCGACCGTGCAGCGGGTCGCGGCGGTGATGGAGCGGTTCCGCTCCGGGTTCTACGGCAAGTCGAGCGGTTCGCGCTTCTACTGGGGCGCGTTCGACCTGGGGCTCACGCTGTTCAACGGGCGGCCCTCCCACCAGCCGGACGACGTCGAGCCCATCTACCGCTACGCGGAGAACGCGGAGAACGTCGCGGTCGGCTACTGGCCCGGAGACCCGACGACGCACGCCGACCAGGTCTACGCGTACGCGTACCCGCAGCCGCCGGGGGTGACGGAGCTCGACCTCACGCCGGGGTACTGGGACCCCGGTCCCGCCGGGCTGAGCGCCGGGGGCCGGTCGGCCCTATCGGGTCAGGACGCCTTGCGGTGCCCTGCGGCGAGCGCGGCGCGCAGGCCCGCGACGTCGGACCCCGCCGCGGTGAGCGCGTCGACCAGCGCGCGGTGCGCCGTCGAGCCCTTCGCGCGCGCGACCGCGGCGAGCACGTGGCCCGAGTCGATGGTGCGGGAGCCCGCGTGCACCGCCTCGCGCAGCGAGAGCTCGAGCGCCTTCTTCGCCTCGGGCGTGAACGGGATGTGGGAGCGGCGGTTCCGCCGCCCGCGGCGGCGCTCGTCGTCGCCCGCGCGGTCGAGCGCTCCCGGCCCGAAGGCCGCGTCGGTGCGCGCGCGGATCTCGTCGAGGTCGATCCCGAGGGCGGCGAGCGCCGGGCCGTCGAGCGTGTCGTGGCGGCGCGCGGAGTCGACCTGGCGCTCGAGGTCGTCGGCGTCGACGCCGGCCGCGGCGAGGGCGACCGCGCCCGCGCCGCCGTCCTGGCGGGCGAGGGAGAGGAGCAGGTGCACGGCGTCGATGGCGTCGTCGCCGCGGGAGCGGGCGACCTCCTGGGCGCCGACCACCGTGTCGCGGGCGTCGGCGGCGAATCGTTCGAACATGTCATGACCTCCTGGTGGTTCGGGACGCGCCGTACTTCTTGTGCACGGCCTGGCGGGTGACGCCGAGGCGGTCGGCGATCTCCTGCCACGACCAGCCGAGCGCTCGGGCGTGCTCGACCTGCAGCGCCTCGAGGCGCTCGGCGAGCACGCGCAGCGACCGCACGGCGCGCAGCCCCGTGTCGGGGTCGGTGCTGCTCGCGGCGTCCATGTCGACGGGTTCCATGGGTGTCAATCTAGGTTGACAACGGTCATCGTGTCAATGCGGGTTGACGCGCGGTGGTGCGTGGGCGCGTCGCCGGGACGGCGCGCGCGGTCCGCTAGGGTCGTGGCGCCGAGCCGGCGTCCCGGGGGCGCGGGGGCACCGACGACGGAAGAGGAGCAGATGCACCAGCGGTCCATCACGCCCGGGGGACGCGCGCGCCGCACGCTCCTGGCGGTCATGGCAGGCGTGACGACGGCGACGCTCGTCGCGGGGTGCGTGACGATCAGCCCGGAGGAGCCTGCCGGGGCGTCGCCGGCGCCGGTCGATGCCGCGACACCCGCCCGGTCCACGGACCCCACGCCGGTCGTGGTCGAGGGCCACGTCCGCGGCGTCGACGTCGCGGCGAAGGTCGGGCCGGTCGCCGTCGACGGCGACCTCGCGGTGCTCCGTGTCGAGGTCGAGGCCACCGGAGGCGACGAGGCGGTGATGGCGGGTTTCGTGTTCGCCAACCGGGCCCTCACCCGGGAGGACTCGTTCGACGGCGTGCGCCTCGTCGACCTGGAGGCCGGCGTGGTGCGGGAAGCGGCGCGGACCTCGGACGGGGTCGCCCTGGCGTCTCTCGGTGAGGAGTACATGCTCTCGCCCGGGCGGGAGCCCGTCGTCGGTCACGTCGCGTTCGACGCCCCGACCACGGCCACCACCGCGGTGCTCGTCCCGGCGGTGGGACTGGTCGAGGGTGTGCCCGTGGTCGAGGTCGCCGACGCGGGCGGTCTGACAGTCCCGCTCGACGAGCTCGCGCCGGGCGGCCTCGCGGACGTCGTCGCGCCCTCCGCCTACCTCGAGACGTTCAGCACGACGGCCGACGACGCCGTGCGCACGCGCGACGCGCACGACGTGGTGAGCGTCGTCGTCGACTCCGACGTCCTCTTCGACGTCGACTCGGCCGTGATCGGCCCGGGCGCGGACAGGGCACTCGACGCCGTCGTCGCGCAGCTCGCGCTCGCAGCCGACGGCGACCTGGTCGTCGTCGGGCACACCGACGACCAGGGTGAGGAAGCCGTGAACCAGGAGCTCTCGGAGCGGCGCGCGCGGGCCGTCGCGGACCGGCTGGCCGAGATCGCCGACCTGGGCCGCTTCGACGTCCAGGTCGAGGGGCGTGGCGCGAGCGAGCCCGTGACGACGGAGTCGACCGACGAGGCGCGCGCGCTCAACCGCCGGGTGACCGTCGAGTTCACGCCCGCCGCGGACGCCGCGGTGGTCGAGGCGCCGTCGGCCGACGGCCTCGTCGCCTCGGAGGGTCCGACGATCCGAGGGCTGGGCGGCGCTGTCGTCCTCCACGACGACGGCATCGGCGGGATCCAACGCCTGCACGTCGAGCTGGTCGAGGTGCGGCGCGCCGGCCGGTGCCTGGTGGGCGAGCTGGCCGTGCGCAACGATGGTCCGGAGCAGGCGTCGTTCGTCAGCGTCCTCGGCTCCGTCCGGGACGGCCGGGGTGAGCTCGGTCAGGGCTTGCTCGGGGCGAGCAACGTGACCCTGCTCGACGGCGGGGTGCGGGTCTATCCCGTCGACTACCTCGTCGACCAGGACTTCTACGAGCACCAGGTCCGCAACGTCCTCGCCGACGCCTCCGTGGGCTCGCTGGCGTCGGGGACGACGTCGACCGTGAGCGTGGTCTGGCCGGATCTCGGCTTCGACACGGTCGTCGTGGACGTCCCCGAAGGCTCGACGTCGGTCACCGACGGCAGCACGCCCATCCGGTTCGTGGACGTCCCGGTCTCGGGCTGAGCCCCCGTCGTCCCTCGTTGCCCGCCGACCGTGCCCGCGAGGGCCGCCCGCGTGACGAACGGAACACGCGGCACCGCGCGCGGTCGCGGCCGACCGATAGGAGCCCCGGGCTTCCCGGGCTACCCTGTACGGGGATGTCTTGATGTCGAGACATCGGTCATGCCGCACACGGCGCATCAGACGGAAGGACGCAGCAGGGTGGACCTGTTCGAATACCAGGCGCGCGACATCTTCGAGAAGCACGGCGTGCCCGTGCTGGGCGGGGTCGTCGCGACGACGCCCGAGGAGGCCCGCGCGGGCGCCGAGAAGCTCGGCGGCGGCACCGTGGTCGTCAAGGCCCAGGTGAAGACCGGCGGCCGCGGCAAGGCCGGCGGCGTCAAGCTCGCCCACTCGCCCGAGGAGACCGCCGAGAAGGCGTCCGAGATCCTCGGCATGGACATCAAGGGCCACACGGTCCACCGCGTCATGGTCGCCCAGGGCGCCAAGATCGCCGAGGAGTTCTACTTCTCGGTGCTCCTCGACCGGTCGAACCGCAACTACCTCGCCATGTGCTCCGTCGAGGGCGGCATGGAGATCGAGCAGCTCGCGGTCGAGCGCCCCGAGGCGCTCGCCAAGGTCGCCGTCGACCCGATCGTGGGCATCGACGAGGCCAAGGCGCAGGAGATCGTCGACGCCGCCGGTTTCGCCGAGGAGCTCAAGGCCCCGGTCGCGGCGGTCATCCAGAAGCTCTGGACCGTCTTCACGGCGGAGGACGCGACGCTCGTCGAGGTGAACCCGCTCGTCCGCACCGAGGACGGCTCGATCATCGCGCTCGACGGCAAGGTCACGCTGGACGACAACGCGTCGGAGGTCCGTCACCCGGACCACGAGGCGCTGGAGGACAAGGAGTCGACCGACCCGCTCGAGGCGAAGGCCAAGGCGAACGGCCTCAACTACGTCAAGCTCGACGGCGAGGTTGGCATCATCGGCAACGGCGCGGGGCTCGTCATGAGCACGCTCGACGTCGTCGCGTACGCGGGCGAGGCCCACGGCGGCGTGAAGCCGGCCAACTTCCTCGACATCGGTGGCGGCGCCAACGCGCAGGTCATGGCGAACGGCCTCGACGTGATCCTCAACGACCCGCAGGTCAAGTCGGTGTTCGTCAACGTCTTCGGCGGCATCACCGCGTGCGACGAGGTCGCCAAGGGCATCGTGGGCGCGCTCGAGATCCTCGGCGACGAGGCCTCCAAGCCGCTCGTCGTGCGCCTCGACGGCAACAACGTGGACCTCGGCCGCGCGATCCTGCGCGAGGCGAACCACCCGCTCGTGACGCTCGCCGAGACCATGGACGGCGGCGCCGACAAGGCTGCCGAGCTGGCCAACGCCTGATCGCCCGACGACGCGGAAAGCTGAGACAGAGAACACCATGTCGATCTACCTGAACTCCGACTCCAAGATCATCGTCCAGGGCATCACCGGCGGGATGGGTGCCAAGCACACCGCCCTCATGCTCGACTCGGGCGCGCAGATCGTCGGCGGCGTCAACGCCCGCAAGGCCGGCACGACCGTCACGCACAAGGACCACGAGGGCAACGACGTCACGCTCCCCGTGTTCGGCACGGTGGCGGAGGCCATGGCCGAGACCGGCGCGAACGTGTCCGTCCTCTTCGTCCCGCCGGCGTTCACCAAGGACGCCGCGATCGAGGCCGTCGACGCCGAGATGCCGCTCATCGTCGTCATCACCGAGGGCGTCCCCGTCCAGGACACGGCCGAGGTCTGGGCCTACCTGCAGGGCAAGAAGACGCGCATGATCGGCCCGAACTGCCCCGGCATCATCACGCCGGGCGAGTCGCTCGCCGGCATCACCCCGCACACCATCACGGGCAAGGGCCCGGTCGGTCTCGTGTCGAAGTCCGGCACGCTGACCTACCAGATGATGTACGAGCTCAAGGACCTCGGGTTCTCGACCGCCATCGGCATCGGTGGCGACCCGATCGTCGGCACCACGCACATCGACGCGCTCGAGGCGTTCGAGAACGACCCCGAGACCAAGGCGATCGTCATGATCGGCGAGATCGGCGGCGACGCCGAGGAGCGTGCCGCGGCCTACATCAAGGACCACGTCACCAAGCCGGTCGTCGGCTACGTCGCGGGCTTCACCGCCCCCGAGGGCAAGACGATGGGCCACGCCGGCGCGATCGTCTCCGGCTCCGCGGGCACCGCGCAGGCCAAGAAGGAGGCCCTCGAGGCCGTCGGCGTCAAGGTCGGCAAGACGCCGTCCGAGACCGCCGCGCTCCTGCGCGAGGTCCTCGCCTGACGCTGGGTCTGCCGTAGGACCCACGACCCGGGTCCACGACCCGACGCCCCGCGACCGGCCGGTCGCGGGGCGTCGTGCGTCCGGCGTCATGGGCCTGGCCGCGCCGGACGTCCCGTCTCAGGCGGCCGGGTCGCGGTCCGCGCTCGGGACCGTGGGTGCCCCCGACGCCGCGAGCCACGCGTCGAGGCGCACCCACTGCGCGTAGAGCCACGCCGCGCGCTCCTCGTCCCCGGCCGGGAGCGCGTCGCGGGGCGTCGCCCAGATCTTGAGCGTGAGCCGCTTGTCCATCGGGAGCTCGCGCCAGATGTCGCGCACCGTGACCAGGCGCTCGAGGCCCGTGTGCGTGACGACCGCCACGCCCGTCGTCGGCGTCGCGTCGAGCGCGGCGAGGAACCCGCCCACGTGCGGCGCCATGACGTGCGGCATCCCCTCGGCGAGGACGGCGAGGTCGCCCTCCCCGGAGGATCGCAGCGCCGCGATGCGCGCGTCGCGGCGGCGCGGCGTGACGTTCCCGCCCTCGGGGAAGAGCAGCACGGCGGAGTCCGGCGCCAGGTCGGTGGCGAGCGCGGCGACCGCCTCGCTGCCCGACGGCGCACCGTGCGGTCGCCGGGAGCGCGGCACCACGAAGTACGCCGGCACGCGGTGCAGCAGGACGTCGATCGCCGGGTCCCACTGGAGCGTGTCCTTGAGGACGACGCGCGGCTCGCGGCCCGCCGCGTTGACGATCCGGTCCATGAGGACGAACGAGTCGCCCGGCCCCGCGTGGCGGCTCACCACGAGCACCGGGGCCCGTCGAGCCCGTCGGCCTCGCTGAGGTCGACGTCGATCCGCAGCCGCAGCGTCCAGCGCACCTGCCAGAAGAGCACCGAGAGCATCGTGCCCGCGAGGCGGACGTGCGCGCGCCGGAACGCCGGGCGGTCCAGGGCCCATCCGAAGCCCGAGCCCACCCAGAGGCCGAACAGCGCGACGAGGGCGGCGGCGTCCCACACGACGTAGAAGCTCGCGAGCCACAGGACGCGCGGCGCGCGCAGGCGACCGGGCAGTGCCCAGCTCACGATGCCGCCGACGAGCAGGACGAGCATGATGCTCGTCGGGACGAGCAGGACCGCGAGGACGACGACCGCCGGCGCGAGCAGCAGCCGGCGGACCCATCGGGGCGGAGGCGGGACGTTCACGCGTCGCCGCCCAGCTCGTCCAGGTAGCGGCGCGCCGCCGCGTACGACGAGGCGGCGCGCGCTCGGGTCGTGTCCAGCCGGCGCGACGACGAGAGCCGGTCGTCGCCGGGGAGCGGCCCGCCGCTCGGCAGGACGTGGACGGTCACGTCGTCGGGGACCTCGGCGAGCTCGCGCGCGAACCGGTGCCGTCGGGAGATCTCGAACGTCACCTTCGCGACCTCCACCGCGGTCCGCGGGGGCCGCAGCGGCTCCTCGATCCGGCCGACCTGGAGCACCCAGACCGTGCGGGCGCCGCGGCGCACGGCCTCGCCTAGCGGGATCGAGGAGACCACGCCGCCGTCGACGTAGTGCTCGTCCCCGATGCGCGTGGGCGGCAGCGCGCCCGGGACGGACGCCGAGGCGAGCACGGCGTCGACGAGCGGGCCGTCGCTGAACCAGCGCTCGGCCGCGCGCTCGATGGACGCTGCGGCGACGACGAGCGGCACGGCGAGGTCGGCGAACGTGGTGCGCTCGCCGAGCACCTGCCGCAGGAGCGCGCGCAGCGGCGCCGGGCTGGCGAGGTGGGTGCGCGTCGTGGCGAGCCGGTGCACCTGGCGGTACCACGCCTCGCCGTAGACCTGCGCCGCCGCAGGCGACGACCAGGCCGACTCGAGGCGGGGGACGACGGCGGGCGTGGGGTCGGCCGCGAGGGCGGCGCCGTTGATCGCGCCGATGGACGTGCCGACGACCAGGTCGGGCGTGATCCCGCGCTCCAGCAGCGCACGCAGCATGCCGATCTGGACCGCGCCGCGCACGCCCCCGCCGCCCAGGACGAACGCGGTCGGGGCGGGCGCCGTCGTCATGGACCGATCGTAGGCGCGGGTAGGCTGGCGCGCCGGGGAAATGCGACAGACCGACCACTCGATCGACGACGATGGGCACCATGAGCACCACCAGCACGACGCGTGGTGCGCGCACGCGCACCGTGGACGGCAGCCCCGCCCCTGCACCGGTCGCGGCCCGGCGCGGGCCGTCGGGCGTGCTCGCCGCGCTCCAGGCGCTCGCGCTGTCGCTCGCGGTCGTGGTGCTGCCCGGCGTCGTGGCCTTCCTCGCGTCGTCCACCGGGTCCTCCGAGGGCTCTGGGTGGGGGCAGTCGGTGACGATCGCCGCCGGGTTCTGGCTCCTCGGGCATGGGGTGCCGCTCGTCGCGAGCGGGACGACGGTCACGCTGGTCCCGCTGGGGCTCACCGCCCTCGCGCTGTTCTGCTGCTTCGCGTCGGCCCGCCGCTCCGCGCACACGACCCTGTCCGCCTGGGTCGCGGGCACCGTGACCTACGCGCTCGCGACGCTCGGCGTCGCGCTCCTCGCCGGGTCCACCCCGCCGTGGGGCCTCGCCGTCGCCGTCGTCGGGGGCGCGCTCGTCGGCGGGCTCGGCCTCGGGGCCGGGATCCTCGCGCGACCCGACGCCCCCCTCGTCGGCGACCTCACGCAACGGCTCGACCGCTGGGTCCCGCCGACGGTCCGGCTGGGCCTGCGCGGCGGGCTGCTGGGCACGAGCCTGCTGGCCGGCGTCTCCGCCGTCGTCGTCGGGGCGTGGCTCGTCGCCGGGCGCGCGACGTCGGGCGACATCGTCGCCGGGCTCGTGCCCGGGACCGTCGGCGGGATCGTCCTCGCCCTCGCACAGCTCGCCGTCCTGCCGAACGTCGTGGCCTGGGCCGGGGCGTGGCTCGTCGGGCCGGGCTTCGCCGTCGGCGAGGGCAGCACGTTCGCGCCGAGCGGCGCGGAGCCGGGCGCGCTGCCCGCGATCCCGCTCCTCGGCGCGCTGCCCGGCGACGACTGGACCAACCCCCTCACGCCCTGGGTGCCCGCGGTCGTCGTCGCCCTCGGGGTCGTGGCCGGGGCGTTCGTCTGGCGCCGCCTGCGCGACGTGACCGGCACCCACCCCGACGACGACGTCCGGTGGCTCGACGTCGCCCTCGCCGTGGGCGGGGTCGCGCTCGGCGCGGGACTCCTCGTCGGGGGCGTGAGCTGGCTCGCGGGCGGAGCCGTCGGGCCCGGGCGCCTCGAGGTCGTCGGCGCCGACGCGCTCGTCGTCGGAGCCCTCGCCGCGGCCGAGATCGGCGGCGGCGCCGCGCTCGCGATCCTCTGGGCGCGCCTCGACGTCCTGGGCCGCCGCCACGGCGACCCCCTCGACGACGAGGCCTGACCTGCCGACGTAGAGCCGCGTTCCGCCGAGGTAGAGCCGTGGTTCAACCTCCGGCCCGCCGGGTGGGGTCCGCGGCGCGGGTGGCCTCGGTGCTCGGGGCTGCGGCGCCGTCACCCCGGCCCTTCGGCCGTGGGTTCTAGGAGCGCCGCTCTGACGCCCCTTCGCATCCGAGCCCACCCCCACCGCTCGGCCGTCGTCTCGCCATGGCTCGGTGGCAAGCCGACCAGGCGGTCCTGGCAGGCCGAAAAGGCGACCGCGGCTCGTCAGACGACCAGGACAAACCGAGACCACCTGTTCGGCGTGTTGTCGCGACGACAAGGTCGCGACGCGACCGCGCGCGACCCATGACCCGCATCCGCGGCGCGGCGGTGTCGTGCCACGACCGGATGCGGCTACGGAGACCTGGATCGCGTACCGACACCGCGGGCAGTCGCCCGAGGTGAGCGGAGGCCAGGGTGAGACGACGCCGGGCGGGGTGGGTGGTGGTGCCGCGTCGTGGCGGGCCTGGCGGGAGCGACGCGAGGAACGAGCGGCGCGGATGGTAGACGCGGCACCACCACCCACCCCGCCACCCAAGGTGACCAGACCGCCGTCGGGCACGAGACCGGGCCTCTACCTGGGCGGACCACGCCTCTACCTGGGCGGACTCAGGACGGGCGGGCTACGCCCGTCTCGTAGGCGAGGACGACGGCCTGGACGCGGTCGCGGAGGCCGAGCTTGCCGAGGACGCGGCCGACGTGGGTCTTGACGGTCGCCTCGGACAGGACGAAGCGCTCGGCGATCTCGGCGTTCGTCAGACCCTCGCCGAGCGCCTCGAAGACCTCGAGCTCGCGGGCCGTGAGCTCGGCGAGGCGGGGGTCGTGCAGGCCGGTCTGGGTGGGGGCGGGGGCGGTCGTGCCGTCCTGGGGGAGCTGCCCGGAGAACATCTCGAGCATGCGGCGTGTGATGCGCGGGGAGACGGCGGCGTCGCCGCTCGCGACGGCGCGGATCGCCCCGACGAGCTCGCCCGGCTTGGCGTCCTTGAGGAGGAACCCGCTCGCGCCGGCGCGCAGGGCGGCGAACGCGTACTCGTCGAGGTCGAACGTGGTGAGGATGATGACCCGTGACTCGGGCTGGGCGGCGACGATGCGCTCGGTCGCCTCGATGCCGTTGGTGCCGGGCATGCGGACGTCCATGAGCACGACGTCGGGCCGCAGGGCGGCGGCCTGCGCGATCCCGGTCTCGCCGTCCCCGGCCTCGCCGACGACCTCGATGTCGTCCTCGGCGGCGAGGATCATGCGGAAGCCCATGCGCAGCAGCGCCTGGTCGTCGACGAGCAGCACCCGGGTCGGTGCGCCGCTGTCCGTCATGTGCGTTCCCGTCCGTCGTCGCGTCCGCCGGTGTCCCGGCCGGGGTCGAGGTCGAGGCGCAGGCTCGCCCGCACCTCCCAGCCGGTGCCGCTCGGCCCCGCCGACACCGTACCGCCGTACACGGCCGCCCTCTCGCGCATCCCGATGATGCCGCGGCCGGTCCCGACCGGGACGCCGGGCGGGTGCTGCTCCGCGACGGAGGGTGGGAGACCGCGCTCGTCGGCGCTCGAGCCCTCGCCGGGCCGGCGGCCGGCCTGGTTGACGACCCGCAGCTCGAGCCAGTCCGCGCCGGGCTCGGCGCGGCGGGAGACCTCGACGAGCACGAGGGGGGAGAGGGGCGCGTAGCGCAGCACGTTCGTCAGGGACTCCTGGACGATGCGGTGCGCGGTCTGGCGCAGCGCCGGCCCCGGGTTCGGCTGGGGGCCGGAGCGGACGAGCCGCACGGGCAGGCCCGCGGTGCGGAAGCGTTCGACGATCTCCTCGAGCTCGGGCGTCTCGTGCGCCGGGGCGAGCGGCACGGTCTGCTCGCCCCCGGGTTCGCGCAGGACGCCGAGCACGCGGCGCATGTCGGCGAGGGCGGCGCGGCCGGTCGCGGTGAGCTCGTCGAGCGCGTGGCCCGCGAGCTCGGGGTTCTTGGCGCCCGACGCCTTGGCGCCGTCCGCGAGGGCGACCATGACCGTGAGGGAGTGCGCGACGACGTCGTGCATCTCGCGCGCGATGCGCGTGCGCTCGGCGGCGGCGGCGAGCTGGGCCTGCTGGTCGCGGTCGCGCGCGATGGAGTTCGCGCGCTCGACGAGGTCGGACACGTGCTGCCGGCGGGCGCGCACGTTGGTGCCGATCGCGAGGGCGATCAGGCACAGGACGGTCGTGACGAGGATGCCGACGATGCGGTCGACGGTCGCGCGCCCGGGTTCGACGCTCTGGCGCAGGACCTCCCCGTCGGCGGTGGTGATGACGTCGTACCAGAGGAGGGTCGCGCCGGACAGTGCCAGCACGACGATGGCGAGGACCGGCCACGCGATGCGCGACGGCCGCGACGCGGCGACGGCGTAGACCGCGAACATCGCCGCGACCTCGAACCCGGCGGTGTCGCCGGTGACCGCGATCGCGAGGACGCCGAGGACGGTGAGACCGAGCGCGACGGTGACGGGTCGCCGACGGCGCCAGTACAGGAGCGTCCCGCCGAGGAGGAAGAACACGAGCGACAGCGGGGTCGAGCCGCGGGGCTGCTCCGCGAGGAGCGCGTAGAGCACGCCCGGCACGACGAACACCGCGACGATGACCCAGTCCATGACGACCGGGCGGCGGGCGAAGTAGCGGCGCACCGGACCGAGGCGTCGCGCGTCGAGCTCGGTGAACGGCTCGGGCGCGGGCCGCATCGGCAGGGGCGCGGTCCCCGGCGCGTTCGGCGCGGCGGCGTCCGGGGACGCCACGGCCGACGCCGGACGAGCAGGCTGCTCGTCCGGCGTCGGCGGGGTGGTGGGCCGGGTGGTCACGCGTCCCGGCGCTTGAGCACGACCGCCGCGGCGACGGTGAGCGCCGCGGTCCACCCCACGAGCACGGCGTAGCCGGGCCACGGGTCGATCGCGTCGGGGGACGACATGCCGCCGCCGAGCACGACCTGCTCGCCCGCGGACGCGGGCAGCGAGTTCATGACCGTCTGGACCCAGTCGGCTCCCGTGACGCCCTGGACGATGCCCAGGACCATGGAGAGGACGAAGAACACCGCGACGAGCGTGAAGATCGCGCCGGCCGAGCTGCGGAGCAGGACACCGACAGCGACGGAGAACAGCGCGACGGCCGTGAGGTACAGCACGACGCCGATCAGGGCGCGCTGGTCGTCGGCGGACGAGAAGTCGACCGTCATGTCCTTGCCGGACAGGATGGGGTACGTCACGAGGTAGGACAGGCCGACCGCGACGGCGGTCGTGACCGCGGTGACGACCCCGACGACGATCATCTTCGCGGCGAGCGCGGGCGTGCGGCGCGGGACGGCGGAGAGCGTCGAGCGGATCATGCCGGTGGAGTACTCACCCGTGACGGTGAGCGCGCCGAGCACCGCGACGGCGAGCTGCGCGAACGAGTAGCCGACCGTGATGACCATGACGCCGACGCCGTCCGCAGCCCCCATCCCGGCCTCCTCGGCCGAGACGCCCGCCGAGTCCATCGACGACACGACGGCGGCGAACATGAGCGAGAAGCCCACCATCACGGCGACGGTGATGCCGAGCGTCCACCACGTGGAGCGCAGCGAGCGGAACTTGATCCACTCCGCGCGCAGCACGTGGCCGAACGTGAGGCGGTACGGGGACGTGCGGGACGCCGTCGGGCTGGTCGCGCCCGGGGCGAGGGTCGTGGCGCTCATCGCTGCGCTCCTTCGAGGGAGTCGGTGGTGGCCGGGGCGTCGGCAGGGGCACCCGTCGCACCGTGGCCGATGTGGATCTGCGCGGACTCGGTCTGGTACTCGACGGAGTCGGCCGTGAGGGCCATGTAGGCGTCCTCGAGCGTCGAGGTGACGGGCGTGAGCTCGTGCAGGACGAAGCCCTTCGCGGCGGCGAGCTCGCCGATCCCGGGCGCGTCCGCGCCGGTGACCACGAGCAGGCTCGGCTCGTCGCTCGTGACGGTCGCGCCGTCGCTCGTGAGGATCTCGGCGAGCTGCGTCGCGTGCGGCGTGCGGACGCGGACGGTGCGCTGCTGGGTGCCGTTGACGATGTCGCTCACCGGGGCGTCCGCGATGATGCGGCCCTTGCCGATGACGATGATGTGGTCGGCCGTGAGGGCGACCTCGCTCATGAGGTGGCTCGACAGGAAGACCGTGCGGCCCTCCGACGCGAGGTACCGGGCGAGGTTGCGCACCCACAGGACGCCCTCGGGGTCGAGGCCGTTGACCGGCTCGTCGAGGATGAGCGTCCTGGGGTCGCCGAGCAGCGCGGAGGCGATGCCGAGGCGCTGGCCCATGCCGAGCGAGAAGCCGCCGACGCGCTTCTTCGCGACCGACTGCAGGCCGGTCATGTCGATGACCTCGTCCACGCGCTTGGTCGGGATGCCGTGCGTCGTGGCCATCGCGAGGAGGTGGTTGTAGGCGGTGCGCCCGGTGTGGACGGCCTTCGCGTCGAGCAGCGCGCCCACCTCGGTGAGGGGGGAGCGGTGCTGCGCGTACGGGCGCCCGTTGACGGTGACGGTCCCCGCGGTCGGGCGGTCCAGACCCATGATCATGCGCATGGTCGTGGACTTGCCGGCGCCGTTGGGGCCGAGGAAGCCGGTGACGGTCCCGGGACGCACGGTGAACGAGATGCCGTCCACCGCGGTCTTGGGCCCGTACCGCTTGGTCAGGCCGCGTGCTTCGATCATGACTTCGCCCCTCCGAGGGTCGTTCGTCCGGGATGGTTCTGGTGCTCGCGGGCGGGGTCGCGCCGGTCTGGCCGGGGCCCTCTCCGCGAGGTACGTCTCGAGCCTAGGGACGTGCACGACGTCGGACAGCCCCCGTGCGACGTATCTTGCCCGGGGCATGGGCCGGGCGCCGTACACCGCGCGGCGTACGCGGCGCGTCGTCGGGTGGTCCGCTGGTCGGGACTTCGCCCCCGAGAGGCGAAAAACCGGCGGGAACAGTGGCCTCGGCTCGCACGTTCCCTAGGATGAACACAGGCCAGCGACACCCGACTCGAGGCGAGACGCCGATGACGAGGCCCGCTGAGAGGTAGTGGACGCCGCGACCAGGAGGAGCTCATGAGCAACCCCGTCTTCAACAACAGCGCGGTCTTCGGCGAGCCGAAGAACCGGCGCGGTGGGGCGGCCACGCAGGCCGGACCCGCCTACGGGACCCCGCCGCCGCAGGGGCAGGGCCCCGCGTACGGCACGCCGCCCGCGCAGCAGGGCGCGCAGTGGGGCGCGTACGGCGCCCAGACCGCCGACGCCGCGTCGCTCGACGCGATGTACAACGCGCCGTCGGCGACCACGGCGGACACCAAGCGCCTGACCTACGACGACGTCATCATGAAGACGGGCGGCCTGCTCGCCCTCCTCGTGGTCGTCGGGGCGGCGTCGTGGTACCTCACGCCGCAGATGCCGTTCCTGTACCTGATCGGTGCGATCGCCGGCCTCGTGCTCGGTCTGGTCAACGCGTTCCGGCGCAACCCGAGCCCGGCGCTCATCGTCGCCTACACCGTCGCCCAGGGCCTGTTCCTCGGTGGCATCAGCCTGGCGTTCGGCTCGATGACCGTCGGCAACGGCGGCAGCGTGACGGACATCGTCTTCCAGGCGGTCCTCGCGACCGTCGCGACGTTCGCCGCGGCGCTCTTCCTGTTCAAGTCCGGGAAGGTCCGCGTCACGCCCAAGTTCACGCGCTGGCTGCTCATCGCGATGGTCGGGTACCTCGCGTTCTCGCTCGTCAACGTCGTGCTCGTGCTGTTCGGCGTCCTCGACGGCTGGGGCATGCGTGGTGGCACGTGGGGCATCATCATCGGCCTCGTCGCGGTCGGCCTCGCCGCCGCGTCGCTCATCGTCGACTTCGACTCGATCAAGCGCGGCGTCGAGGCGGGCGTGCCCGCGAAGTTCGCGTGGTCGGCGGCGTTCGGCCTCATGGTCACGCTGATCTGGCTGTACCTCGAGTTCCTGCGCCTCTTCGCGATCCTGCAGAGCAGCGACTGACGGTGGCGCGCAGCACCCGTGAACCGGCACCCGCGGCGGACCTCCCGCCGCGGGTGCCGGTCTTTCTCGCCGGCCTTGTCGTCGCTGCGGCGGCGATGCTCGGCGTCCAGGTCCTCTACATGGTGGTCTCCGGCGCGCCGCCCGCGTGGCTCGCGTTCGTGGCCCTCCTCATCCTGCTCAGCGTGCCGACGGCGGGCGCCGCGGTGGCGTGGCTCGGCACCCGGATCACGCGCGACGCGTCCGAGCGCCGGGCCGCGCTGGTGTTCGCCGCGCTCGGCCTCGTCGCGGGCGCCCTGTGGGGCTCGATGCTCGCCGGCGGCCTCGCGCGGCAGCTCGCGGACGCGGGCGCGAGCGGCGGGGGAGCGCTCGTCGCGGGCGCGGCCGCCGTCGTCGGGGTCACCGCCGCGATCGGGGCCGGGCTGGGTCGCCTCACCGCGCGCGAGGCGTCCGACCGGCCGCTCCTCGTCGTCGTGCTCGGCGTCGTCGTGGTCCTCGTCGCCCTCCTGGGCTTCTTCGGCTGAGCCCGGATCGTTGTGGGCATGGAATGGGCCCGGTTCTCGACCGAGAACCGGGCCCATTCCATGCCCACACGCGCGGGCTGCGTCAGGCGGGGAGGCGGGTCGTCGTCGAAGCGAAGCCGAGCCAGGTGTGGCGGTTGCCGGCCCAGCACCAGCCGACCTTCGGGGCGCCGCGGCGCTCGCGCCCGTCGCGACCCGTGCCGTTCGAGATCCACAGCGCCGGGGTGCGGGCGTCGAGGCGGCCGTCGGGCTTGCGCAGGCGGGACCCGATGGTCATGTAGCAGAGGTTGCGCGTGAGGACGCTCGGGGCCTGGAGCGCCCAGTGGATGCCCTCGTGCAGCAGCATCGGCGTGCGGCCGCGGGCCGTGAGCTCGGGCAGCGCCTCGTCCGGCGACCAGTTCGCCAGGTCGTCGCCGCGGTCCGGGCCGGCCACGAGGTAGAGCGGGCCGTCGGGGACCTCGACGCCCTCGATCGGCACGAATCGGTCGACGTCCGTCATGTCGACGACGACGAAGCCCTCCTTCTCGCCGTCGCGCGCCGGCAGCCGCAGCAGCGGTGCGAGGGCCGACGGCGGCGCGAGCCGCGGATCGACGACGAGCAGCGAGCCGTCGGGCGCGGTCGCGGCGAGGCCGGCCGCGGCGGTGCGGAGCGCGTCGGCCGTCAGCCCGGCGATCTCGTGGACGCCGAGCGCGACGAGGCGCTCGGCCTGGGCGACGACGTCGGGCAGGTCGGGGAGCCCCGTCTCGGGCGCGGTCGGGTGCGGGGCGGCGGTGGTCGTCTCGGGCACAGGTCACCTCTCGGTCGGGGCGGTCGGAGGGCTCAACGCTGTACACCGTACGGAAATTCCCGCCGCCGTGGCGGCGAGGGGTCGCACGACGCACGCGCGCCCCACGGATCGGGGATGATCGGGGCATGAGATACGCAGAGCACGTGTCCGAGCTCGTCGGCGGTACCCCGCTCGTCCGGCTGTCCCGTGTCACCGAAGGCCTCAGCGCGACGATCCTCGCCAAGGTCGAGTACGGGAACCCCGGCGGCTCGGTGAAGGACCGCATCGCGCTGAAGATGGTCGAGGCCGCGGAGGCGTCGGGCGAGCTGGCCCCCGGCGGCACGATCGTCGAGCCCACGTCCGGCAACACCGGCGTCGGCCTCGCGCTCGTCGCGCAGCGCAAGGGGTACGACTGCGTGTTCGTGTGCCCCGACAAGGTGAGTCAGGACAAGCGGGACGTGCTGCGCGCGTACGGCGCGCGCGTCGTCGTGACGCCGACCGCCGTCGCGCCGGACCACCCGGACTCCTACTACTCCGTCTCCGACCGCCTCGTCCGCGAGATCCCGGGGGCGTGGAAGCCGAACCAGTACGCGAACCCGAACGGCCCGGCGTCGCACTACGAGTCCACCGGCCCGGAGGTCTGGGCGGACACCGACGGCCGCGTGACCCACTTCGTCGCGGGCGTCGGCACCGGCGGCACCATCACGGGTACCGGCCGCTACCTCAAGGACGTCTCCGCCGACCGCGCGGAGGCCGACGGCGGCCGCGTGCGCGTCGTGGGCGCCGACCCGGCGGGCTCGGTGTACTCGGGCGGCGACGGTCGGCCGTACCTCGTCGAGGGCGTGGGCGAGGACTTCTGGCCGGCCGCGTACGACCCGTCGGTCCCCGACGAGGTCATCGCCGTGACGGACGCCGACTCGTTCGCGATGACGCGGCGCCTCGCGCGCGAGGAGGGGCTGCTCGTCGGCGGGTCGTGCGGCATGGCGGTCGAGGCGACGCTGCGGCTCGCGCGCCGGCTCGAGGAGGAGGACCCGGAGGCCGCGGCGCGGGCGGTGATCGTGGTGCTCCTGCCCGACAGCGGGCGCGGCTACCTGTCGAAGATCTTCAACGACGCCTGGATGCGGTCGTACGGGTTCTTGCCCGACGAGGAGGGCGTGACCGCGGGCGACGTGCTGCGCGCCAAGGACGGCCGCCTGCCCGACCTCGTCCACACGCACCCGAGCGAGACCGTCCGCGACGCCATCGAGATCCTGCGCGAGTACGGCGTCTCCCAGATGCCCGTCGTGGGCGCCGAGCCGCCGGTGAAGAGCGGCGAGGTCGCAGGGTCGGTGAGCGAGCGCGAGCTGCTCGACGCCGTGTTCTCCGGACGCGCGTCCCTCGCCGACCGCGTGGACCAGCACATGGAGCCCCGGTTCCCGCTGATCGGCGCGGGCGAGGGCGTCGAGGCGGTGCGCGCCGCGCTGCACGGCGCCGACGCGCTGCTCGTCGTCGAGGACGGCGACCCGGTCGGCGTCCTCACGCGGCACGACCTCCTGGGGTTCGTCGCCGCGCGGTGAGCGGCGACCGCGGGACGGGCGTCGGTCGAGCGCCGGCGCCCGTCACCTGCGCTCGCCGCGGGCGACCGCGTGCCAGTAGGCGGCCACCTCGCTCGTCACCCTGACGACCCGGTCCCGACCAGGCGGCGCAGGCCAGAGCTGGAGGAGGTACGAGTCGGGCGCGGACTCGCCGTCGACCGGGCAGTCCATGGCCCTGCCGGCGTCCATCTCGCTCGCCACGTAGCGGGCGCGGTGCCACCCGAGGTGCGGTGCCGACACGGGCTCCCCGTCGTCGAACGACGCGATCAGCAGGTGCGGGGTGGTGAGCTCGACCGACGCCTCGACCACGTCCTGCCAGGCGTCGTCGAACGGCGGCTCCACCGGGTGCCACTCCACGCGCAAGGGGACCGCGCCGGTGTGGAGCCCGGTCGTCATCGCGAGGGCGTCGGTGGGCCCGTGCTCGAGCAGGCCGTTCTCCTGGCCCTCCCTGCTGAGCTCGGGCCAGTCGCCGTCCTCCTCCCGGAAGTGGACGAACCCGTAGTGGACGTCGATGTCGCGCGCGAAGAGCTCGATCACCGGCGCATCGTCGCGGGTGGCGCCCGCGACGTCAAGACGCGGGAGGGGCTCCGCGGAGCCCCTCGCCGCCCCGAGGCGTACCCAGCGCGGCCAGTCCCGCGAGGACGGCGGACACGTGGACCTCGAAGCTGTGGTCGAGGTCGTCCGGGAGCCGGAAGCCTCCACCGAGCTCGAGCGCGACGAATCCGTGCAGGCTCGCGCGCACGGACCGGATCGCGTCGATCGTGCGGTCCTCGGGGAGGGCGAAGCCGCGCAGCACCGCGCCGACGACCTGGACGCTGCGGCTCGCCGCCGCGGTGAGCGCGGCGTCGGCGGGGTCGTCGGGGTCGGGTGCCACCTGGACCGCGGCGTACCGGCCCGGGTGCGCGCGGGCGTAGCGCCGGGTCGCGTGCGCGAGGGCTGCGAGGGCGTCGGGCCCGGCGAGCCCGACCGTCGCGTCGGTGAGCGCCCGCGTGTAGTCCTCGACCGACACCACGGCGACCTCGCGCTGCAGCGCCGCGAGCGACCCGACGTGCTTGTAGAGGCTCGGCGTCGCGACGCCCGCCTGCACGGCGACCTTCGCGAGCGTGAGGTCGGCGAACCCGGTCGGGCCGCCCGCGTCGACCAGGTCGACGGCGATCCCCACGACCGCCGCGTGCGAGAGCCCCGCCCTAGCCACGGGTGCCCTCCGACCCCTCGCGGCGCGCGCCGGCAGGGCGCGCGGCGTCGTCCGGCAGGTCCGCGAGGAACGCGAGCGTCGCGGCCACGACCTCCTCGGGCGCCTGGAGCTGGGGGTAGTGGCCCACCTCGGGGAGGACGAGGGTCGTCGCGCCGAGCGACTCCTGCGCCCACGCGGCCTCGGCGGCAGGGTCGGCATAGTCGGGGTCGAGCGCGCCGAAGATCGCGAGCGCGGGCGCCTGGACCTGCGCGACGCGCGGCTCGACGACCCGGTGGTCGAGCTGGAGGGTCAGGTCGCGGAAGGAGCGCAGGCGCCCCGGCTCGGCGAGGCTGGCCCGGATCGCGGCCTGGTGGTCGGCGAGGCGCGCGGGCGTGCGGCCCCTGTTCAGCGACCCGTAGAACGACGCCCAGAACGCGGCGCCCCAGGGCCGCGCGAGCGCGAGGCGGTAGAGCACGCGCATCGCACGGAGCTTCGCGGGCGACGACGGCTCGCGCAGGAACCCGTCGAGGAGGACGAGGCCGCGCACGAGGTCGGGGCGCTCGGCCGCGGCGACCACGGCGGCCGACGCCGCCATGGAGCTCCCGAGCAGCACGGCGGGCCCGGCGTCCAGGTGCTCGACGAGCGCGACGTAGTCGGACGCGGTCGCCTCGTCGCCGTGGGTCGAGAACGTGGTGTCGCTGTCGCCGTGGCCGCGCAGGTCCACGACGACCACGCGGTAGCCCGCGGCCACGAGGTGCGGGGCGACGTCGTCGTAGGTCGCGCGCAGGTCGCCCATGCCGGGCGACGCGACGACGAGGGGCCCGGCGCCCTCGTCGGTGTAGGCGAGGCGCCCCTCGGCCCGGGCGAGGCGGTGCACGACGGACTGCTGGCTCGTGTTCATAGCCACGAGGCTAATGCCATTAGCCAGAGGTGGCAAGGGGCGTGCGACGGTCGCCCCGGTCGTGCTGGGGCGACCCCGCGTAAGGTGGGGAGACCCGCGCCCGCGCGGGCTTCCTGCACCCGACGAGAGGCAACCTCGTGACCGACCAGCCCACCCTCCCCGCGGCATCCGGATCCTTCGGCGAGAAGCCGACGCTCACCTTCCCGGAGACGGGCGCGCCCAGCGGCCTGCAGGTCGTCGTGCTCAGCGAGGGCGACGGCCCGGCCGTCACGTCGGGGCGCAACATCGTCGTGCACTACCTCGGCCAGACGTGGGGCGGGCACGTGTTCGACAACTCGTACGACCGCGGCGACACGATCGCGTTCCCGATCGGCGTCGGCGCCGTGATCGGCGGCTGGGACAAGGGCCTCGTCGGCCAGAACGTCGGCTCGCGCGTGCTGCTCTCGATCCCGCCGGAGCACGGCTACGGCCAGCGCGGCGTGCCGCAGGCCGGCATCGCGGGCACCGACACGCTCGTCTTCGTGGTGGACGTCGTCGACGTCCAGTGACACCTCCCCGCTGAGTGCGGGGTGCTCGTCGCCGCGGAGCCGTCCCGACGACGAGCACCCCGCACTCAGCGGCGCGTGGAGCGGGTCACGGTGAAGCGTGGGCCGCGCGCGACCTGGGTGGTCGGGCCGACCGCACGCTCCAGCGCCGGCCGGTAGCGCAGGTGCGCGTTCCACACGCACCACAGCTCGCCGCCCGGCCGCAGGACGCGGCCCGCCGTCGCGAACATGCGGTGCGCCGCGTCGGTGCGCAGGGCCGCCCCGTCGTGGAACGGCGGGTTGAGCAGCACGACGTCGGCGCTCGCGTCGGCCAGCGTCGCGCCCGCGTCGTCGCGCACCGTGCGCACGCGGCCGCCGACCCCGTTCTCCCGCGCCGTGAGCGCCGCCGACCGCACCGCCGCGTCGGAGCGGTCAGCGGCGACGACCCGCGCGTCCGGCCACCGCCGGGCCGCCCACGTGGCGAGCAGCCCCGTCCCGCAGCCGAGGTCGACGACGTCGCGCGGCCCCGCGCCCGACCCGCCGGGCGGCGATCCGGCCGGGCCCGCCGCGTCGAGCTGCTCGAGCAGGAACCGCGTGCCGAGGTCGAGGCCCGCCCCTGCGAAGGCCGCCCCGAACGCGACGACCCGCAGCCCGACGTCGGGCAGGTCGGCCGTCACGGGATAGGTGAGCCCGCCGCGCGCGGGGCGCGGCGACGACGCGACGAGCACGCGCGACTTCCCGCGCGCGAGGCTCGGGCGCACGTCGGCGAACGACTCGGCGAGCACGTCGTTCATCGCGCGGGTCATGTGCTTCACGCGGCCGCCCGCCAGCAGCACGACGCCCGGGTCGGCCTCGCGCGCGACGTGCTCCGCGACGTCGCGCAGCGCGGCGAGGCCGCGGGGCAGGCGCAGCAGCACGACGCGCGCCCCCGCGAGGAGCCCGGCCCCGAGGCCGTGGCGCGCGTACGCGTCGCCCAGGCCGAGCGCCGCCGCGTTCGCGTCGAGGGCCGCCTCCGCGGTGCGCGCGTCCTGGTGGACGCGCACCCTCGCATCTCGGGACGCCGGGCCCGCCTCGGTCGACGCCGTGGCGGCGAGCAGCGCGGCGCCCAGCGTGAGGGCCCCGTACCGGTCGTCGACGACCGCCAGGGCGCCCGGGCCGGCGCTCGCGAGCCACGGCGCGGCCTCGTCGCGCAGGAGGTCGAGCAGCAGGCGGTCCGCGGGGTCCACAGCGACCGGGGCGTCCTCGCGGGCCGGGCCGGCGTCGTCGGTGCGCAGGCGCGCGAGCAGCGCGGCGAGGTCGGGCGGGGAGGTCGTCACCGGTCCAGTCTCCCCGACGGCACGCCGTTCCCCGTCCCGGTCGCTCCCACGCCGTCGCTCCGCCGAACCTCACCCGGCGTCGCCGTGCCGTGCGCCGCCGCGAGCGCTACTGTGCGGTTCCCGGACAGCGAGGAGGCACCCGTGGACGTCCCGCGAACCCTGGCCGAGTCCCGCGCGGCGGGGCGCGCCCTGCGCGACCGGGTGCCGCGCCGCACGCAGGGGGCGCTGCTGCTCCCCGAGCGCGACCCGGTCGCCGTCATCGAGGAGCAGAACCGCGACCGGCTCCAGGAGCTCGTCCCGCTGCGCGTCGGGCGCATGCTCGAGTCGCCGTTCGCGTTCTACCGCGGCACGGCGGCCACGATGGCGCACGACCTGCGCGACGGACCGCGCACCGGCGCCCACGTCGTCGCGTGCGGCGACGCCCACGTCTCCAACTTCGGCCTCTTCGCGTCGCCCGAGCGGCGGCTCGTGTTCGACCTCAACGACTTCGACGAGGCGAGCGACGCCCCGTGGGAGTGGGACGTCAAGCGGCTCGCGGCGAGCATGTACGTCGGTGGCCGCGACAAGGGGATGTCCGAGGCCGAGTGCGGCGAGGCCGCGCAGCAGGCGGTGCGCGGGTACCGGGAGGCGCTCGCCGACCTGTTCGCGCGCAGCGCCCTCGAGCGGTTCGCGTTCCAGGTCGAGACGGACGCGATCGAGCCCCTGCTGCGCAAGGAGGGGCGCGAGGAGCTGCGCCGCACGGTGAAGAAGGCGCGCAAGCGCACCTCGGAGCAGGTGGTGCAGAAGATCACGACGCGCAGCACCGACGGCCGCCCGCGGATCGTCGACCAGCCGCCCGTGACCCAGCACGTCGACCGCGTGTCGGTCGAGGAGCTGACGGTGCTCTTCCGGCAGTACCGCGAGCCCCTGCGGGCGGACGTCCGGCTCCTGCTCGGCCAGTTCGAGCTCGTCGACTTCGTGCTGCGCGTCGTCGGGGTCGGCAGCGTCGGGACCCGCTGCTACATCCTGCTGTTCGAGGGGCCCGAGGGCGAGGCGCTCGTCCTGCAGGCGAAGGAGGCCGAGACGTCCGTCCTCTCGCGGTACGGCGGGATGCCCGACGCGCTGCCGTCCGGCCTCGTTGCGGCCGGGGCGCTCCCGGCGCAGGGTCGTCGTGTGGTGACGTCCCAGCGCATCCTGCAGGCGCACTCGGACCCGTTCCTGGGCTGGATCACCATCGAGGCGCCGGAACGCACGGGCCGCCCGCGCGTGGACTTCTTCTTCCGGCAGTTCCGCGACATGAAGGGTTCGGTGGAGCTCGACCGGCTCGCCCCGGCGCAGTTCGTGCGGTACGGCGAGCTCTGCGGGCGCGTGCTCGCCCGGGCGCACAGCCAGTCGCCCGGTGCGCGGGTCGCCCACGGCTACCTCGGGCGCTCCGACGCCTTCGACCAGGCCATCGCGCGCTGGTCGCGCGCGTACGCGGACGTCGTGGAGGGGGATTACGCCGCGCTCGAGGCCGCCGTCGCGAGCGGACGGGTCCCGGCCGAGCGCGGGACGTGAGCCGAGGCGGGGCCGGCGTGCGCGCCCGCCCGGCCCGGCGCCGCGACCACCGACCGTAGGCTGGGCGCCATGTCGCACGACACCGAGCCCACGGGCCCCGAGGCAGCCGCCCCCGCCGAGGTGCCGACCGTCGTCCCGCGCGGGACGGCACGCGTGGCGGTGGAGTACTGCACGCAGTGCCGGTGGCTCCTGCGCGCGGCGTGGGTCGCCCAGGAGCTGCTCCAGACGTTCCGCACGCGGCTCGGCGAGGTCGCCCTGGTGCCGGGGACGGACGGCGTCTTCCGCGTCACGCTCGACGCCGGCGACGGGCCCGTGCTCCTCTGGGACCGCAAGGCCGACGGCGGGTTCCCCGAGATCCCGGACCTCAAGCGGCGCGTGCGCGACGCCGTCGCGCCGGACCTCGCGCTCGGGCACACCGACCGGGCCGCCGCCCGGTCAGGGGCCGGGGGCGAGGCGCCGCCGGAGGGCTGAGGGCTCAGCCCTTCTTGGCGCGGGCGGCGGCGAGCCGCTCCTCCTCGGCGCGGACCTTCTTCTGCACCTCGCGCTCGGTCGCGAGCCACGCGGGCGGGTCCTGGCGCAGCGCGTCGATCTCCTCCGTCGTCAGCGGCTCGGTGAGGCCGCCGCGCGTGAGGCCCGAGATGGAGACGCCGAGCCGTCCCGCGACGACGGGGCGCGGGTGGGGGCCGTTGCGGCGCAGGTCGGCGAGCCACTCCGGCGGGTTCTTCTCGAGCTCCTCGAGCTGGGCCCGCGTGATCGTGCCCTCCTGGAACTCCGGCGGCGTGGCGGGCAGGTACACCCCGAGCTTCTTCGCCGCGGTGGCGGGCTTCATGGTCTGCGCGGACTGCTTGGGGGTCATGGGCTCCAGGGTAGTCGGCCGGTCGGGCATCGGCGGCCCGCGTCCTGGCGCCGACGGGAGCGCGTCCGGCGGCGCGCCTAGGCTGGTCGGGTGGACGACGACGCGGGCACGGCCCCCGAGGTGACGAACGGCGCGACCCCCGACGACGGCGGTGCGGCGCGGCGGTTCCGGCTCGCGTACGTGCCGGGCGCGACGCCGGCGAAGTGGGTGCGCACGTGGCGCGAGCGCCTCGCGGACGTCCCGCTCGACCTCGTGGCCGTCGAGGCGCGCGACGCCGAGCGCGCGCTGCGCGACGACGAGGCGGACGCCGCGATCCTCCGCCTGCCGGTCGACCGCGACGTGCTCAGCGCGATCCGGCTCTACGAGGAGACGCCGGTCGTGCTCGTCTCGCGCGACCACCTGCTCGCCGCGCTCGAGCCCGACGAGCCCGTCGCCCTCGCCGACCTCGCCGACGACGTGCTGCTGCGAGCGCTCGACGACGTCGTGCCCTGGGCCGGCGAGCCCGGCGCCGCCGACGACGCCCCGACGCCCCCGGGCACGCCGGCCGTCGAGCGTCCGGCGACGACGGGCGACGCCGTCGTGCTCGTCGCGGCGAACGTGGGGGTGGCGGTCGTGCCGCAGTCGCTCGCGCGGCTGCACCACCGCAAGGACGTGACGTACCGGCGCCTCGACGACGCGCCGACCGCCCCGGTCGCGCTCGCGTGGGTCGCGGACCGGGACGACGAGCTGGTCGAGGAGATGGTCGGGATCGTGCGGGGTCGCACGGTCAACAGCTCGCGCGGCCGTCGCGCGGAGGCGGCCCCGGCGGAGCCCGAGGCGCCGCGCGGCGCGGGCCGCGGCGGGACCGGTGGGCAGGACGGTCGTGAGGGCGGGCGCGGCGGGTCGGCGCGCGGGGGAGCGCGCGGCGGGTCGGCGCGCGGGCGTCCCGGCGGGGGGAAGCAGGGCCGCGGCGGCGGCCAGAAGGGGCGGGACTCCCGCGGGCGGGGCGGGAAGCGCCGGTGAGGACCGGCCCGGGGCCGACGTGACCGGGACGCCCGGAGCGCGTTCGCACGCTGCGACGGGCGAGCCTGGATCACCCTTGACTTATATAAGCGACGAGTGAAACATGGGTCCCGTGGAAGCGTTCGACGTCCTCGGCGACCCGGTCCGGCGCCGGATCCTCGAGCACCTCGCCCGGGGCGAGCAGCCGGCGGGGGAGCTCGCCGCGCTCGTGGGCGAGGAGTTCGGGATCAGCCAGCCGGCCGTGTCCCAGCACCTCAGGGTGCTGCGGACGAGCGGCTTCGCCACCGTGCGGCCCGAGGGGACCCGGCGGCTCTACGCGCTCGACCCCGCGGCGCTCGACGAGGTCGAGGACTGGGCCGCGAGCCTGCGCCGGTTCTGGGAGCAGCGGCTCGACGCGCTCGGCACCGAGCTCGCTCGCGGTGCGCGCGAGCGGCGCCGCGCCGCGGATGCCGACGAGGACGCCGGACGCCCGACCGACACCACCAGGAGGACAGCATGAAGGACTTCATCGCCGAGCTCGAGGCCGCACGACGCTCCGTCGGGACGGGGACGCTCCCCGCGGGCGAGGCCCGCGTCCTGACGATCGAGCGGACCTACCCGGCCGACGTCGAGGACGTGTGGGACGCCGTCACCGACCCCGAGCGCATCCCGCGCTGGTTCCTGCCCGTCACGGGCGACTTCCGCGTCGGCGGCACGTACCAGGTCGAGGGCAACGCGGGCGGCGAGATCCGCGCGTGCGACGCGCCGACCCTCCTCCGGCTCACCTGGGTCATGGGCCCGCCGACGCCGGAGGACTCCTCCGTCGTCGAGCTCCGCCTCGCGCCCGCACCCGACGGGGGCACGACCCTCACGCTCGAGCACACCGCCGTCGTGCCGCCGGAGATGTGGGACGTGTACGGCCCGGGCGCCGTCGGCGTCGGCTGGGACGGCGCGCTGCTGGGCCTCGCGCTGCACCTCGACGGCGCCGGGCCGCTCGACCCCGAGGAGGTCCTCGCGAGCCCCGAGCTACGGGTGTTCAACACCGCGAGCAGCGAGGCGTGGGGGGCGGCGCTCGCGGCCGCGGACGGGCTGGGCGCGGACGAGGTCGCCGCGCGCGTCGCCGCCACGACGGCGTTCTACGTCCCCGCGGACGACGCCCCCGAGCCGAGCTGAACCGCGTCGCACGCGCGCGTGGCCGCTCGTGACCGTGCCTCACGCGCGTGCGGTCGCGTCTCGGCGTCGTCGCGCGAGTGTCCGGCCTCGGGGGGAGGGACGACGGCGGACATCCCCCGTGGGGCGGATGTTCACCCGCCGTTCACCCGGCTTACCCTCGTGCGATGACCCCGCCCGATTCGTCCCGTGCGTCGACCCTGCTCGACCGTCCCGCCGCGTCCCTCGGCACCCCGCTCGACGCGGTGCCCGGCGCGACCCCGCGCCTGTTGCCGGAGCCGCCCGCGGACGCGTCGTCCCGGGCTGCGGGCCAGGTGCTCGTCGCGGTGTCGTGGCTCGTCGGGGCGGCGCTCGTGGTGCTGGTCGCGCGGCTTCTGCGCGGGCCGAGCGAGGCGCTGTACCTCGCGATCACGGCGCGGACCGCCGATCTCCCGGGGTCCGAGCTCGTCGCGGAGGGCGGGGTCCTCGTCCTCCTCGGCCTGTGCGCGGTCGTCGCGTGGCGGTCGCGCCGTGCGGGGGCGTCCGCCGTCGCGACGACGCTCGTCGCCGGGGCGGGCGCCGTCGCCGCCTACGCGGCGAGCGAGGCCGTGAAGTCGCTCGTCCGCCAGCCGCGAGGGTGCTGGGAGCTCGTGGAGGTCGCGCACTGCCCGGCCGCGGGGGACTGGTCGTTCCCCAGCAACCACACCGCCATCGCGTTCGCCCTCGCGACGGCGGTCGTCCTCGCGGGTGCGCCCGCCGTGCGCGTCCCGGGCGCGGTGCCCGCGCGGCACGCCTACCGGTCTCCGCTGCGCGACGTCGCGCTGTGGGTCGTGCTGCCCGTGGCGCTCGCCGTCGCCGTCGCGTCCGCGCGGGTCGCCCAGGGCGTGCACTTCCCGCACGACGTCGTCGCGGGTGCGGCGGTCGGAGTGGCGGTCGTCGTCGCGACGGTGACGGTCCTCGCCGGCCCGGCGACGGTCGCGGTCACCGCCGCGTGCCGCGTGGACGGCGTCCGCCGCGTCCTGCTGGCGCGGCCGTCCTGACTCTGCCCACGGGCGGCGCCGTCAGCGCGGCGCGGTGACGAAGACGTCGAACAGCTCCGGGTGGTGGGCGTGCACGAGCACCGCGAACACCACGACGTCGAACAGCAGGTGCACCGCGACGACGTACGTGAGCGACTTGCTCCACGAGAAGATCCAGCCCTGGACCAGGGCGAACGGGACGGTGAGGAGCGGGCCCCACTCGCGGTACCCGAGCTCCCACAGGAACGACACGAAGACCGCCGCCTGCAGCACGTTCGCCGTCCACAGGCCGAAGTGCTCGCGGTACAGCGCGAACACGACGCACACGAAGAACAGCTCGTCCCAGATCCCCACCGCGTTGACGCCGACGAACAACCGCGCGATCTCCTGCCCGCCCGTGATCTCCGGCCAGTTGAGGTACGCGCCCGACCCGATGAAGTAGAACGGCAGGATCAGGTACCCGGCCGCGACGACCACGACGAGGTAGACGATCTGCCCCCGCGTCCAGCGCCGCCCGGTCGCGACGGGGAACCGGATCGCGTGCTCGCGGAACGCGAACCGCGAGAGCGCCCACGGGACCAGCACGGCGAGGGACAGCACGACGGCGAATCGCACCATCCCGGCGTCCGACAGGTCGGCCTCGAGCGAGATCGTCGAGATGATCGCCATGCCGGTGCCGACCAGCGCGAGGTCGCGCCCGAGGCGGCGGTCCACGGCGAGCCCGAGCGCCACGCCGAGCACGAGCGGCACGTACCCGAGCGGGCGCACGTGCACCGCGAACAGCAGCACCGCGGAGCCGGAGACGAGCACCGCGGCGAGCAGCCGCAGCGGCGAGCCGACCGCCCAGGGCGGTCGGGCGGCGTCGGGTACCGGGGCGAGGGCGGGGGACGTCACCCGCACACGGTGCCACGACCGGCGGTGCGCGGCACGTGCCGCGCGCCGGGGAGGTCAGAGCTCCTCGTACACCGCCGGGTCCTGGTCGTTCGTGCGCCCGTCGGGCCGGGCGAGGCCCGTGAGCGCGTTCATCTCCGGGGTCGTGAGCTCGAAGGAGAACACGTCGAGGTTCTCGCGCTGGCGGTCGGGCGACGACGCCTTGGGCAGCGGCACGACGCCGAGCTGCACGTGCCAGCGCAGGATCGCCTGGACGGGGGAGACGCCGTGGGCCGCGGCGACCGCGGTGACGACCGGGTCGCGCAGCAGGTCGCTCGCGCGGCCGATCGGGCTCCACGCCTCGGTGAGGACCCCGCGCTCGGCGTCGGCGGCTCGCTGCGCGGCCTGCGGGAAGTACGGGTGCAGCTCGACCTGGTTCACGAGCGGCGTGACGCCCGTCGCCGCGACCACCGCGTCGAGGTGGTCGGGCAGGAAGTTCGAGACGCCCACGTGACGGACCAGCCCGCGCTCGCGGCACTCGACGAGCGCCTCGTACGCCTCGACGTACCGCCCGACGCGCGGGTTCGGCCAGTGGATCAGGTACAGGTCGATCCGGTCGAGACCGGTGCGGAACAGCGACTCCTCGACGGTGCGGACGGCGTCGTCGTGGGCCTGGTGGCGGCCGGGGAGCTTGGACGTGACGATCACGTCGTCGCGCGGGACGTCCGCACGCCGGACCGCCGCGCCGACCGCGCCCTCGTTCTCGTAGCTGAACGCCGAGTCGACCAACCGGTAGCCCGCGTCGATCGCGCGGGTGATCGAGTCGGCCCCCTCCTCACCGTTGAGGCGGTAGGTGCCGAACCCGATCGCGGGGATCGTCGTGCCGTCCTGGGCGCGGAGGGTGGGGATCGTCATGGGCCTATCCTGCGTCGGGCCGGGCGCGGCACGCACCCCGGCGGGACCGGGCGCCAGGGACCCTCGGGCGAGATGCGAGAAGTGGCCCCGATCCACGAGGGATCAGGGGCCACGACTCACCTCTCGGCGGGCGCTACGCGGCGCTCGGGAACCGGACGCCCGTGGTCGCGTGGCAGCGGTAGCCGTTCGGGTTCTTGGCGGGGCTCAAGTACTGCTGGTGGTAGTCCTCGGCGTAGTAGAACGGGCCGGCCTCGGCCGCGGGGCGCATCTCGGTCGTGACCGGGTCGTAGCCCTTGGCCTCGAGCACCGCGGAGTAGCGCGCCGCGGTGTCGCGGACCGCCTGCTCCTGCTCCGGCGTCGTCCAGTACACGGCGGAGCGGTACTGCGTGCCGACGTCGTTGCCCTGGCGGTAGCCCTGCGTCGGGTCGTGACGCTCCCAGAAGATCTTGAGGAGCTCCTCCTCGGAGACCTTCGTGGGGTCGTACGCGACGAGCGCCGTCTCGGTGTGGCCCGTGCGCGCGGTGCACGCCTCCTCGTAGGTGGGGTTCGGCGTCGTGCCGCCCATGTACCCGACGGCGGTGCTCACCACCCCCGGGACCTGCCAGAAGATCTCCTCGGCGCCCCAGAAGCAGCCCATCGCGAGGTACAGCACGCGCGTGCCCTCGGGCCACGGGCCGGTGATGGACGTGCCGAGCACGGTGTGGGGACGCGGTGCCTGCAGCACGGGCGACTGGCGCCCGGGCAGCGCGTCCTCGGGGGCGATCATCGTCGTCTTGCCGGACGAGCCGAAGATCGCGTCGAAGATCGAGTTCATCGCTTACCTCCTGAAGTACCCGGACGACCGGGGCGCTGGCCCACGACGCATCGTCCTGGCACGGGGTAGAACGCCGCACGGGCGGCGGGTGTTCCGGGTCGGCGCCGGAGCCCGACGAGCCCGGACGGGCGCACCGCCCGAGCCTCTCACGGGACGATCGAGTCGATGTACCCGCCGTCGACGCGCACGGCCGCACCCGTCGTCGCCGACGCCAGCGGCGACGCGAGATAGGCGACCAGGTGCGCGATCTCCTCCGGCTCGATGAGGCGCTGCAGCAGCGACTGCGGGCGGTGCTCGCGCATGAACACGCGCTGCGCCTCGTCCCAGGGCAGGTCGTCGCCGACGAGCTCGCGCGCGAACGCCTCGACCCCGCCCGTGTGCGTGGGGCCGGCGAGCACGCTGTTGACCGTGACGCCCGTGCCCGCCGCCGCCTTGGCGAACCCGCGCGAGACGCCGAGCAGCGCCGTCTTGCTCACGCCGTAGTGGATCATCTCCGCCGGGATCACGACCGCCGAGTCGCTGCCGACGAACTGCACGCGGCCCCACCCGCGCTCGATCATCCCCGGCAGGTAGGCGCGCGTGAGCCGCACGCCCGCGAGGACGTTCACCTCGAAGTAGCGGCGCCACGTGGCGTCGTCGATCGCGAGCGGGTCCTCGCTCGAGAAGATGCCGAGGTTGTTCACCAGGACGTCGACGTGCGGCACGGCGTCGAGCACCGCCGCCGCGCCCGCGTCGGTCGCGAGGTCCGCGGCCACGCCGAGCACGTCGGCACCGGGCACGTGCTCGCGGACGTCGTCGGCAGCCCGCTGCGACGTCTCCTCCGAGCGCCCGTTGACCACGACCGCCGCCCCGCACTCCGCGAGGGCGCGCGCGATCGCGAGCCCGATGCCCTGTGCCGAGCCGGTGACGAGCGCCCTCCTTCCCTCCAGGTCGATCCGCATCCGTGCGCTCCCTCCGCGTCGCCGGCGGCCCGCGCCGCCCTGCCTCCCACCGTGACCCGCGACCCCGCCGACCGCCACCGCGCGCCCGAGCAGGCGCTCCCGGCACGCCGAGCAGGCGGTCCTGGCTCGTCCGGGCAGCGGGACGGACCAGGACCACCTGCTCGGCGCCGGGGGTGCGCCGTAGGGTGGTCGGGTGACCACCTCGAGCGAGCACCCCGACTGGACCACCACCGGCTTCTCCACGCGTGCGATCCACGCGGGCCAGGACCCGGACGCGACGACCGGCGCCGTCGTGCCGCCCATCCACCAGGTCTCGACGTACAAGCAGGACGGCGTCGGGGGCCTGCGCGGCGGCTACGAGTACTCGCGCTCCGCGAACCCCACGCGCACCGCGCTCGAGGAGGCGCTCGCGGCCGCGGAGTCCGGCGGCCTGGGCCCGACGGCGGACGGGTCGCCCGCCGCGCGCGGGTACGCGTTCGCGTCCGGGCTGGCCGCGGAGGACACGCTGCTGCGCGCAGTCGTGCGCCCCGGCGACCACGTGATCGTGCCCGACGACGCGTACGGCGGCACGTACCGGCTCATCGCCCGGGTGTTCGGGCCGTGGGGCGTGGAGCACACGCCCGTCGACCTCACGGACGTCGAGGCGGTCCGGGCCGCGGTGCGCCCCGAGACGCGCGTCGTGTGGGTCGAGACGCCGACCAACCCCCTGCTCGGGGTCAGCGACATCCAGGCGCTCGCCGGCGTCGCGCACGACGCCGGGGCGCTGCTCGTCGTCGACAACACCTTCGCGACCCCCTACCTCCAGCAGCCGCTCGCGCTGGGGGCGGACGTCGTCGTGCACTCGACCACGAAGTACGTCGGCGGGCACAGCGACGTCGTCGGGGGAGCGCTCGTCGTCGCGACGGGCGCGCAGCTGCCGGGCGGGCTCGCGTCGCCCGCGGGCGGGAGGGACGTCGCCGGCGCGGTCGGGTTCCACCAGAACGCGTCCGGCGCCGTCGCCGGGCCGTTCGACGCATGGCTCACGCTGCGCGGGCTCAAGACGCTCGCGGTGCGCATGGACCGCCACCAGGCGAACGCCGCCGCCGTCGCCGACTTCCTCGCCGCCCACCCCGCGGTCACCGAGGTGATCTACCCCGGCCTCGCGTCGCACCCCGGGCACGAGCTCGCGGCGCGCCAGATGAGCGGGTTCGGCGGCATGGTGTCGTTCCGCGCGGGCAGCGAGGCGAAGGCGCTCGACGTGTGCGCACGGACCCAGGTCTTCACGCTCGCGGAGTCGCTGGGCGGCGTCGAGTCGCTCATCGAGCACCCGGGCCGCATGACCCACGGCTCCGTCGCCGGGACGGCGCTCGAGGTCCCCGACGACCTCGTCCGCCTCTCCGTGGGCATCGAGGACGTCGAGGACCTCGTCGCGGACCTCACCCAGGCGCTCGGGTAGGCCCGGGCCGACCCGGCGGGCCGGGAGATCCTGCGCACACCAGGCGCGGTGGGGAGATCCTGCGCACACCGGGCGCGTCGCGGGTATTCAGCGCCGCGAGCGGAGGGGCGCTCACCTAGGGTGGCGCTGTGAGCGCGCAGACGGACCAGCACAGGACCCCCGACCCGCTTCCCCCGGGGCGCCCCGGCGCGGCGGCGGTGCCCGACTCGGTGCGCTCGGCCGCCGCCTGGTCGTGGCGGCTGCTGCTCATCGGCCTGACGATCGCGGCCGGCCTGTGGCTCGTCACGCAGCTCAAGGTGATCGTCGTCCCCATCGCGGTCGCGCTCCTGCTCACGGTGCTGCTCACGCCGGTCCAGCGCTTCTTCCGGCGCCACCTGCGGATGTCGCGCGGTCTCGCGTCCGGAGCGGCGCTCATCACGCTCATCGTCGTCGTCGCGGGGCTCGTGGCCATCGCGGGGCAGCAGATCGTCAGCGGCTTCCAGGACCTGCGCGACCAGGCCGTCGAGGGGTTCGAGCAGTTCACCGAGTGGCTCGCCGACGGCCCGCTCGGGCTCGACTCGACGACGATCTCGCACTGGCTCGACCAGGCCGGGACCGCGGTCTCGGAGAACCAGGACTCGATCGTCTCCGGCGCGCTGGGCGCGGCCACGACGATCGGCCACGTGGTCGCGGGCGCCCTCATCGCCCTCTTCTGCACGTTCTTCTTCCTGCTCGACGGGCGCACGATCTGGTCCTGGGTCGTCGGGCTGCTGCCCCTGCGCGCGCGCGACAACGTCCACCAGGCCGGACGCCGCGGCATCGTGACGCTCGCCGCGTACACGCGCACGCAGATCCTCGTCGCGGCCGTCGACGCGGTCGGCATCGGGATCGGCGCGGCGTTCTTCGTCCCGTCCCTCGCGCTGCCGCTCGGCATCCTCGTGTTCGTCGGGTCGTTCATCCCGATCGTCGGTGCCATCGTCACCGGGTCCATCGCGGTGCTCGTCGTGCTCGTCGCGCAGGGCTGGGTCCAGGCCCTGGTCATGCTCGGCATCGTGCTGCTCGTGCAGCAGATCGAGGGACACATCCTCCAGCCGTTCCTCATGGGCCACGCGGTCTCGCTGCACCCCGTCGCCGTGCTGCTCGTCGTCGCGGCGGGCAGCTTCGCCGCGGGGATCGTCGGCGCGCTGTTCGCCGTCCCGATCGCGGCGGTCCTCAACACCGTGGTGCTCTACCTGCACGGGCACGACAAGTTCCCCGAGCTCGGCACCGACGACCGGGTCGTGGTGCGGGGGAGCCCGCAACCGCCGGTCATCGCGCGCGCGGAGGCCGACCTCGAGGACGTGGGCGCGCGCCGTCGGACCCGCGCGGGCGCCGGCGAGGACTCCGCCGTCGTCGGACCGCAGGACGCCGGACCCGTGGAGGACGCGCCCGGGGAGGTGCGGTGACCTCCGGGCCGGTACCGGTCACGCTCGACGACGTCCGCGACGCCGCCCGCCTGCTCGACGGCGTCGCGTACCGCACCTCGGTCCAGACGACGCGCGCGATCAGCGAGGCCGCAGGCGTCCGCGTGCTGCTCAAGTGCGAGAACCTGCAGCGCGCCGGGTCGTTCAAGGTGCGCGGCGCCTTCGTGCGCATGGCACGCCTGAGCGCCGAGGAGAAGGCCCGCGGTGTCGTCGCGGCGAGCGCCGGCAACCACGCGCAGGGCGTCGCGTTCGCCGCCGGCCTGCTCGGCATCCGCGCCGTCGTGTACATGCCGGTGGACGCCGCGCTGCCCAAGGTCGCGGCGACGCGCCAGTACGGCGCCGAGGTCCGGCTCGTCGGGGCGGACGTGGACGAGACGCTCGCCGCCGCGCGCGCCGAGGCCGACCGCACGGGCGCCGTGTTCATCCACCCGTTCGACCACCCCGACGTCGTGGCCGGCCAGGCGACGATCGCGCTGGAGATCCTCGAGCAGGTGCCGGACGTCCGGACCGTCGTCGCGCCCCTCGGTGGCGGGGGGCTCGTCGCGGGGCTCGCCGCGGCGTTCGCGCAGGCGGCACCGCACGTGCGCGTGATCGGCGCGCAGGCGGAGCGCGCCGCCGCCTACCCGGGCTCGCTCGCGGCCGGGACGCCGACGACGGCGCGGCTCGCCGCGACGATGGCCGACGGCATCGCGGTCGGCACGCCCGGCGCGGTGCCGTTCGGGATCCTGGCGCAGCACGGCGTCGAGGTCCGCACGGTCACCGAGGAGGAGATCTCCCGGTCCCTGCTCATGGTCGCCGAGCGCGCGAAGCTGCTCGTCGAGCCCGCCGGGGCCACCGGCGTCGCGGCGCTCCTCTCGGGGACGGCCGCGGTCGACGCGGGTGCGGCGGACCCGGTCGAGGGCCCGGTCGTCGTCGTGCTGTCCGGGGGGAACATCGACCCCCTCGTGCTGCTGCGGGTCGTGCGGCACGGCCTCGCCGCCGCCGGCCGGTACATCCAGCTCCAGGTGCTGCTCGACGACCGCCCCGGCGCCCTCGCGCGGATGCTCGAGGTCATCGCGACCACGCGCGGCAACATCATGCACATCGACCACGACCGCACCGACGTGGGCCTCGCGATCGGCGAGGCCTGGGTGCGCATGCAGGTCGAGACCAAGGGCCCGGAGCACTGCGACGAGCTCGTCGCGCACCTGCGCTCCGAGGGCTACCGCGTCGAGCGCAGCGACGGCGGCTCGCCCCGCCTCTGACGAGATGCGAGAAGTGGGCCCCCCCCCAACACGGAGAGGCGGCCCCTCTCGCACATGGGGACCACGGGGTCGCGCCCGGGCGACACCCCGGCGGCTGCCACCACGCGCGGGTCGGTG
>NZ_JBVIFN010000001.1:920142-1183446 GCF_055571305.1 Cellulosimicrobium sp. NPDC030954
CGCCCCCGGGCCCGCCGGCCCCTCCCCCGAGCCCCGCCGGCGCGGCGCCCCCCCCCCACACTCCCTCGCGGCGAGCCGCCCCCCCCCCCCGCGCCGCCGCCCCCCCCACTTCTCGCTTCTCGGCTCCCGTGGTACGCCCGGGTCCGTCGACGCGGGTCAGACGATCCGGCGTGCCGAGGTGACGACGCGCGGGCGCGTGCCGGCGTCGGGCGCGTCCGGGACCTCCGCCGGGCGGACGCCGCGGTCGAGGAACGCCTGCAGCACCCGGCCCTCGGTCGACGGCCAGCGGCCGAGGACGTCGTACGCGAAGAGCACGATCACCCGCCAGCCCAGGCGTTCCAGCTCCTCCTGCCGCGCGACGTCGGTCAGGCGCTGGCGCGCGGAGGTCAGGTGGTGCTGCCCGTCGTACTCCAGCGCGATCCGCAGGTCCGGCCAGCACAGGTCCGGGCGCGCGAGCCAGCGCCCGTCGTCGTCGAAGACGTCGGCGCCGACGACCGGGCAGGGGAAGCCGGAGCCGACGAGCCGCAGACGCAGCCGCGTCTCCATGGGTGAGTCCACGAAGCGCCGGGCCCGGTCGAGGGCGGACGCGAGCGGGACGACGCCGCGCCGACCCCGCATCCCTCGCAGACGCTCGGCCAGCAGGTCGGGCGGGTACGGACGGGCACGCCCCCGGCCCGCGAGGACCGCGTCCACGACGACGACGAGGTCGGTCTCCGTGAACCCGGGTCCGCCCGCGGCGACGAGGGTCGCGAGATCCGCGACGGTCCGGTCGAGGCTGGTCACGTCGAGCCCGTGCCGGACCACGACGTCGCGCGCCGGCAGGCCCCGTGCGACACGACACCGGTGGCGTCGAGGGCCCGCGTGCCGGACGGTCCCGACACGTGCACCGGTGCGAGGCCCGTGACGTCCCGGGGCAGCGGCAGGTCCCACAGCGCAGCGGCCGTCGTGTGGGAGAAGGCGGCGGTCGGCGGGAGCGCGAGCCGGACCGCGGTCGCGACCGACCGCAGGTCCTCCCGGCGTGCGGCGTCCATGCGGACACCCCGCACCGGGGCGTGGAGCCGCGGCGAGCGCAGCTGCTTGCGGGTGATACCGAGGCGCAGCGCCTCGGAGACGAGGAACGGCGGGTCGGGGACGGGCATGCCGAGAGTCTGGCGGAGAGCACCGTCGCCGCGCCGACGAGCGCCCCGGACCTGTGGACGACCCGGGCGCGAGGGTTCGAGAAGCGAGAAGTGGGGCCCCCCAGCCGGACGGCACCGGGGGCGAACAAACCCACAACCGCCCCCCGGGGGCCCCGGGCGCCCGCCGCCCCCCCGCGCCCCCCGCAGCTGTCCCCCCCCGGGGCCCGAGTGTTCCCCCCCCGAGCCGCCCCCCCCCCCCCCCGACCCGGTGGGCCCACTTCTCACGTCTCACCGGCGGCGTGGCCGCCGGTGGCGCGTCAGCCCTCGAAGGGCTTCGCGGCGACGATCTTCACCGTGATCTCGTTGCCGTTCGGCGCGGCGTAGCTCGTCTCGTCGCCGACGGACTTGCCGCTGATCGCGGCACCGAGCGGCGACGTCGGCGAGTACACGTCGAGGTCGGTCGTGCCGGCGATCTCGCGCGAGCCGAGGAGGAACGTCATCTCGTCGCCCGCGACGACCGCGGTGACGACCATGCCGGGCTCGACCATGCCGTCGTCCGGCGGCGTGCCGATCTGCACGTTGCGCAGCTTCTCGGTGAGCTCACGGATGCGGGCCTCGTTCTTGGCCTGCTCCTCGCGCGCGGCGTGGTAGCCGCCGTTCTCCTTGAGGTCGCCCTCGTCACGCGCGGCGGCGATGCGCTCCGCGATCGCGGTACGGCCCTCGCCGGACAGGTGGGCGAGCTCGGCCTGCAGCCTGTCGTGCGCCTCCTGGGTCAGCCAGGTGACGGTGGTGTCGGTCACGGTTCGCTCCTTCCTTTCCATGGTCGACGGCCGGGTCGGTCGCACGGCCGTGCGGGTACGGGCAGCCGGGGCGCGTGCGTTCGCGGTGCGCCTGCCTGCCCGGGTCGGTGACGCTGGCCGGGTGGCAGCGCGTAGGACTGGTCTCCCGCCGGGAACCGCGGCGCCCGGCGGACGGCGTGCTTGTCACCGGCACGCAGTCTCGGGCTCCACACGGTCGGGTGCGGGAATCCCTCAGGATAGCAAAGCACAGGGCACCGACAGCGACGCCGCAGGTCAGCGCGCGCGCAGCCCGGGGCGCCTCACGGCGCGACGCGGCAGGACTGGACGATGCCGGTCGTGGCGAGCTCGGAGGTCGCGACGCTCACCGTGTACCGGGACTCGGCGACCTCGACCGGGCCGACCGTGACGTCGACCGTCCCGACCTGGGCGAAGCTCTCCGCGAGGGCGTCGAGCGTGCACGTCGCCGTCGTCCCCGGGTCCATGTAGACCTCGAACGTCACGTCCACGCGCTCCGGGCTCACGACCGTGTAGCCGAAGTCCTTGAACCGCACCGGCTCGTTCGCGTACCGCAGCCCGATGACGAGCGTGATCGCGAGCCCGACGATCGCGACGAGGACGATCCCGACGACGGCCAGGCGCCGACGTCGCTCGGTCGGCTCGGGCCCGTAACGGCCCGCCGGCGGTCGCAGGGGTGCGCCCGGGCTCGGCTGCGGGGCGGTGGTCTCGTTCGTCATGGTGCGGTCCCGTGGTCGGTGCCGCCGCGCCCGGTCGCACGCCCGGCGTCGTGCCGGTGGTTCCCGGCGGTTCGTCAGGTGTGGGCGCGGTGGGGGATCATGTCCTCGACCCATCTTCGCAGAGCCCGGGCGCTCGTCGTGCACCCACGACAGGTCCGGCCGTGCGAGGAGACGTACGACGTACCCGGGAGGACCAGTGGCCGAACCCGCGGCCGGATCGACCACCCACCGCGAGCAGCCGGAGACGCTCCGTCTCCTCGCCGTGCACGCCCACCCCGACGACGAGTCGAGCAAGGGCGCGGCGACGGCCGCCCGCTACGCGGCCGAGGGCGTCGACGTGCTCGTCGCGACGTGCACCGGGGGTGAGCGCGGCGACATCCTCAACCCCGGCTTCGGCGAGGGGCCCCAGGACATCGAGGGCATGCGCGCGCTGCGCCGCGTCGAGATGGCGTCGGCGGCGCGCGCGCTCGGGGTCCGCCAGCAGTGGCTGGGGTTCGTCGACTCGGGCCTCCCGGAGGGCGACCCGCTGCCCCCGCTGCCCGAGGGCTCGTTCGGTCTGGTCCCGCTCGAGGAGGCAGCCGCGCCGCTCGTCGAGCTCGTGCGCGAGTTCCGGCCCCACGTCGTGACGACGTACGACCCGTCGGGGGGGTACCCCCACCCCGACCACGTGATGTGCCACCGCGTCGCGTTCGAGGCGTTCCACGCCGCGGGCGACCCCGACCGCTACCGCCGCGAGGGCGGGGCGGCGCCCTGGTCGCCGCTCAAGCTCTACTACAACCACGACTTCTCGATGAACCGCATCCGCACGCTGCACGAGGCGATGCAGGGCGCGGGGCTCGAGTCGCCGTTCGGCGACTGGGTCGAGTCGCGGTCCGCGCGCGAGATCCCGGAGCGCGAGGTCACGACCCGCGTCCACGTCGCGCGCTACTACGCGCAGCGCGACGCCGCGCTCATCGCGCACGCCTCGCAGATCGACCCCGACGGCTTCTTCTTCGCGATCCCGCGCGACCTCGAGGTCGACGTGTGGCCGTTCGAGGAGTTCGAGCTCGCCGAGTCGCGCGTCCCCACGCAGTTGCCCGAGGACGACCTGTTCGCGGGCGTCCGTGAGCTCGTCGCGAGCGAGGGGGCGGCCTCGTGAGCACGACGACGTCCCTGGTGGAAACCCTGGTGCCGACCGTCGCGGGCGGTCCGGGCTGGGCGGCCGACGTCGTCGCCGAGACCGCGACGCCGAGCCCGTCCGAAGACCCGCTGCGCAAGGACCTCGACCCGAACGACGTGTCGCCGGGCCTCGTCGGCTTCCTCGCGATCTTCCTGGTGGCGCTCGCGACCGTGGGCCTCTTCTTCGCGCTGTCCCGCCAGCTCCGGCGCATGCGGCACAACGCCGAGGTGCAGGGCATCGGCGCGGACGGCCCGCTGGAGGCGGGTGCCGACGGCGCGGAGCCCGGAGCCGAGGGCCCGGACGGGCCGACCGGCGACGGCGGCGCTCCCGACGGAGCGCCCGGCGGCGGTCCCGCGCGGCAGGGCTGACCGTGGCCACCGGGGCGCGGGTCACGATCGGCCAGCTCGAGGTCTCCGCCGACCACGCGGCGAACCTCGTCACGGTCGGTGCCGCGTTCCGGGAGGCGGCGCGCGTGCGTGCGGACCTGCTCGTGCTGCCCGAGTACGCGGCGGGGTTCGACCCCCGGGGCACGGGCGTCGAGCACGCGGAGCCGCTCGACGGGCCGTTCGTGACGACCCTGCGCCGGCTCGCGCGCGAGCACGGGGTCGCGGTGATCGCGGGCACGCTCGTACCGGGTGCCGCGGCGGGGCGCGCGGTGAACGTCGTCGTCGCGGTGGACGCGTCCGGCGAGCTCGTGGGCTCGTACCGCAAGGTGCACCTCTACGATGCGTTCGGGCACCGCGAGTCCGACCGGCTCGACGCCGGCGACCCGGCGGCGCCGCCGCTGGTCCTGCCCGTCGGGGACCTGACGTTCGGCGTCATGACGTGCTACGACCTGCGGTTCCCCGAGAGCGCGCGGCGGCTCGTCGACGTCGGCGCGGACGTGCTCGTCGTGCCCGCGGCGTGGGCGGCGGGCGACCTCAAGGCGGACCAGTGGCGCACCCTGGCCCGGGCGCGGGCGATCGAGAACACGGCGGTCGTGCTCGCGGTCGGGCAGGCGGGCAGGGGCGTGACCGGCCGCTCGCTCCTCGTCGGCCCGGACGGCCAGGTCGGTCTGGAGCTCGGAGAGCGCGCCGAGCTGCGCAGCGCGGACCTCGACCCCGCGGCCCTGGCGAGCGCGCGCGAGCGCAACCCCTCCCTCGCCAACCGTCGCTACGCCGTCGTCCCCCGGGACTGAGCGGCGGCGGTCAGCGTGCCGCGACCGCGGCCAGCATGATCGCGACGTAGTGGCACGTGAAGCCGACGACGGTGAGCACGTGGAAGATCTCGTGGAAGCCGAACCAACGGGGGCTGGGGTTCGGCTTCTTGATGCCGTAGACGACGGCGCCGAGCGTGTAGGCGAGGCCGCCCGCGGCGACGAGCCAGACGATCGCCGGTCCGTTCGTCGTGGTCCAGAACTGCGGCATGTAGCCGACGGCGACCCAGCCGAGGGCGACGTAGATGGGCACGTAGACCCAGCGCGGGGCGTCGAGCCACAAGATCCGGGCGAGGAGGCCGAGGACGGCGCCGCCCCAGACGATCGCGAGCAGGATCGTCGCGGTCCGCTGGGGGAGCAGGAGCACCGCGAGGGGCGTGTAGGTGCCGGCGATGATGAGGAAGATGTTCGAGTGGTCGGCGCGGCGGAGCACCCCGGCGACGCGCGGCGACCACGTGCCGCGGTGGTAGACGGCGCTCGTGCCGAAGAGGAGGCAGGCGCTGAGCCCGAAGATCGCGCACGACACCTTGCCCGCGACGGGCGGGGCGACGACGACGAGGACGATGCTCGCGACGAGGACGACGGGGAACGTGCCCGCGTGGATCCAGCCCCGCAGGCGCGGCTTGACCGCCTCGGCGACCTTCTCGACGGCGTCGCCCACGCTCTCGCGGACATCCTGCACGGCGTCGGCGCCGGGCAGGCGCGCACGTCCGGCGTCGGTGGCGGGCGCGCTCGGGGTGGGGTCGCTGTCGGTCGGTCGGTCCACGGCGTCTCCTCGGGGTCGGGCCGGGTCGGGCGGTGGGTCGGACGGACGAGCGCACGGCGTCGTCCTCTCGAACCTACGCCATCGTAAGTTACGCGAGCGTAGGTTCGCGACCTGTCGTCGCGCCGCGGTGTGAAGATCCTGGGCAGGGCCGCGCACGGTCGTGGCCACCCTGCCGTCCGCACTCTCCAGAGCGGTAGCGTGTGCGGGTTCGGCCAGCGCGTCCCCGACCAGGGACCAGCCCGCCGGGCGACACCCGTCCTTCCACCGTCGAGGAACCGTCGTGCGCCTGCCCCGCCCTGTCTACGGACTCTACGAGCGTCGTCTCGCCGCGACCCTCTCGCGCGAGAGCGTGCCGCGCCACGTGGGCGTCATCCTCGACGGCAACCGCCGGTGGGCGCGCTCGTTCGGCGAGTCGACGGCGACCGGTCACCGGCGGGGTGCCGACAAGATCACGGAGTTCCTCGGCTGGAGCGAGGACCAGGGGGTCGAGGTCGTCACGCTGTGGATGCTCTCGACCGACAACCTCTCGCGCTCGCAGGAGGAGCTCTCCGCGCTGCTCGACATCATCGAGGACGCGGTGCGCGACCTCGCCGACTCGGGCCGCTGGCGCCTGCGGGTCATGGGCCGCCTCGACCTGCTCCCCGAGCGCCTCGCGGGCGCGCTGCGCGAGGCGCAGCAGCGCACGGCCTCGGTCGACGGGCTCCAGGTGAACGTGGCGATCGGCTACGGCGGGCGGCACGAGATCGCCGACGCGGTGCGCTCGTACCTGCGCGAGCAGGCGGCCGCGGGCGCGCGGCTGCAGGACCTCGCGGAGAACCTCGACGTCGAGCACATCGAGGAGCACCTGTACACCAAGGGGCAGCCGGACCCGGAGCTGGTCATCCGCACGTCGGGCGAGCAGCGCCTCGGCGGCTTCCTGCTGTGGCAGAGCGCGCACTCGGAGTTCTACTTCTGCGAGGCGTACTGGCCGGACTTCCGGCGCGTGGACTACCTGCGCGCCCTGCGCGCCTACTCCCAGCGCGAGCGTCGCCTCGGCCGCTGAGCGCGCCCGCGACCGGTAGGGTCGATGCGAACGCATCGATCGAGCCGTCCGGGGGTGTCATGGTCGAGCAGGGCAGGCGCGAGGTCGAGCACGTGACGGCGCCCGGCCACGGGAGCCCGCGGCTCGCGGTGGAGACCTGGGAGTCGCTGTTCCGGGCGCAGGTCACCGTCATGCGTCGGCTGCAGGCCGACCCGGTCTGGGACGGCCTCACCCTGCGCGAGTACGACGTGCTCTTCTCGCTCACCAAGGGCCCGGACGAGGGGATGCGCCTGCGCGACCTCAACGTCTACATCCTGCTCAGCCAGCCGTCACTGAGCCGCATGGTGGACCGGCTCGCGACGCGCGGCCTCGTCGAGCGCACGCCCGCGCCCGACGACGCACGCGGCACGCTCGTCCGGCTCACGCGGACGGGTCGGGACCTCCAGCGGGCGACCGGCCGCGCGCACGCCCGGGCCATCGCGACCTACGTGGGCGGCGCGCTCGACGACGACGACCTTGCGACGCTCGGCGACCTGCTCGAGCGGCTGCGCGCGGCCCAGCAGGTGATCCCCGACGTGGCCCGGGCAGCGCTCCCCGCGCCGCGGGCGGACGAGCGGCGCCCCTGAGCGCTGTGGCGGGGAACACGTCCGGTCCGTCCGTTCCCGGGCGGACCGGGACGGGTCCCGCTGCCTAGGATGCGAAGCGTGTCCTCAACGCCGAGCACCACCCAGACCGGTTCCCCGCAGCGCCCCGACGGCCCGCTGCGCGTCGTCGTCGCGCCCGACTCGTTCAAGGGCAGCCTGAGCGCCGCGGACGTCGCGCACGCCGTCGCCGCCGGGGCGCGCAGCGTCGTCCCCGACGCCGAGGTCGTCGAGCTCCCCATGGCCGACGGCGGCGAGGGCACCCTCGACGCGCTCCTCGCCGTGTGGGGCGTGCCGGCGCGCGAGGTCGCGACGGTCGACGCGATCGGACGCCCCCGCACCGCGCGGTTCGGGGTCTCGGCCGACGGGCGCCTGGGCGTCGTGGAGCTCGCGGAGGCGAGCGGCCTGCCGCAGGTGAGCGACGTCGCGCTGCAGCCCCTGCACGCGCACACCCTCGGCACGGGGGCGGCTGCGGCGGCGGTGCTCGACGCCGGGGTGGACGAGGTGATCGTGTGCCTCGGCGGGTCGGCGTCGACCGACGGCGGCGCGGGCATCCTCACCGGTCTCGGCGCGCGGCTCCTGGACGACGGCGGCACGCAGGTGCCCGACGGCGGCGAGGGGCTCGCGCGGGTCGCGCGCCTCGACCTGTCCGGGCTGCACCCCCGCGCCCGCGACGTGCGCTGGCGCCTCGCGGTCGACGTGACCAACCCGTTGCACGGCGAGCGGGGTGCGGCGCACGTGTTCGGCCCGCAGAAGGGCGCCCAGGAGGCGGACGTCGCGTTCCTCGACGACGCGCTGCGCCGCTGGGCGGGGGTGCTCGTCGAGGAGGCGGGGTTCGACGTGTCCGAGCTCGCGGGGGCGGGCGCGGCGGGCGGTGTGCCCGCGGCGATGGTCGGCATCCTCGGCGCGGAGCTCGAGCCCGGCGCGCGCCTCGTCGCCGAGGCCGTCGGGCTGCCGGACGCGATCCGCCGCGCGGACCTGGTCTTCACGGGCGAGGGGTCGTTCGACTCGCAGTCGGTCAACGGCAAGGTCGCCGACGCCATGGGCGCGCTCGCCGCCGAGGCACCGCACCGTCCGCCGGTCGTCGTCCTCGCGGGGCGCGTGCTGCTGCCGGCGCACCAGGCGCGCGACGCCGGCATCGCCGCGGCGTTCAGCATCGCCCCCGGACCCATCGAGCTCGACGAGCTCCTCGACCGGACGGCCTCCCGGCTCACCGACCTCGCCGCCACCGTCACGAGCCTCCACGTCGCCTCGCGGCGCTGACCGCCGCCCCGAGGCCGGGGGCCGAGCCCGATGCCCCGGCCCGCGGTGTCACCGCCGGGGCCACGTCCAGGGCGGCTGGTCGAGCAGACCCTCGCGGCCCGCGACAGTCGTCTCGCCGGACGGCGACCGGACGAGCTCGACCTCGAGGAGGTCGCCGGGGCCCGGCAGGTCGGCCGTGCCCGACGCCGTCGCGTCCCGCAGCGCCGCGACGAGCGGCGCCGCGTGGGTCACCACGACGACCTGCGTCTCCCGGGCCGCGGCGTGCACGAGCGCGCCGAGCGCGGGCAGCAGGTCGGGGTGCAGGCTCGTCTCGGGCTCGTTGAGCACGAGAAGCTCGGGCGGGCGCGGCGAGAGCAGCGCCGCGACGAGGAACAGATAGCGCAGCGTGCCGTCGCTCAGCTCCGCGCCGGTGAGGGGCCGCAGCAGCCCGTCCTGGTGGAGGGCGATCTCGAACCGCCCGTCGTCGGCGTGCACCGCGAGCCTGCTCCCGGGGAACGCGCGCGAGACGGCGGCGTCGAGCTCGTCGCCGCGGCCGAGGTCGCGTACGGTCTCGAGCGCGGCGGCGAGGTCCGCGCCGTCGTGCGCGAGGACCGGCGTGCGGGTGCCGACCTGCGGCGCGCGCGCCGGGGCGCCGGCGTCGGTGCGGAGCTGGTCGTAGAAGCGCCACGAGCGCAGGGTCTCCCGCACCGCGACGACCTCCGGCGCTCCCACGGGGTCGACGAGCTCGGTGAGCACGCTGTCGAACGACCGGAGCCGGGCGGGTGAGGGGGCCCAGCCTCCGGCGTCGTCCCGGACGCGGACCGCGGGTCCGCGTCGCTCGACCTGGAGCGTCGCCGCGCGCGGGGCCGGTCCGGACCAGATCGTCTCGACCTTGATCTCGGGGTCGAGCCCGAACGCCGACCCGGGGTGCTGCGGGAGCCCCAGGTCGACGGCGTAGCCGAGGTCGTCCGGAGCGGCGCCCGCGAACCCCAGCCGCAGCGCGACGGGCGCGGTCCGCCGCGTGCCCTGCACCGGGACGCCGTCGCGGACCGCGCGGGCACCGCCCTGCTCCGGTCCGGCCCAGAGCGTCGAGCGCAGCCCGCCCTCGCGCGCGACCGCCCCCACCGCGCCCCCGAGCGCGCACTCGGCGAGCAGGCGCAGCGCGCGGTACAGGCTCGACTTGCCGGTCCCGTTGGCCCCGGTCACGACCGTCAGCCGGTCGAGCGGCAGCACGAGGCTGCGCAGGGAGCGGTACCCCTCCACGGCGATCGTCGCGAGCATCGTCACCTCCGCCGCGCACGCTACGCGCCGCCTCCCACGCGGGCGCGCCGGTGCCGCGGACATCCGCACCCGAGGTTGCGGACACCCGCATCCAGGAATGCGGGAAAGCGCGTCCAGAAATACCGGGAGCCGCGTCCGGAAATGCCGAGACCAGCGTCACCACGACGCACCTGGACGCATTCGTCCGGCGCTTTCTAGGCTGCTTTCTCGTGGGAATTCTCGAGCTCGTGGTCGTCGCCGTCGCGCTCGCCGCGGACGCGTTCGCCGTGGCGCTCGCGCAGGGCACCCGGATGCGGCGCCCGACGTGGCGCGAGACCGCGCGCGTCGCGGTCCTCTTCGGCTTCTTCCAGGCCCTCATGCCGCTCGCCGGCTGGGCGCTGTCCACGTGGTTCGCCGACGCGGTCTCCGGCGTCGCGCCGTGGATCGCCTGCGGGATGCTCGCGTTCGTGGGCGCGCACATGGTCAAGGAGGGCCTCCAGGACGAGGCCGGGCACGCCGTCGAGCACGTGGAGGGGCCGGCCGACGACCAGGCCACCGGCGCAGAGGCCGGGACGCCCGGCGAGCCGGCCGCCGTCGCGACCCTCGCGCCGCCCGTCACCCGGCGCCCCCGCGTGGCCTACCGGGTGCTGCTCCCGCTGGCGGTCGCGACGTCGATCGACGCCGCGGCCTCGGGCGTCACGTTCGCGGTGCTCGGCGTGCCGATCCTGCCCGCGGTCGTCCTCGTGGGCGTCGTGACGCTCGTGCTGTCCGGCCTCGGGGTGCGCCTCGGTGCCCGCGCGGGCGAGCGTCTGGGCCGCTGGGCGACCGTCGCGGGCGGCGCCGTGCTGGTCTTGCTGGGCCTGCGCATCCTCCTAGCACACCTCCTCTGACCCACCGCCCCGCTGTGGGCGTGAAATGGGCCCGGTTCTCGGTCGAGAACCGGGCCCATTTCACGCCCACAGCGCGGGGTGGGGATCAGTCCGTGATCGCGAAGGCGTCGATCTCGACGAGCATCTCCTCGCGGGGCAGGCCGGTGAACACCGTCGTGCGGCTGGGGAGCACGCCCTTCGTGGTGTGCTGGGCGACGAACGCGCCGTAGGCATCGTTCATGATCGGGAAGTCCTCGCGCTTGGTGAGGTAGACGCGCAGCATGACGACGTCGTCGAAGGTCGCGCCGGACGCCTCGACGATCGCGCGCACGTTCTCGAGCGTGCGCGTGGTCTGCGCGGCGACGTCGCCGGGGTAGAGGTACTCGCTCGTCGCGGGGTCGACGGGGCCCTGGCCGGAGACCTGGACGAACGGGCCCTTGCGCACGCCCTGGTGGAACGTGTGCGCGGGCGCCGGGGCGTCGGGGGTCGAGATCGCGGTCTTCTCGCTGGTCATGGTGTCCTCTCGGTCGTTCGGGGTCGCGGGGTGAACGTGGCGGTGGCGGTGGTCAGAGGTCGACGGTCGCGAGGTCGACGACCTCGTCGCCGCGCACGACGGCGGCCACGCGCCAGCGGTCGAACGTCGTGCACGGGTGGGAGATGCCGAACCCGACGACGTCGCCCGGGCGGACCTGGGCGGTCGCGGGGCCGGTCACGTGGCTGGCCCCTGCCTCGTCGGCGTCGAGCGCGAGGTAGAGGTGCTGGTCGTTGAGCGCGGTGACGCGCGTCCCGGCGAGCTCGCGCGCGGGCAGCCAGCCGTCGTCGGACTGCGAGCGCAGCCAGAGCGCGACGGGCAGGTCGATGTCGAACGACACGTCGCGGCGCCCGATGCCGCAGATCGCGAGGCCCGGCTCCGGGACCGAGAGCACCTGCCCCCAGACGGTCGCGGCCCCGCGCAGCGGCTCGGCGCCGGGGAGCCGGCTCCACGGGTCGGTGCGCGAGTAGAAGCCGTGGTCGTGCGTGACGTACGCGCCCGAGCGCACGACGACGCGGACCTCCACCTCGCGCCCGTCGGCGCCCGCGACCGGCCCGGGCAGCTCGGCGAGCACGACGTCGAGGAACGAGCTGCCGCCCGCCGACAGCACGAGCGGCTCGTCGGCACCGGCGAGGCCCTCGCGGACGAACGTGGCGCCGAGGTCGCGCAGGCCGTCGCACCACGCGGCGACGGCGGCGAGCTCGTCGGCGCTCGTGCCGCCCGCGACCGAGCCCTCGTACCCGGTGACGCCCAGCAGCCTCAGGTCCGACGCCCGCACCGCGCGCGCGAGGTCGAGCGCGGCCGCGGTGCTGCGCACGCCCGTGCGCCCGCCCGGGACGCCGAGCTCGACGAGCACGCCGACGCGCGCCCGCACGGCGGCGGGCGCGTCCGCGAGGCCGCGCGCGAGCAGGTCGACGCCGTGCGGCGAGTCCACGCACAGCCACACCTCGTCGAGGGCGCCGTCGACGACGCCGGTCAGGTCGTCGCGCAGCCACGCGATCTCGCGCGGGTCGAGCAGCTCGTTCGCGAGCAGCACGCGCGGCACGCCCCAGTCGCGCACGGTGCGCAGCTGCGACGGCGTCGCGACCGTCGCCCCCCACGCGCCCGCCGCGGCCTGGCGCGCGTAGAGCGCGCGCGACATCGTCGTCTTCACGTGCGGCGCGTGCTCGACGCCGCGCTCTGCGCACACGCGCGCGACGACGCCGACGTTGTGGTCGAGCGTCGTGTCGTCGAGCGTGAGCAGCGGCCAGGAGAAGGCGTCGTCCGTGACGCGCGGGCTGCCCGCGAGCACGTCCGCGACGGTCGCCGGGGCGGCGAGCCGCAGGCCCTTGGTCCGGGGCCCGACGCCGTCGCACGCCCAGGGGCGATCGGGGTCCGTCGCGCGGTGCGTGGTGCCGGTCATGGGGTCCTCCTCGGGAGTAGGGCTCTCGTGCTGGACGGGGCGGTCGCGCGGGTCACACCGACCGCACGCCGGTGCCCGGGCGCAGCGGCCGGCCCGGCAGGGCGTCGGTGAGCCGGCCGTCGCGCAGGACGGGCACGCCCGCCACGAGCACGTCGTCCACGCCCGACGCCGGGCGGCGCGGGTCCTCGTACGTCGCCTCGTCGCGCACCCGGTCGGGGTCGACGAGCGCGAGGTCCGCGACCGCGCCGGGCTCCACCGCGCCGCGCCCGGCGAGCGCGAACCGCTCGGCGGGCCGCGTGGACAGGTGCGTGACGGCGTCGTGCCACGTCCAGTCCCCGAGCGTACGCACGTGCTCGGCGAGGAAGCGCGCGAAGGCGCCCCACCCGCGCGGGTGGGGTCGGCCGCCACCTCCGACGGGCGCGTAGATCGCGTCGGACCCGCCGACGTGCGCCCGGTGGCGCAGCAGTGCCCGCACTGACTCCGGCGAGTTGGTCGGGGGCTGGGCGAACACGCACGAGGCGCGCAGGCGCGTCGCGACGAGCAGGTGCACCGCGGCCTGGGCGGGCGTCAGGGTCAGGCGGGCGGCGACGTCGGGCAGGGTCATGCCCTCCGCCCAGGAGAGGTCGTCGGCGGGCTCGCCGGCCGGTGCGCCTGCCGATGCCCCGGTGGGGACCGCGGCCATCGTCACCCGGGGCCACAGGTCGGCCAGGGTGGGGAAGTGCTCGCGGTGCAGGCGGTCGAGGACGGCCGGGTCGGTCAGCGCGGCCACGGTCGCGTCGACGTCCGCGATGGGCAGCCAGGTCGGAAGGGACACCATCGACAGGATCGAGCAGCCGCGCAGGTACGGGTAGGAGTCGAACGTGACGTCCAGGCCCTGGGCGTGGGCGTCGTCGACGTAGCCCAGCAGCTCCGCGGCCGGGCCGTGGTAGTGCGAGACGTGGGTCGCGACGCCGGAGGTGCGCGCGACGCGCACGAGCTCGGCGAACGCCGGGCCGGCCTTGTCCTCGTACCCGCGCATGTGCGACACGTGCGGGAGCCCGCGCGCCGCGAGCACGCTCGTGAGGGCGACGAGCTCGGCCTCGTCGGCGTACGCCGCCGGGACGTACTCCAGGCCGGTCGACATCCCGAGGGCGCCGTCGTCGAGCGCCGCGGTGAGCAGGGCGCGCATGCGGTCGGTCTCGGCGGGCGTCGCGGGTCGGGCGGCGGCGCCCAGCACCGCGTACCGGAGGGTGCCGTGCGGGGCGAGGTAACCGACGTTCACGCGGGTCGTGCGGTCGTACGTCGCGAGGAGGTCGGCGACCGACCCGCCGCGGAACGTGGGGTGGGTGCCGTTGATCGCGGCGAAGTACCCGCTCGCCCAGGCCGCGGCGTCGTGCAGGCCCGACGCCGTCTCGTCGCCCGGCGCGCGCTGCTCGCCCGGGGCGGGCGACGGCGCGTAGGACACCCCGTCCTGCCCGACGACGACGTTCGTCACGCCCTGGCGCAGCATCGCGAGCTGCACGTCCTCGTCGAGCACCGCGGCCTCGCCGTGCACGTGCGCGTCCACGAACCCGGGCAGCAGCAGCCGACCGTCCGCCTCGACGACCGCGACGTCGTCGGGCAGCGCCCCGGCCCCTGCCGCGGGGTCGACGCTCTCGACCCGGCCCTCGCGGACCGTCACGTCCACGGGCGAGGAGGCACCGCCGTCGGGCCCGACCAGCCGAGCACCGCGGACCACGAGCGCGCTCACGCGGGGCCGCCCTCGTCCTCGTCGCGGCCCTCGACCCAGCCGCCGACGCCGCGCAGGCCGCCCGCGGCGAGCTCGGCCGCACGGTCGCGCGGCCAGCCCGCGACGCCGGGCCGCGTCTGCCAGGGGTGCGGGCCGTCGAGCGGGCGGTACTCCACGCCCGCCGCGTCCAGGCGCGGGAGGTGGTGCGCCACGAGGCGCTCGCGGAACGCGACCGACGCCGGCGACCCCGGGGCCCGGTCCTCCTCCGGCGACCACATGACCTCGGCGAACGCCGCGAGGCGCGGGAACGCGGCGTAGTCGACGCGGCGGGCGGAGTCGAGGTGCTCGGACCAGAGCTCGGCCTGGCCGCCGAGCAGGACGCCCGGCCGGTCGACGCTCGTGCCCGGCTCCGAGCCCGCCTGTGGGCCCGCGAGCCCCGCCGGCAGAGGCTCGAACGCGTAGACGTCGTCGAGCGTGGTGAGGAACCCGACGGGCACCGGCTCGTCGGGGGTGTCGCCGCCGCGATGGTCGAGGTAGACGACCTGCTCCGGGGCCATGACGACGTCGTGCCCGGCGGCGAGCGCGTCCGTCCCCACGGCCCAGCCGCGCCACGACGTCACGACGACGTCGCGGGGGAGCGCGGGGCCGAACGCCTCGTCCCACACGACCGCGCGGCGCCCGCGGGACGCGACGTGCTCCGCGAGCCGGGCGAGGAACCAGCCGTGCAGCCCGCCGACGTCGTCGAGCCCGAGCGCCTCCGCGCGCGCCACGATCTCCGGGTTCTCGCGCCACAGCGTCGTCGGGACCTCGTCGCCGCCGAGCGCCACGAACGGTGCGTCGAACACGTCCAGCACCTCGTCGAGCACGTGCCGGAAGAACGTCAGCGACTCCTCGGACGGGTCGAGCACCTCGGTGCTCACGCCCCACGTGGTGCGGACCTCGTGCGGCTGCTTGCGCGTGCCGAGCTCGGGGTAGGCGGCCACGGCGGCCTCCACGTGACCCGGCGCGTCGATCTCCGGCACGACCGTGACGCCGCGCTCGCGTGCGTACGCGACGATCTCGCGCAGGTCGTCCTGCGTGTAGTAGCCGCCGTGCGGGCGACCGTCGAAGACGCCGGCGCGCCACGTGCCGACGCCCGACTCGCGCCGCCACGCCCCGACCTGCGTGAGCCGCGGGTAGCGCGCGACCTCCATGCGCCAGCCCTGGTCGTCGGTGAGGTGGAGCTGCAGGACGTTGAGCCGGTGCGCGGCGGCGAGGTCGACGAACCGCAGCACGTCGGCCTTGGGCAGGAAGTGGCGCGCGACGTCGAGCAGCACGCCGCGCCACGCGAACCGGGGGTGGTCGACGATCGTGACGTGGGGGAGCGCGAGCCGCCCGTGGTGGTCGTCCGCTGCCACGCTCGTGGCGGCCAGGACCCGCGCCCGGCGGAACGTGGCGGGCCCGGCGAGCTGGCGGAGCGTCTGCGCGGCGGCGTGCGCGCCGTCGAGGTCGGCGGCGTCGACGCGGACACCCGTGGCATCGACGGTGAGGCGGTAGCCCGACGGCGGGAGGCCGCGGCCGAGCGCGAACGTCACCGTGGCCGGGCGGACGCCGGACCCCCGCGTGGGCATCTCCGGAGCGGCGTCACCGGGGTGAGGCGCCGGGGTGTCTGCAGCGGGGTCGACGGGCACGAGGTCGATGCCGAAGGCGTCCTCCGTCGCGCGGCGCCACCAGCGCGCGGCGGGGCGCAGCGCCGGGTCCGCGACGACCCGCGTCCCGTCGGCGACGACGGTCGTCCCGTCCCCGGGTGTCAGCGCCACCGGAGCGGGGAGGATCCCGGAGGGGTCCGTCGTGGACTCGGAGCGTGACGTGGGCACCTTTTGGAAGGACACCGAACGAGCCTAGCCGCAACCGCCGTCGACTCCCCACTCGCCCCGGACGAGACCGGCCCCGCCCCGCGCCGCGCGCCCCGGCCCGCGTCCGCCGGCGCCGAGAACGACACCACCCCGCGCCGAGAACGACCTGAGGGCCGGTATGAACGTCATATCGACCCTCATGTCGTGTTCGGCGGGGAGAGGGAGGGGGGAGAGGGAGAGGGGGCGACGCAAGTGTGCGTTCGGCGTTCCCCGAATTACGCAAGCGGCTTGCAGCGGCGCGTATAGTCGACGGCATGTCGAGACGTCTGGCGGAGGTCGCCACCAAGGTCGGTGTCAGCGAGGCCACGGTGAGCCGCGTGCTCAACGGGAAGCCCGGCGTGTCGCAGGCGACGCGCGACGCGGTGCTCACCGCGCTCGACGTGCTCGGCTACGAGCGGCCGACCAAGCTGCGCGGCGAGCGCGGGCGCCTCGTCGGGCTCGTGCTCCCCGAGCTCGTCAACCCGATCTTCCCGGCGTTCGCCGAGGTCATCGGCGGCGCGCTCGCGCAGCAGGGCTTCACCCCGGTGCTGTGCACGCGGACCGCGGGCGGCGTGACGGAGGCCGAGTACATCGACCTGCTCCTGGGCCAGCACGTCTCGGGCGTGATCTTCGCGGGCGGCTTCTACGCCGAGCGCCTGGCCGACCACGCGCACTTCCGCCGGCTCGAGAAGCTCGGGCTGCCGGTCGTGCTCATGAACGCCTCGATCGAGGACCTCGACTTCCCGCGCGTCTCGTGCGACGACCTCGTCGCGATGAACCAGGCGCTCGGCCACGTGCTCTCGCTCGGTCACGAGAAGGTCGGCCTGCTGCTCGGCCCGGCGGACCACGTGCCGTCCGAGCGCAAGCTCGCCGCGGCGCAGGCGTTCGCCGAGCGGCAGGGGCACGTGCTCGACCCGACCCTGGTCGTGCACAGCCAGTACTCGCTCGAGAGCGGCCAGGCCGCGGCGAACCGCCTGCTCGAGGCCGGCGCGACGGCGATCGTGTGCGCGAGCGACCCGCTCGCCCTCGGCGCGGTGCGCGCGGTCCGGCGTGCGGGCCTCGACGTCCCGACGGACGTGTCGGTCGTGGGCTACGACGACTCCAACCTCATGAACTCCACGGACCCGGCGCTGACGACGGTCCGCCAGCCCATCGAGCCGATGGGCCGGGCCGCCGTCGACCTGCTCGCGAGCATGATCGCGGGCGCCGACGTCTCGCGCGACGAGCTCCTGTTCGAGCCGGAGCTCGTCGTGCGCGGCTCGACCGCGGCGGCGCACGCCGCGGGCCGGGAGACGACGGCTTCCTAGCCGCCCGCTCCTCACCAGGGCCCCGGCCCGGCCGCCTCGAACGCGCCGGGCCGGGGCCCTCGTCGTCGTGCCCGTGGGCGCCCGAACCCGGGGTTCTCCGGCCACGCCCGCCGCCGAACCCGGGGTCTCGCGCGGCCCGGGGCTCCCCATCGCCCGCAACCCCGGGTTCGCGCCCGGGTCTCGGGGTCGTGCGCGACGCGCCGTGTCCGAGCGCCGGCCGCAATAGAACGTAGGTCTCTCGACGTCGAGAGATAGCGTTTCGATAACGACACTGTCGGGTTCTTGCGCGCTTCCTGTCGCCTAGTTACAGTCGTCCACGACGGCGCGGTCGGCACCCGGTGCACGACGGCCGTCCCGGGAGCCCCCGGTCGGAACGGACGCAGTGCGCAGCAGCAGGCGAGGCACGGCCCCGGCACGTGCAGCCCACGAACTCACGGAAGAGGACGCGGTGAGCAACGATCACCCCCGAGTCGCCGACGGCGAACCCACCCCCGACGCGACCCGCGCGCAGGCGGTGCGGGAGCCGGGGGCGTCGTCGCCCGACTGGTGGCGCAGCGCCGTGATCTACCAGGTGTACGTGCGCAGCTTCGCGGACGGGAACGGCGACGGCACGGGCGACCTCGCGGGCGTGCGCCAGCGCCTCACCTACCTGCGCGACCTCGGCGTCGACGCGATCTGGTTCACCCCCTGGTACGTGTCCCCGCTCGCGGACGGGGGCTACGACGTCGCGGACTACCGCGCGATCGATCCCCAGTTCGGCACGCTGGCCGAGGCGGAGCGGCTCATCGCGGAGGCCCGCGAGCTCGGGATCCGCACGATCATCGACGTCGTCCCCAACCACGTCTCGTCCGAGCACGAGTGGTTCCGGGCGGCCCTCGCCGCCGGCCCCGGGTCGCCCGAGCGCGAGCGCTTCTGGTTCCACCCGGGCAAGGGCGAGGACGGGTCCGAGATCCCGACGCGCTGGGTCTCGGAGTTCCAGGGCAGCACGTGGACGCGCACGACGAACCCCGACGGCACGCCCGGCGAGTGGTACCTGCACGTGTTCGCGCCCGAGCAGCCGGACCTCAACTGGAACCACCCGGACGTGCGCCGCGAGCACGAGGACATCCTGCGGTTCTGGTTCGACCGCGGCGCCGCGGGGATCCGCATCGACTCCGCGGCACAGCTCGTCAAGGACCCGGCGCTGCCCGAGGTCCCGGCCCACCCCGGCCCGGGGGAGCACCCGCACGTCGACCGCGACGAGCTGCACGACATCTACCGGGGCTGGCGCGCCGTCGCCGACTCGTACGAGGAGCCGCGCGTGCTCGTGGGCGAGGTGTGGCTCGCGGACCGCGCGCGGTTCGCCCAGTACCTGCGCCCCGACGAGATGCACACCGCGTTCAACTTCGACTTCATGGCCCGCCCGTGGGACGCGAAGGCGCTGCGCGAGTCGGTCCAGACGACGCTCGACGCGCACGCTCCCGTCGCCGCGCCCGCGACGTGGGTGCTGTCGAACCACGACGTGACGCGCCCCGTGACGCGCTACGGCCGCGAGGACAGCTCGTTCGCGTTCGCGACCAAGCGCTTCGGCACGCCGACGGACCTGGAGACCGGGCGTCGTCGGGCCCGAGCCGCGGCCCTGCTCTCCGCGGCGCTGCCGGGGTCGCTCTACCTCTACCAGGGCGACGAGCTCGGGCTGCCCGAGGTCGAGGACCTGCCGCTCGACGCGATCCAGGACCCCATGCACTTCCGCTCCGACGGAGTCGACCCCGGCCGCGACGGCTGCCGCGTCCCCCTGCCGTGGACGCGCGGCGGCACGAGCCACGGGTTCGGGCCCGACGGCGGTGCGCGGCCCTGGCTGCCCCAGCCCGCGGGCTGGGGGGAGATGTCCGTCGAGGCGCAGGCCGACGACGAGACGTCGATGCTCGCGCTCTACCGCCGCGTCCTCGCGACGCGACGGGCGGAGCCCGCGCTGCACGGCGAGGCGTTCCGCTGGCTCGACTCCCTGGGCGGGGTCGCGCTCGGCGACGACGTGCTCGCCTTCGTCCGCGAGGACACCCGCGGCGACGACCGTGACGGCGCGGTCACGTGCGTCGTCAACCTCGGGGCCGAGGACGTGCCGCTGCCCGCGGACGCCGAGGTCCTCCTCCACAGCGACACCCCGCACGGGGCGGACGTGTCGGAGCCACCGACGCGACTCGCCCCCGACACCGCGGTCTGGCTGCGCGCATGACGTCGCGCACGGGCCGGCACGAGGCCTGACCGCCCCCAGTCCCCGGGCCGCGAGCCGGTCGGCCCGGACACCCAGCACCCACCCAGCACACCCACCCAGCACCACCGGAACACAGGAGTGACGATGAAGTCCACACGTCAGGCGATCGCCTTCACCCTCGCGGGGGCGCTCGCGATCAGCACGCTCGCCGCGTGCTCGAGCGGCGGCTCGGGCAGCGACGACGAGAGCAGCGGCACCGACGGCGACGGGAAGGTCACCCTCAAGGTGGTCTCCCTCCTCCCGGGCTCCGAGCAGGAGGCGATCGACGCCTTCAACGCGCAGGTCGAGGAGTTCGAGGCCGCGAACCCGGACATCGACATCGTGCCGGAGGAGTACGAGTGGAAGGCGACGACGTTCGCCCCCCAGCTCGCCGGCGGCACGCTGCCCGACGTCTTCGAGATCCCGTTCACCGACGCGAAGACGCTCGTCGAGAACGGCCAGCTCGCCGACCTCGACGAGCAGTTCCGCACCCTGCCCTACGCCGACAAGTTCAACCCGGCGATCATCGAGGCCGGGACGGGCGCCGACGGCCACGTCTACGCGATCCCCGCGAAGAACGTGTACGGCGTGGGCCTGCACTACAACCGCGCGCTCTTCGAGTCCGCCGGGCTCGACCCCGACCAGCCGCCGACCACGTGGGACGAGGTCCGCGAGGACGCGAAGAAGATCGCCGACGCCAACCCCGGCGTCGCGGGCTACATGCAGATGTCGCAGAACAACACGGGCGGCTGGCAGCTCACCGTCAACACGTTCGCGCGCGGCGGCCGCACGCAGGAGGTCGCGGAGGACGGCACCGCCACCTCCACGCTCACCAACGACGGCACCAAGGAAGCGCTCGAGTGGCTCAAGGCCATGCGCTGGGAGGACAACTCCCTCGGGAGCAACTTCCTCCTCGACTGGGGCACCATGAACCAGGCGTTCGCCGCCGGCCAGGTCGCGATGTACACCTCGGGCTCGGACGTCTTCACCTCTCTCGTCCAGACGAACGCGATCGACCCCGCCACCTACGGTCTTGCGGCGCTCCCGCTCGAGGGCGACGACGCGGGCGTCCTCACCGGCGGCACGCTCGCCGCGATGCCCGCGAACGTCGACGAGTCGAAGAAGGAGGCCGCGATCAAGTGGATCGACTTCTTCTACCTCGGGAAGCTCGTCGACGAGAAGCGCGCCGTCGCCGACGCCGAGACGCTCGTCGCGAACGACCAGCCCGTGGGCACCCCGGTCCTGCCGATGTTCTCCCAGGAGCAGTACGAGCAGAACCAGGAGTGGATCAAGGACTTCATCAACGTCCCGCTCGACCAGATGACGAGCTACACGGACACGATGTTCGACCTGCCGCTCGTCGGTGAGCCGTCGCAGAAGACGCAGGAGATCTACGCCCTGCTCGACCCGGTCGTCCAGGCCGTCCTGACGGACGAGAACGCCGACGTGGACGCGCTGCTGGAGCAGGCGAACACCGAGGCGCAGGCCCTGCTCGACCAGGGCTGACGACCCGAGGGCGCGCGGTCCGTACGGGCCGCGCGACCCGCAGACCCGGGTCGGCCGGCAGCGCCCCCTGCCGGCCGACCCGTACCCCGCCGGTGCCCGACGGCGCGACGCACCTCGCGTCGTCGGGCACCTCCCACCGCACCGAAGGACGTTCGCCCGTGACCGCCACCACCGCCCCGCCGCGACGGGGACCCGCCTCGCACGCGCGGGCCGACCGCGACGGCCGACGCCGCAGCCCCGTGACGTGGTTCCGCGGCGGCGGCCTGAGCAACCTCGTCTTCCTGCTGCCGCTCATCCTGATCTTCGGCGTCTTCTCGTGGTTCCCCATCGTGCGCGCGGTGATCATGAGCTTCCAGGAGACGAACCTCGTCAGCGACCCGACGTTCGTCGGGCTCGACAACTTCCGTCAGGTGCTGGACGACCCGCTCCTGTGGAAGGCCGTGAAGAACACGCTGTACTTCGCGTTCCTCGCGCTGCTGTTCGGGTACCCGATCCCGCTGGTCGCCGCGGTGCTCATGCGCGAGGTCCGCCGGGCGCGCGGGCTGTACTCCGCGCTCGCGTACCTGCCGGTCGTCGTGCCGCCGGTCGTCGCCGTGCTGCTGTGGAAGTTCTTCTACAACGGCAGCCCGACGGGCGTGTTCAACACGATCCTCGGCTGGGTCGGCCTCGGCCCGTACCCGTGGCTGCAGGACGCGTCGACGGCGATGCCCTCGCTGGTCCTCGCCGCCACGTGGGCCGGTGCGGGCGGGACGATCATCATCTACCTCGCCGCCCTGACGAGCGTGCCGCCCGAGCTCTACGACGCGTCCGAGGTGGACGGCGCAGGGCTGTGGCGCAAGATCTGGCACGTGACGCTCCCGGCGCTGCGCGGCGTCCTGTTCATCACGCTCATCCTCCAGGTCATCGGGACCGCGCAGGTCTTCCTCGAGCCCTACCTGTTCACCGGCGGCGGGCCGAACAACGCGACCCTCACGATCCTGCTGCTCATCTACCGCTACGCCTTCCAGAACAGCCTCGGCGGCGACTACGGGGCCGCGACCGCGCTGTCGATCATGCTCGCGGCCGTCCTCGCCGTCTTCTCGATCCTCTACTTCCGGCTCACCCGGTCCTGGAGCACGTCATGACTCTCTCGCCCACCGACAACCCGAGCGAGATCGGCGTCGTCTCGCAGGACTCCGCGGCGACGGCCGACAGCACGCCGACGGGCCCGACAGACGGCACGGGCACGTCCCGCCGCGCCGCCGAGGCCAGCCGCAACCGGCGCGAGTCCGAGCGTCGCAAGGTGAGCTCGCGGCGTCGCAAGGCGCTCGACGGCGTCGAGGACCGCGGGGCGCTCTCCGAGGCGGACTGGCGCCGCCCGTCCATCCGATGGGGGATGGGGAGCACGCACGTGCTGCTGCTCGTGATCCTCGTCGTCGCGGGCCTCGGGCCGATGCTCCTGCTCGCCAAGTACGCCGTCACCCCGACGCAGGACATCCTGCGCACGCCGATGGCGATCTTCCCGAACGGCATCGCGTGGGACAACCTCGACAAGGCGTGGAACGACGTCCAGGTCAGCCGGTACTTCCTCAACACGATCTGGCTCGCGGTCGGGTCGTGGGCGTCGCAGATCCTCGTCGCGACGACGGGCGGCTACGCGCTGTCCGTCCTGCGGCCCCGGTACGGGAAGGTCGTGCAGGCGCTCGTCCTGTCCACGATGTTCGTCCCGTCGATCGTGCTGCTCGTCCCGCTGTACCTGACGATCCTCGACCCTCCGCTGCTGGGCCGGTCGCTCATCAACAGCTTCTGGGCCGTGTGGCTGCCGGCGGGCGCGAGCGCGTTCAACGTCCTGCTGGTCCAGCGGTTCTTCGACAGCCTCCCGCGCGAGGTGTTCGAGGCTGCGCGCATGGACGGCGCAGGGCCGTACCGGCTGTTCTGGTCGATCGTGCTGCCGATGTCCAAGCCGATCATCGGCGTCGTCTCGGTGTTCGCGGTCATCGCGGCCTGGAAGGACTTCCTCTGGCCGCTGCTGGTCCTCAAGGACCCGGCGATCCAGCCGTTGTCCGTGCGCCTGCCGTCCATCGAGGCGTCGACCGACCTCGGCGTGTTCCTCGCGGCGCTCGCGATCTCGACGCTCATCCCGGTGGGCCTGTTCCTCGTCTTCCAGCGCATGTTCCTCCAGGGCGCCGGCCTGGGCGGCGCGGTCAAGGGCTGACCTCCGGTCCGCCGCCGAACACGACGTCGGTGTCGTTATCCCGCGGACAACGACACCAACGTCGTTCTCGACCGCGAGCAGGGTCGGGTTCGATCGGGGGGAGGGGGGAGCGGGGGCCGGCGGCGGGTGGTCACCAGCGGTTGTGGACCTCCTCGGCCCAGCCGACGAGGCCGTCGAACCGCACCGGCTCCGGTGCGGCGTCGCCGACGGCCCCCGCGGCGGGTGGCGTGAACGTGCCGGACCAGTGACCGAAGCACTGGTCGGTCGACGACGAGACGACGCCGAGGTGCGTCCGCGTGACCTTGGTGTGGAAGGGCTCGAACGTCGCGTCGAGACCGCCGCCGGTGACGCGCCACGGCCGGTGCGGGTCGGCGAGGTCGTAGTCCCACACGAGCTCGTCGGGGAGGTGGTGGAGCCGCCCGTCGACGAGGACCGCGTTCTCGGTCGACCCCGTGCCGACGGTCCACCGTCCGCCCACCTGGATCCCGACGACCCGCCCGTGGCTCTCGCCCGAGCCCGCGCCCCAGTTCCACCGGACGTCGTACGGCCAGCGTCCCCGGCCGTGGTCGAGCACCGCCCACGACGACCCGGCCGGGACGTCGACGGTCCGGCCGTCGACCCACAGCGTGCCGTGCGCCGGGCGCGCGACGTCCTTGACCGTGTACTGGAAGCGCGAGTCGCTCCACGGCACGACGACGGCGAGCCGCTCGTGCCCGGGCGGCAGCTCGGCGACGACGTCGAACGAGACGTCGCGGGTCCGCGCGCGCAGGCGCGTCCCGCCGTCGACCTCGTCGAGGTCGATCGCGAGGTTCTTCGCCCGCGCCCGGGCGGGACCGTCACCGAGCGAGCCGGGCAGCTCGACACCGCGCGCGGGCACGACGGTCGCGTCCGCGCCCCACGTGCGACCCGACTCCCGGTCGAGCGCCCACACCTCGTGCACGGCCGCGTAGTCGAGCGACGAGACGGTCAGCGCGAGGACGTGCGTCGGGGTGACGACGCCCCAGTACTCCCAGCGCTTGTTCCGGCCCGCATGGCGGCGGCCGTCCCGCGCGACGCCGGACGTGTCGACGAGCGGCTGGCGCGCCCAGCCGATCGAGCGGCGGTCGAGCAGGCCGTCGGGCAGGGTGAGCGGCACGCGCTCGGTGATCTCCGGGAGCGGCACCGCTCCACCTCCACGTGGTACGGCTCGGGCGGTCCTGCGCGGCGGGCAACGGTGCCCGGTGCCCGGCCCGAGGAGCGAGCGAGGCCGATTCTAGGGCCCGCGGCGAGGGGCCCTGACGAGGTGACACTCTGTCCCGTCAATGTCACGTCCCTCCGGTCGACTTCCGGGCGGGCGGGGGTCGGAGCAGGTGCCATGATCGGGAGCATGCCCCCGTTCTCCCCCCAGGACGTCGCTGCCGACGCGGGCCGGGCCGCCCAGCCCGCTGAGCCTGCCGGTGCCCCCGCGAGCGCCGTCGACGCCGGTCCCACCCCTGACCTGAGCCCCTACGACGCGCTCCTGCTCTACTCGTTCGGCGGCCCGAACAAGCCCGAGGACGTCGTGCCGTTCCTGCGCAACGTCACCGCGGGCAAGGGCATCCCCGACGCGCGCCTCGAGGAGGTCGGCGAGCATTACTACGGCTTCGGCGGCAAGAGCCCCATCAACGAGCAGAACCTCGCGCTCAAGGCGGCCCTCGAGGCCGAGCTCGCGCGCCGCGGCGTCGAGCTGCCGGTCGTCTGGGGCAACCGCAACTGGGAGCCGTACACGACCGACGCGATCGACGAGCTCGAGGCGCTGGGCGCGAAGAACGCCGTCGCGCTCGTGACGTCGGCGTACTCGTCGTACTCTGGGTGCCGCCAGTACCGCGAGGACCTCGCCGTCGTGCTCGACGGGCGCGGCCAGCTCGGCCCCGACGGCTCGACCGGCGTGCAGTTCGACAAGGTGCGCTCCTACTTCAACCACCCGGGCTTCGCGCAGGCGAACGTCGACGCCGTGCTCGACGCGTACGCGGCGCTCGCGGAGAAGGGCGGCGACGGCGCGGCCGCGCGCCTCGTGTTCGTCACGCACTCCATCCCGGACACGATGGAGGCCGCGTCGCGCGTCTCGCACGCGACGTACTCGGAGCAGCACCTCGACCTCGCGCGCGTGATCGCCGCCGAGGTGTCGGCGCGCCTCGGGCACGACGTCGCGTGGGACCTCGCGTACTGCTCGCGCTCCGGCCCGCCGAGCCAGCCGTGGCTCGAGCCCGACGTCAACGACCACCTGGAGGCGCTCGCGCAGGACGGCGTCCGCGACGTCGTGCTCTCGCCGATCGGCTTCGTGTCGGACCACATGGAGGTCGCCTACGACCTCGACACCGAGGCGATGGAGACCGCGACGGGGCTCGGGATGACCGCGGTCCGCGCCGGGACCGTCGGCACGCGCGAGCCGTTCGTGCGCGGCCTGATCGACCTGCTCGTCGAGCGCGCGGCCCTCGCACGGGGGGAGGACGTCGAGGAGGCCACCGTCGGCGACCTCCCGGCGTTCCGGTCGGTGTGCGCGCCCGGCTGCTGCCTGCGCCGCGACGGCGAGCCGAGCGGCGTCCCCGCGCTGTGCAGCACGGACCTCCACAGCTGAGCCCCGCTGAGCTCGACGCCGAAGAACCCGCACCGACCAGGGAGGAACCCCCGATGAACGACGCCGCGCGCGTCCCTGCGGACCACGAGCAGATCAACACCACCCTCCGCTACGCGATGTGGTCCGTCTTCGCGACGGCGGCGCCGCTGCCCGCCGACGCGGACGAGCGCGCGGGCCTCGTGGCCGATGCGCTGACCGCCGTCGGGGGCGGTGACGACCCGGCCGCGACGGACGGCGACCTCGTCGTGCGCGGGTGGTACGACGTCGCCGGGCTGCGCTCGGACGCCGACCTCATGGTGTGGTGGCACGGCCCGACGGTCGAGTCGGTGCAGCGCGCCTACCAGCACCTGCGCGCGAGCGGCCTCGGGGCGCACCTCGAGCCCGTGTGGTCGAACGTGGCGCTGCACCGCCCCGCCGAGTTCAACCGCGGCCACGTGCCGGCCTTTCTCGCGGGCGAGGCGCCGCGCGACTACCTGAGCGTCTACCCGTTCGTGCGGTCGTACGACTGGTACCTGCTGCCCGACGCGGAGCGCCGCACCATGCTGCGCGACCACGGCCTCGCGGCGAAGGACTACCCGGATGTGCGGGCCAACACGGTCGCGTCGTTCGCGCTCGGCGACTACGAGTGGATCCTCGCGTTCGAGGCCGACGAGCTGCACCGCATCGTCGACCTCATGCGCGAGCTGCGCGCCACGGAGGCCCGCCGCCACGTGCGCGAGGAGGTCCCGTTCTTCACGGGCCCGCGCACCACGCTGACGGCCTGGGCGGACCGCCAGCCCTTGTCCTGACCCCACGGCGCCGAACACGACTCTGGTGTCGTTATCCCTCGGATAACGACACCAGAGTCGTGTTCGGCGGCGCGCAGGGTCGTTCTCGGCGGGGCGGGGCAGCGGGTTCGTCCGTTGCGGGGCTCCCCCAGATGCTCAGCATGCTGATCGATGCGACGGTGGAGCATGACCACCGCAGCCGTCCCGGCGGGCGCCGTCCCCGCGCCCTCCGACCGCGTCCGTCAGGTCGTCGTCCTCGTCGGCTCGCTCGTCGCCGCCGGTGCTGCGGCCTACGGCGCGGGCGCGTTCGGCGGCACGGCCGTCGAGCAGACCGCCGGAGGCGCGCTGTCCTCGACCGCGACGCCCGTGGCGCCCGACAACCCGGCGTTCCGCATCTGGTCCGTGATCTACCTCGGTCTCTTCGCGTTCGCGGTCTACCAGGTGCTGCCGCGGCACGCGACGAGCCCGCGGCTGCGCGCGACGGCGTGGTGGGTCCTCGTCTCCATGGTCCTCAACGCCGCGTGGATCGGCGTCGTGCAGGCCGGGTGGGTCCCGTTCAGCGTGGTCGTCATCGCGGCGCTGCTCGCGGTCGACGCCGTGGTCGTGGTGCGGCTCGTGCGCCGGCAACCCGAGTCGACGGCGCAGGCCGTCGTGCTCGACGGGACCATGGGCCTCTACACCGGCTGGGTCAGCGTCGCGACGCTCGCGAACGTCGCGGCGGCGCTCGCGGACGCGGGCGTCGGCGAGCTCGGCCTCGGCGCGAGGGGCTGGTCGCTCGTGCTCGTCGTGCTCGCGGCGGCGCTGTCCGTCGCGTGGGCGGCGTTCGCCGCCGGTCGCCGCGCGGTCGCCCTCGGCGTCGGCCTCGCCATGTCCTGGGGTCTCGCGTGGATCGCCGCCGGGCGCTTCCAGGGCGAGCTCGTGGACACCACCGTGGCCTGGGCGGCCGTCGGTGCGTCCGCGGTCGCGCTCGTCGCCGCGGTCGTCGCCGCGACCCGCCCGGCGCGCGCCTGATCACCCGCCGAGCACGGGAGTCACGACCGGATCGAGCCCAGGACGGTCGCGGAGCCCGTGCTCGGCGGGGCCGAGCCTCGCGGGTCAGGGGTAGAGACCGCGGATCTGGTGCGCCTCGGCGACGCGCTGCACGCCGATGACGAGCGCGGCGTCGCGCAGGCTCAGCTCCTCGCGGCGCGCGAGGGTCGCGACCTCCTCGTACGCGTGCAGCATGCGGTGCTCGAGCTTCTCGCCGATCTCCTCCGCGGTCCACCAGTACGCCTGGTTCGCCTGCACCCACTCGAAGTAGGACACGACGACGCCGCCCGCGTTCGCGAGCACGTCCGGCACGACGGTCACGCCGTTCTTGGTGAGGACGCGGTCGCCCTCGGCGGTCGTCGGACCGTTCGCGCCCTCGACGACCCAGCGGGCGCGCACGGTGCGCGCGGTGTCGCCGTCGAGCACGCCCTCCACCGCGGCCGGGACGAGCACGTCGACGTCGAGCGCGAGCAGCGCGTCGTTGTCGACCGGGTCGGCGCGGTCGAACCCCACCACGCTGCCGGTCGCGGCGACGTGCTCGAGCAGCGAACGGACGTCCAGCCCGTCCGGGTCGTGCACGCCCCCGTACTGGTCGGACACCGCGACGACGCGCGCCCCGCGCGCCGCGAAGATCGCGGCGGCGTGCGACCCGACCTTGCCGAAGCCCTGGATCGCGACGCTCACGTCGGACAGCGGCACGCCCGCCTCGTCGAGCGCCGCGGCGGTGACGTGCACGACGCCCGCGCTGGTCGCCGTCGTGCGGCCGAGCGACCCGCCCACGGTGATCGGCTTGCCCGTCACGACGGCCGGGATCGTGTAGCCCTGGTTCACCGAGTAGGTGTCCATGACCCACGCCATGGTCTGCTCGCTCGTGCCCATGTCGGGCGCCATGATGTCCCGCTCCGGGCCGATGACCGGCATGATCTCCGACGTGTAGCGGCGCGTGACGCGCTCGAGCTCGGCCTCGGAGTAGCAGCGCGGGTCGATCGCGACGCCGCCCTTCGCCCCGCCGTACGGCAGGTCGACGAGCGCGCACTTCCACGTCATCCACATGGCGAGCGCGCGGACCTCGTCGATGTCGACGCTCGGGGAGTAGCGCAGCCCGCCCTTGCCGGGACCGCGCGAGACGTTGTGCTGCACGCGGTAGCCGTGGAAGAGGACGGTGCGGCCGTCATCGCGCCGCAGCGGGACGGCGACGTTCACCTCGCGCCGCGGCGTCGCGAGCATCTCGTGCAGGCCGTCGTCGTAGCCGAGGAAGCCGACCGCGCCGGCGAGCTGCGCGTGCGCGGTGTCGAGGGCAGAGGCGGGGGTCGTCTGCGGGGTCGGGGCGGGGTGGTGCGGGGTGGTGGTATCGCCGCTCGTGAGGGTGGGCGGCACGGACGTCGTCGTCACGGTTCCTCCGGTTCGAGGTTCTCCTCGGTGCCGCGGGGGTGTGCGGCACCGAGGGTCACGCTACCCCCGGCGCGAGCGCTCGCCGCTCACACGCCCCGGCGGTGCCCCAGCGCGTCGATCGCCGCGAGCTCGTCCGCGGAGAGGGTGAACCCGGTCACCTGGAAGTTCGCCTCGATGCGCTCCGGCGTCACGGACTTGGGGATGACGACGAACCCGTGGTCGAGGTGCCAGCGCAGCACGACCTGCGTGGGCGTGACGCCGTGCGCGGCCGCGACCTCGGCGAGCACCGGCGCGTCGAGGTCGGTGCGCTTGAACGGGCTGTACCCCTCGAGCACGACGCCGCGCTGCGCGAGCTCGTGCGCGAGGTGGTGGTCGTAGTCCGCGGGGCTCCACGGGATCTGGTCGACGGCGGGCGTCTCGCCGACCTGGTCGGACAGGACGTCGACCTGCTCGACCGAGTAGTTGCTCACCCCGATCGACCGCACCTTGCCCTCGTTCCGCAGCTCGACGAACCGCTCCCAGACCCACGGCGACGCCTCGCCCGCCGGCGGCCAGTGGATGAGCCACAGGTCCACGTGGTCCGTGCCGAGGTCGCGCAGCGACGCCTCGAGCGTCTCGCGCTCGCGCCCCGCGGCGTCCGGCGGAAGCTTGGTCGTGACGAACACGTCGGCGCGGTCCACCGACGAGTCGGCGAGCGCGCGCCCGACCTGCGCCTCGTTGCCGTAGCCCGTCGCGGTGTCGACGTGCCGGTATCCCACGTCGAGCGCGTGGCGCACGGCGCGGTACGCGTCGTCGCCCTCGGACTGCCACGTGCCGAGCCCGAGCAGCGGCATCGCCCCGCCGGGCAGGTCGACGGTCGGGACAGGGCCGGGGGAGGAGCCGGAGGAGGTCATGCCGCCAGTCTCCGCGCCCGACGCCGCCTCTCGCCACCGCGCGGCCCCCACCAGGTCCTCGCCGAACCCTGGATCTCTCCCCAGAACCGGCAGACGGTGAGGAGCGAACCAGGGTTCGGCGGCAGGGCGCGGGCGGTCAGCGGCGCGTGCGGCGGCGGTACTGGGACGGGGTCTCGCCGGCGAGGCGGGCGAACGTGCGCGTGAACGACGGCTGGTCGTAGAAGCCGCTCTCCGCCGCGATCTCGCCGATCGAGACGGTGCTCCCGGCGAGCAGGCGCGTCGCGTGGTCGACCCGGGTGCGCAGCACGAGCTGGCGCGGCGTCACGCCGTACACGCGCCGCACGCGCCGGTCGAGCACCGCGGGCGTGGACCCGGCCGCCTCGGCGAGCCGCGCCGTCGTCCAGCGCGCCCCGAGGTCGGCCTCGACAGCGGCGACGAGCGCGGCGAGGGAGTCCATCGTCGCGTCGTCGGCCGCGCCCGCGCGCAGGTCGTGCGAGACCGAGACGATCCCCACGAGGTGTCCGACGTCGTCGTGCACGGGGAGCTTGGACGTGAGGAACCAGCCCGACGTGCCGCCGAGCCGACGGATGCGCTCGAGCTCGCCGCGCAGCGCGCGCCCGCGCAGCACCTCGGCGTCCTGCTGCTCGTAGCGCTCGGCGAGCTGCGGCACGAACAGGTCCCGGGCCCGCCGCCCCAGCACCGCGCGGCGCGACCGCTCGTTGGTCCGCGCGACGAACACCGGGTTGACCGCGACGTACCGGCCCGTGACGTCCTTGGCGCAGAACATCGTGTCCGGCAGCTCGTCCATGAGCGCGACCATGGCGGGGCTGAGCGCGGCGAGCAGCGCCGCGCCCTCGGGCCACAGGTTGTCGCGGACGGGTGCCATGTCGCCCCGGATCGTACAAGACGAGCCACCACGACCCGAGGCACCCTGGAGGGATGAGCAACGACGCGCCCGCCCGGCCGCTCCCCACCCCCGGAGCCGTCGGCGACACGACCCTCACCTCCCCGGAAGACCTCGTCGAGGAGGCCGTCGCCCTGGCCGATCGCTGGCTCGCCGCCAGCGAGGGCGCCGGTGACGCCCGCGCCCGGAAGACCGCCGAACGGCTCGGCGCGCTCGTCTCCGACCCCACGGGCCTCGAGCTCGCCGTCCGGTTCGTCGACGACGTCGCGCGCCCTCAGGACGTGCACGTCGCCGCGCGGGCGCTCGGCCGCCTCGGCGAGCTCGCCGGGAGCGCGGGATCGTTCCTCGGGCCGGTCGACCGGACGCTCCTGCGCGTCGGGGCGGGCGTCGCGCCGGTGCTGCCGCGCGTCGTCGTGCCGGCGGCGCGCGTCCGGCTGCGCCAGCTCGTGGGCCACCTCGTGGCCGACGCCGGGAGCGGCCTCGGCCCGCACCTCGCCCGGACCCGCGCGGAGGGCTACGCGCTCAACGTCAACCTCCTCGGCGAGGCGGTGCTCGGCGAGGCCGAAGCTGACGCGCGGCTCGAGCGCACGCTCGCGCTCGTGCGTCGCCCGGACGTGGACTACGTGTCGGTCAAGGTGTCGTCCGTCGCGTCGCAGCTCGTCACGTGGGACCTCGACGGGTCGTGCGCGCGCGTCGTCGCGCGGCTCCTGCCGCTGTACCGGGCGGCGCGCGACCACGGCGTCTTCCTCAACCTCGACATGGAGGAGTACAAGGACCTCGCGCTGACGACCGCGGTGTTCCGCGAGATCCTCGCGCACGACGACCTGCACGACCTCGAGGCCGGGATCGTGCTCCAGGCGTACCTGCCCGACGCGCTCGGCGCGCTCGACGGGCTCACCCGGTTCGCGACCGAGCGCGTCGCCGCCGGCGGCGCGCCGATCAAGGTCCGCCTCGTCAAGGGCGCGAACCTCGCGATGGAGGCCGTCGAGGCCGAGCTGCACGGCTGGCCGCAGGCGCCGTACCCGACCAAGCCCGACGTCGACGCGAACTACGTCCGCCTGCTCGACCACGCACTGCGCGCGCCCCGCACCGACGCCGTGCGCATCGGCGTCGCGAGCCACAACCTGTTCCACGTCGCGCTCGCCGTGCTGCTCGGCCGGGCCCGCGGCGTGAGCCACGCGCTCGACGTCGAGATGCTGCAGGGCATGGCCCCCGGCGAGGCGCGCGCCGTGCGCGACGAGGTCGCGGCCGACCGCGTCGAGACCGGTCCGCACGCGGGGCGCGGCGGGCGCGTCGTGCTGTACACGCCCGTCGTGCGCGACGAGGACTTCGACGTCGCGATCTCCTACCTCGTGCGCCGCCTGGAGGAGAACGCGGCCGAGCAGAACTTCCTGCACGCCATGTTCGCGGACGGCGGCGCCCCCGCGGGCAGCCCGATGGAGCGCCAGGAGGCCGCGTTCCGCGCATCCGTGCGCCACGGCGTGCACTACGAGGATGCCGACGTGACACCGCGCCGCCGCCCGCGCGCGGCCACCCCGACCGCCGCCGGACCGCACCCACCCGCCGAACCCGGGGTTGTCGGCCATCACGGCGACGAACCCACCCGTAACCCCGGGTTCGGCGGGTTCGTGAACGCGGCCGACACCGACCCCGCCGTCGTCGCCGCGCGTGAGTGGGCGCGGCACGTGACCGGGCCCGAGTCCGGGTACGTGCCCGTCCGCACGTCCCCGCTCACCTCCGTCGCGCAGGTGGACGACGCCGTCGCGACCGCCGTGCGCGCGACCGCGGCGTGGTCGAGGGTCGCCCCGACCGCCCGCGCGGCTGCGCTGCGCGCCGTCGCCCGGCGGCTCGAGGAGGCGCGCACCGACCTCGTCACCGCGATGGTGCACGAGCCGGGCAAGACCGTCGCCGAGGCCGACCCCGAGGTGAGCGAGGCCGTCGACTTCGCGAACTACTACGCGCGGTCGGCCGAGGACCTGGAGCACGTCCCGGGCGCGCGGTTCACGCCCGACGGCGTCACGCTCGTCACCCCACCCTGGAACTTCCCCGTCGCGATCCCCGTCGGCGGCGTCCTCGCGGCGCTCGCGGCCGGGTCCGCCGTGCTCGCCAAGCCCGCGCCGCCGACGCCGCGCTGCCTCGAGGTGGCGGCCGAGGCGATCCACGCGGGCCTGCGCGACGCCGTCGCGGCGGCGCCGGGGGACTTCGCGGGCCTGGACGCCGGCTCGGTGACCGACGTCGTGCAGTACGTCCGCGTCCCCGACGACGAGCTCGGCACGCGCCTCGTCACGCACGACGACGTCGCGCGCGTCGTGCTCACGGGCTCGATCGAGACCGCGCAGCTCTTCGCGCGGTGGAAGCCGTCGCGCCCCGTGCTCGCCGAGACGTCGGGCAAGAACGCGCTCGTCATCACACCGTCGGCGGACCTCGACCTCGCCGTCGCGGACCTCGTGCGCTCGGCGTTCGGGCACGCGGGGCAGAAGTGCTCGGCCGCGTCGCTCGCGATCCTCGTGGGGTCGGCCGGCGACCCGCGGACCGAGACCGGGCGCCGAGTGCGCCGCCAGCTCGTGGACGCGGTGCGTTCCCTCGCGGTCGGGCCTGCGACGGACGTCTCGACGACCATGGGGCCGCTCACCGAGCCCGCGTCCGGCAAGCTCCTGCACGCCCTGACGACGCTCGAGCCCGGAGAGTCGTGGCTCGTGCGGCCCCGACAGCTGGACGGCGGGCCGGACCTGGAGGGCCGCCTCTGGACGCCCGGCCTCAAGGAGGGCGTCGCGCCCGGGTCGCCGTTCCACCTCACCGAGTACTTCGGCCCCGTCCTCGGGATCATGACCGCCGCGACGCTCGACGAGGCGATCGCGCTGCAGAACGCCGTCCCGTTCGGTCTCACCGGCGGGATCCACAGCCTCGACGACGCCGAGGTCGCGCGGTGGCTCGACGCCGTCCAGGTCGGCAACGCCTACGTCAACCGGCACATCACCGGCGCGATCGTGCAGCGGCAGTCGTTCGGCGGCTGGAAGCAGTCGGCCGTCGGGCCGGGCGCCAAGGCGGGCGGGCCGAGCTACGTCGCACAGCTCGGGCGCTGGAGCGACGCGCCGGGCGAGGAGACCTCGGTCACGGACGGGGCGGCGTCGGGCCCGGTGGGGGAGACCGCGCCGCCCGCGCGCGACACCGCGCCCGAGGCGTGGCTCGCGTGGGCGCGGGACGACGACGCGCGCTGGTGGGAGCAGGAGTTCTCCGTCGAGCACGACCCGTCGGGCCTGCGCGCCGAGTCGAACGTCCTCCGCTACCGGCCGGTCGACGTGCTCACCGTGCGCGCCGGCGCGGACGCCCTGCCGGTCGAGGTCGAGCGCGTGCTGCACGCCGCGCGGACGGCGGGCGTGCCGGCGGTGGTCGTGCCGTCGTCCGGGGACGCCGCGGTGAGCCACGAGGAGTTCGCGCACCGCGTCGCGTCGGGCGCGGTCCGGGGTCGCGTCCGCGTCGTCGGGTCGGCGCCCGGGCTGCACGAGGCCGCCGCCGAGCGCGTCGGCGAGGTGACGGTCCTGGACCACCCCGTCGTCGCGAGCGGACGCCGCGAGCTGCTCACGGTCGTCCACGAGCAGGCCGTCAGCCGCACCACGCACCGGTACGGCCACGTCAAGGGCTGAGCCTGTGTCGACGCCGAGCGAGGGGGCCCGGTACGACGGGCCTCTCGCCCGACGGACCAGCCCTCTACCTGAGCGGGCCGGGCCTCACCCTCGGCGGACCGGGCCTCTCCGTCGCGTGACCAGGGTGCTCGGTCAGCCGGGCGGGGCGACGGTGACCGAGGCCGCGTCGCGGAAGGCGCGCAGGCGCTCGGCCTGCTCGCCGACGGCGTCCGCGAGCCCGGCGTCCCACGAGACCCACGGGTCCGTGAGCACCGTGAGCCGCCGCCCCGACGCGCGCGGCCGCCAGGTCCCGACGACCTCGCCGTCGGCGAGCACGGCTCCGGGCCGTCCGAGCACGCGCCACAGGTCCTTGGCGCGCGCCGCGTCGGGCACGAGCGTGGCGCGGTCGCGGAGCTGGAGGTAGAGGTCGTACGGGCCCACGAGCCGGACGACGGGGGTGCCGGCCCCCGCGCGGGCGTCCCGGAGCCGCGCCGCGGCCCCCGCGAGCTGCTCGACGTCGTCGGCCAGCGCCCAGCGGTCGACCGGGCGCGCGCCCGGGTCCGCGTCGGGGACGTCGACGCGCACCGCGTCGTCGGGCCAGCGGCCTCGCACGTCCTTGACCGGCGCGTCGAGGAACCCGGCGACGTCCTGGACGCTCGCGGCGGGGAAGAAGCGCAGGTAGCCGCGCACGACGTCGAGCCGCGGCTCGGCCTCGACCCCGAGCCGACCGTAGAGCGGCGGGTCGAGGCCCGGTACCCGCCGCAGCACCGGCGGCGACGTGCCGGGCTCGAGCTCGAGCCCCGCCTGGAGCGCCGCGAGGCGGAACGTCTGCTCGTAGCTGTGGGTCGCGCCGCACGACCGGCACCAGCGCAGGTGCGGCTCGGGGAGTCGCGGCGACAGCCGTGACGACAGGTCGCCCTTGACGGTCGGGTCGACGACGAGCTCGCGCTCGAGCCGCGCCTCGGTGCGCAGCGCGTCGAGCACCGCGACGCCCGCTGCGCGCAGGGGCTTGCTCGCGTCGAAGACGCGCTTCGCGGCGTCGGCCTCCGAGAGCGGGGCGGTCGCGACCGCGACGTCGCCGAGGTCCGCGCGCCGGTACACGTGCGGCGCGCCGCGCAGCGTCCACGCGAGGGCGAGGTCGGGCGGCAGGGTGCCCGGCCGCGCGGCTGGGGCGCCGCGCACGGCGAGCGCCCAGGCCGCGCCGTCGGGGCCGGTGTCCTGCACGCCCAGGTCGAGCACCGCGACGTCGGCGGGGGAGGCGGCCGTGCCGGGCGCCCGGTCGAGCTGCTGGGCGTGCCAGCGCGCGGCGAGGACGGCGGTCCGCGAGACCGTGGTCGGGTTCACGACCTCAGGCTACGGTCGCCCACCCACGCCGCCGCAGCCCGGGCACGGGCACGCCTCGCCGCGTCCCCGCCCAGCGGAGGTCAGACCGAGTCGCGCTCGACGAGCTCGGGGGAGAGGACCTGCGACGCGATCTCGTCCCCGCGCCCCCCCACGAGCTCGAGCAGGAGGTCGGTCGCACCGCGCACCATCTCGACCATCGGGTTCTGGACCGTGGTGAGGGGCGGGACCGTCGAGGCCGCGGTCGCGAGGTTGTCGAACCCGACGACGGACACGTCGCGCGGCACGTCGCGCCCGTGCGCCGCGAGGACGCGCAGCGCGCCCTCGGCCATGAGGTCCGAGGCGACGAACAGCCCGTCGACGTCCGGGTGCGCCGCGAGGATGCGCTCCATCGCGGCGGCCCCGCCCGCGACGGCGAAGTCGCCGATCTCGACCGCGTCGTCGGGCAGGCCGGCACCCTGCAGCACCTCGCGCCAGCCCGTGAGCCGGTCGACGCCGGCGGTCATGTCCTGCGGTCCGGCGATCGTCGCGATGCGACGCCGGCCCGCCTCGACGAGCCGGCGCGCCGCGAGACGGCCCCCCTCGACGTTGTCGACGTCGACGTAGAGGAGGTCGGGCGTCGGGCGGAACGGCCGCCCGACGAACACGGCGGGCAGCCGGGCCGCGAGCAGCGCCTCCTCGAGCTCGTCGTCGCGGTGGTGCGACGCGACGATCGCGCCGTCCACGTGCCCGCTGCTCAGGTACCGCACGATGCGGCCCGGCTGCTCATCGGGACGCGCGAACAGCAGGACGAGCTGCAGGTCCGTGCCACCGAGCGCCGCGCTGACGCCGCGCATCGTGCCCGCGAGGAACGGGTCGGTGAGGATGCGCTCGTCCGGCTCGGGGACCACGAGGGCGATCGAGTCGGTGCGGCGCGTCACGAGGGAGCGGGCGGCCCGGTTGGGCGTGTAGCCGAGCTGGGCGACGGCGGCGTCGACCGCCGCCTGGGCCTCGGGCGACACGCGCAGGCCGCCGTTGATCGCGCGCGACGCTGTCGAGCGCGAGACGCCCGCCGTCTGGGCCACCTCGTCCAGGGTCGGCGCGGAGCGCAGGCTGTTCATCAGGACAGTATCCCGCGCGCGCCCGGCCGACCGCACCGCCCCGCTCACCGTGTCGTCACTCCCCGGCGGTGGCGTCCGCGGCGGACGCCGCGCGCGCGGGCAGGGCGTTGTCGCGCGCGACCTGCGCGTACCAGGCGCCGCTCGCCTTCACCGTGCGCTCCTGCGTCTCGTAGTCGACGCGGACGATGCCGAACCGCTTGGTGTAGCCGAGCGCCCACTCGAAGTTGTCGAGGAGCGACCACGCGAAGTACCCGCGCACGTCCGCGCCGGCGTCGATCGCGTCGCGCGTCGCCCGCAGGTGCGCGTCGATGAACTCGAGCCGGTCCTGGTCGTCCACGGAGCCGTCCTCGCCCACCTGGTCGGGGTAGGCCGCGCCGTTCTCCGTGATGTACATCGCCACGCCGCGCGGGCCGGTGAAGTCCTGCTGCAGACGCGTGAGCAGGCGCGTCAGCCCCTCGGGCTGCACCTCCCAGCCCATGTCCGTGCGGGGCAGCCCGCGCGAGCGGTCGTGCGCGTCGTCGGCGGCCGGGAACGGGGACGACGTCGCGCGGACCGGCGCGTCGTCCGCGGGCTCGTCGCGCACGCCCTCGGGGCGCGTCCCGCCGCCGGACTCGGTCACGGGCAGCGGGTGCCCCGAGACCGCCCCGCCGTTGTAGTAGTTGACCCCGAGCGTGTCGATCGGGGTGGAGATGATCTCGAGGTCGCCGTCCTTGACGTGGTCGAGCAGCCCGTAGGGCGCGACGTCCTCCAGGACGTCCGCGGGGTACTCGCCGTGGAAGACGGGGTCGAGGAAGATCCGGTTGAACTGCCCGTCGATGCGGCGTGCCGCGTCGACGTCGGCCGGGTCCTGCGGGTCGACCGGGTCGGAGACCGTGAAGTTCAGGGTCAGGCCGAGGTTCGCCTCGGGCGCGCGCTCGCGCAGCGCCTGGACGGCGAGGCCGTGGCCCAGCAGGAGGTGGTGCGCCGCGGCGAGGCCGTCCTCGCGCGACTGGCGCCCGGGGGCGTGCACGCCGGCCGTGTACCCGAGGAAGGCGGAGCACCACGGCTCGTTGAGCGTCGTCCACACGCCGACGCGGTCGCCCAGCGCCTCGTGCATCGTCACCGCGTACTCCGCGAAGAGGTAGGCCGTGTCGCGCGACGTCCAGCCGCCCTTCTCCTCGAGCGCCTGCGGCAGGTCCCAGTGGTAGAGCGTGAGCCACGGGAGGATGTCCGCGCCGAGCAGCTCGTCGACGAGGCGGTCGTAGAACGCGAGCCCGGCCGGGTTCACGGCACCGCCGTCGGGACGCACGCGGGCCCACGACGTCGAGAACCGGTAGGTCCCGAGGTGGAGGTCGCGCATGAGCGCGACGTCCTCGCGGTAGCGGTGGTAGTGGTCGCACGCGACCATGCCGTCGTCACCGTTCACGACGGCGCCCGGGACGCGGGCGAACGCGTCCCACACCGAGTCCGTCCGACCGTCCGTGTGCCCGGCCCCCTCGATCTGGAACGCGGCGGTCGCGGCGCCCCAGAGGAAGCCCGGGGGCATCTCGACGCGCCCGGTCGCGGTCGCCGGGTTCGGGAGGAGGGGCACGGACGGGACGAAGCTGGTCATGGGTCGATTGTCCTTCGAGAGGTCGAGGAGTGGCACGCGGGCGGGCCGGTGGGCCGCCCGCGCGACGGTCGGCCGCACGGCCGGTCGCGCGCCACGTCGAGGTGGCACGCGACCGGGTGCCGCGCGGTGGCGCCGGGCGTCAGCCCTTGACGGCGCCCTGCATGATGCCCGCCACGAGCTGGCGGCCGGTGAAGATGAAGATGACGATCAGCGGCAGGGTCACGAGGAAGATCCCCGCCATGACGAGCGAGTAGTCGACGAAGAAGTTCGACTGGAGCGACCGCACCACGAGAGGCAGCGTCGGGTTGTTCTGGTTGAGCACGATCGACGGCCAGAAGAAGTTCGTCCACTGCTGCACGAACGTGAACAGACCGAGCATCGCGGCGGCGGGACGCGCCGCGGGGAGCGCGATCGACCAGAACGTGCGGAACATCGACGCGCCGTCGACGCGGGCCGCCTCGATGAGCTCGTAGGGCAGCGCCTCCCCGAGGTACTGCGTCATCCAGAAGACGCCGAACGCGGTGACGAGCGCCGGCACGATGACGGCCTGGAGCTTGCCGATCCACCCGAGGTCCGACATGAGGATGTACATCGGGATGACGCCGAGCTGCGTGGGGACCGCCATCGTCGCGATGACGAACACGAGCAGCGGCCCGCGCCCGCGGAACCGGAGCTTGGCGAACGAGAAGCCCGCGAGCGTCGAGAAGAGGACGACGGACAGCGACGTGAGCACCGCGACGACCACCGAGTTCCAGGCGGCCTTCCAGAAGTTGATCGCGTCCGAGCTGATGACCTCGGCGAACCGGTCGAACAGGCTCGCGTCCGGCAGGAGCTGCGGCAGCGCGCTGCGCGAGATCTCCTCCGGCGTGGAGGAGCCCAGGATCAGCGTGAAGTACAGCGGGAAGATCGACACCAGCAGGACGACCCCGAGGATCGTGTACGTGACCCACCGGGGGCGGCGCTGGGTGCCGCCGACGTTCTTCCCGGCGCCGCGGCGTCGGGCGGCGGCGCGGGCCGCGCCCGGCCCGGCGGTCTGGGCGATGACGGGGACGGAGCTCATCGCTTCCTCCGGTCGGTCGTGCGGGTGGCGGTCGGTGCGGGCGCCCGGTCCCCCGGGGCCGAGCGCTGGGCGGACATGGCACCCTCGGCGCGCAGGCGCTTCTGGGTCTCACGACGCCGTCGGACCCACCGCGGCGGGCGCGGCTGGGCGTTGGACGTGGCGATCCGCCGGGTGACGAGGAAGTTGACGATCCCGACGAGGATGATGAGGAGGAACAGCAGCCAGGCGACCGCGGCCGCGCGACCGAAGTTCTTCTGGTTGCCCCACGCGACGTCGTAGAGGTAGAGCACGGTCGTCATCCACTGGCGGTCGGCGCCGCCGAGGCCCTGCGCGTCGAACATGCGGGGCTCGTCGAAGATCTGGAGGCCGCCGATCGTCGAGGTGATGACGACGAAGATGATCGTCGCGCGGATCTGCGGGACGGTCACCGAGAAGAACTGGCGCACGCGGCCGGCGCCGTCGATGATCGCGGCCTCGTACAGCTCGCGCGGCACGGCCTGCATCGCGGCGAGGAAGATCAGCGCGTTGTACCCGGTCCAGCGGAAGTTCACCATCGACGCGATGGCGACGTGGCTCGCGAGCGCGTCCGCGTGCCAGCGGATCGGCTCGATGCCGACCAAGCCCAGGAGCTCGTTGATGAGGCCGTACTGGTCGGCGAAGAGGCGGCCGAAGATCATCGAGACCGCGACGGGCGCGACGACGTACGGGAGCAGGACGCCCATGCGCCAGAAGGTCGCGGCACGGAGGTTCTGGTCGAGCAGCGCGGCGATCGCGATGGCGGCGATCACCTGCGGCACGGACGACAGGACGAAGATCGAGACGGTGTTGCGCAGCGACTTCCAGAACGTCGGCTGCGCGAGGACGTCCGTGTAGTTCTGGAGGCCGACGAAGTCGCCCTGGCCGCCGAGCAGGTTCCAGTCGTAGACCGACACCACGGCCGTGTACACGAGCGGGAAGAGACCCGTGATCGCGAACAGGATGAAGAAGGGCGAGATGTAGAGGTAGGGCGAGACCTTGACGTCCCAGCGGCTCAGGCGCTGGGAGAAGCCGACGCGTCGCGGCGTGCGCGGCGTCGGCCCGCTGAGCCCCGGGGAGGGCTGGGTGGGCGAGAGGACGGCCATGTGGGATTCCTGGGCTGCTGGTGACTGCGGGTGGCGGTCGGGTGGCCGCCGGGCGGCGGCGCCCGGCGGTGGACGCGAGCGGGGCCGGGGCGGCACCGTGGTGCCGCCCCGGCCCCGTCAGGTCACAGGCCCAGGTCCTGGAAGGACTGGAGCGTCTTCTGCCACGAGGACGCGGCGTCGTCGGTCTTCTCGACGTCCACGCGCTTGATGCCGTCCTGGACGGTCGTGTGGATCGAGAAGTAGTTGGCGCCCTTGAACGGCGCGCTGTCGATCGCGAGCGCACGGTTCACGAAGATCGTGCCGACCGGGGCGTCGTTGAAGAAGTCGTTCGTGAACGACTGCACGGCGTCGGACTCCTGCGCCTCGATCTGCGACGGGAACGTGCCCGCGTTCTCGAAGGCCGTCGTCTGCTGCGCCGGGTCGGTCAGCCAGGCAGCGAGCTCCTTGGCAGCCTCGGCGTTCGGGCCGGAGGCCGGGACCGTGAGGAACGAGCCGCCCCAGTTGAGGCCGCCGCCGGGGAAGACGTCGGCGACGTTCCAGCCGGTGACGCCACCCGAGCGCTCCTCGACCGGGCCGGTCATCCACGCGGGGCAGATCATCGTCGCGAAGCCGTCGTTCTGGAACGCGGCGTCCCAGTCGCCCGACCACTGCTCGAGGCCCGCGGAGAGCTCGTTCGTCGTCGACTGCTCGAGCACCGTGTCGTAGATGTCGATGATCGGCTGGTTCGTGGCGAGGTCCTTGGGCGTGCCGTCGGACTCCTCGTACGCGTTGTCGATCTGGTTGACCATCGCCTGCGAGATGGACATCGCGGAGTCGTACCAGGCCGAGTCGCTCGCGGCGACGAAGGTCGCGCCCGCGGCGAAGTAGTCGTCCCACGTCGCGTCCTCGCCACCGAGGAGCTCCGCCACCTCGGCGGGGTCGGTCGGCAGGCCGGCGGCCTCGAAGAGGTCCTGGCGGTAGCAGATCGCGCTCGGGCCGATGTCGGTGCCGTAGCCGATGAGCTTGCCGTCCTGCGTCGTCGCCTGCTGGACCTTCCAGTCCACCCAGCGGCCGTCGAGCGACGAGTCGGTGAGGTCGGTGAAGAGGTCGGGGTACTGCATGAGCTCGGGGAGCCAGTCGACCTCGATGGCCTCGATGTCCGCCAGGCCCTCGCCGCCGGCGGCGAGCTTGGTGGTGAGGTTGGTGCGCGCGTCCTCGGACTTGGCGGCCTTGGTCTGCTTCACGGTGACGTTCGGGTGCGCCTCCGTGTACGCCGCGAGGAGCTCGTCGGTGTAGCCGAAGTCGTTGAACGTGGCGACGGTGAGGGTGATCTTCTCGCCGTCGCCGGAGCCCGTCTCGTCGTCGTTCGAGCCGGAGCCGCTCGAGCACGCGGTCAGGGTGAGGGTGATGGCCGCGAGGCCTGCGACGGCGGCGATCGCCTTGCGGGGCCGGCGGGTCGTACGGGTGCTGCTCAGCACGGTGACTCCCTTGTCGGTGGGGCGGGGTCGTGGCAGCGCTCCCACCTCCAAGTGGTAGCGCTTCCACACAACGGGGTGATCGTGCTTTCCCCGCCGAACCCGTGTCAAGCGCCGGAAGGTGGTGACTGGGTGTGGTCGCGCTCCCACACAAGCATCTGCGCAGGTCAGGACGTTTTCGTGACCTACCGGGTGGTCGGCTTTGCGGGAAATCGTTACCGGTTCGAGACCGGCTCCGCGGGCGGGGACGAGCCCCCGCGCGTGCTCAGCGGGCGAGCCACTCCCGGCCCGCGGCCTCCTCCGCCGCCAGGGCGGCGCGGACGGCCCCCGCGGCGGCCTGCTCGATCGCGCCCCCGAACAGGGGCACCGACGCCTTCACCTCGCCCGCGTAGCGCTCGACGGCGCCGTCGCCGTCCGGGGAGAGGGTGACCGTGCCGGTGAGCCGCACCGGGGCGCCGGTGATCTCGAGCGACACGGTCCCCGACCGCTCGCCGTCGCGCTCCGGCTCCCACGCCTCGGCCTGCCGGATCTCGAGCTGGCCGCCGACGAAGGACCGGACGTGGGCCGGGATCTGGTCGGTGGGCAGGGTGCGGCGGACCGTCACCGTGAACCCCTCGACGGCGTCGCCGGTGACGTCGACCTGCTCGACGCGGGCACCGTCGCCCCCCGAGCGCGCGGCGCGCCAGCGGACGAACTCCTCGTCGGCGAGCATGGCGCCGACCACGGGGACGGCGGCGGGGTAGCGGAGCTCGACGCTCAGGTGCACGGGACCTCCTCGGGCCCTGGGTCGACCTGCCGCCGGCCCGGGCGGGTCGGCCACAGGTCGGTCGCAGGTCGGTCGACGGGTTCGGGCGACCGCGCGCGCGGGCGCTGAGGGGACTCTACCCGTCCGACCCCTCTACGCTGGGGTCCGTGTCTGCCATGAGTGACCTCATCTCCCGCCACGCCGACCTCAGCCCGGCGGACAACGAGTGGTTGCACCTGCTCGTGGGCGACTGGCAGGTGATCTCCGACCTCGCGTTCGCCGACCTCGTGCTGTGGCTCCCCACGACCGACGGGAACTTCGTCGCGGTCTCGCAGTGCCGCCCGTCGACCGGGGCGACCGTCCACTACGACGACATCGTCGGCTCGTTCGCGCCGGAGGGGCAGCGCCCCCAGCTCGAGCGTGCCCTCACCGAGGCCCGCTCGCAGCGCTCGCGCGAGCCGCGCTGGTTCGGCGCGTACGCCGTGCGCGAGGAGGCCATCCCGGTCGTGCACTCCGGGAGCGCGATCGCGGTCGTGGCGCGGCAGACGAACCTCGGCAGCGGGCGCACGCCCAGCCGCCTCGAGCTCAACTACGTCGAGGCCGCGGACGACCTCGTCGCGATGATCTCGCGCGGCGAGTTCCCCTTCCCCAACGCCGCGACCGGCCCGCGCCGCGGTGCGCCGCGCGTCGGCGACGGCCTCATCCGGCTGAACTCCGAGGGCGAGGTCCTCTACGCGAGCCCCAACGCGCTGAGCTGCTTCCACCGCCTCGGCGTCATCGGCCCGCTCGTCGGGCGGTCGCTCGCCGAGGTGACGGCAGACCTCATCGAGCACCAGAACCCCGTCGACGAGTCGCTCCCGCTCGTGGTCATGGGCCGGGCGCCGTGGCGCACGGAGATCGAGGCGCAGCGCGTCGCCCTGTCGCTGCGCGCGCTGCCGCTCACCGAGTCGGGCCAGCGCATCGGCGCCGTCCTGCTGTGCCGCGACGTGTCCGAGCTGCGGCGGCGCGAGCGCGAGCTCATCACCAAGGACGCGACGATCCGCGAGATCCACCACCGCGTGAAGAACAACCTCCAGACCGTCGCCGCGCTCCTGCGCCTGCAGGCCCGGCGCATGGACGTGCCCGAGGCCCGCGCGGCGCTCGAGGAGGCCATGCGCCGCGTCGCGACGATCGCGCTCGTGCACGAGAGCCTGTCGCAGACCCTCGACGAGGAGGTCGAGTTCGACGACATGGTGGGCCGGGCCCTGCGCCTCGCCGCCGACGTCGCGTCGGCGGACACGAGCGTGCGCACCGTCCGGACCGGGAGCTTCGGCCTCGTGCCCGCGGAGGACGCGACCCCGCTCGCGCTCATCCTCACCGAGCTCGTCACCAACGCCGTCGAGCACGGCCTCGCGAAGCAGGACACGGGGACCGTCGAGGTCGCGGTCGAGCGCGAGGGCTCCGCCCTGCGCATCGTGGTCGCGGACGACGGCGTCGGCATGCCCGACGGCGACGTCGCCCGGGCGGGCAAGGCCGCGAAGAGCGGGCTGGGTACGCAGATCGTGCGCACGCTCGTGACGAACGAGCTCGGCGGCACCATCGAGTGGTCGCCGCGGCCGGGCGGGGGCACGCAGGTCGTGCTCGCCCTCGTCCTGCGCGACGGCAACCGGCAGGCCTGAGCCTGCGGGCCGGCGCGACCGCCAGGTTCGACCATCTGGCGCGGCCGTCTGGCGCGACCGCCCGGTTCGACCGCATGGCGCGACCGCACGGCTCGAACGCCTGAGACGACGACGGGCCGCCACCCCGGAGGGTGACGGCCTGTCGTCGACTGCTGCTCGACGCCCGTGGCGGGCGGAACGCGGTGGAGCGTGTCAGCCGGCGCGACGCGCGCGGGCGGTGCGGCGCTTGAGGGCGCGGCGCTCGTCCTCGGAGAGGCCGCCCCAGACGCCCGCGTCCTGCCCGGACTCGATGGCCCACTTGAGGCACGTGTCGACGACGTCGCAGCGGCGGCAGACGGCCTTCGCCTCCTCGATCTGGAGGAGCGCGGGGCCCGTGTTGCCGATCGGGAAGAAGAGCTCGGGGTCTTCGTCGAGGCAGGCTGCGCGGTGGCGCCAGTCCATGGTCGTCGTCTCCTTGGCAGAGGGGAGCCTGGTCGCGAGGTGATGACTCGTCGCGGTGATGCCCGGCAGGGGGCTGCCTGGACCAGGGCTCGAGGCGGGGGTGATTGATGCTTGAACCAGGTTCACACCTCGTGAAGCGCAGCACAAGGGGTTACGAGAGAGTTTCCGTCGCATGAATCGTGAGGTCTTCGTCACACGGGTGTGAAGCCGCAGGTCGGCGCGTACGCTGGGTGATCGTGCCTCCCCGCAAGCCCTCCGGACACCCGCCCGAGCAGCCCCCGACGACGCCTGGCGCGGTGCCCGACGGCGCGCCGCGACCCCTGGCGCTGACCGCGCTCCTCGTCGGGGTCGGGATCGAGGTCGCCGTCCTCGTGGTCGGTGCCGTCCTCCTCCTCGTCGAGCTCGTGCGCGGCGGGTCGCAGTCGTTCGGGGTGAGCGCGTTCCTCGTCGTCTTCGCGCTGGGCGTCGCCGCGGTGCTCGCCGCGAGCCTGCGCGGCCTGCTGCGCGGGCAGCGCTGGGCGCGGTCGCCCGTCGCGACGTGGCAGATCCTGCAGGGCGTCGTCGCGATCAGCTCGCTCCAGGTCGGCGTGACGCCGTGGGTCGTCGCGGCGCTCGTGCTCGCGGTCGTGGTCCTGGTCCTGCTCATGCTGCGCCCGGTCGTCGAGGCGACGACCCGCGACTCCCGGGCCGCCGCCTGACGTCTCGGCACCCGGCGCGTCACGGCCGACGCCCCGACGGCTCGTCCCCGGACGCCCCTGACGGCCAATCGCCTGCCAGCGGCAGCGCGAGCTGCACCGGGGTGAGCCGGGCGCCCTGGACGAGCACCCCGCGCCCGGGCCGCGGCCGCCCCGGCTCGGCGAGCCACTCCAGGCCGCGACCGAACACCTCGGCGCTGCCGCGCTCACCCGGCGCCAGGACGACGCCGGCGCGCACGCCGCGCAGGTCGGCGAGCGGACCGCGCAGCGCCGACGCCGCCCCGCCGGTCGTCGCGGACGCGACGAGCACGAGGCCGTCCCGGCACGCTGCCGCGAGACGCTCGCCCTCGACCACGCAGAGCTGGACGAGGACGTCCAGGTCGTCGACGACGACCACCCCGGGCGGTCCCGGCGTCCCGCCGTCGGGCGCGTCCTCCCGCGGCGTCCCGCGCGCGCTCTCGCGCGTGCCGGCGACGGCGTCGAGGAGGGCGCCGACGTCGGCCGGCGCGTAGCGCCGCACGACGGCCGTCGGAGGACCGGCCGCCGCGGCGAGCGTGTCGTCGCGGGCGACGACAGCGCGCAGGACGCCCGCGCGCGCGAGGTGCCGCGCGAGGAGGGCCAGCGCGCTCGTGCGTCCCGAGCCGGGCGGCCCGACCACGAGCGCTCCTCGCGACACGTCCAGCGTGACGGTCCCGACGGCGTCGCCGCCCCGGCCCACCGGGACCCGGAGCGCGTCGTCCCGAGCCGGGCGCGGCCCGGACACCGGCGGGCGTGGGACGGGGGAGGCGAGGTCGGCAGGCACGACCCGCTCGGGCAGCGGCAGGAGCCGGAACGCTCCCGGGCGCGCGTCTCCGCGTCGAGGACCCGTCCCGGTGTCGGCGGCCGGGGGCGTCGTCCCCCCGGGAACGGGCCCCGACAGCGGCTGCGCGGGCAGGGCGACCTGGCACAGGACCGGCTCGTCGGTCCCGAGCCACACGGCGCGCCCCGCCGGACCTCCCCGCCCCGCGAGCGCCGACGGCACGCCCAGCGAGACGTCGTCGTGGCGGTCGCGCGACACCATGACCGCACGCACCCCGACCAGCGACGACAGCCCCGCGACCGTCGGGCCGGCGCACGACACGGCGACGGCGGCGGGGCCGGCGAGCGCGTCCGCCAGCGCGTCCGCACCGGCCCCGCCGGCCACCCCCGCGAGCACCGACCGGACGGCGTCGACGTCGTCCACGAGCAGGAGCGCCCGGTCGGCGGCGTCGATCCCCGCGGGGCGCTCCTGCCCGTCGTCGTGACCGGCGAGCAGCCGCAGGAGGCGCACGAGGCGGCGCGGGTCGCCGCGGTCGACGACCGTCCCGGTGCCCGGGTGGGCCGCGAGGTCGGCGAGCCCCGGCCCGACCGCGTGGACCGTCCACCCGCGCTCCAGAGCGGCCCACCCCACGGCACGCAGGGCCGTCGTCCGGCCCGAGCGCGCGCGGCCCAGCACCGCGAGGTGCCCGTCGTGCGGGTCCCACCGGACGACCGTCCGGCGCTGGAGGTCGGGCGCGTCGCCGAGCGCGAGGGGGAGCGTCGCGGTCGCGGTGAGCGCGGTGCCGTCCACGAGGTCGGACGGACCGTCGCCGCGGTGCGCGGGGTCGTCGGGGCGCGGGCCGGACCCGAGGGGGCCGTGGTGGGTCACGGCGGGGGCCGCGCGCACGACGTCGGCGAGGTCGTCCTGCCCGACCCGGTCGGGCAGGGCGGGCAGCCACGGCGGCGGCGCCGGGCGCAGACCGGTGCGCTCCGCGACGTCGCGGGCCGCGGCCACGATCCGGGGGAGCTGGTCGTCCCCGGGTAGGGGCGCTCCCGTGCCGGGAGCGTCGTCGGCCGGGGAGCTTCCGCGGAGGAGCCCGCGTGCGGCGCCCCACGGGGGAGCGGCGCGCGCACCCGACGGCCGGACGCGCGCCGGCGCGCCGGCGCGGGCGCACTGCACCGCGAGCGGCGGTTCGGCGCCCCGGCGCAGGACGAGCCGCCCCGGCGCCGAGGCCGGGACGACCGCCGCGAGCGGCGACTCGACGACGTCGCGCGAGTCGGCGACGTCGACCACCCGCAGGGCGAGCCGCAGGGTGATGTTGGCCCGTACGTCCGCGCTCACCGCACCGGCGGGACGCTGCGTCGCGAGCACGAGGTGCACGCCGAGCGAGCGGCCCTGGGCGGCGACGCGCAGCAGGCCGGGCAGGAGGTCGGGCAGGTCGTCGGCGAGCGCGCGGAACTCGTCCACGACGACGACGAGCCGCGGCAGACGCCCCCGGGGCAGCTCGTCGACGCTCGTCGCCCCCGCCGCGGCGAGCACGCGCTCGCGCCGGTGCAGCTCCGCGCGCAGCCCGGCGAGCGCGCGGCCCGCGAGGCCCGGGTCGAGGTCGGTCACCGTGCCCACGACGTGCGGCAGGCGCCCGCACGCGCCGAAGCTCGCGCCGCCCTTGAAGTCGACGAGCGCGAGCGACAGCTCCTCCGGCGAGCGGCCGAGCGCGAGCCCCGCGACGAGGGTCTGCAGGAGCTCCGACTTGCCCGCGCCGGTGGTCCCGGCGACGAGCACGTGCGGGCCGTCACGGACGAGGTCCACCGCCACCGGGTCGCCCCCGGGGCCGACGCCGAGCACGGCGCGCAGACCGGTGCGGTCGCGGCGGTCCGCGTCCTGCCAGCGGGCGCGGACCCACCCGGTGAGGTCGTCCGGCGACGTCGGCAGGCCGAGGAGGTCGCCGAGCGCGACGTCCGCCGGGAGCGACGGGGAGGTCGGGTCGCCGGGGTCGTGCTCGGCGGGCGCGGTGCCGACCAGCCGGCCGAGGTGGTCCGCCGCGGCGAGCCGGCGCGCGAGCGCGACCGCCCAGTCCTCGCCCGCCCCGACGTGCTCGCGCACGGTGCGCGCTCCGTCCGGGCCGGTGACCACGGCGGTCGGCCCGGTCACGTCCACGACCGTCCGGCACCACGCCGGGACGCGGGCCGCGTCGTCGAGCACGAGGAGCAGGTCGGTCCCCGCCGGCCCGAGCCGCTCCCAGGCCCGCGCCAGCTCGCCGGCGGGCGGGGCGCCGTCGACGACGAGCACGGTCGCCGCACCGGTCGGAGGCCGTGCGGACTCCAGCGTCTCGACGGCGCTCGCGCGCGGGAGCCAGCGGCACCAGGCCCAGTCGGTCGCGGCGTGCGGCGGGTGCCGGACGATCGGCACCGCGCCCGTCGACAGGAGCTCGCCGAGCACGGCCCGTGCGGCGGCGAGCGCGGCGGGGCGCGGACCGACGACGGCGGCGCAGCCGTCGGGGAGCCGAACCGGCCGGGCCGGGGCGACCGGGGGGCCGTCGGGACCGACGCCGGGGCTCGGCGGAGCCGTCCCGGGGAGAGGCGTGGCCGGTGCGAGCCGGGCGACCACCGCCCAGGTGAGCGCGTCGGCGGGCCGCGGCCGCAGGGGGTCCACGGGCGTCGTCGCGCGGGCGACGTCGGCGCCGGGAGGACCCGCGCCGTCGGGGCCCGGCCGGTGGGGCTGCGCGGTCCGGCGCGCGGCGCGGCGTCGGCGGGCCTCGACGAGCGCGGGGACGAGGAGCGCCAGCGGCCCGGCGAGCGCGAGCAGCGCGTAGAGCGGCTGGCGGAAGGTCACGGCGAGGGCGAGCGAGGCGACCGCGGGGGCGGCCGCGGTCGCGAGGAGGCCGGCGCTCGGCCGGCCCCGTTCCGCATCGACGGACGAGGGGTCGGCGGGGCCGGTGCGAGGCCCGTGCACCAGGACGGGGCGGGGCCGCAGGGCGTAGACGCCCCGCGGGGTGGCGAGGGCGTCGCCCGCACGCCAGCGGACTGCGCGCCACGACGCGACCCGGCGACCGGCCCGGGCGGGCCGCGCGACGAGGACCGCCGCGTCGTCGGGCACGCGCCGGGAGCCGCGCGGCGCGCGGACCCGGACCCGCACGCCGCGGCGCGTGACGCGCCGGTGGACGTCGAGCCCGTCGACCCGCGTCCGGCCCTGGCCCTCCGGGACCGCGACGAGCCGCCCCGCGTCCCTCCCGGCGAGGACGGCGACGTGGAGCGGGGCGGCGAGCGCGTCGTCGGGGCGGGACGCCCCCGTGACCGTGCTCCCGCCGTGGGGCGCGACCGCGAGCGTCGCCCCGGGGAGCAGGGGGCGGGTCCCGCAGCGCTGGTCGTCGTCGACCGGGACGCCGTCCACGAGCAGGGCGGCCGTGCGCAGCTCCGGGCGGCACACGAGATTGGCGACACCGGCGCGCACGTCGCCGAGACGCGCCCCGGGAGGGAGCAGGACGTCCGTGCCCGGGTGCACCGTGACCCGCAACCACGCCTCGCCCGCGTGCACGGCGTGCTCCGGGCCGGACGACGCGGGACCGGTGGTGGGGGAGGGGAGGGCTGAAGCAGGCGGCACGCGCCGATGGTGCCCGACTGCGCGGCCTCCCTGCCGGGGAACGAGCGCGCCCCTGTGGACGGAGGTCCGTCCACAGGGGCGCGCGTCGACCGTGGGGCCCGGCGAGCCGGGCTCAGTCCACGGCGAGCGCCGCGACGGGCGACGTGCGGGCGGCCGTCCGGCCGGGCACGACGGACGCGACGAGCCCTGCCACGAGTGCCACGACGAGCACGAGCGCGACGTCCCGCCACGGCACCGCGAGCGACACGTCGCCCATGACGCTCAGCGCCGTCGCGGCACCGGCCCAGCCGTACAGGACGCCCAGCACGATGCCGAGGACCGCGCCCACGCCGGCGATGAGCATGCCCTCGATCGCGAGCATCCACCGCAGCTGTGCCCGGCTGAGGCCGATCGCCCGCAGCGTCGCCGACTCGCGGCGCCGCTCGATCACGGAGAGCGACAGCGTGTTCGCCACCCCGATGAGCGCGATGACGACGGCGACCGCGAGGAGGCCCACGATGACCCCGAGGATCGTGTCGATGACGCTCTGCATGGCCGCACGCTCGACGGCGATGCCGGCCACCTCCACCGGCGTGTCCGACTCGACGATCGCGTCCTGGATCGCGGGCACGACCTGCGTCGCGTCGCCCGTGTCGTCGAGCCCGACCCACAGCCGGGACACGAGGGCGTCCGGGGCCAGGGTCCTCGCGTCGTCCGCGTCGAGGAGCCAGCCGTCCCCGATGGCCCCGACGTGGGCCGTCACGTCGAGGGTCGCCCCGTCCGGCCCGGTGAGCTCCAGGGTGTCGCCCTCGGCGACGTCCCAGGCCTCGGCGTCGGCCTCGGGGACCATGACCGTGCCCGGGGCGAACGCCGCGAGCACCTCGGGCGACCGCACGACGGCGCGCGCCTGGTCCGGGTCCACCCCGTGCATCGTCATCTCGGCGCCGTCGAGCAGCGTGACCGTCGCCGCGGAGAGCTCGACGACGCGCGAGACGCCCTCGGTCCCCGAGACGGCGCGCACCACGTCGCTCGGCACCGCGTCCTCGGTCGACCCGTAGGCGTCGGTCGCGACGAGGACGTCGACCGGGTACTGGTCGTCGAGCGCCGCGTCGAGCGACGTGCGGGCGCTCGCGGCGCCCGTCGACATCATCGCGACGAGCGTGACGCCGATGAGCAGCGCGGTGCTGGTCGCGGTGGTGCGGCGCGGGTTGCGCAGCGTGTTCGCGGTGGCGAGCCGCGCCGTCGACCCCGTGCCGGCGAGCAGCCGGCCCACGAACGACACGACGCCCGGCAGCCAGTACACGGCGCCGACGAGGACGCCGACGAACGACAGGGCGCCGCCCGCGACCCCGGCGAGGAGGCCGATCTCGGGGCTGCCGGTGCTGCCGAGCCAGATCCCTCCGCCGAGGACGGCGAGGCCCCCGAGGGTGAGCAGGGTCGCGATCACGAGGCGCACGCGGCCCCCGCCGCGCGTCAGGCTCGGCGCGTCGGCGGGGCGCAGCGCCTCGAGCGGCGCGACGCGCGTGGCGGCCCGGGCCGGGGCGAACGACGCGACGACCGTCACGAGGGTTCCCACGAGCAGAGGCACGAGCACGACCGCGGGCGTCACCGTGATGGTCGCCGGGATCGGCACGCCCAGGTCGGCACCGCGGGCCACGAGGAGCGCGACCTGGGTGAGCAGGCAGCCGAGCAGGATGCCGCCCACGGACGCCAGGACGCCCAGGATCGTCGCCTCGGACAGGACCGACCGGGCGAGCTGCGAGCGGTTCGCGCCGACGGCGCGCAGGAGGGCCAGGGTGCGCGTGCGCTGCGCGACGAGCACCTGGAACGTGTTCGCGATGACGAGTGCCGCGACGAGCAGCGCGACGGCGGCGAAGCCGAGGATGACGTACGTGAAGACGTCCTGGCCGCCCGTCATCTTCTTGGCCTGCGCCTGGGCGTGCTCGGCGGGGGTGACGGCCTCGGCCTCGTCCGGCGACGCGGCGACGATGTCGGCGCGCGCGGTCTCGAGGTCGGTGCCCGGCGCGAGGCCGACCATCGCCGCGGAGTACAGGCGCTCCGCGTCGTCGGGGCTCGCCTGGGCGGCCTCCCACGCGGCCACGTCCTCCGCCGTCACGACGACGGCCCCGCCCATCTGGGCGTACGCCCCGTAGGGGTCGTCGGTCGTCCCGACGACGGTCAGCTCGTCGCGGACCTCCTCGTACGCGCCGCCGTCGGGCGCGGAGGCGTCCCACACGTTGCGCGAGCTCGTGACGGTGTCGCCGATGCCGACGCCCAGGCGCTCGGCGACGGCGGTCGGCAGCGAGAGCTGGCCGGGCGCCGTCGGCATCGAGCCCTCGACGACCTCGAGCGCCTCGAAGCGCGGGTCGGAGGGTGCGGGGACGCCGAGCTGGAACACGCGCTTCGCGCCGTGCGACAGGTCGAGGTAGGTGAACTGGACCGCGTCCACCGCGTCGACGCCCGCGACGGAGCGCAGGGCGTCCACGTCGGACGCCGTGAGGTCGCTCGGCGCGGAGACGACGAGGTCCGCGTCCGCGAACTGCGCGGCGATCGAGTCGTTCGTGGTCTGGGTGATGACGTTGCCCGCGATGAGGGTCGCCGTGACGAACGCCGTCCCGATGACGATCGCGACGCCGGCCGCGACGAGGCGGCCGATGCTGCGGCGCATCTGCGCCAGGGTGAGGCGGAGCATCAGGCGCGCACCGCCTGCGACGCGGTCGGGGCGGAGCCGTCGGCGCCGGGCGCCTCGAGCGTGCGCAGCGCGTCGAGCCCCGCGAGCACCGACTCGGGCGTCGGGTCGCTGATGTCGCCCGCGATCCGCCCGTCGGCGATGAGCACGACGCGGTCCGCGTACGCGGCGGCCGTCGGGTCGTGCGTCACCATGATGATCGTGCGGCCGAGCTCGCGGACGGACCGGCGCAGGAAGCTCAGGACCTCGGCGCCCGAGCGCGAGTCGAGGTTGCCCGTCGGCTCGTCGGCGAAGACGACCTCCGGCCCGGCGATGAGAGCGCGCGCGATGGCGACGCGCTGCTGCTGCCCGCCCGACAGCTCGCTCGGCCGGTGGCTGAGGCGCGCCTCCAGGCCGAGCGTGCGCACCAGGGTGTCGAACCACGCGCGGTCGACCTTGCCGCTCGCGAGCTCGACGGGCAGCGTGATGTTCTGCTCCGCGGTGAACATGGGCAGCAGGTTGAACGACTGGAACACGAACCCCACCCGGTCGCGGCGCAGCTGCGTGAGCGCGTTGTCGTTCAGGCCCGTGACCTCGGTGTCGCCGATGAAGGCGTGGCCGCTCGTCGCGGTGTCCAGCCCGGCGAGCAGGTGCATGAGCGTCGACTTGCCCGAGCCCGACGGCCCCATGATGGCCGTGAAGTGGCCGCGCTCGAAGTCCACGTCCACGCCGTCGAGCGCGTGCACCGCCGCCTCGCCCGCGCCGTAGGTCTTGCGCAGCGAGCGGGCCCGCACCGCGGGCGGGCCGGCGGGTGCGGGGTCGGTGGGTCGGTACACGGTCGTGTCCACGTCATCTCCTGGGTTCGTCGTCGAGGACGGTCGTCGGGTCCGTCGCGCGCTCACGCCGACCAGGGTCGGAGGCGCGCGCCGGGGATCGTGGACGACGCTACGGACCGGCCCGGCCCGCCGCGTCCGGCGAGGGTCGGGTCCTGCACGGGAGGCAGGTCATCCCGTGGTCGTAGAGGGCCCCGCGTCGAGGGCTGACACGACGACGCCCCACGGGTCCGGGGACCGGTGGGGCGCCGTCGGGTCGCGGCGGGTCAGGCGCCCGGGCGGACCAGGCCCGTCTCGTAGGCCGTGACGACGGCCTGCACGCGGTCGCGCGCGCCGAGCTTGGCGAGGATGCGCCCGACGTGCGTCTTGACCGTCGCCTCGGCGACGAACAGGTCGCTCGCGATCTCGGTGTTGGACCGGCCGCGCGCCATGAGCACGAGCACCTCGCGCTCGCGCTCGGTGAGGCCCTCGACGGCGGCGTGCGCGGGGGAGTCGTCGGCCTGTTCCGCGGGCAGGGCGGTCACCAGGTGCTCGAGCAGGCGCCGGGTGGAGGACGGCGCGATCACGGCGTCGCCGCGGTGCACCGTGCGGATGGCGGCGAGCATCTCCTCGGGCGGCGCGTCCTTGAGCAGGAACCCGCTCGCGCCGGAGCGGATGGCCTCGAGCACGTACTCGTCGAGGTCGAACGTGGTGAGGACGATCACCTTGGGCGCGTGCCCGCCGTCGGCCGCCGCTGCGGTGAGCCGGGCCGTCGTCTGGAGCCCGTCGAGGTGCGGCATGCGGACGTCCATGAGCACGACGTCGACCGGGTGGTCCGCGAGGAGGCGCAGCGCCTGCAGGCCGTCGCCGGCCTCGACCGCGACCGTGAGGTCGGGCTGCGAGTCGATCACCATGCGGAAGCCCGCGCGCACGAGCTGCTGGTCGTCGACGAGCGCGATGCGCACGGGCTCGAGGGGAGCGAGCGGGTCGGCGGCGTACGCCCCGTCGAGGTCGGGGAAGGCGTCGGTCATGGTGTCCTGTCGGTCGGTCGGTGCAGGGCCGGGCGCGAGGGGTCGGCCCCGGCCGGCGGTGGCGGTGGTGGCGCGGCCGTCGGCGTGACCGGGCGGCCCGGGGCCATCCTGCCCGACGGCGCGGGGGCGGGTGCGGGGACGACCGGCCCCGGGGGCCGGGGGAGGGCCCCCGGACCGGGAGCCGCGCCCGGCAGGGCGGGCACGGGGATGCGCAGGTGCACGCGGAAGCCGCCGCCGGGACGCGGGCCCACCTGGACGGTCCCGCCGAAGAGCGCGGCCCGCTCGCGCATGCCCAGCACGCCGTAGCCCCCGGGCCGGGCGTCCTGGCGCGCCGCGGCGCTGGTCGACGCGCCCCGCCCGTCGTCCTCGACCTCGAGGTCCAGGGTCGCGACGCCCCACCGCACGACGACGGTGACCTCCGGGTCGGGACCGGCGTGCTTGAGCACGTTGGTCAGCGCCTCCTGGCACACGCGGTAGACCGTGAGCCCCGCCCCGGGCGGCAGCGGGCGCGCCTGCCCGACGCGGACGAAGGACACGCGCATGCCGCTGTCGCGCACCTGGGCCACGAGCGTCTCGAGGTCGGCGGTGTCGGGCTGAGGGGCGCGCTCGAGCGCCGCCGTCGCGCCGCTCGCGGGCGCCGGGTGGCCGGGTGCGGCCGGCCCGTACGGCGAGCCGGCGGGCGGCGCGCCCGCCGGGCCCCGTCCCGGCAGCGCGAGGGTCCCCCCGGGCCCGACGGCGGCCCCCGGCGGCGCGACGACGCGCGGCTGCTCCGTCCGGAGGACGCCGAGGAGCCGGCGCATGTCCGCCAGCGCGGTGCGCCCCGTCTCGGACACGGTCGCGAGCGCGCGCGTCGCGGCGTCGGGGTCGTGCGCGGCGGCGTACCGGCCGCCGTCGGCCTGGGCGATGATGACGGAGAGCGAGTGGGCGACGATGTCGTGCATCTCGCGCGCGATGCGGGCGCGCTCGGCGGCGGTCGCGATCTGCGCCTGCTGGTCGCGCTCGACCTCGAGGCGTTCCGCGCGGTCGACGAGCGCGGCGATCGTCTCGCGCCGGGAGCGGCGCACGAGGCCGAACGCCCACACCGCGAGGAACGTCATGCCGCCGAACGCGGACGTGAAGAAGACCATCGTCGCGAGGTCGGTGAGGCGACCGGACATGAGGCCCAGCGCCACCCCGAGGACGACCGCGCCGACGAGGGAGGACACGATGGCCGTCCGGTGCGCCCAGCGCGGCCCGTAGACCGTGACGGAGTAGAGCGCGACGAGCACCGCGAAGTCGGCGGGGAAGATCAGGAAGTAGCCGGCCAGCAGGTGCACCAGCGCGACGGAGTACACCGTGATCGCCGACGCGAGCGGTCGGGACCGGCGCCAGGGCAGCGGCGCGAGCAGGAGCGCCGCCCAGAACGCGGCCCAGCCGCCGCTCGTGCCGACGCCGCTCGCGCCGGCCGAGGAGAACGCCGCGGACGCGGGCACGAACACGACGGCGAGGACGAGCGTGACGGTGAGGTCCACACCGAACCGGTGCTCGTCGGACCACTGCCCGAGCCGCTCGTACCATCCCATGCCGTCAAGCCTAGGCAGAGGGCGGCGACGGGGCGTCCGACCAGGGTCGCAGAGTTCACGAGACACGATGGGACCGAAGTCGTACTGATGCCCTAGCATGAGCGAATGACCCACGTACTGCTAGCGGAGGACGACCCGGCGATTGCCGAACCTTTGGCGCGCGCACTGACACGTGAGGGTTACAACGTCGTCGTCCAAGGAACTGGTCAAGGAGCGATCGACTCCGCGAGCGGTGCGGACATCGTGGTGCTCGATCTGGGCCTTCCGGACATGGACGGCCTCGACGTCGCGCGCGAGATCCGGCACAAGGGTCTCACCACCCCGGTGCTCGTGCTCACCGCCCGGGCCGACGAGGTGGACCTCGTCGTGGGCCTGGACGCCGGCGCCGACGACTACGTGACGAAGCCGTTCCGGCTCGCCGAGCTGCTCGCCCGGGTCCGGGCGCTCCTGCGCCGCTCGCACGGCGAGCAGGTGGACGAGGAGGAGCTCGCGGCGCAGGACGTCCGCATCGACGTCTCCGCGCACCGCGCGTTCCAGGGCGAGCGCGAGCTGCACCTGACCACCAAGGAGTTCGAGCTGCTGCGCGTGCTCGTCGCGAGCGCTGGCTCGGTCGTCGTGCGCGACGCCCTCATGCGCGACGTGTGGGGCTCCGAGCCGGTCGGCTCGACCAAGACGCTCGACATGCACGTGTCGTGGCTGCGCCGCAAGCTCGGCGACGACGCGAACGCGCCGCGCTACATCTCGACCGTCCGCGGTCTCGGCTTCCGCTTCGAGACCGGCGAGAGCTGACCGACCGGGGACGAGGGACACGGGGAGCGAGGAGCAGCGTGCGGCGTCGGATGCTGCAGGCGACGGTGGCGGCCGTGGCCGTCGCCGTCATCCTCCTCGGGTTCCCGCTGGCGTTCTACGGCGCGCGGTTCGTGCTGCAGGGGGAGGTCGACGACGTCACGTCGCGCGTCGAGCGTCTCTCGCGCTCGATCGACGCGCGCCTCGCCGCGGGCGACGAGATCCCGGACTACGTCATCACGGACGCGGTCCAGCCCCGCGCGAGCGACCCTCCGGCGCAGGTCTACGTCACCCTGCCCGACGGGACGGTGCTCACGGCGGGCGAGGAGATCACCGGGCGGGGGATCGAGCAACCGCTGCACTCCGAGTCGGGTGCGCTCGTCACGCTCACCGTCTCCTACTGGGACGCGTACCTCCGGGCGGCGCAGGTCGTGCTGCTCGTCGTGGCCGCGGCCATCGTCGCGTTCGCCGCGGGCATCGGGATGGCGGTGTGGCAGGCGAACCGCATCTCGGCACCCTTGGTCTACCTCGCGGCGTCCGCCGAGCAGCTCGGCTCGGGACAGGTCCGCCCGCGGCTCGAGCCGTCGGGGGTCGAGGAGATCGACCTCGTGGCCGCCGAGCTCGCGCGCAGCTCCGACCGGCTGGCGGGCCGGCTCGCGGCGGAGCGCCAGTTCGCCGCGGACGCGTCGCACCAGCTCCGCACGCCGCTCACGGCGCTGAGCATGCGGCTCGAGGAGATCTCCCTGGCCTCGGACGACCCGGCCGTGCAGGAGGAGGCCCGGATCTCGCTCGAGCAGGTCGAGCGCCTGGTCGGCGTCGTCGACGACCTCCTGGCCTCGTCGCGGCGCGCGCAGGGCGGGACGACGGAGGCCGTCAGCCTGCTCGACGTCGTGCACCAGCAGGAGGAGGAGTGGGTCCCGACGTTCGCGAAGGCGGGCCGTGAGCTCGTCGTCGACGTCCCGGCGGAGTACCAGGTGCTCGCGACGCCGGGGGCGCTCGCGCAGGTCCTGGCGACGCTCATCGAGAACTCGCTCAAGCACGGCGGCGGGACGACGACGGTCCGTGCGCGCCCGTCCGGCACGAGCGGCGCGATCGTCACGGAGGTGTCGGACGAGGGCGCCGGCGTCCCCGACGACCTCGCCCCCCGCATCTTCGAGCGCGAGGTGACCTCCGGCGCCGGCACGGGCCTCGGCCTCGCGCTGGCGCGCGACCTCGCGGCGTCCGACGGCGGTCGGCTCGAGCTGGCGCAGCGTCGGCCCGCGGTGTTCGCGCTCTTCCTCGCGGGGGTGCCGCGGCGCCTCGACCCGCGCGTCGTCCTGCCGACGGGGGTCGCGGTCTCCGCGCACGGCCGGCGTCGGCGCCGCCGCGGCTGACGTCTCCCCGCGCGTGCTGCGCCGGGCGCGTCAGCGTGCCGCGGCTTCCTGGGGCGCGGTATGGGCGTCCGCCGCACGGTCGCCCGTGAACACGAGACGCCGGTAGGCGACGTAGCGGAAGGCGGTGCCGAGCGCGAGCCCGACGACGTTCGCCGAGATGTTCTTGGCGAGCGGCGACGTGAGGCCGAGCGCGTACGTGGAGATCGCGAGGCAGCCGACCGCGATGAGCATCCCGCCCACGTTGACGACGACGAACGCCGCGAGCTCGCGGCCGCGTGTCTGCGTCCGGCGCGTCGAGAACGTCCAGTAGCGGTTGCCGACCCAGGCGACGAGCGTCGCGACCGCGACGGACACGATCTTGGCGGTGAGCGGCTTGTGGCCGAGGACCTCGCCCGGTCCGAAGCTGAGCAGGTTGAACAGGCCCAGGTCGACGACGTAGGCGACCGCGCCGACGGACCCGAACTTCGCGAGCTCCCGCACCCGGGCGAGGACGCGCTCGCGCCGCGGCAGGGCCGCCGCGTTCGCCTCGGCTCGCCGGTCCAGGTCGCTCGTCACCCTCCGAGGCTACCGGGCGCTCCTGAGCGTCGCCCGGGTGCCGGGGCGGTCGCCGGGGCGGGGGACGGCCGGCGGGCCGACGGACCGACGACGGCCGCCGCGTCCGGAGTCCGGTCCCGGCGCGGTCCCGCGGCGCCCAGGCACTAGGGTGGGTCCACGTGGCAGCCCCAGTGATCGCCGTGGTCGGCGGAGGACAGCTCGCACGGATGATGGCCCCCGCGGCGGGAGAGCTCGGGGTGCACCTGCGCGTGCTCGTCGAGGCCCCGGACTCGTCCGCGGCTCAGGTCGTGGTCGACGCGCCCGTGGGCGTCGCGTCCGACGAGGCCGCGATCCGCTCCCTCATCGCCCCCGCCGTCGGCGAGCCCGCGGCCGTCCTCACCTTCGAGCACGAGCACGTCCCGAACGCGCTGCTCACCGACCTCCTCGAGCACGGCACCCCCGTTCGCCCGGGCCCCGACGCGCTCGTGCACGCGCAGGACAAGATCGTCATGCGGCGTCGGCTGACCGAGCTCGGCGTGCCCTGCCCGCGCTGGGCCGCGCTCCCCACCGCGCCCGACGCCGCCCGCACGGCTCTCGCGGACTTCCTCGCCGAGGTCGGGGGCGAGGCCGTCGTGAAGACGGCGCGCGGCGGGTACGACGGCAAGGGCGTCCGGGTCGTCTCGGTCGCCGCGGGCGGCCCCGAGCAGGTCGCCGAGTGGATCGAGGCGGCCGCCGCGGGCGGCCCCGAGCTGCTCGTCGAGGAGAAGGTGCCCTTCACGCGCGAGCTCGCGGTGCTCGTCGCACGCCGTCCGTCGGGAGGGCCCGACGGGACCGGCGAGGTCCGCACGTGGCCCGTCGTCGAGTCGATCCAGCGCGACGGCGTCTGCGCCGAGGTGATCGCGCCCGCGCCCGGTCTCACCGACGCCGAGGCGGACCGCGCCCGCGACGCGGCGGTCCGGATCGCCGAGGGTCTCGACGTCACGGGGGTGCTCGCGGTCGAGATGTTCGAGGTCGTGGGCGAGGACGGGCCGCGCGTGCTGGTCAACGAGCTCGCGATGCGCCCCCACAACTCCGGGCACTGGACCATCGACGGGGCGGTGACCAGCCAGTTCGAGCAGCACCTGCGCGCCGTGCTCGACCTGCCGCTCGGCGACACCGCCGCCACGGCCCGCTGGACCGTCATGGCGAACGTGCTCGGCTCGACGCTCGACGAGCTGACCGACGCGCTGCCCGACGTCCTCGCCGCCTTCCCCGACGCGAAGGTCAACCTGTACGGCAAGGGCGTGCGCCCCGGGCGCAAGCTGGGCCACGTGAACGTGAGCGGCGACGACCTGGACGAGGTCCGGCGTCGGGCCCTGGCGGCAGCCGCGACCCTGCGGGGCGAGCGTCCCGCGAGCACCGACGAGGACCCCGAGAACGAGGAGCGAGCATGAGCGAGAACCCTGTCGTCGGCATCGTCATGGGGTCGGACTCCGACTGGCCCGTCATGGAGGCCGCGGCCGACGCGCTCGCCGAGTTCGACGTGCCCGTCGAGGTCGACGTCGTCTCCGCGCACCGCATGCCCGTCGAGATGATCGACTACGGCCGCACCGCCGCCGAGCGCGGGCTGCGCGTGATCGTCGCGGGCGCCGGGGGAGCGGCGCACCTGCCAGGGATGCTCGCCGCCGTGACGCCGCTGCCGGTGATCGGCGTCCCCGTGCCGCTGCGCCACCTCGACGGCATGGACTCGCTCCTGTCGATCGTCCAGATGCCCGCGGGCGTCCCCGTCGCGACGGTCTCCGTCGGCGGGGCGCGCAACGCGGGCCTGCTCGCCGCGCGCATCCTCGCGGCCGGTACCGACGACGACGCCGCGCGCCTCCGGGCCAGGATGGTCGCCTTCCAGGCGGACCTGGGCGACCAGGCGCGCGCGAAGGGTGCGCGCCTGCGCGCGTCGCGGTCCGGGGAGCAGCGCACGGGCTTCGGCGCCTGACCGGCGCGCCGCGGGTTTCTGCGGCAGGCGGTTGTCGGGTTAGCCTGCGGGCGCGTCTCGCGACGCAGGGGGCTGGACCGACGACGGTCCGTGGCGGGTCGGTCCGACACCCACCCGGAGCAGTTTCACGTGGCAGCACCGCAGGCAGCTTGGGCGCCGACGGCGTCGTCCGACGCGACCCCAGGTGCTGTCCGACGGCACGCGCGCCCGAGGGCCGCGACCTCGCGCGACGGTTACCGCTACGACCTCGACGGCCTCCGGGCGGTCGCGATCTTCCTCGTGGTGGTCTACCACGTCTGGCTCGGCCGGGTGTCGGGTGGCGTGGACGTGTTCCTCATGCTCTCGGCGTTCTTCCTCACGGGTTCGTTCGCGCGCCGCCTGAGCGCCGGGCGCGGGGTCGCCGTCGGGGCGTACTGGGCGCGCACGTTCAAGCGCCTCGTCCCCGTCTCCGCGGTGGTGCTCCTCGGTGTCCTCGGGACCGCGTACCTGCTCTATCCGCCGTCGTCGTGGCCGTCGGTCTGGACCCAGACCTGGGCGTCGCTGGGCTACGTCCAGAACTGGGAGCTCGCCCGCGAGTCCGTGGACTACTACGCTCGGGACGGCGCGGTCGCGAGCCCGCTCCAGCACTACTGGTCGCTCTCGGTCCAGGGCCAGGTCTTCGTCCTCTGGCCGCTCCTCCTGCTCCTGTCCGGGCTCGTCGTCCGGCGCCTGAGGCTCTCCGTCACCCCGGTGCTCCTGACGGTGTTCGGGGCCGTGTTCGTGGCGTCGTTGGCCTTCTCCGTCGTCGAGACGGCGTCGGACCAAGAGCTCGCCTACTTCGACACCCGGACGCGACTGTGGGAGTTCGCCCTCGGTTCCCTCGTGGCGGTGGTGCTGCCGTTCGTCCGGCTTCCCGCCCGGGCCGCCGTGGTCGTCGGCTGGGTGGGGCTCGCCCTGATCGTGACCTGCGGACTCGTGCTCGACGTCCAGGGCGGGTTCCCGGGCTATTTCGCGCTGTGGCCCACGATGGCGGCCGCCGCGGTGATCGTCGCCGGCACGTCGGCGCACCCGTGGGCCGTGGGCAACGTGCTCGCGCACCCGGTGCTGCGGTCGCTCGGACGGGACGCCTACGCTCTCTACCTCGTGCACTGGCCGCTGCTCATCACCTGGCGGGTGGTCACGGGACGTCAGGTCCCGTCCTGGCACGAGGGTGCGGTGATCGTGGTCGTGTCCCTCGTCCTCGCCCGCCTCCTCACCTCGTTCGTCGAGCGCCCCGTCCGGGACCTGGAGTGGGCGCGGACTGTCCCGTGGCGCGGCGCGGTCGCGGTGCTCGTCGCGATCACGGTCGTGGCCGTCCCCCTCACCGCCTGGCAGTCGGCCGAGCGTGCCCGGGCCGCCGAGGCGCTGGTGGGTGCCTCCGCCGACAACCCAGGAGCGCGAGTGCTCCTGCCGGGGTACCACGGCGCGCCGGACCCGACGGCACCTCCCGTCCCCGCCGCGACCGCGCTCGATGCCCAGTGGGTGTCGCTCACGGAGCGCTGCTCGGGAAGGTTCGCGCCCGACGTCGTCGAGCTCGCGAAGCGGTGCGGCCAGCTCGTTCCCCTGGCTCCTGAGGGGCCGACGGTCGTGGTGGTCGGCGACTCGCACAGCGAGCAGTTCATGGGTGCGCTGATCCCCGTCGCCGAGCGCGAGGGCTGGACCCTGGTCTCGGTCCTCTTCGGGGGATGCTCGTTCGGCACGGCGGGCCACCCGTGCCGGGAGTGGAACGAGCAGGTGCTCGACTACGTCCTCGAGCTCGGTCCGGACGCGGTCTTCACCGTCACGACGGCCGCCGAGGTCGACGGCCCGGGCGAGTCCGTCGTCGTCGGGCTCCAAGAGGCGGTCGACGTGCTCTCCGACGCGGGGATCGCGCTCCTCGGGATCCGGGACAACCCACGGTTCTCGACGGACATGTTCGTCTGCGCCGAGCAGCACGGGCCCGAGGCGGACGCCTGCCGCCACGACCTCGCGTCCCGCTCCGCCGCACGGAACCCCGCCGAAGACCTCCGGGTGGGGGAGGGATCGGCGCTCGCGGACCTCTCCGCGGCGGTGTGCCCCGACGGGTGGTGCGTCCCGGTGGTGGGGAACGTGCACGTCTTCCTCGACGACAACCATCTCACGTGGGACTACGCGCGCTCGCTCGCCCCGTTCCTCGAGGACGAGCTGTTGCCGTGGACCGACCGCGCGGCGGCGCGGCAGGGAGAGCCGTCATGACCGGAGCTGTCGGCGCGGGGGCGCGTTCCCCCGGCCCGACCCGGCCGACGACGCCCCGTCATGCGCGGTCGGGTGCGGCCGGCCGGTCGACGGGCGCGGCCACGTCCTACCGGCACGACCTCGACGGCCTGCGCGCTCTCGCGGTCCTGCTCGTCGCCGTGTACCACGTGTGGGTCCACCGCGTCTCGGGCGGGGTGGACGTCTTCCTCATGCTCTCGGGGTTCTTCGTCGCTGGGGGTCTGCTCCGCTCGTTCGCCCGTGGAACGCCGGTGCGGCTACGGACGTACCTCCCGCGGCTCGCGCGTCGGCTCCTGCCCGCGCTCGTCCTGGTGCTCGCCGCGGTGCTCGTCGCGAGCGCGGTGCTCCTCCCGCGCACCCGGTGGACGGGGATCTCGGGCGACGTGCTCGGATCCCTGCTCTACGCCGAGAACTGGCGGCTGGCCGCCGCGGAGCAGGCCTACGGTGCGGCGGACGTGGGACAGAGCCCGCTCCAGCACGTCTGGTCCCTCTCCGTCCAGGGGCAGCTCTTCGTCGTGCTTCCCGTCCTTCTCGTGCTCGTCTGGTGGGCGGCAGGTCGCGCGGGGATCGCGGCGCGCCTGGCGATCGTGCACGCGACGGTGGTGACCGGCGCCGTCGCCTCGTTCGTCTACGCCGTGGTCGCGGTGCGCGCCGACCAGGCGTTCGCCTACTACGACACGTTGGCCCGCGCGTGGGAGTACCTTGCGGGTGCGTTGCTCGCGCTCCTGGTGACGCGCGTGCGGCTGGCAGGTGCGTGGGGTGTCGTCGCGGGGTGGGTCGGGCTTGCCCTCGTCGTCGCGAGCGGCGTCCTCGTGGACGGCGCGGCGCTCTTCCCCGGCCCCGCCACGCTCGTTCCTCTCGCAGGCGCCGCGCTCGTCGTCGTCGCGGGCACGCCCGACCCGCGCGGGATCGCTGTCGCTCCCGCGTGGTCGGTCTCGAGGCTCCTCGCGTGGGCTCCGGTCGCCCGCGCCGGCGGGTACGCGTACGCCTTCTACCTGTGGCACTGGCCCGTGCTCGTGTTCACGATCGTCCTCCGCGACCGGCCGGTGGGCTGGCTCGCAGGGGTGGGTGTGCTCGGCCTCTCGGCCGTGCTGGCGGTCCTGACGAAGCAGCTCGTCGAGGACGTGCTCCGTCGGGACCCTCGAGATGCGCGAGGCGCCACGCGCACACGGCCTCCGCGGTGGGTGCTGCGTCCTCTCGTCGCTGTGGTCACCGTGACCGTCGCGGTCGTGCCGCTCGCGTGGCACGCCCACGTCCTGTCGGTCCAGCGCTCGTACCAGGGCACCCTGCAGGACGTCGACGTCGCTGCGTACCCGGGGGCGCTCTCCGTCCTCGAACCGGGCGCGTACGCGGCGGCGGCTGCCGACCCGGTGCCCGCCGTGGAGGCCGTGCTCGAGGACACGTCGCGGGTCGTCCTGGACGGCTGCATGACGGGGGACGGGGAGAGCGACGTCAAGCGGTGCTCGTACGGCCCGGAGGATGCCGCGACGGTCGTCGCGCTGGTCGGTGCGTCGCACAGCGAGCACTGGTTCGCCGCGCTCGAACCGATCGCCGACCGTCGGGGCTTTCGTGTCGTCCCCGTCCTCAAGGCGGGGTGCCTCTTCCTCGACCCCGAGGACGGCGACGTCGACGGCGAGTGCGCGACCTGGCAGCGCGACGCGATGGACTACGTCCTGTCGCTCGAACCTGACGTGGTCATCACGACCTCGACGCGTCCGACGAAGTCGGACGGGCCCCGTGAGGTGGTCCCGGACGCGTACGTCCGTGTCTGGGAGCGGCTCGCGCTGGACGACGTCCCGGTCGTGGCCATCCGCGACAACCCGTGGCTGCCGTACTGGATGCCCGAGTGCGCAACCGTCCACGGCTCGGAGTCGGACGAGTGCGCCGTGGCGTGGGAGGACGTCCTGGACGACGTGGACCCTGCGCTCGACGCCGTCCAGGAGCTCTGGAACACGACGGTCCTCGACCTCAACGACGTCCTCTGCCCGGACCGTGTCTGTCGGCCCGTCCAGGGCAACCGGTTCGTCTACCGCGACGATAACCATCTGACGGCGACCTACGCCGTGACGCTCAGCCCGGTGCTCGACGAGCGGCTCGGCGTCGCGACCGGGTGGTGGTGACGACTACTGCGGCAGGCCGCCGACCTGCCCCGGGGTGAGGTTGCCGTCACGGATGTCGATCCAGAACTGCCCCACGGTCTCGGGGTTCAGCTGCACGGTGGACCCGACGTTGCCGCCCGGCCGGTAGTCGGGGTTCGAGATCGGCGGCGTGCCCGTGATGCCGTCGGGACCGTTGGCCTTGCGGAACGCGAGGGCGAGCTTGCCGAGGTCGACGATGCCCATGCTCTCGTCGACGGTGAGCGACCCGAGGCCGGAGTCCAGCAGCGAGACCTGGTCGCCGGGGCGGAACAGGATGCTCGGGTTCGCCGCCTTCGAGCTGATGGCGCCGATGACCTGGCGCTGGCGCTCGGCGCGGCCGATGTCGCCCTTCGGGTCGGAGTAGCGCATCCGCGAGAACGCGAGCGCGGTGTGGCCGTCGGCGACGTGGCACCCGGCGGTCCACACGAGTTCGCTGCGTTCGTCGTTCACGTCGTAGTCGAGGCACAGCTCGACGCCGCCGACGGCGTCGACGATGCCCTCGACCCCGCCGAACCCGACCTCGACGTAGTGGTCGACCGTGAGGCCGGTGAGCTGCTCGACCGTCTGCACGAGCAGCGGCGGGCCACCCCACGAGTACGCCGAGTTGAGCTTGCTCGCGCCGTTGCCCGGGATCTCCGCGTACGTGTCGCGCGGCAGGCTGATGAGCGCGACCGGGCCGCTCGGCGGGGCGTGCAGGACCATGATCGTGTCCGTGCGCGCGCCCTCGGTGCCGTCCTCGCTGATGCCTTCGCCGCGCGCGTCGGAGCCCGCGAGGAGATAGGTGTTCCCGGGCGTGCCGGGCGCACCGGAGAGGGCCTCGACGTGCTGGATCTTGCCGTTCGCCCAGATGAGCAGGCCGACCGGCCAGGCGAGGAGCGCGACGATCACGACGCACGCGACGAGCCCGACGACGCGGCCCTTGCGGACGCGGAACCCGCCCCCGCCGGCTCGAGGGGTCCCCGTGCCCGACGGCGGTCGCCCACCCCCGCCACCGGGTCGGCCGGTGCTCGGCCGCGGCGCCGCGCCCGGACGGCTCCGCGTCGTCGTGGGCACGGCCTGCGCACCCGCGTGGGGCGACGACGAGACGCGCGGAGGTGCCGCCGTCGCCTGGCGGGGCTGGCGCGACGGCGCGACCGACGGCGGGAGCGCGGACGCCGCGGAGCTCGTCCGCGGGCGTGCGCCGCGCGCGGGCGGCGCCGGCGGCGGCGTGCCCTTGCGTGCGGGGGTCACGGGGATCTCGCGCGACGACTGGCGCTTGATGCGGGGCTCGAGGCGCACGGCGTCGTCGGGCACGGCGGGGCGGGGGCGCGCCGGGGCGCGCCCGCTGTTGCCCACGGCGATCGCGTCGTCGACGGACGACGGACGCGGGGCGCGGCCGCCCTGGGGCGTGAAGCTCGGGGGGAGCGACCGGGGGTCGCGCGAGGGGTCGGTCATGGCGTCACCCGCACTGCGCGGTCTCGTCGGCGGCGGAGAACGCCTCCTTGCCGGCTTCCTTCGTCTGCACCGGGGCGGGCTCGGCGGCCGCGTCGCCCGTCGGGTCGGCTGCGCCCTCCCCGGTCTGCGACGGCGGCTCGGTGGCCTCGGCGGCGTCGGTGGACCCGCCTGCGGCCTCGTCGGTCGCGGGTGCGGGCGCGGCGATCGGCTCGTCGGCGCGCACCGTGGCCCAGAGCTCGTCGGCCTCCGACGTCCAGACGACCTTCGCGTCGGGGTCCTGCGGGTCCGGCGCGTTGGGAACGGTCATGAAGGTGATGTTGCCACTGGTCGCGCCCTCGAGGCTGAAGGCGAGCCCGGCGAGGCTCGGGATCGACGACAGGTTCGCGCTCATGGTCAGAGACTTGGTGCCCGCGTCGACGAACCCGTAGATCTGGCCGAGGTCCGAGAGCACGTTCTTCGAGAGCACCTGGTTCACCGTCGCGGCGAGGAGCTGCTGCTGGCGGCCGATACGGCTGAGGTCCGACCCGTCGCCCACGCCGTAGCGCGCCCGCGCGAACCCGAGCGCCTGGGCGCCGTCGAGCGTCTGCATCCCTGCGTCCAGCCGAAGGTCCGCCTTGGGCGAGTCGATCGGCTCGGGGATGCAGATGGGGACGCCGCCGATCGCCGTGACCATGTTCTGGAAACCCGCGAAGTCGACGACGACGAAGCCGTCGACGAACACGTCGGTCAGGCTCTCGACGGTCTGGGTCGCGCACGCGGCGGCCGAGTCGACGTCGCCACCGACGGTCGCGCCGTTCGCGAACGCGGCGTTGAAGCGGGTGGTGGCCGGCGCGGTCGTCTTGCCGTTCGTCGTGTGGCACGCCGGGACGTCCACCCGTGAGTCGCGGGGGATCGAGATCATCTCCACGCGCGTCCGGTCTGCCGAGACGTGCACGAGGATCGTCGTGTCCGAGCGCATGCCCGCGACGCCCGCGACCTCGTGGCCGTTCTCGCCGCCGCGCTCGTCGGAGCCCATCACGAGGATGTTGAGGGGCTTCCCGGCGTTGGGGTCGCTCGGGTCCGGGGTGGGCTGCTCAGGTCGGTCCGTAAGGAGCTCGAGCCCGTCCGACGGCGCGATGTTCCCCTGGATTCTCGACACCGCGGCGGCGCCGCCGACCGCGCCGAACGCGAGCACCGCCGTGGCGACGAGCCCGACGGCGCGGGCTGTCCCATGGGACCTCATGGCCCGCGCGTGCGCCGGACCGCGCGACGGCTCGGCAGCCGCCGCGTCTCTGGTCTGGGCACGGGAACGGGAGGTCACGGGAGTCGAGCATAGGCGTGCGGTGCGATCTGGCCGCGCGGGCCGCGGGCTCGCGGGGTGGAGGAGTTGTGCAGGCGCGTGCGGTGCGAGGACCGGTCGGGTCAGCCCGCGGCGTCAGCGTCCGGGCGGCCGCCCTGGCCGTCGCGCTGCTCGAGCTCGTCGACCGACGCGTCGACCCGGCTGAGCCTCGCCTCCGCGAGGCTCAGCTCGCGCGTGAGCAGCGTGATCTTGCGGGCGAGAGCGTTCGCACGCCGATGGCTCGTGGCGATGTAGCTCACGAACGCGATGACGAGGGCGTAGAGGAGGAGGTCGGTCCCGCGGCCGACGCCGAGCATGTTGGCCAGCCGGGTGAGCCACTCGGGGAACAGGACGGAGAGCCCGGCGACCACGACGAACCCGACGAGCAGCAGGCGGCGGATCGCCTGGTGCCGGGCGTCGACCGTGGAGCGGGTGAGCAGGACCGTGACCACGGCGATCGCGGCGACGAGGACGATCTGGATGAGCATGTGCGCTCCCGTCTACTTGAACACGAGGTCGACCAGGATGTTCACGGAGTTCCAGAGCGACTGGCCCTTGGCCCGGGAGTAGTCCGTGTAGAGGACGTGCACGGGGTACTCGCGCCAGGGGAGCCCGGTGCGTCCGAGCTGCAGCACGATCTCGCTCGCGTGCGCCATGCGGTCCTGGCGCAGCTCGACCTGGCGCGCCGCGTCGACGCGGACGACCCGCAGCCCGTTGTGGGCGTCGGTGAGCCGCAGGCCGGTGCTCTGGTTCGTGAACCAGACGGCCGTGCGCAGGACCGCCCGCTTGAGGAGCCCGGGCCGGGTCCGCGCGTCGAGGAACCGCGAGCCGAAGACGATCGCGACGTCGTCGCGCCGGGCCAGCTCGACCATCGCGGCGGCGTCCTCCACCTGGTGCTGACCGTCCGCGTCGAACGTGACGAGGTACTTCGCTCCCGGCAGGTCGCGGGCGAACTCGATCCCCGTCTGGAGGGCGGCTCCCTGGCCGAGGTTGACGGCGTGGCGCAGGACCGTGGCGCCCGCCTCCCGAGCCCGCTGCGCGGAGTCGTCCGAGCTGCCGTCGTCGACGCAGACGATCCGGGGGAACGTCCCGAGCGCGTTCTTGACCACGTCGGCCACGACCGCGCCCTCGTTGTACAGAGGGACGACGAGGCAGGCGTCCTCGACGGGGCCGATGGCTTCGACGGGCGGGCGGCCGGGTCCCGCCGCGTCCGATTCGTGCATGTCGCTCATTGTTGCAGGCGACCGGGGAAGGTCGGGACCTTCGCCGCTCTCGGAGGGGCAGCGGCGGCAGGTAACCTTGCCGACGCGGCGTCCGCGTCCGACGTGGTCGCTGCGCACCGTCCCGACACGAAGGAGCCCGCATGGGAGTCCGGATCGCCCTGAGCGCCGACGTCGCCGACGACGCGTCGATCGGCGACGGCAGCCAGATCTGGCACCTCGCCCAGGTGCGCGAGGGGGTGTCGATGGGAGAGTCGTGCGTCGTGGGGCGCGGGGCCTACATCGGTACCGGAGTACAGATGGGCCGGAACTGCAAGGTGCAGAACTACGCGCTCGTGTACGAGCCGGCGTCTCTCGCCGACGGGGTGTTCATCGGCCCCGCCGTGGTGCTCACCAACGACACCTACCCGCGGGCCGTGAACCCCGACGGATCGCTGAAGAGCGCGGACGACTGGCACGCGGTGGGCGTGACGATCGGCGAGGGCGCCGCGGTCGGGGCCCGTGCGGTGTGCGTCGCGCCCGTGACGATCGGAGCCTGGGCCACGGTGGCCGCGGGCGCGGTCGTGACGAGGGACGTCCCCGACCACGCGATCGTCGTCGGGGTCCCGGCGCGGCGCGTCGGCTGGGTGGGGCGCGCGGGCGAGCCGTTGCGGCGCGACGGGGAGCACTGGGTGTGCCCGGTGACGGGTACGCGCTACGAAGAGCACGACGAGACCATCAGAGAGGTTGCGGCCGAATGAGCCAGACACTGATCCCCGCGGCGAAGCCGATCGTCGGGGACGACGAGCGCGCGGCCGTGGACCGCGTCCTGCGCAGCGGGATGATCGCGCAGGGACCTGAGGTCGCCGCGTTCGAGCAGGAGTTCGCCGAGGTGCTCGTCGGTGGGCGCACGTGCGTCGCGGTGAACTCCGGGACCTCGGGCCTGCACCTCGGCCTCCTCGCCGCGGGCGTCGGCCCGGGCGACGAGGTGATCGTCCCGTCCTTCACGTTCGCGGCGACCGCCAACTCGGTCGCGCTGACCGGTGCGACGCCGGTCTTCGCCGACATCGAGCCGGACCAGTTCTGCCTCGCTCCCGACGCGGTGCGGGCCGCGATCACGGAGCGGACCAAGGCCATCATGCCGGTGCACCTCTACGGGCACCCGGCGGACATGACGGCGCTGGGCGCGCTCGCGGACGAGCACGGTCTGCTCCTGTTCGAGGACGCGGCACAGGCGCACGGGGCGACCCTCGACGGACGCCCGGTGGGCTCGTTCGGCGCGTTCGCCATGTTCAGCCTCTACCCGACGAAGAACATGACGTCGGGCGAGGGCGGCATGGTCTCGTGCGCGACCGACGAGATCGCGCGCAACGTCCGTCTGCTGCGCAACCAGGGCATGGAGCGCCAGTACGCCAACGAGGTCGTCGGCTTCAACGCCCGCATGACGGACGTCCACGCGGCGATCGGCCGGGTGCAGCTCACCAAGGTCCAGGGCTGGACGGCGGACCGCCAGCGCAACGCGGCCTTCCTGTCGGAGAACCTCGAGGGCGTCGTCACGCCTCCGGTCGCGGACGGGGCGGTGCACGTCTACCACCAGTACACGATCCGTGTCGCCGACGACCGCGACCGCGTGGTGACGGCTCTCCGCGAGGAGCACGGTGTGGGTTCCGGGGTCTACTACCCGATCCCGAACCACCGCCTCGAGAGCCTGAAGCACTTCGCGCCCGGTCTCGACCTGCCCGAGACCGAGATCGCGGCGCAGCAGGTGATCTCCCTCCCCGTGCACCCGTCGCTCACCCAGGGCGACCTCGAGCGCATCGTCACCGCGGTCAACTCCGTCGTGAAGGCAGGTGCGTGATGGCAGACCTGCGTGCGGGCCTGATCGGGCTCGGAGCGATGGGGCGGCACCATGCCCGGGTGCTCCGCGAGATCGACGGCGTCGACCTCGTCGCCGTCGCCGACCCCGGCGGTGACCCTTATGGAGTGGCGGGCGACCTGCCGGTCCTGCCCGACGTCGACGGGCTGATCGGCGCCGGCATCGAGATGGCCGTCGTCGCGGTCCCGACCGTGTACCACGAGGAGATCGCGCTGGCCCTCGCTGCCGCGGGCGTGCACACCCTCGTGGAGAAGCCCATCGCGGCCACGAGCGCGGCCGGTCGCAAGGTCGCCGAGGCGTTCGCCGCGGCCGGGCTCGTCGGCGCGGTCGGGCACATCGAGCGGTTCAACCCGGCGCTCCAGGAGCTGCGTCGCCGCACGGAGGCGGGCGAGCTCGGGGAGGTCTACCAGATCGCGACCCGGCGGCAGGGGCCTTTCCCGGCGCGCATCGCCGACGTCGGCGTGGTGAAGGATCTCGGCACCCACGACATCGACCTCACGGCCTGGGTCGCCCAGAGCGCGTACCGTGCGGTCGCCGCGCAGACCACGCACCGCAGCGGACGCCCGCACGAGGACATGGTGACCGCGACCGGCCGCCTGGAGAACGGCGTCGTGACCAACCACGTCGTCAACTGGCTCTCCCCGATGAAGGAGCGCGTCACGATCGTCACGGGCGAGCGGGGTGCGTTCGTCGCCGACACGGGCACGGCCGACCTCACCTTCTACGCCAACGGCGTCATCCCGACCGAGTGGGAGGCCGTCTCGGCGTTCCGCGGCGTGTCCGAGGGCGACATCACGCGCTACGCGTTCGCGAAGCGCGAGCCCCTGCGGGTCGAGCACGAGGCATTCCGGGACGCCGTCCGGGGGATCCGCCAGGACGTCGTGACGATGGAGGAGGGCCTGCGCACCCTCGAGGTCGCCGAGGCCGTCCTGGAGTCGGCCGCGTCGGGGCAGACCGTCACGCTCTGAGCCGGCGCCCGGCGGCCCCGTGGTGGGGTCGCCGGGCCGACTCCCGACTCTCCCGGCGATCGTCCTGCGAGAACGTGCCCGCCTTGTGATACTGGCCGGGTTCGTCGGGGCGCGAGCAAGCCCTGGGTGATCTCTGCGACGACCGGGGTGAGCACGATGGCCAAGAGGTGGACGACCGTCCTGACGGTGCTGGCGGTGACCGTGACGTCGGCGGTGACGGGCAGCACCACCGCCGTGGCGGCCGGCCCCGCGACACGGGCTGCGACCTCTGCGGCTCCACGCGTCGCACCCGCCCCGCCGGCCGTGCCCGCACCGGTCGCCCCCGAGATCGACGAGACACCGCTCGAACCCGTCGACGCGTCCGGAGACGCCCCCACGGCGTCGGTGCCGTCGGAAGCGGGCGCTGCCGAGGGGCCCGGTGAGCAGGTGCTCCCCGAGGTCCCGGCCGACGACACGCCGAGCCCGGAGGGGACCTGGTCCGCGACCAGCCCGGCGACCGGTGCGACGACCGTCGTCGGCGTCACCTGGGACCTCGGGTCGGCAGGGGACGACGTCGTCGTCGAGGTGCGTTCACGTACCGGGACCGTCTGGACCGGGTGGACCGACGTCCACGCGGAGGACGCCGAGCCGACCGGGGGCGCCGGGGAGCAGCGCGACGGTACCGAGCCGCTGTTCGTCGGGGACGTCGACGAGGTCGAGGCGCGGATCCTTCCCGGGACCGGGCCGACGCCCGTCGACCCGGTCCTGGTCGTGGTCGACCCCGGCGCGGACGCCGGGACGGCGGGTGGCGGTGCGGGCGGAGCGGGCGGCCTCGGGCGGTCGCCGGCCGCGGGCCTCGTGATGCCTGCCGCCGCGCCGACGGCCGTGCTGCCCACCGCCACGAGCCGTCCGGCGGTCTACTCCCGCGCCCAGTGGGGGGCCGACGAGCGGCTGATGACGTGGACGCCCCAGACCGGCAACGTCGTCGGCGCGGTCGTCCACCACACGGCCGGTTCGAACGACTACACCGCGGACCAGCTCCCGGCACTCATCCGCGGCATCTACGCGTACCACGCGCAGTCCCGCGGGTGGGGCGACATCGGGTACAACTTCCTCGTCGACAAGTTCGGCCGCGTCTGGGAGGGGCGTGCCGGAGGGATCGACAGAGGGATCGTCGGGGCCCACGCCACGGGGGTCAACTCCCAGCGCTTCGGCGTCTCGGTCATGGGTAACTTCGACGCCGCGCAGGTCTCGGGGGCCGCGGTCGACGCGGTGTCCTCGGTCATCGCGTGGAAGCTCGACATCCACGGCGTGCGCGGAGCGGGCGGGAGCATCGTCGTCGGGCACCGGGACGTGGGGCAGACGTCGTGCCCCGGGGCCACGCTGTACGCGGCGCTCCCGCAGATCCGCTCCCTCGCGGCGGCCCGCCAGGGTCCCGTGAACGACCGTTCTCTCCGGAGGGACCTCGGGCTCGACAGCTACCCGGATCTGGTGTCGCGCACCGCGACCGGGGTCGCGACGCTCACGGCCACGGCCTCGGGGTGGGGGCAGACCCGCGCGGTCGGTTCCGGCTGGCCCGGGTCCCGGGTGATCGCCCCTGGTGACTGGAACGGGGACGGGTCCCCCGACCTCATGATCGTCGACCCGGCGTCGGGAAACCTGTGGCTGTACCCGGGCACCGCGAACGGCGGCTGGTCCGCGAAGCAGAAGATCGGGGTCGGTTGGGGCGTCGCGAACCTGATCGTCGGCGGGCACGACTGGAACGGCGACGACACGACGGACCTCCTCATGAGGCGGCACGACGGGACGCTCTGGCTCTACCCCGGCAACGGACGCGGCGGCTTCGGGACGCCGCGGCAGGTGGGCACCGGCTGGAACGCGATGAGCTCGATCGCCATGGTGGGAGACCTCGGCAACGGGCGCCCGGCGCTCGTCGCGCGGACCGGCGGCAACCTCTACACGTACACGGGTGACGGGCGCGGCGGGTTCGCGAGCGGGCGGACGCTCGTCGGGTCCGGCTGGGACGTGATGACGACCATCGTCGGCGCGGGGGACCTCAACGACGACGGGCTGCCCGACGTCGTCGCACGGGACGTCCAGGGAAACCTGTGGCGCTACGTGGGTGACGGTGCCGGACGGCTGCTCGGACGGTCGCAGATCGGGCACCAGTGGCAGGGGTTCACCGCGGTGCACCCCGCCGGTCGTGCAGGACGGGGCGAGGACTTCTTCGCGGTGGGCGCGGACGGCACGCTGCACCGTTACTCCTATCTCGGTGGCGCGGGCTTCACGCGGGCCGTGGGCACCGGCATCTCCGGCTCGGCCGTCGCCGAGGCCGTCGCTCCCGGAGACTGGAACGGTGACGGTCGGCCCGACCTCATGACCCGCCGGAGCAACGGCGACCTGTTCCTGCACGCCGGCACCGCGACCGGGAGCTTCGCGACGTCGGGGACGCGCGTCGGGACGGGCTGGGAGGTCATGACCCAGGTGGTCGGGGCCGGCGACTGGCTCGGGACGGGCGTCCCCGGTCTGCTCGCGTTCCAGCGGGGCACGGGACAGATCTGGCTGTACCCGGGGGACGGCCGGGGCGGGTTCGGGACCCGCGTCCTGATCGCCCAGGGCGCACAGTTCCTCGACCGGATCGTCTCGGCGGGCCACTGGCGCGGCGGGGCGGCGCCGGACCTCGTCGCGCGCGAGGCCGGCACCGGGCGGCTCCTGCTCTACCCGGGCAACGGCGGCGCACGGCTCGGGGCGGCCTCGGTGATCGGGACGGGGTGGGACGTCATGTCGAGCATCGTGGGTGCGGGCGACGTGGACGGCGACGGGCGACCCGACCTGGTCGCCACGCGCTCGGACAGGTCGATCGTCCTGTACTCGGGCAGCGGGTCGGGAGGGTTCCGGACGTGGCGGACGATCGCCACGGCCCCGTCGGGCGCTTCCGTCTCGTGAGCCGGTGACGCCTCAGAACGTCCTCGTGATGGCGTTCCACCCGGAGCCCACCTGCATCCGGGCGGCGAACCGCGTGCCGGTCCACGGATAGAGGTAGAACCGGCCGGCGGCGTCGGACGCGAGGAGGTCGGGGATCCCGTCCCGGCCGAAGTCGGCCACCGGGGTGAGGAGCCGCATGCCCTGCCACCCGGAGCCGATCTGCATCGGGCTGAACCCGCCCGCCCCGTCGCCGCGGTAGAGCAGGAGCCGTCCGGCGGCGTCGACCGCCAGCAGGTCCGACCAGCCGTCGCCGTCCCAGTCACCGCCGCCGCCGACCCACGAGATGACGTCCCAGCCGCCGCCCACGAGCACGGCGCTCGCGAGCCTCCCGTCGCCCAGACCGGGGTAGAGCCACATCCGGCCCGACGTGTCGACCGCCAGGAGGTCGGCGGACCCGTCGCGCCCGACGTCCCCGGGGGCGACGAGGAACCGCATGGAGCCCCAGCCATGGCCCGCCTGGACACGGGCGCCGAGCGTCCCGGCCGCCGTCGTCGGGTAGCGCCACAGGCGCCCGGCCTGGTCGACGGCGAGGACGTCGTCGCGCCCGTCGCGATCGAGATCGTTGGCGCGGACCGCGAGCCGCATCGTCTGCCAGTCGTGGCCCGCCGGGCGGCTGCCGACGAACCGGCCGTCCCCGTCCCCGAGGTATGCCGTCAGACGGCCGTCCGCCCACTGGCCGAGGACGTCCACGCGCCCGTCGTTGGTGGAGTCGCTGTCGAGCCGGCTCGTGCCGGTGAGCTTCCACCAGTCGGAGCGCAGACCGAAGGCGCTGCGGAACTGCGCGCCCGTGAGCGTGACGGAGCCTGCTGAGCCGGTGACGACGACCCGGACCACGCGCCCGCCCCACTCGCCGTCGCCGGTACGCGACATGACGTCGATGCTGCGGGGCGAGCCGATCTGCGGATACCGCGCGCCGACGTCCGCGGCCCGGAGCGAGACGCTCCACGCGTGCACCGGGTTGCCCTGCGCGTCCCACGGGTCCGGTCGGGACGGGAGGTAGGGGAAGGACCCGGCCGCGCTCCAGCCGCCGTTCGACGAGCCGAACTGGGTGAAGGCGAGGCTGCCGCCGTAGTGACGCACCTGCCCCGAGGTCGCGGCGACGGCGGCGTCCGTCGAGGCCGCCTCGTGGTGGCGCGTCTCGACCCCCGCCGAGGTGAAGCTCTTGTGCCCGGGATAGACCTGGCAGGCGGTGGTGTCGCACGTCTGCCACGAGCCCGACCGGTGCGCGCGGTCGTACGACGCGTAGGTGCGCGCGGCGACGGCCTGCGCCCGCAGCGCGTCCGCCGGCCAGCTCGACGGCGACTCCGCCGGCACGACGGAGCGCAGGTAGTCCTCGAGGCCCACCACGTTGACGGTCTGCTGCCCGGGGCTCGCCCCGGAGGGGACGGCTCGGACCGTGCCGCGGTAGTCCGTCTGCGTGCCGTCGGGCCTGATCAGACGGATGAACCCCGACGGCGCGGCGATGCTCAGGAAGCCGGGGGAGGCGCCCTGCGACCACTGTCGCCAGGTCCCGCCGACGAGCCCGTGCAGCACGAACCCGCCGGACCCACGGACGATGCGCCACTGCTGCGGCGTCGCGCCGCCGAAGCTGATCGGGGTGCCGGTCGAGACCGCGTCGCTCGCCGTCATGCCCGGGACCGCGAGGATGCGGACGTCGTTGTCCGTGTCTCCGCTGATGAGGACGCTGATCGTGCTCGCGGGCTGGGTGACCCGGGCCGTGCCGGGGTAGTACGCGTCCAGGATCTGCTGGTAGCCGACCCCCTGCGCGGCGGCCGCGCGGGCACCCCACTGCGACATCCCGCGGCCGTGGCCGAAACCTCGCCCCGCGACCGTCACCGTCGTCCCCGGACCGAGCACCACCCGCTCCTGGGTGAGCGTCTCTCCCTGCGCGGGGGAGACGCTCGCCGCGAACGACGCCCCGACCAGGACGGCCGTCAGGAGCGACGCCGTCATCCTCTTCCGTGCGCCCATGGGTGACCTCCGTAGCCCTCGGTCCGATCCACGGTAGGTCGGGTGACGAGAGGGCGCCCGGTGGGCAGGTACCCTGGTGCGTCGTCGGGCGCCGTGCCCGACCCGAGACGAGGGGGAAGACCTGGCCGGCGTCGTGCGGACAGTGCTCGGGCACTCGGCGTTCCGCTACCTGCTGGTGGGCGGCTTCGCCTTCCTCCTCGACCTCGGGCTGCTCGCCCTGAGCTACCGGGTGCTCGGCGCGCCGCTGTGGCTCGCGACGGCGATCGGGTTCTGGGGCAGCTTCGCGTTCAACTTCACGCTCCAGCGGCGCTACGCCTTCGGCGGTGCGATGCCGACCGGGCCCGCCTTGTGGCGGTACGGCGTCCTCCTGGCGGTGAACTCGCTCGCGAACATCGCGGTGGTCGGTCTCTTCGAGCACCTCGGGTGGGGCTACGCGGTCGGCAAGGTCGCGGTCACCGTCGCGCAAACCGTCTGGAACTACTTCGCCTACCGCTACTGGGTCTTCGGCGGGCGCGCGGCCCCCGCCGCTCCCGGCGACGACCGAGCAGGGCCCCAGGTGCCCGTCGAGCACGACCACAAGGAGAGCTGAGGATGTACAAGGGTGCGCGGATCGCCGCCGTCGTGCCGGCCTATCGTGAGGAGGCGATGATCGCGACGGTCGTCACCACGATGCCGGACTTCGTCGACGACATCGTCATCGTGGACGACTGCAGCCCCGACGGGACCTCCGACGTCGTCAAGGCGCTCGACGACCCGCGCGTGACGCTCGTACGGCACGAGGTGAACAAGGGCGTCGGCGGGGCGATCATCACCGGGCACCGCACCGCGATGGAGCTCGGGTCGGACGTCAACGTCATCATGGCCGGCGACGCCCAGATGGACCCGAACTACCTGCCCGACCTCCTCGACCCGGTGACGTCCGGCGGCTACGGGTTCGCGAAGGCGAACCGGTTCTTCCGCCCGGACTCGTACACCGGCATGCCTCGCTATCGCGTGTTCGGGAACATCGTGCTCTCGTTCATGACGAAGTTCGCCTCCGGCTACTGGCACCTCTTCGACCCGCAGAACGGGTACACGGCCGTCCGGACGTCCGTGCTCGAGAAGCTCGCGCTCGACCGCGTCGCGGAGCGCTACAGCTTCGAGAACGACCTGCTCATCCACCTGAACGTGGCCGGGACCGCGGCGGTCGACGTCCCGATCCCCGCCGTGTACGGCGCCGAGGTGTCCAGCATCCGTCTGGGCAAGGTCGTCCCCGAGCTGCTCAGCCTGCTCTTCCGCGGGTACTGGTACCGGATCTGGTACCGGTACGTCCTCTGGTCGTTCTCCGCCGTCGCGCTGTTGCTGTTCTCGGGCCTTCTCCTCACGCTCCTCGGCGTCGTCGCCGGGGTCTGGATCATCGCCGCGACCTGGGACTCACCGCCTGCCACGGCCGGGACGGTCCTCCTCGCGGTCACCCCGTTCGTGCTGGGCGTCCAGATGCTCGTGTCGTCGTTGCAGCTCGACATCCAGGAGAGCCCCGACACCCCGACGCTCGCACCGTTCGACGAGGGCTGACATGACTTCCCGCAGGCCACGGGTCGTCCTCGCGACGCGCATCTACTCACCCGAGCCGGCGGCGGCCTCGTTCCGTCTCCGCGCGCTGGCGCGGGCGCTCGTCGAGAGCGGCGCGGCCGTCACCGTCCTGACGACGACGGCACCTCAGGCACCCGCCCCCGAGGACCCGGACCCTGGCGTGCGCATCCGGCGATGGCCTGTGCTACGCGACCGCACCGGCTATGTCCGCGGCTATCTGCAGTACCTGAGCTTCGACGTCCCCCTCCTCCTGCGCCTGCTGTTCTCGACCCGCCCGGACGTGGTCGTGGTGGAGCCACCGCCGACGACCGGGTTCGTCGCACGCCTCGCGTGCGTGGTGCGGAGGGTCCCGTACGTGTACTACGCGGCGGACGTGTGGTCCGACGCGGCGAACTCGACCGGTGCGCCAGCGCCGGTCGTCGCCGCCGTGCGACGCGTCGAGGGCTGGGTGCTGCGCGGTGCGCGACGCGTCGTCGCGGTGACCGAGGAGGTCGCCGAGCGCACCCGGGCGCTGGGCGCCCGCGAGACCGTCGTCGTGCGCAACGGCATCGACACGGACGTCTTCCGGCCGGACGGACCCGTCCCGGACGGTGCTCCCGCCGGTCCCTACGCGATCTACGCGGGAACGACGTCGGAGTGGCAGGGAGCGGACGTGTTCGTGCGGGCCATGGCCACGGTCGCCGAGGCGGTGCCCGGCGCCACGCTCGTCGTCCTCGGGCAGGGCAGCGCGTGGGCGGACCTCGAGGCGGTGGCGCGCGCGCTGCCCGACGGCGGCGCGTGCGTCCGGATGCTACGCCCGGTCCCGCAGGCAGAGGCCGCGGCATGGCTGCGCGGCGCGGCCGTCGCCCTCGTGAGCCTGCGGCCCGGCCAGGGCTACGACTTCGCGTTCCCGACGAAGGTGCTCGCCGGCGCGGCCTCGGGGACACCCGTCCTGTACGCCGGCCCCGGCCCCGCGCGGGGGGTGATCGAGGAGAACGGCCTCGGCCGCGCTGTCGCGCACGACGTCGACGCCGTCGCTGAGGCGATGTCAGACTTGCTCGAGGCCCCCGCGGACGACGGCCCGAGGACGCGCAGCGCCGGCTGGGCGCGGTCGCACGCGTCGATCGCGGCGTCGGCGGCCGAGGTGGCGCGGATCGCCGTGGCGGCGTCGCGCGTCCCGGACCATAGACTAACGGCGCCGACACTGGGCGGCGTCCGACCATTGCCTGGTTTGACCGAGGAGCACGACGCGTGAGACAAGTCTGGGGAACCCTGCGGGACCTCCTCCCGCTCCTCCCGAGGCGCGCTCGCCGCTTCCTGGTCGGGTACTCCGTCGCGCTGAGCTCGCTGGCGCTCCTCGACGTGGCGGCGCTGGCGCTCCTCGCTCTCACCCTCACCTCGATGGTGGCGGGCGAAGGCGTGTCCCTGCCTGTTCTGGGGCAACTGCCCGCCGGAGGGATCCTCTGGATCCTGGGTGCGGTCTCCGGACTCATCGTCCTCAAGGGGCTGTTCAGCGTCGTCCTCCAGTGGGTCGCGACGCGACGGTTCGCCGCGTACGAGCTCGAGATCGGCGACAAGCTCTTCGACGCCTACATCCGCGCCCCGTGGACTGAGCGGCTCAAGCGCAACACCGCGGAGCTCGTGCGGCTCGCGGACGTCGGGATCGGCAACACGACGTCCGGCTTCCTCCTCCCCGTCGCGTCGCTCCCGGCCCTCGCGACGACGTTCCTGGCGGTGCTGACGGTGCTGGTGATCGCGCAGCCCGTGACGGCGGCGATCACCATCGCCTATCTCGGGATCATCGCGCTCTTCCTCTACCTCGCCGTCTCTCGCCGCGCGTTGGTGGCCGGTCGGGTGAACCGCGACTACTCGATCAAGGTCGGCCGGCTGATGACCGAGATGGTCGGAGCGCTCAAGGAGGTCACGCTGCGTGGCCAGGCCCCTGCGGTGGCCAGGGTGGTGCACGAGAACCGCCGCCACTCCACCCGGGCGCGATCGAACATCTCGTTCCTCTCGAGCGTGCCCAAGTACGTCCTGGAGACGGCGCTCGTGGGCGGGTTCGTCCTCGTCGGCGGCGTGACCTTCGCGCTCGACGGGCAGGCGGCCGCCATCAGCGCGGTGGCCTTCTTCGGCGTCGCCGGCTTCCGGATGGTGCCCGCACTCACCGGGTTCCAGGCCGTGATGACCCAGACCGCGTCCACGATCCCTCACGTCCGCGCGGTCATCCTGGACATCCAGGCGTCCCGCGGCTACATCGAGAGGGCGGAGCGGGTCGGGCACGAGCCCATCCACGGCGACCCCACCACGCTCGTGCTCAACGGGGTCTCCTTCACCTACCCGGGTGTCGAGACGCCCGCTCTGCGCGGCGTCGATCTCACGATCCCCCTCGGGACGTCGGTCGCGCTGGTCGGATCCTCCGGCGCGGGCAAGTCGACGCTCGTCGATCTTCTCCTCGGCCTCCTCGAACCGTCCGAAGGCTCGGTCGAGCTGGACGGCGTCCCGCTCCACGAGATTCTCGCGGACTGGCGCTCGCGTGTCGGGTACGTCCCGCAGGACGTTGCGCTCTTCGACGCGAGCGTCGCGCAGAACGTCGCTCTCACGTGGGAGGAGGACTACGACGTCGAGCGGGTGCGGTCGGCGCTTCGAGAAGCACGGTTGCTCGACGTCGTCGACGCCCGCCCCGGGGGGATCGACGCGAGGATCGGAGACCGCGGCGTCGCGCTGTCGGGCGGACAGCGGCAGCGGGTCGGCATCGCGCGGGCCCTGTACGCGCAGCCGCTGGTGCTCGTGCTCGACGAGGCGACGAGCGCCCTCGACTCGCAGACCGAGTCCGAGGTCACGGCGGCGATCAACGAGCTCCACGGCGAGGTCACGGTCATCGCCGTCGCGCACCGGCTGTCGACGATCCGCAACGCGGACATGGTGTGCTTCATGGAGGACGGAACGATCACGGCCCGGGGGACCTTCGACGAGCTCGTCGCCTCGGTCCCGGAGTTCGCCAAGCAGGCGGTGCTCGCCGGGTTGGCGGGCAGCGGCCCCGAGACGGCGCGGTGACCGTGGCGGGATCCTCCTCGCTCCCTGGCGCGCGCGGCGGGCGCAGGCCGCGGATCGCGCTGCTCGTCTTCAACGACGCGTCGACCGACGCCCGCGTGCTCAAGACGGCCGATGCGCTCGCGGCGTCCGGAGCGGTCGTCCGTCTGGTCGCGTTCTCGGCGCACCTCCAGGCACCACCCGGCCTCGTAGCGCGAGGTCGCGACGTCGAGATCCTCAGGGTTCCTGTCCTCGAGCTCGACCACGCACCGGCCCGGGCCGGTGCCTGGGCGCGTCGACAGGTCTCCCTCCTGCGACGCGGGCGTGGAGATGCCACGCCGCCGGTCGGCGCGCCGCGGAGCGACGGCCCGGGCACGACGAACGCCACGCCGGCACCGGTCGAGCTCCGCGGCGCGAAGGGCACGGTCGTCGACCTCTGGATGCGCATGCACCACACGCTGCGGCTGGCGTCGTACCACGCCCGCTCCTACCGCGCCCTGGTGTCGTGGCGACCGGATGCCATCCATGCGAACGACGCGAACACGCTCGTCCCCGCGTGGGCGGCCGCGCGGAGGCTCGGGGTCCCGTTCGTCTACGACTCGCACGAGCTCTGGACCCACCGGATCAAGGCGGGTCACCGCCCGGTGGCACGTCGGTGGGAGGCGTTCGTCGAGAGACGGCTGGCGCCCCGAGCGGCCGCCGTCGTGACCGTCTCCCCGAGCATCGCGCACCGGCTGAAGGACGTGCTGCGGCTTCGCGAGCTGCCGACCCTCGTGCGCAACGTCCCCGTGCGCTCGGGCGAGCCCGACCCCTCCCGGGGCTCGCTGCGACGGCTCGCAGGACTGTCCCCGCAGGATCGCGTCGTCGTCCACATCGGTGCCGTGACGATCGGGCGCGGGCTCGAGCAGCTCTTGTCCGTCCTGACGCACCTGCCCGCCGACGTCCACCTCGTGCTGCTCGGCCCCGCGTCGTCGACCTTCGTGGAGAAGCTCGACCGGCGCGCCGAGAGCCTCGGCGTCGGCCTGAGGGTCCATGCCGTCGGTGCGGTCCCTCCAGAGCAGGTGGCGCAGGCGGCGGCGGACGCGGACGTCTCCGTCGTCTCGATCGAGCCCCTGACCCTGAGCCTGCGCTTCTCGCTGCCGAACAAGCTCTTCGAGTCGCTCCACGCCGGGCTGCCCGTCGTCGCGTCCGACCTTCCCGACATCGGTCAGGTCGTCACCGACGCGGGTGCGGGCGTGGTCGTCGACTTCTCCGACCCGTCGGCTGCGGCGCGCCGGATCCTCGACACGCTCGAGGACGGGGACGCCTACCGCGCGGCGGCGCGGGCGGCGGCGCGCTCCCTCACGTGGCAGTCGGAGGTGCAGAACCTCGTCGAGGTCTACCGGCGGGTGCTCCTGCCCGGCACGGAGCGGCGGTCCCTCGTGCACCGGGCGGTCGCGGCCTGGACGAAGCACCGGCGGAGGCTGCCCGCCGGGCTCGGTGCGGTCGTGGACAGGGCGGTCCACCGGCTCCCCGGTCCTCTCCGGGACGCCTACGACCGTGCGGTGTTCGGGTTCTCCGCCGCGGACGAGGTCGCGCCGCCACCCCTGCCCTCGTCGGGGCGTCGGCTGTACGTCGCGCCGACGAACTACGCGGGGCAGGGAGACGCGTACGCCCGGGCCGTCGAGCGGCACGGGGGCGTGGGCGCCGTCTCGATGAAGGCGTCGCCCGGTCCCGGGACGCTCCTGTTCCCGGCGGACATGGTGGTCGGGAAGTCGGTCTACCTGGCTTCGAGCGGCTGGCAGCGCAGGCAGCGGGAGTACGTCTCGCAGTTCACCCATGTGATCGTCGAGTCGGGCCAGACCCTGTACTCGCCTGCGGTCCCGGGAGCGGTCGAGAGCGAGGTGCGCGACCTCCTGGACCACGGCGTGCGTGTCGCCCTGCTCTTCCACGGCTCGGACGTCCGCCTCCCGAGCGCCCACCTGGAGCGGGAACCGTGGTCGCACTTCGCGCACCCGCCGTTTCTCGGTGCGGAGCGGTACGAGGAGCAGGCGCGACGGAACCGCGCGCTCGCGGACGAGCTCGGGACCGCGGGCGTCCCGACGTTCGTGACCACCCCTGACCTGCTGACCGACGTCCCGTCCGCCCGGTGGGTTCCCGTCGTCGTGGACCCCGCACGGTGGTCGGGCGCCGCGCGCGAGGACGTCCTCATGCGGCGGGTCCCGGTGGTGGTGCACGCGCCGAGCAGGTCCGCGGTCAAGGGGACCGACCTCGTTGAGCCGGGCCTCGTGGAGCTGGACCGCCGGGGTCTGATCGAGTACCGACGGGCCGAGGGCCTGTCCTGGCGCGACATGCCGGCGTTCTACGGCGACGCGGACGTCGTGCTGGACCAGTTCAGGGTGGGGAACTACGGCGTCGCGGCGTGCGAAGCGATGGCCTCCGGGCGCTTGGTGGTCTCGTACGTCTCCACGGACGTGCGCGCCGAGGTGCGACGTGCCTCGGGCCTCGACCTGCCCGTCGTGCAGAGCACCGGCCCGGACGTGGTGCGCGTGCTGGCCGAGATCCTCGAGGACCGCGAGGCCGCACGTGACGTGGCGCTCAGGGGCCGGTCGTTCGTCGCCACCGTGCACGACGGGACACGGAGCGCCGAGGTGCTCAGCGCCTTTGTCGAGGGGGACGCATGACGTCCGAGCTCGTTCCCGTGGGCGCGTTCGACGCCTCCGCGGCCCGTTCGCCGCGGGTCGACGTCGTCGTCGCGGTCCACGACCTGACCCGGCCCGTCGGCAGGGCCGTGGCGTCGGCGGTCGGGCCGGCGGCAGGAAGCCCGACGGGCTCCGTCCGGGTGACGGTCGCGTGCCACGAGCTCGGTGCGGCACGGGTCGCGAACGTCCTCGACCCTCGGCTGGGCTCGTCGGTCCGCCTGCTGGAGGTGCGCGACGGCCTCGGCAGCCCGTCGGGCCCCTTCAACGCGGGGTTCGACGCCGCCACGGCGCCGTTCGTCTCGATCATCGGCTCGGACGACTTTTTCGAGCCCGGTGCGCTGCGCGCGTGGACCGACCGGGCCGAAGCGACCGGCGCGGACGTGGTGATGGCGCGGCTGCGCGCGCAGAGCGGGTCCGGCATCAACACCCCCCGCGCCCGTCCGTTCCGCAGCAGTCGTCTGGACCCGGTCAAGGATCGGCTCGCGTACCGGACGGCGCCGCTCGGACTGCTGCGTCGCGCGACGCTCGACCGGCACGCGCTCCGTCTGGACAGCGGCGTGAAGGTCGGCGGGGACCTTGCACTCGGCCTGCGGCTGTGGGCCCTCGCGGACCGCGTCGAACTCGGCCGTCAGGACCCGGCGTACGTCATCGGCGAGGACGCCGTCACACGCGTGACCACGACGCCGCGCCCGCTCACGGTCACGCTGGCACCGTACGAGTCGCTCCTCGCGCAGACGTGGTTCGCGCGGATGCCTCGGGCGTACCGCCGCGCGGTCGCGATCAAGGTGCTGCGCATCCACGTGCTCGGGGCGGTCGTCGCTCGGGGGCCGGCCGGCTCGTGGTCTGCGGCAGAGACGGCGTACCTGCACGAGGTGGCCCGCGGACTGGTGCAGGTAGAGCGCGGCGTCCTGAGGCCGTTCTCGGTCGCCGACCGCGTGCTGCTCGACGCGTGCCTCGATCCGCGGAGCGACGCGGGCCGCATCGTCACGGCCGTCGCGCGCCGTGCGCAGACGTCGCGGACCGGACGGCTGCTCCCGCCGAACCCGCTCCACGCCCTCGACCGCGAGGGCACGCTCCGCTACTTCGTCGCAGACAGGTTCTGGCGATGAGCGGCCCCGACCAGGGCGCGCTGCGTGTGGCGGTGACGACGGGCCCGGTCTCGATCCCTCCGACCTACTTCGTGGCGGAGCACCTCAGGCACATGCCGGACGTGGACGGGAGGGTCTTCGCGATCGCCGCGGACGTCACGGACCCGCGGCTCCGGGACCTCGTCACAGGGGTCGTGCCGTCCGGGGCGGGGGGGTGGCGGACCGTCCTCAGCTATCAGTCCGCCGTCCCACGGCTCCGCGCGCAGGTGCGTCGGTTCCGACCTGACCTGGTGCACCAGCACTTCGCGACGTGGAGCCTGGCGGGCGCGGGCGCGGCGGCCGACCTCGGTGTCCCGTTCCTGGCGACCCTGCACGGCTACGACGTGTTCCTCCGCTCCGCCCCGGTGAGAGACGTCTGGTCGTTCCTCACGGCGGTCAACCTCCGACGCTGCGCCAGCCGCGCGACGTCGCTCCTCACCGTGAGCGAGTGGCTCGCCGGGGAGGCCGTACGGCGCGGCTACCCGGCGCGCTCGGTGGAGGTGCACTACCAGGGCGTCGACACGGACTTCTTCACGCCCGGGACGCTGCAGGAGACCGAGCTTCCCGAGATCCTGTTCGTCGGCGGGCTCGAGGAGCGCAAGGGCATCCGCGACGCGATCCGGGCCTCGGTCATGCTCTCCGCGGACGTCCCGCACGTCCTGCGCGTCGTGGGTCACGGGAGCCTGGCAGGCGTGGTCGCGAGCGCCGCGCAGGAGCATCCGCACATCCGCCCCGAGGGACTCGTCGACCGTGAGCGCGTGCGGCAGGCGATGCGTTCCGCGGCGGTGTTCGTCATGCCGACCCAGAGCGACGGCGAGTGGCGGGAAGCGGCAGGTCTCGTCACCGCGGAGGCCCAGGCGTGCGGCGTCCCCGCGGTCGTGTACGACTCCGGAGGGGCACCGGAGATGCTCGTCGACGGCGAGACCGGGATCGTCGTCCCCGAGCGGGACACGCGCGCGCTGGCGGACGCACTCCGGGAGCTGCTCGCGCTGGACCAGCGCGAGCGGGCGACGACGGGAGCCCGGGCGCGTCGCTTCGTCGTCGAGGAGCGAGACTCACGGCAGAGCGCCGCCGAGCTGCGGGCGCGCTACGAGCTCCTTACCCACTGACCCACCTTCGAGACCCCTGGAGCGGACCCATGGCCGAGAGCAGCAGGCGGACGATGCTGATCGTGTCGTTCTCCCCGCTGGCGGGAGACGCCCGGGTGCTCAAGCAGATCCGGCACTTCGCCGCCTCGTACGACGTCACCACGTGCGGCTACGGGCCGACACCCCTGGAGGGCGTCGAGCACGTGGCGATCCCCGACGACGCGCGTCACGAGCTCGACGGACGGTTGGTGACGACCCGGGTCTACCCGCTCGTGCACCGTGCCGTCCCGGCGGTGCGGGCGGCCCGCCGCGTCTTGGCGGGTCGTCGCTTCGACGTGGCCATCGCCAACGACCTCGAGACGGTCCCGGTCGCCTTCGACGTCGCCGAGCCGGAGCACGTGCTCGCCGACCTCCACGAGTACTCGCCGCGTCTGCACGAGGACAACCCGGCCTGGGTCCGCCGGATCGCTCCGTACTACCGCTGGCTGGCCCGTCGCTATGCAGCGCGCGCCGGCGCGGCGACGACCGTCGGCGACGGGCTCGCGCGGGCCTACCGCGACGAGCTGGGCGTCGACTGCCGTGTCGTGACGAACGCCGCGCCGTACGCCGCGCTGTCGCCCGTGCCGGTCGTCGAACCGGTGCGGTTGGTCCACAGCGGAGCATGTCTCCGCAAGCGCAACCTGATGCTCCTCCTCGACGCCGTCGACGCGTCCACGACCCCGGTGTCGCTCGACCTCTTCCTCACTCCGAACGACCCTGGCTACCTGGGCGAGCTGCGCGAGCGCGCGGCGCGCAGCGACCGTGAGATCACCGTCCACGACGCGGTGCCGTACGACGAGCTCGTGGCGACGCTCAACCGGTACGACATCGGCGTGCACGTCCTCCCGCCGGTGAACTTCAACAACCAGTGGGCGCTGCCCAACAAGGTCTTCGACTACGTGCAGGCCAGGGTCGCGTTGATCGTCGGTCCGTCGCCCGAGATGGCGGCGGTGGTGCGGGAACGAGGGATCGGCCTCGTGACGGAGGACTTCTCCACGGACGCGCTGGCGCGGGTCCTCGACGCCCTGACCCCTGCGCGTGTCGCGGCGCTCAAGGCCGCCTCGGACGCGTCGGCGCACGACCTGGCGTCGGATGCTCAGGTCGCCGTCTGGGACGAGGTCATCGCGGGGCTCGCCAGGGTCGGTACCCGATGAGCGAACGCCCGTCGGTCCTCGTCCTGTCCTTCTCGAACATCGCGTCCGACGCCCGTGTCCTCAAGCAGGTACGCCTGCTCGCCCAGGACTACGACGTCACGACCTGCGGTCACGGCCCGGCACCCGAGGGAGTCACGGCGCACGTCGAGGTGCCCGCGGACCGCATGGCGTGGGTCAAGGACCGTCGGCTGCTGCTGTTGCGCCGCTACGCGGCGGTGTACCGCAGGAACTCGGCCGTGTCCTGGGCGCGGGAGCATCTCCCGGTCGGCGCGTTCGACGTGGTCCTCGCCAACGACGTCGAGGCGGTTCCGCTCGCGGTGGAGCTCTGCCCCCGTGGTGGCGTGCACGCGGACCTGCACGAGTACGCGCCGGGCCAGAACAGCGAGCTCCGGCGCTGGCGCTGGTTCGTGGCCCCCTATCTCCGTTGGCTCGTGCGGACACGGGTGCGCGGCGCCGACTCGTTCACGACCGTCGCTCCGACACTCGCACGACGCTACGCACGTGACCTGGGCGCCCCGGTCAACGTCGTCGTGAACGCCACGCCCTACGCGGACCTCGCGCCGCACCCAACGGCACGACCGGTCCGTCTCGTCCACAGCGGGGTCGCGCAGCGGAACCGCTCGCTCGAGCTCATGATCGACGCGGTGGAGGCTTCGTCGTCGGACGTCCTGCTCGACCTCTACCTCGTCCCCAACGACCCGGTGTACACCCGCGAGCTCGAGGAACGCGTCGCGGGCTCCGCGCGGGTGCGCGTGCTTCCGCCGGTCGCGTACGACGACCTCGTCGCGACGCTCAACCGCTACGACGTGGGCGTCTTCGTCCTTCCGCCGGTCAACCCCAACTATGCGGCCGCGCTCCCGAACAAGCTGTTCGACTACGTCCAGGCACGCCTCGGCGTCGTCATCGGTCCGTCTGCCGAGATGGAGGAGGTCGTGCGCGGCCATGCGCTCGGAACCGTGACGGAGTCCTTCACCGCCGAGGCGTTGCGCACGATCCTGGACGGCCTCGACGTCGAGAGGGTCGACGAGTGGCGGCGCGCCTCGGACCGCGCCGCCCGCGAGCTCTCCGCGGAGGTCAGGTCGCGGCCGTGGCTCGACGCGGTCGAGGCGCTCGTCGCCAGGAGGCCGGGGTGACCTCGGGCACGACCGACGTCGCGGGTGCTCCGCGCGTCCCGGTCCCGGCGCACGTCGACGCGCCCGCGCGCGGGTCGGCCCCCGACCTCGCGTGGTTGGACTGGCTGCGCGTGCTCGCGATCGTCGGCGTGGTCACCATCCACGTCGTCGGGTCCACGGCGCTCGCGCCCTGGGCGAGGACGTCGCGACTGGGCTGGCTCGCGATCTGGCTCGACATCGGCTTCGTCTTCGTGGTCCCGGTCTTCGTCATGATCAGCGGCGCACTGTTCCTCGACCCGGCTCGGTTTCGTGGCACGGGGGACTTCCTGCGCCGACGCGCGCTCCGCCTGCTGCCGGCACTCCTCGTCTGGCACCTCGTCTACTGGGCGTTCCGGGTGGTGTACCTTGACCAGGAGATCGGCGTCCGGGACTTCCTCGAGTTGACCGTCACAGTCGGCTCTACCCGCACCTCTACTACTTCTGGGTCGTGCTCGGCCTCGTCGTAGTGACGCCGGTGCTCGTGCCGTGGGTGGCCACGGCCCCGCGACGCTCACTCCTCCTCGCGGGGCTGTGCGCCGCGAGCATGCCCGTCCTGACGGTCGCGCTGCGGAACGGCCTCGAGGCCGCGCCCGTGTGGGTCGAGACCCCGTGGACCTGGTGGCTGTTCTATCTCGGCCTCTACCTGCTGGGGAGCGCGCTGCGGGACGTGGTCCTGCGGGGCGTGGCGCTCGTCGCTGCGGGCACCGCCGCGGTCCTGCTGGGCGCGCTGCTCACGTGGCAATGGCGCAACCCCGCGGCGCCCGGTTGGCTGCAGGTCGTCTCGCCCGTCTCCTACTACGGGCTTGGCGTGCACGTGGACGCGGTCCTCGTCCTCCTCGTCGCCCGCGCGCTCGTCAGACCGGGCGGCGTCGGCCGCGTCCTGGCACGTCCGGCTCCCGCGCGGGTCGGGCGAGTGCTCGGCGCGGCCACCCTCGGGGTCTTCTGCTCACACCTCCTCCTGGTACCGGTCGTGGCGGGGATCCCGGCGCTCGGGGGTGACGCGGCCGCGGGGTCCTCCGTCCAACTCGTCGCCCGCGTCGCGTGCGTGCTGGTGATCTCCTACACCGCCACGCTCGTCCTGCGGCGCGTGCCCGTCGTTCGGTCCGTGCTGTAGAGCGGTGCTAGCGTCGCCCTCCGTGCATGCTGATGTCTCCGCTCCCGAACGTGGACCCGACGTCGACGTCGTCGTCGCGGTCCACGACGTCCGTCGCCCCGTCGCACGGGCCGTGGGCTCGGCGCTACGGAACCGGGCGCGCGTGCGCGTCACGGTGGTCTGCCACGAGATCGGGGCGCACTCGGTGGCTCCGCTCCTCGACGGCCTGGGCGAGGGGGTACGCGTCCTGGAGCACCGGGACGGGGTCCGATCGCCGGCAGGCCCGTTCAACCACGGTCTCGACTCTGCCACGGCACCGTTCACGTCCGTCCTGGGCTCGGACGACGCGCTCGAGCCGGGGGCGGTCGACTCGTGGCTCCGGACCGCGCGGCGGGACCGTGCGGACGTCGTCGTCGCACGGGTGCGCCACGAGGCGGGCCCCCCGATGCGGACGCCGCCCGCGCGGCCCTGGCGCCGCGCGCACCTCGACGGGGTCCGCGATCGTCTGGCCTACCGCAGCGCGCCGCTCGGCCTGGTGTCGACGGCTCGGTTCGGCGCCCTGCGCTTCACCCCGGACGTGGAGGTGGGGGAGGACATCTCCTACGTGCACGCGCTGTGGTTCTCCAGTGCGGCCGTGAGTCTCGACCGCGGCCCGGCGTACGTGGTGATGGACGACACTGCGGGCAGGGTCACGAGAGAGTCCAGACCGGTCGGTACCGAGCTCGCCTACGTCCCGCGCGTCGTCCGCGAACTGCGAGACCTGCCGCAGGACGTCCGCGACGCGGTCGTACGGAAGCTCGTCCGTATCCATGTCTTCGGCGCCGTCCACAACCGGCCCGACGCCACGGCCTGGGGGCCCGACGACCGCACCGCGCTCCGGAAGGCCACGGTCGAGCTCCTTGGTGCGGCCCCCCGGGCGGCCGCGCCCTTCTCTCGTGCCGACCGGGCGCTGCTTGACGCGGTCCTGGACACGACGGTCGGAGCCGACGTCCTCGTCGCGGCCTCCGTCGCGCGGCGACGGTTCGGCCGGCCCGGGACGCTCGTGCCGCGCGACGTGCGGTGGTCGTTCCACCGCGAGGCCCCGCTACGGTTCATGGTCGCGTCGGCGCTCGCGGGTCGCTCGCGCCCGACGCGCGGGGCGGGTGCGGCATGAGGATCCTCGTGGTCACGGCGTGGTACCCCAGCGTGGACGACCCCGCGACCGGTGCGTTCGTCGAGAAGGACGTGCTGACGCTGGCGGCCGCGCACGACGTCGAGGTCCTCCATCTCGTCGCGCCCCGCCTCGCGTCCGGCGACCCGTTCTCGGTGCGTGGCGGCGTCGTCGTCCGGCAGGTGCCGATGGACCCTGCGCGGCCCGATCACTGGATCCGCGCGTCCCGGGCGGCGCGTCGTCTCGCGCGGGGGTTCGACGTCGTGCACACGATGGCCTTTCCGTCGCTCCTGCCGTTCCTCGCCCGCCGCCCGGGTGTGCCGTGGGTGCACACGGAGCACTGGTCGGGCATCTCCAACCCGAGCTCGCTCCCCTGGGCGTGGCGGGCAGCCATGCCGTTGCTCGGCCGCGCGCTCGCCCGGCCCGACGCCGTCACGGCCGTGTGCGAGTATCTCGCCCGGCCCGTCGGGCGTCTCCGGCGCGGACCGGTGGAGGTCGTGCCGTGCGTCGTGGAGCCGCCCGACGCCGTGGTGCCCCGGCCGCGGGCGGGCCGGCTCGTGGCCGTGGGCGGTCTCGTACCGGGCAAGGACCCGCTCACGGCCGTCGACGCCCTCGCGCTCCTCGCCGCGGACGTACCGGACGTGTCGCTGACCTGGGTGGGGGACGGGCCGCTGCGCGAGGACGTGCTGCGTCGGGCTGGGGAGCGGGGCGTCGCGGACCGGCTCCGGCTGGTCGGCCGCCTACCCGCACCCCGCGTGTTCGCCGAGCTCGACCGGGCCGACCTCTTCCTGCTGCCCACGCTCCGCGAGAACTTCTGCGTCTCTGCCGCGGAGGCGCTCGTCCACGGCCGGCCTGTCGTCGCCGGCGCGAACGGTGGTCACGCCGAATACCTGGACCCCGCGGTGGGAGAGCTGGTGGGCACGCAGTCCGGGGCGGCGTACGCGCGTGCGGTGTGTGCCGTCCTCGGACGGACCGCCGAGCTCTCCGCCGCGGACGTCGCCGCGACGGTCGGTGACCGCTTCTCGGCCGCGACGGTACGTCGGGGCTACGAGTCCGCGTACCGGCAGGTCATGCGCTGACCTCGCCCGGCGCGTCACGGAGCAGCACGTCGATGACGCGCTCCGCCGCGCGCCCGTCCCCGTACGGCGCGGCTCCGGTCGCTTCTGGCGCAGGACGGGTCACCGCGTCGCGGACCTGGTCCGGCTGGGCGAGGACGTTCCAGCCGAGTTCGACGGTCTCCACCCACTCGGTCTCGGTCCGCAGCGTCGTGCACGGGACGCGCAGGAGGAAGGCCTCCTTCTGCAGGCCGCCGGAGTCGGTGACGACGCCGGCGCTGGCGGAGACCGCCGCCACGAGGTCCGGATAGGCGAGCGGCGAGCGGGGACGGAGAGCTCCCGTCTCGAGCTCGATACCGTGCTCGGCGCACTTCGCGACGAGACGAGGGTGGGCGAGCAGCAGGACGGGCCGGTCGAGCCCTGCGAGGCTGGCGACGAGGTCGCGGAGCCGCGCGGGGTCGTCGGTGTTCTCGGCACGGTGCAAGGTCGCGAGGTAGTACCCCCCGGGTTCGAGGCCGGCCTCGGCGAGCAGCGGGAGCGGGCGGTCGGCAACGGCGTCGCGTACCTGGTGGAGGACGTCGGTCATGACGTCCCCGACGAGCACGGAGCGTGCCGCGAGCCCCTCGGCGGCGAGGTGGTCCATCGCCACCTGCGTCGGCGCGAGGCACAGGTCCGCGGCGTGGTCGGTGAGCACGCGGTTGTGCTCCTCGGGCATCCGACGGTTGAAGGACCGCAGTCCCGCCTCGAGGTGCGCGATCGGGCGATGGAGCTTGACGGCGCTCAAGGCCGCGGCGAGCGTCGAGTTGGTGTCTCCGTAGACGAGCACCCAGCTTGGGGCGTGAGCGTCGAGGACGGCGTCGAGCGCACCGAGGATCGCTCCGGTCTGGACGCCGTGGCTCCCGGACCCGACACCGAGGTGGACGTCCGGGTCGGGGATGCCGAGCTCCGAGAAGAAGACGTCCGAGAGCATCGGGTCGTAGTGCTGCCCCGTGTGGACGATGACGTGCTCGACGCCGGCGGCGGTCGCGGCGTGGGCGATCGGGGCGAGCTTGACGAACTGCGGGCGCGCGCCCACGACGCTGAGGATCTTCACGGACATCGATGCTAACGGGAGCCGGGCGTCAGGCTCCGCAGGGCACTCGTCGAGAGGTCGCCCTCGCGGCTGGCGTGCCCGTCGACGGCCCCGCGTGGGTGTCGGTCGGACAGCGGCTTCCTCCCCGCGTTCGGGAACGCTACGATCACGGCGCTCGGGGGGCCGTCGTCGACGGGTTCACCCGTTTCGAGCAAATCGTCGAGGAAGTCGAGATGCCCATGGCAACAGGAAGTTCGCGCACGGCCCGGTCCCGGGTCGTTGCGTTCGCGTGCGCGGTGGCGACGGTCACCGCGGGTGCCCTCTTCGCAGCTCCCGCCCAGGCCGCTCCCAGCACCCCGGACGGCGCCGACGCGGCGCTCGTCGCGGCCGCCCAGGAGCGGGTCGCCCACCTCCGGGCCTTCCGTCCCCAGGACACCGAGCCCGTTGACTCGGTCGCCGTCGAAGCCCTCGCCGCTCGGGCGTTCGGGGCCGAGCCCGCCGCGCTCGCCGTCGCGGCGGACGAGAGCGTCGACCGCGTGTACGGCCAGAACCGCTGGGAGACCGCCGTCGCCGTCTCGCACCTCTACGGCCTCGGCGACGGCGGGCGGTCCGGTGTCCTGAACGGTCGCATCGACGCCGACGAGCAGGCGGCGCCGGTGGTGTACGTCGCGAGCGGGATGGGCTACGCCGACGCGCTGTCGGCGGCGCCGGCCGCGGCGTTCAACCGCGGCCCGCTGCTCCTGACCCCGGCCGCCGCGATCCCGGAGGTCGTGCTGTGGGAGATCGAGCGCCTCCACCCGGCACGGATCGTCGTCGTCGGCGGAACCGCCTCGGTGTCCGACGCGGCGTACGCGCAGCTCGCGGCGATCCAGCCGAACATCCGGCGGGACGCCGGTCGGGACCGCTATGAGACGTCGCGCGTCGTGGTCCAGCGCGGCTTCGACTACGCCGCGCGCGGGATGGACGCCTCGAGGATCGCGTACCTCGCCAGCGGCACGGGCTACGCCGACGCCCTCGCGGCGAGCGCGGCCGCGGCGACGGTCGGTTCGCCCGTGGTGCTCGTCGACGGGCGGGCGACGACGGCCGACGCGGCGACGACGGTCCTCCTGCGCGACAGGCTCGGCGCGGAGTACCTCTTCCTCGCGGGCGGGGCGGCGTCGATCTCGTCGGCCTACGAGCGCAACCTCCTGGCTCAGCCCTGGGTGACCGTCCCGACGCGACTCGCCGGCAACGACCGGTTCGGCACCGCGAACGCGATCAACGCCTACCTCTTCGGCCTGCTCCACGCCGACGGCGTGCTGACGCCGGGCTCCGTGAACTACACCTCCGGCCTCAACTTCCCGGACGCCCTCTCAGCAGGGGCTATGGCGGGATACTTCTTCGAGCCGCTCTACCTGTCGCTGCCGTCGTGCATCCCTGCGCAGGCCGTGCGTGACCCGCGTTCGTGGGGAGTCACGAGCTTCTACGTCATCGGCGGCCCGGGCGTGCTCGATGCCGCCGTGGAGAACCTGACGACCTGCTGAGTCGCCCGGCCCTCGGTAGCCGGGGCCCTCGGACACCTCGTCCGGGGGCCCCGGTACGCTCCTGCCCGTGGCCTCCCCCCCTCCTTCCACCCCGGTGCCCTCCCGCGAGGCCATCGCGGCGTCGTCGCGGCTGCCGACCGCCGGCGTCACCGGCCTCGAATGGGTCTCGTGGCTTCGTGTCCTCGCGATCGCCGCCGTCGTGTGCATCCACGTCGTCGGTCACGACGCCATCGTCGACGGCGCCCGGGGGACGTTCCACGGCAACCTGGCGATCTGGCTCGACTTCGGATCGGACTATGCCGTCCCGGCGTTCGTCCTGGTCAGCGGGGCGTTGCTGCTCGACCCAGCACGGTATGCCGGGGCCGGGGCCTTCCTGCGCAAGCGAGCGCTGCGCCTGCTCCCCGCCGTGGTCGTGTGGCACCTGGTCTGGTGGGCCTTCTGCGTGGCGGTGCTGGGCGAGAACCTCGGCGTGCGCGCGTTCGTCGAGCAGTCCGCGACGGGGCGGCTCTACACCGCGCTCTACTTCTTCTGGATCGTGCTCGGGCTCGCGCTGGTCACCCCGGTGCTCGTGCCGTGGGTGAGCACGACAGGACGACGCCCGGTGTGCGTCGCCGGAGCCGCACTCGTCGGGATGACGGCTGCGTCCGCAGCCGCCGAGGGTGTCCTCGGGCTACCGGTCGCGTGGGTGCACACGGCCTGGACGTGGTGGATCCCGTACCTCGGCCTCTACCTGCTGGGCTGGGGCCTGCGCGACGTCGTGCTGCGCGGCTGGGTCCTCGCCGCGGCAGCCGTCGGCGCGGCGGGGATCGGCGTGGTGCAGTGGTGGCTCTGGGAGAACCCTGCGGCACCGGAGCTCGTGCGCCAGCTCCTGCCGACGACGTACTACGGCGTCCAGGTCCAGGTCTACGCCGTCCTCGTGTATCTCGTCGTCAAGAGCGTGGTGAGGCCGGGCGGTCTGCTCGGTCTGCTGGCCACGCCTCGCGCCGCTGCGGTTGGTCGTGTCGCGGGAGACGCGACGCTCGGCGTGTTCGTGCTCCACCTGATCGTGTGGAACCTGATGCTGGCGCTGCCTGTCCTGGGGGGCGCCAAGGCGGCGGGCTCGGCCCCGCTGATGCTCGGGCGTGTGGTCTTCGTCCTCGTGGTGACCTACGCGATCGTGCTCCTGCTCCGCCGGGTCCCGGTCGTCCGACGCGTCCTGTAGGCGCGTCAGGACGCGGCGCTTCTCCCGGGCCGTGATCTGGGCTAAGTTCCCTTCGTCCGCATTCTGTGTCGAGGCGGACATTCCGCGCATCCCTAGGAGGCGATCCCGTGGCGCGTCACTCTGCACGGACCACACCGAGGCCGAGCGTCACGAAGAGTGCGCCGGTGTCGGCACGTTCCGTCGCGGGCAAGGCTCTCTCGTACGGCGTCACCCCGTTGCTCGTGCTCTCCGTGGTGCTCGCACCGGCGGGGAGCGCCCTGCCCCGGTCGTCCGTGCTCGAGCCAACGGCGGGGCAGGCTGACGCGCCACCGGTCGCCGCCGCCCTGCCCCAGGTGGGTCCTCAGGCGGCTCAGGTCGAGACGCACGACGTCGCCGAGAACGGTGCCGTCGCCGTCGCGGAGAGCTTCCAGACCGCCGCCGTGACGTGGTCGTCCGAGATCGACGCAGCCGTGCCCGAGATCCGGCTGCGCGCGCGGGCCGTCGACGGGTCGTGGGGTCCATGGACCCACGTGGACCGGGCGACAGACGGAGCGGACGCCGCGACGAGCGACGTCGTGTCGTCGAGCACCGTGTACGTGGGCGACTCGGACGCGGTGGAGATCGCCACCGTCGACGACGACGCGACCCTGCCCGACGGCGTCCAGGTCACGACGGTCTCCTCCGAACCGACAGGCTCGGCGGCCGCACAGAGGTCCGGGGCCGCGCCGGTGGCTGGGGCCGCTGCGGTCTCGGCTGCGGAGACCCCCTTCCCGACGATCATCACGCGTGAGCAGTGGGGCGCGGCTCCGGCGTCCTGCGCCTGGGGCTCGGCAGCGACGCTCAAGGGCGGTGCGGTCCATCACACGGTGAACGCGAACGACTACACGTCGATGGCCGAGGCCATGCAGATCATCAGGAACGACCAGGCGTTCCACCAGTCCGGGAACGACTGGTGCGACATCGGCTACAACTTCCTGGTCGACAAGTGGGGGAACGTCTACGAGGGGGCCGATGGCAGCATCGAGCGAGCGCTCATCGGAGCGCACACCGGTGGCTTCAACACGGGCACGGTCGGGGTAGCGATGGTCGGCACCTACACGAACGTGGCACCCTCGACGGCGCAGCTCGACGGCGTCGCGAAGATCATCGCCTACCGGCTCGCGCAGTACGGCGTCGACCCGGCAGGGAAGGCAACGTTCACCGCGGCGAGCAGGACGGCCGGCGGCCGGTTCGAGGCCGGACAGTCGGTGGTCCTCCCCAAGGTCTTCGGTCACCGGGACACCCATCAGACCGAGTGCCCCGGCACGCTCGCCTACGGGAAGCTGTCGTACATCCAGAGCCGTGCCTCCCAGTACTTCGGAGAGCTCGGCACCGCGGTCGAGCGGATCTCGGGTGCCGACCGGTTCGCGACGTCCGCGGCGATCTCGGCCGCCACCTTTGCGCCCGGGGTGAAGGTCGCGTACGTCGCGAACGGCATGGCGTTCCCGGACGCGTTGTCCGGAGGACCGGCCGCTGCCGCCTCCGGTGCCCCGATGCTCCTGGTCGGGCCCACGACGGTGCCGAACCCCGTCGTGGACGAGCTCAAGCGGCTCCGACCGGAGCGGATCGTCGTCCTCGGCGGTGCCGGGGTGGTCTCCGCGGACGTGGTCACCCAGCTGAAGAGCCTGACGGCGACAGGGCAGGTGAGCCGCCTCTCCGGGGCCGACAGGTTCGCCACCTCGGCGGCGATCTCGACTGCCACCTTCGCCCCCGGAGTCGAGGTGGCCTACGTCGCGAACGGTCTGGCGTTCGCGGATGCGCTCTCCGGCGCCCCCGCGGCGGGGGCTCGGAAGGCGCCGGTGCTGCTCATCAGCCAGAACGCCGTCCCCGGGTCGGTCGCGGCCGAGCTCCGGCGGCTGCGTCCGGGCCGGATCGTCGTGCTGGGAGGCACCGGTTCGGTCTCCGCCGCCGTCGCGAAGCAGCTCGCCGAGTACACCCCGTCGAAGAGCGTGACCCGCGCCGCGGGAGCGGACCGCTCCGCGACGTCGGCCGCGATCTCGGCCGCGACGTTCGACCCTGGTGTCCCCGTCGTCTACGTCGCGAACGGGCTCAACTTCCCGGATGGGCTCTCCGGAGCGCCCGCGGCCGGAGCGGGTGGTGGGCCGGTGCTCCTCACCGTGAGGGACAGCCTTCCCGCTGCCGTGGCGGCGGAGCTCGAGCGGCTCGACCCCGCGCGGATCGTCGTGCTCGGTGGTCCGGGTGTGGTGTCCGACCCCGTGCGCGCCGCGCTCGCCGGGTACCTGAGCGAGCCCGCGCCCTGACCCACGCGCTCGGACGTGCCGCTCCTCGTCGAGGTGAGCGACCGGCTGCCGCGATGATCGGCGCCTCGCGTATCCTGCACGGTGGTCCGACCGCTCGACGCTGAACGACACCGTCGCGGTCCCCCGGATCCGGGACACGCTGCCGGACCGACCACCCGCTCGCCGGAAGGAACACTCGATGCGCATCGCCGTCGTCGCCCTGGGGAAGATCGGCCTTCCCCTGGCCGTCCAGTTCGCGTCCAAGGGACACGAGGTGATCGGAGTCGACGTCAACGCCGGTACGGTCGCCACGGTCAACGAGGGCCGGGAGCCGTTCCCGGGCGAGGCGTACCTCGCCGAGAAGCTCGCGGAGCTGGTCCCGGCCGGACGGCTGCGCGCGACCACCGACTATTCCGAGGCGATCCCGGGTGCCGACGCCGTCGTGCTCGTGGTCCCGCTGTTCGTCGACGAGGAGACGGCAGCGCCGGACTTCGGCTGGATGGACGCCGCGACGAGGTCCCTCGCGGAGCACCTGACGCCGGGGACGCTCGTCTCGTACGAGACGACGCTCCCCGTCGGCACGACGCGGAACCGGTGGAAGCCGATGCTGGAGGAGATCTCGGGACTGGTGGAGGGAGAGGACTTCCACCTGGTGTTCTCGCCGGAGCGCGTGCTCACGGGTCGGGTGTTCGCCGACCTGCGCAAGTACCCCAAGCTCGTCGGTGGGTTGTCCCCCGAGGGCGCCGTGCGCGCCCGCGAGTTCTACGAGGCCGTGCTCGACTTCGACGAGCGCCCGGACCTGGACCGCCCGAACGGCGTCTGGGACCTCGGCTCGGCCGAGGCGTCCGAGCTCGCGAAGCTCGCCGAGACGACCTACCGCGACGTGAACATCGGCCTCGCCAACCAGTTCGCGCTGTTCGCCGACAAGCAGGGGATCGACGTGCACGCCGTCATCGACGCGAGCAACTCCCAGCCGTACAGCCACATCCACCGGCCCGGCATCGCCGTCGGCGGGCACTGCATCCCGGTGTACCCGCGGCTGTACCTGTCGGTCGACCCCGACGCGTCCATCGTGCGCGAGGCCCGCGCGGTCAACGTATCCATGCCGGAACGCGTCGTGGCTCGTGCGACCGACCTTCTGGGGTCGCTCGACGGTCTGAACGCCGTCGTGCTCGGTGCCGCGTACCGCGGCGGGGTGAAGGAGACGGCGTTCTCCGGGGTCTTCGCCACCGTCCGGGCGCTGGAGGAGCGGGGTGCGTCGGTCCGCGTGCACGATCCTCTCTACTCCGACGCCGAGCTCGCCGCGCTCGGACTCGCGCCGTTCCACCTGGGTGACGAGGCGGACGTCGTCGTGGTCCAGACCGACCACGCCGACTACCGTCAGGTCGGTCGCGAGAGCGTGCCCGGCGCGCGCCTCGTCGTCGACGGTCGTGGGGTCACGGACGCCGGGCGCTGGGCCGGGGTGCCGCGCGTCGTGCTCGGGCGGGGCGACGCCCCCGACGCGGCCTGAGCCGCCGGACGGACCTCCCTCCGCGCGACGCCCGTCCGCCCGCCGGCAGGGCTCCTGACCTGCGCAGCCACCCTCAGCGGGTGGACTATCCTGCACGAGCGCCCTCGCCCGTCCCTGTCCAGCAGATCCCGAGGTTCTCCATGCGAATCGCCGCGGTCGTCGTCGCCTACGACCGACGTGACCTGCTCGTCGAGGCGCTCGACGCGCTCGCCGCGCAGACCCGTCCGCTCGACGCCGTCGTCGTCGTCGACAACGCGTCCCACGACGACTCGGCCGCGGTGGCGGGGGAGCACGTGGTGGGGGCGGACGTCGTCGAGCTGTCGCGCAACACCGGCGGGGCGGGCGGCTTCGCGGTCGGCCTCGCGCACGCGGTCGAGGCGCACGGGGCCGACCTCGTGTGGCTCATGGACGACGACACGATCCCGACGCCGACGGCTCTCGCCGAGCTGCTCGCCGCGCGCGACGCCTACCCGGGGCCGGTCGCGCTGCTGGGCAGCCGCGTCGTCTGGCACGACGGGCGGGACCACCCGATGAACACGCCGCGCCGACGGCCGGGAGCGTCCGCGGAGCAGATCGCGCACGCGCGCGAGGCCGGTGCGATGCCGGTGCGGTCGTCGTCGTTCGTCTCGATGCTCGTGGATTCCCGTGCGGTCCGGCACCACGGGCTGCCGGTCGCCGACTACTTCATCTGGAACGACGACTTCGAGTACTCGGCCCGGTTGCTGCGACGGGGGACGGGCCTGCACGTGCCCGCGTCCGTCGTCGAGCACCGGACCAAGAAGTTCGGGTCGACGGACGCGGACCCGGGCGAGCGCTTCTACTACGAGGTGCGCAACAAGCTCTGGATGCTGCTGCGGTCGCCGTCGCTCTCCCCGGAGGAGCGCGTCCTCTACCTCGGGGCGTCGCTGCGTCGGTGGGCGCGCACCTTCCGTGGCTCCCGGAACCGTGACCTCCTGCGTTCGGCAGGTCTGCGCGGTGCGCGCGACGGGCTGCTCCGCGGTCCGCGGCGCAACGCCGCGGTGCTGGCGGAGATGGGCGCGGTGACGACGGAGGTCGACGCGCTCGACGTCGGGCGCGGGCGGCGGGGGCCCGCGGCATGACCGACGCGTCGCTGCCACCGTTCTCGCTCCTGCTGCCGGTCTACCACGGTGACGACGCCGCCCACCTGCGCCGGGCCTTCCGGTCGGCGACGTCGGAGCAGGACCTCCCGCCCGACGAGGTGGTGCTCGTCCAGGACGGACCGGTGGGTCCCGCGCTCGGCGAGGTCGTCGCCGAGATCGAGTCGGTGGGGCAGAAGGTGACCGTCGTCCGGCTCGAGCGCAACGTGGGGCTCGCGCTCGCGCTCGAGGCGGGGCTCGCGCGGTGCAGCCACGAGATCGTCGCCCGCACGGACGCCGACGACGTGTGCCGGCCCGAGCGGTTCGCGCGCCAGATCCCGCTCGTCGCCGAGGGGTACGACATCGTCGGGTCCGCGATCCAGGAGTTCGTCTCCGAGGACGAGCCGGGCCTCGTGCGGGTACCGCCGCTGTCGAGCAGCGACATCGACTCGGGGGCGCGCTTCCACTCGCCGTTCAACCACCCGACGGTCGTGTACCGCCGGTCCGCGGTCGAGGCCGCGGGCGGCTACCAGGATCTGCCGCTCCTCGAGGACTACTGGCTGTTCGCCCGCATGCTCGCCCGTGGGGCCCGCGGCCGCAACCTCCCCGAGCCGCTCCTGCTCTACCGGGTGGGTGCGGGCGCGTACGCGCGGCGCGGCGGGACACGCCTGCTGCGGTCGGAGATCGAGCTCCAGCGCCGGATGCGGCGCATCGGCTTCACGTCGCGGGCACAGGCGCTGCGCAACGTCGTCGTACGGGGTGGGTACCGTCTCGTCCCGGAGAAGGTCCGGACGGCGCTGTACCGCACGTTCCTGGCGGACCGGAGAGGTTGAACGATGGCCGAGTGGCTCGCGACGTGGCCCGTCGCCGTCGCCTCCGTGCTCGTCCTGTTCCTGCCGGGCATCCTGCCCGCGTACGCGCTGGGGCTGCGCGGCCTCGTCGCGCTGGGCTCGGCACCTCTGCTCGGCGGCGGCGCGATCGGGGTCGTCGCGATCGTCGCAGGCGCCGCCGGGGTGCCGTGGGGGACCTGGCCGGTCGTCGCCGGGAGCGTCGTGATCGCCGCCGTCGCGCTCCTGCTCCGGCGGGCGTGCGGCCCGTGGGCACCCCGCCCCCGCGGCCCCCACCCGTCGCGACGCCTGCTCGCGGCGGTGGTGCTCGTGACGAGCGTGACGGCGGTCGTGCTCCAGGTGCGGCGCACGCTCGTCGCGGTCGGGGGACCGGATCGCGTGGCCCAGACCTTCGACACCCCGTTCCACCTGAACTCGGTCGCCCTCGTCCTCGATCGAGGCGACGCGTCCTCGCTCCACATGAACCTGACCGTCCCGGACACCCCGACGGCGTTCTATCCCGGTCTGTGGCACGGGATCGTCTCCCTGGTGGTCCAGCTCACCGGTACGGACATCGCCGTCGCGGCGAACTGGGTCTCGGTCCTCGTCGGCTCGGTCGTCTGGGTCGCGGGACTGCTCGCCCTCGCCCGGACGTTCCTGGGGACGTCGCCCGTGCTGCTCGGCCTGGTCGCGCCGCTGTCCTTCGCGTTCACGCAGTACCCGAACCGGCTGTTCTCGTTCGGCCTGCTGTACCCGAACTTCCTCTCCTACGCGGTGCTTCCCGCAGCCCTCGCGCTGTGCGTCCTGGCGCTGGTCCGCAGGACGGGCCCCCGCCGCCTGCCGCCCGCGGCAGGTGCCCTGCTCGGCATGGTCACTCTCGTGCTCGCCCAGCCGAACGGGCTGTTCGCGCTGTGGTACGTCGTCGTCCCGGTGGTCGTGACGGCCCTCGTCCAGACGACGGGGCGGTTGCGGCGCCGTGGCCACGGCCCGGTGGTCGCGGCGCTCCCGGCGGTGCTGACGGTGGCGGGTGCGGGGATCGGATACTGGGCGCTGGGACGGGTGTCGATGATCGACCAGTTCCGCGAGAAGAGCTCCTGGGAGGTGACGGCGTCGTGGCGGCACGCGGCGCGCGAGGTCCTCGACCTGACGGCGATGCACCCGTCGACCACGCCGAACTTCCCCGAGCCGGAGAACCTCGCGACGGGGGTCCCCAACCTGGTCGTGGCGGGTCTCGTCGTCCTCGGTGCCGTGGTGTGCCTGACCGTCGCGCGCTGGCGGTGGCTGCCCTTCTCCTACGGGATCGTCGCGGTCCTCTACGTCGTCGTCCGCGGCGTCGACAGCCCGCTGCGCCCCCTGCTCACGGGCTACTGGTACGCGGACCCGCAGCGCATCTCGGCGCTCCTGCCGCTGCTCGGCGTGCCGCTCGCGGTCGTCGGTGCGGGCTGGGCGGTGACCGCGCTGCTCCGCCTCGCGCGGGTGCCGACCGGCCCGTTCTCGCTGCACCCGGACGGACGGCGTGCGGCGCTCGTCGTCGCTGCCGTCACCGTGGTCCTCGCGGTCGCCGTGTCGGTCCTGCTCCCGCGCACCGCCACGATGCGCGAGTCCTTCGCCTACGTGTCCCACGTGTACCGGGTCGACCCGTCCGCAGAGGGGTCTGCCGGGCTGCTCGACGCGGACGAGATCGAGATCCTGGAGACGGTGGCCGAGGTCGTCCCGGAGGGCGTGGCCGTCGTGGGCAACCCGTGGGACGGGAGCTCGCTGACGTGGGCGCTCGCCGGGCGCGAGTCGGTCTTCCCGCACACGGGGATCCGGCTCGACGAGGACCGGCTCCTCGTCGCGGGCCACCTGCGCGACGCCCTCACCGACCCGAGCGTCTGCGAGGCCGTCGAGGACCTCGACGTCGGGTACGTCATGCGCGGCGGTCGGCTGCTGTGGGGGACTCCTCCGGCAGGGTTCGAGGGTCTCGACGGCCTCGTCGAGGCCGGTGTCGGCGAACTCGTCGCCCAGGAGGGCGACGCCCGCCTCTACCGCATCACCGCGTGCGGGCTCGAGGGCGACGGCGGCTCGTGAAGGTCCTGTGGCGGCTCTGCGGGGCCGACCACGCCGTCCGTCCGGCACCTGCCGAACGGCTACGCTAGTGCGGCTGTCTTCCAAGACTAGGAGTATGTGTGGACGCGGATCTTGTCGTCGTGGGCTCGGGGTTCTTCGGCCTGACGGTCGCTGAGCGGATCGCCGAGGAGTACGGCCGGAAGGTCCTCGTGATCGACCGACGGCCGCACATCGGGGGCAACGCCTTCAGCGAGGCGGAGCAGACGACGGGGATCGAGGTGCACCGCTACGGCGCCCACCTGTTCCACACGTCCAACGAGCGCGTCTGGGAGTACGTGAACCGCTTCACGGCGTTCACGAGCTACGTGCACCGCGTGTACACCACGCACCGCGGCGAGGTGTTCCCGATGCCGATCAACCTCGGCACGATCAACCAGTTCTTCCGCTCCGCGCACGGCCCCGACGCGGCGCGCGCGCTCGTCAAGGAGCTCTCCGCGGAGCTGGGCGGCAAGAGGCCGGCGAACCTCGACGAGCAGGGCGTCTCCCTCATCGGACGGCCCCTCTACGAGGCGTTCATCCGCGAGTACACCGCGAAGCAGTGGCAGACGGACCCGCGCGACCTGCCCGCGTCGATCATCTCGCGGCTGCCCGTGCGCTACACGTACGACAACCGGTACTTCAACGACGCGCACGAGGGCCTGCCGGTCGACGGCTACACGGCCTGGCTCGAGCGGATGGCCGACCACCCGAACATCGAGGTCCGCCTGGGCGTCGACTTCTTCGACACGACGCAGCCGGTCAACAAGGAGAACGTCGTCGGCAACGTCCCCGTGGTCTACACGGGGCCCGTGGACCGCTACTTCGACTACGCCGAGGGCGACCTGTCGTGGCGCACGCTCGACTTCGAGGAGGAGGTGCTCCCGGTCGGCGACTTCCAGGGCACCTCCGTCATGAACTACGCGGACGCGGACGTCCCGTACACCCGGATCCACGAGTTCCGGCACTTCCACCCCGAGCGCGACTACCCGACGGACAAGACCGTCATCATGCGCGAGTTCTCGCGGTTCGCGCAGCGCGAGGACGAGCCGTACTACCCGGTGAACACGGCTGCAGACCGGGAGCGCCTCCTGCGCTACCGCGACCTCGCGGCCGCGGAGCGCGACGTCCTGTTCGGGGGACGTCTCGGCACCTACAAGTACCTCGACATGCACATGGCCATCGGCGCTGCCCTGTCGATGGTGGACAACAAGCTCGCGCCGCACTTCGGCGGCGGGGCCGAGATCCAGAGCGGAGGAGTCGAAGAGTGACCGTCGCCCCCCAGGAGGCGTTCGTCGAGCCCGGCAAGGGAGCCGGGCTGCTCGACGTCCTCCGCCGCCGATTCCTCGCGCGCCTGCTGGTGCGCAAGGAGCTCCGGGTGCGGTACCGAGGATCCTTCCTCGGCCTGCTCTGGTCGTACGTGAAGCCGGCCGTCCAGTTCGTCGTCTTCTACTTCGCCGTGGGCGTCTTCCTGCGGATGAACGAGAACGTCGAGGACTTCGCCGTCTACCTGTTCTCCGGCGTCGTCGCCGTCAACTTCTTCAGCGAGGCGTTCGGCAACGCCACCCGCTCGATCGTGGGCAACGCCGCCCTGGTCAAGAAGATCTACCTGCCGCGTGAGCTCTTCCCCGTCGCGTCGGTCTGGGTCGCCGTCGTGCACTTCCTGCCGCAGCTCGTGGTGCTGATCCTCGGTGCGCTGATCGCGGGGTGGCAGCCGTCGCTGTTCGAGCTCGGTGCGGGTCTGCTCGGGATCGTCATCATCGCCGTCCTCTCGCTCGGCCTCGGCCTGCTCTTCGGGGCGCTGAACGTGCTGTTCCGCGACGCCGAGAACATCGTGGACCTGATGCTCATGGTCGCCACCTGGCTCTCGCCCGTGCTGTACCAGTGGCAGAACGTCAGGGACGCCATCGGGGACGGCGTCCTGTGGTGGATCTACCAGGCGAACCCCATGACCGCCGCGGTCGAGCTGTTCCACCTGTGCTTCTGGTTCCCCGGGACCGACCGGACGGGTGCCATGCCTCCGGGCCTCCTGTGGTCGACGATCTCCGCGGTCGTCCTCTCGTTCCTCGTCCTCCTCGCCGGACAGGTCGTCTTCCGGCGACTCGACGGCCGATTCGCCCAGGAGCTCTGACGTTGTCCACCATGGTCGAGACACAGCAGGCACGGATCGTCGTGGCCGGGATCGGCAAGCGGTTCGTCCTGCAGCACACCCACACGCTGAAGGACCGTGTCGTGCGCGCCATCGTCCGTCGCGGCGAGAAGCAGTCGTCCGACTTCGTGGCGCTGCACGACGTGAGCTTCGAGGTCGACGACGGCGAGGCGGTCGCGCTCCTCGGCCTCAACGGCTCCGGGAAGAGCACGCTGCTCAAGCTCATCTCGGGCGTGATGCGGGCAGACTCCGGCCGGGTCGGGGTCCGGGGCAAGATCGCAGGCCTGATCGAGGTCGGAGCGGGGTTCCACCCCGACCTGACGGGGCGGGAGAACGTCTACCTCAACGGCGCGATCCTCGGCATGACCGAGGCGGAGATCGACTCGAAGTTCGACGCGATCGTTGCCTTCAGCGAGATCGAGTCGTTCATCGACACCGAGGTCAAGTTCTACTCCTCCGGCATGTTCCTGCGGCTCGCGTTCGCCGTCGCCGTGCACACTGATCCCGACGTGTTCCTCGTCGACGAGATTCTGGCGGTCGGCGACGAGCCCTTCCAGAAGAAGTGCTTGGCGAGGATCCGCGAGCTCAAGGCGAGCGGCAAGGCGCTCGTGATCGTGAGCCACGACCTCAACATGATCGAGCAGCTGTGCGACCGGGCGATCCTGCTCGAGCACGGGCACGTCGTCAGCGACGGGCCGGTCGGAGACGCGATCGCCCACCTGCGAGGAGGAAACGGATGAGTGGACCCGACGTGAGCGAGACGCAGGGCGTGGAGGTGGAGATCGCTGCCGCGCTGACGCGTCGACTAGGGGGACGCGTCGCACGGGTCAGCCTGACCGAGACGGGACGGGGGATCGCGCAGAGGCTGGGGGCCGCGTGGTTCGACGCTGCGGTCCGCAGCCTCGCCCTGGCTCACCCCGGGGCTCCGCTCGAGCTCCTCGTCGTCTCGAGCGAGCACGAGCCCTTCCCCGCCCCGATAGACGTGGACCCAGCCGTCGCCGGCGGCCGCTTCGCCGAGGGCGACGCGGTCGGACGGGTCTCGGTCGAGGGTGAGCCCGGACGCCAGGAGGCGGTCGGCCGTACTCTCGTGGTCCCGACGACGACGCTCCTCGACGAGGCGGGCGAGTTCCACTTCCTCCAGCCCGACTCGCTCAAGCGTCGGGTCGTCGGTGGCGTGTACAAGAAGATCTACGAGAAGGCGCCGCTCCTTCTCGACGAGTGGCGTCAGGGGCGCAACACCCGTGTCGAGCACCGGCGTTCGGTCCTCCGCCCCCAGGTCGAGCACCTCACCACCGCCGGCGGCTCCCCGCTGACGACGGGGGAGGAGCCGGTGGCGTGGATCGCGATGCACTGGTTCGAGTCCGGCGGGGCCGAGTCGTGGGCCGTGCAGTCCGCCGAGCTCGCCGCGGCCGCCGGCTACCGGGTCGTGGTGACCGCGGACGTGGCCGCTCCGCAGCGCCAGCTCGACAGGATGCTCGAGATCACCGACGACGTCTTCGTCGCGGCGAACTCCCTCGCCGAGGAGGACTGGGGCGCGTTCCTCACCGCCCTCGTCCGCACGTACCGGCCGACGCTGCTGCACGTGCACCACTCGCGCCGTGCGTACGCGTTCCTGCCTGAGCTCCGTCACGTCGCGCCGTCCGTGGAGGTGCTGGACAGCACCCACATCGTCGAGCACCGTACGGGCGGGTTCGTCCGTCAGAGCATCGAGCTCTCGGACCTGATCGACGAGCACCACGTGATCTCGCCGGAGCTCCGTGACCTCTATCTGCTCGACTCGGAGGTCGACCGCCGCAAGCTCGTCTACCGGCCCCTGACCTCCGGTGTCCCGCCCGTCCCCGCGGCACGACGGCGGTCAGAGGGCCCGCTGCGGATCGGGTACCTCGGGCGCCTGGCGCCGCAGAAGCGGCCGTTCCTCTTCGTCGCGCTCGCGGCACGGCTGCACGCGAAGGCACCCGCCGACTTCGCGTTCGTCATGCAGGGCAGCGGCGTGCTCGGCGCCATGACGAGCGACCGCATCCGCAAGGAGGGCCTCGAGGGCGTGATCGAGCGGCGCCCCTGGGGGCCCGTCGGCGACTTCATGGACGACGTGGACGTGCTCGTGATCTCGAGCGACAACGAGGGACTGACGCTCACGTCCCTCGAGGCGGAGGAGCACGGCGTCCTCGTGCTGTCCGCGGACGTCGGGAGCCAGCGGACCGTCGTCGCCCCGATGCTCCTCGTCCCCCGCGCGCCCCGTGGCTTTCTCAGCGGTGCGACGCAGGCTCTCGTACGCCTGGCCGGAGACCCGGACGCCTACGAGCGCGCACGACGTGAGCAGACCCAGCTCATCCAGGCACTGCACGAGGTCGAGCCGGCCAGCGCGTTCCTCGCGCGACGGCTCGAGGAACTGAAGGAGAAGAACTGATGCGCGTCGCCGCTGTCGTCGTGACCTACAACCGTCGAGCGCTGCTCGAGCAGACGCTCGACGCGCTCGAGGCGCAGGACCGGCTGCCCGATCGCCTGGTGATCATCGACAACGCCTCGGACGACGGCACGGCCGAGTTCCTCTCGTCGCGCGAGTTCTCCGTCCCGGCCACCGTGCGCCGGCTCCCGGAGAACACCGGGGGCGCCGGGGGCTTCGCCACCGGGACCGAGCTCGCGTACGAGCTCGGGTACGACGCGATGTGGCTCATGGACGACGACACCGTCCCGCAGGTCGAGGCGCTCGGCGAGCTCGTCTCCGGGCTCGACCGCGCCACGGAGACGCTCGGGTACCTGCCGAGCTTCGCCTGCAGCATGGTCCTGTGGAAGGACGGCTCCCTCTGCGAGATGAACACCCCGGAGCCGACGTGGGACTTCGCGCGCCCGCTGGCCATGGGTGCCGACTTCACCCTGATGAAGTCGTGCTCGTTCGTCTCGGTCCTCATCACGCGAGAGGCCGTGCACGCGGTCGGCCTGCCGAGCGCGAACTTCTTCATCTGGTACGACGACGCGGAGTACACCCAGCGCCTGGCGAAGTACCGCCCGGGGATCTTCCTCCCGTCGTCGAAGGTCAACCACCTCCTGCCGCAGAACCGCGGGGTCAACTTCGGCGACGTCAACGACGGCAACATCTGGAAGTTCGAGTACGGGGTCCGCAACCAGATCGCGTCCGCGCGCGCCTTCCGCAGCCCGACGCTCGCGGCGTCGCTCGTCGAGAACATGACGAAGCAGCTCACCCGGTCGAGCGTGCCGTGGCGGCTGCGCCTGCGGCTGGTCAAGGCGGCCGCGAAGGGTGTGGTGTTCCGTCCCGAGATCGAGAAGCCGAGAACGACGCGATGACGAACGGCGCGGCGGCGTCCGCCTCTCCGGGGGCGGACGTCCCGACGACGGAGATCGGGCACGTCCGTGCCCTCACCGGAGTGCGGATCGTCGCGGCGGTCTGGGTCGTCGTCTTCCACATCCGGGGAAACCTCTACAGCGAGTTCCCCGGGACGGAGTCCTGGGCGGGGCCGCTGCTGTCGCACGGCGAGCTCGGCGTCGACCTCTTCTTCACGCTCAGCGGGTTCGTGCTGGCGCTCAACTACTCGGCCCGGATGGGTCGCTCGATGCAGCGGGTGTCGACGGCGCGGTTCTACTGGGCGCGGATCGCCCGCGTGTGGCCGGTGTTCTTCGTGACGCTCCTCGCGGCGGGTCTCTGGCACGGGCTGATCATGCGTGTCAGCACCGACCCGGTCCCGCCCCGGGACTTCACGGTGCCGAGCTTCCTGCGCCAGAGCTTCCTCGTCGCGCTGTGGACGGAGGGCGACACCGACCGCCTGATGTGGAACGGCCCGGCCTGGTCCGTCTCCGCCGAGGCCTTCGCCTACGCGCTCTTCCCGATCATGGCGCTCCTGTTCCTCCGGCTCGGCCGCTCGCTCCGGGCGACCAGCCTCTTCGTGCTCGCGTTCGTCGCACTCGTCCCGTTGCTGGTCTTCGTCGTCGCGTACGGCACGATGTACTACCCCTGGGCCTGGATGCTCCGCATCCTGTGCTGCTTCGTCGCGGGCGCCCTGGTCTACGAGGGCGTGCGACAGCTTCGGCTCACCACCCGCTCGCGCGCCGTCGCGAGCCACGCCGCGCTCGGGGTGATCCTGCTGATCCTGGCCTGGCTGTACGGGGTCGACGCCGTCGGCCACCCCGAGCTCGCACCGCTCGTGACGCCGCTGTTCGTCCTCCTCGTGGGGCTCCTGGCGATCGGGGACCGGCACGTCGTCAGGCTCCTCGGCACCCGGTGGTTCGTGATCGGCGGGGCCGCCTCGTACAGCGTCTACATGGTGCACATGCTCCTCATCGAGCCGGTGTGGTGGTCGCAGGGCCGCTTTGCGTGGATGGCGCCCGGGACGCCCGGGTCGAAGATCGCGTTCGTGCTCCTGCCGTTCGCCGCGCTCGCCGTGGGCTACGCGCTCTGGCGCTGGTTCGAGGAGCCTGCGCGGCTGGCGATCAAGCGCATGTCGTCGTCCGGGAGGACGCCGCCGCCCGGCCCGGTCGAGCGACCACGCCCGTCCGTCGGCGTACCCACGACGGCGCCCGAGGAGCGGGTCGGATGAGCGCCGGGACCGAGACACCGCGGACGACGTCCGCCGCTGGTACCGGCGCGGTGGCCGCCTCACCGCGGGCAGGGCGTGCCGTCGAGGTCGCGTGGGCGGCCTCGGGGGCGCTCGTCGTGATGCTGCTCGCCCTGGTCCCGCTCGTGCGAGCGCCTCGTTACTACTTCAACGACGACACGCAGATCGGCGCGTACGGGATCTGGTTCCGCATCGGCGAGCTCTTGCGCGAGGGCGGGTTCTCGTTCCTCGAGACGGACACCTGGGCGGCCGGGAACTACTTCGTCGAGGGGCAGTGGGGGCTGCTGAACCCCGTCGTGCTCCTGATCGGTCTTCTGGCGTCCTACGCTCCGGACGCGGTCGTGTTCTCGACCGCGGTGAAGGCGGCCGTGATGGGCGTCGCAGCCGTCGGCGCGTACGGCCTGGTCCGCGACTTCGGGGGGCACCGCCACTGGGCGCTCCTCGCGGGCATCGGCTTCCCGCTGGCGGGGTTCACCTTCTACATGGACGCGACCACCTGGGTGACGGGACTGTTCACCTCGGCGGGCATCCCGTGGTTCTGGTGGATGGCGCGCCGCGCGGCCCGCGGTCGCAACCCGGTCGGGATGCTCGTCGCCGGGTATCTCGTCGTGACGGTCGGCTACGTCCACGGCACGATCGCGCTGGTCTTCGTCATCTGTGCCGTGCTGGTCGACGCGATGATCGCGGGCCAGCGGCGGGGCGCTCTCGTCGTCCTCGGCGCGAGCGTCCTGCTCGGGCTCGTCGCCGTGGCGGTCTACCTCCCCGGCGTCCTCTCCGCCGACGTCACGGTGCGCCAGGGAAGCTCGATCCTCAACGACGGCTTCCTCGTCGCCGACCTCAACGGACTTCTCGCCTCCGCGATCTCGACGGCGAGACCCGAGGTCTCGGCCTGGTGGGGCGCGTTCGCCGTCGTCCCGATGCTCTACATCTCCTGGGCGCTCCCGCTCGTCGCGTTCGTCGACGTCCGCAAGATCGCACGCGACGCTCGGGAGCTCGTGGGGATCGGGCTGTTCCTCCTCGTCATGGTCCTGTGGGTCGTCGGGCCGAGCTATGCCGGCCCGCTCCGCATCCCGGTGCGGATGATGCCGTACGTCTCGCTCGCGGCGCTCGTCCTGCTCGCGGTCGTGCTCAGCCGCGCGCTCGTCGCGCGCGTGACCCTCGCGCGGGGCGCGGTCTTCGTCGCGCTCGTCCTGATCGGCGCCTACCTGGCGTTCGTCCAGGTACCCGGGTGGGGCAGGCCGCTCGCCGTCGCGGTGGCCGTCCTGCTCGTGGTCGGCGCGACGTACTTCGTCCTCCTCCGGACCACCGCCGGGCGGCGTGCGCTGCCGCTCGCGCTCGTGGCCGTCCTGGCGACCTCGGCGAACGTCGTGGTGCAGCACCGCTACCAGCCGGACCCACCGCTCGCCGACTTCGGCATGCCGTCGGCCGTGGCCGAGTACCAGCGACAGCTCGACGGGGTCGAGGAGAACGTGTTCGTCGTGGGTGCCCCGACGCAGGCCCCCGGCCCGGAGGTCTGGGAGGAGACGCTGCTCGCGAACACGTGGTACCTCAATCCGGCTCCGGTGCAGAACGTCTACACGCCCGTGGGGTTCGCGGCGTACTCGGAGACCCTGTGCGTGAGCAACCGGGGGGAGTCGTGCGCCGGCTCGCTCGACGCGCTGTTCGCGGAGGTGGAGGGGACGTCGTCCCCGCTCGTCGACCTCATGGGGATCGGCAACGTCCAGCTCGTCCTGTCGGCGTTCCCGGACGGTGTTCCCACGCCGCCTGCGGGCTGGCACGTCGCGACGACCGGGCACTCGACCGAGCTGTGGACCCGGGACGTCGCGGTGCCCGGACCCGGCCACGTGACCTACGCCTCCGACGGGGTCGAGGTGGTGGAGGAGTCGGTGAGCGACGACGTGACGACGCTCCGCGTGACGGACGTGCCCGAGTCCGGCGGGACGATCGTCCTCAGCCGGATGGCCTGGCCCGGGTACCGCGTCGCCGGCGGTGAGCTGGCGGCACCGACGGGAGACTTCCTCCTCACGGTCGAGCTCGACGGCGACAGCGTCGGCGAGACGGTCGAGGTGTCGTTCCGGCCGCCGGGGTGGACGCTGGAGCTCGGTGGCCTGGTCGTGGCGCTGCTGGGCGCGGTGGGGCTCTGCGCGTTCCAGGGGTTCCGGAGCCGACGGAGCACGACCCCCGCCGGCACCGAGGTGTGAGCGCGGCGGGTCAGTCTCGAGGGCGCATCCGGCGCCCGAGGACGACGTACGCCGCCCGGCGCTGCAGAGCGACGACCTTCGCCAGACGGTCACCGCGGCGCACGTCCTGCTCGGTGATCGTGGCGGGCGCCAGCTCACGCGCCAGGCGGTGGAACTCCGCCGCCTCCTCCGCCTGCTGCTGCATCAGGCGGACGGACCACTGGCTCGCGCTGACGCGGAACGACGCGAGGGACTCGCGCAGTGCGACGACCCGTCCCTGGACCATGACGTGGGCGTACGAGCCGGCGTCGATGTAGTACCGCAGGTCCTGCCACCACCCCGCGCGTCGCAGGGCGTCGGTGCGCATGAGCACGCAGGCGGGCTCGCCGAAGAGGTTCGTGCCTGAGCGCACGGTGGCCCGCAGCGCCTCGGCGCCGTCCACGACGCCGTCGAGGTCGCCCAGGCCCCGTGCACGGACGAAGACGTCTCCGCGCGCGTCGACGAGGTCTCGCTGCGACGCCACGAGCACGGCCTCCGGACCTGCCGCGTCGATCGCCGCGACCTGGCGGGCGAGCATGGTGGGGTGCACGAGGTCGTCCCCGCAGACGAGCTTGATGAGCTCACCCCGGGCGAGCTCGCTCACCCGGTTCCAGTTCCTCCGGGCTCCGCCGCCCGCGTCCGTCTGCACGAGCCGCACCCGGGGGTCGTCCGCGAACGCCTGGAGCTGCTCCCACGTGTCGTCGGTGGACGAGTGGTCCGCCACGACGAGCTCGAAGTCGTCGAAGGTCTGGTCCAGCACGGAGCGCATCGTCGCGGCGATGTAGTCGCCGTTGTTGTACGCGGGCACGACGACCGAGACGCGAGGGCTCACGTGGGGGCGTCCTTTCTGCTGTGGCTGTCGGCGGCACCGGTGTCGGCGACGTCGGGGGGCGCGGCCGCCGGTTTCTTGCGTCGGAACGAGAAGCCCTTGTGGCCGAAGTAGCTGATGAGCGCGGTGACGCAGGTGATGAGGAGCTGGGCGGGGATCGGCGCGAGCCCGAAGAGCTCGACGACGAACGGCAGGGCGACGAGGTTGACCCCGAGCGCGCTGAGGTTCACCACCTCGAAGCGGGCGAGGTCGAGCCAGACGTGCCCCGTCACCCGAAAGACGAACTTGCGGTAGAGCACGAACGCGCAGAGCACGGCCGCGACGTGCGCGCAGACGAGGCTCGCCATGTAGCCGAACCGGCCGAGCTGGTCGCGCAGGAGCATCTCGAAGACGACGAACCACGCGGTGCCGATGACGGTGTTGAGGCCGCCCACGATGAGGAACGCGACCCGCTGGTCCTTGACGAGGGTGAAGAGGGGGCCGAGCGACCCGTGCATCCCTGCGGGAGGGGCCGGGGTCGGCGATCCGGGGGCGTCCGTCGTCGGGGGCTCCGGGTCCATGACCATCGGGCGGGGTACCTCTTCTCGGAGCTCGCGGGCGCACCCGAGGGCGGACGGGCTGCGACAACCCAACGACTATAGTCTCCAGCGTGACGAACGAAGACCTCGACGGCGTCCTTCACAAGATCTCCGTCGTCGTTCCCGTGTACCAGGGTGAGCGCACGCTCCCGGCACTCCTCGAGGAGATCGAGAGGCTCTGTGTCCCGTTCGCGACACCGGCGGGGGCGCAGGCCCAGGTCACCGAGGTCCTGCTCGTCTTCGACCACGGTCCTGACGGTTCCGCGGCGGTCATCCGCGACCTCGCGGCGAAGTACGACGTCGTCCGACCCGTCTGGCTGAGCCGCAACTTCGGGCAGCATGCCGCGACCCTCGCCGGGATGGCCTCCTCGGGCGGCGACTGGATCGTCACGCTGGACGAGGACGGCCAGCACGACCCTGCGGACATGGGCGTGCTGCTGGACGCGGCGCTCGCGCAGCGGGCGACCGTCGTCTACGCGGCGCCGACCAACGCGCCTCCGCACTCCGCGTTCCGCAACGTGACGTCCAAGGCGGCGAAGCGCGTGATCGAGGCGCTCGCGGGAGGTACCGACACGTCGCTCTACCAGAGCTATCGGCTCGTCCTCGGGGAGATCGGTCGGTCCGTGGCCGCGTACGCGGGCCCCAGCGTCTATCTCGACGTGGCGCTCGGCTGGGTCGCGGGAACCGTCACCACGGCACCCGTCGCGCTCCGCGACGAGGGGGAGCGCCGTTCCGGGTACTCGCTGCGTCGGCTCCTGTCGCACTTCTGGCGGATGGTGCTCTCGAGCGGCACCCGGGGCCTGCGGATCGTGAGCGTGCTCGGTGCGGTCTTCGGCGTCGCGGGCGTGGTGGTCGCGGTCGCGCTCGCGATCGCCCGCATCGCAGGCGAGTCCGTCCCTGCCGGCTGGACGTCGCTCATCGTCGTGATGCTGCTGGCGACCGGTCTCATCCTGTTCGCGATCGGTGTGGTCGCCGAGTACATCGGGGTGGCCGTCAACATGGCGATGGGCAGGCCGCTCTATCTCATCGTGAGCGACCCTGCGCAGGGCCCGCTCGGACGCGCACGCGATCGATGAACCGTGCGGGGGGCGCGACGACCCTGGTCGTGGGCGCGGGGGGCCTGCTCGGCCGGGCCGTGACGCGCGAGCTCGACCGCCGCGGGACGTCGTCCGTCCGGGCGCGGGTCCGGTGGGGCGTGCGCGAGGACGCCGTCGACGACCTCGGGCGCTCGATCGACGAGCTGCTCCGGACGGCGGGCGGCGGGCCGTGGGCCGTGGTCTGGGCCGCGGGTGCGGGGGTCACGGCCTCGACTGCCGACGCGCTCGGCGCCGAGCTCGACGTCATCCGCGACGTGGTGTCCCGGCTGCGGGCGTTGCCTTCCGACGTCGCGGCACGGGGCGCGCTCCTCTTCGCCTCGTCGGCGGGCGGCCTCTACTCCGGGAGCGACGATCCACCCTTCACCGAGGAGACCGCGCCGCGGCCGCTGGCGGCGTACGGGCGCGCCAAGCTCGACGCGGAGGAGGCGTTCCGAGCGCTCGGCGGGGCGGGCACGCGCGTGGTGCTCGCCCGCATCGCGAACATCTACGGACCGGGGCAGAACCTCGCGAAGCCCCAGGGGCTCATCTCCCAGCTCTGCCTGGCCCACCACACCGCCCGGCCGATCGGGATCTACGTCCCCCTGGACACGCTCCGCGACTACCTCTTCGTCGACGACTGCGCGGCGATGGTCCTCGACACGCTCGACCGCGCCGCCGCACTCCCTGCGGGGAGCGACCCCGTGGTGAAGATCCTCGCGTCGCAGCAGTCGGTCTCGATCGCGACCCTGCTCGGCGAGATGCGCCGCATCTACAAGCGACGCCCCCAGGCGGTGCTGGCGGCGTCGCCGTTCACCTCTCGTCAGGCGCTCGACCTGCGGTTCCGGTCCCGCGTGTGGCCCGAGCTGGACCACCGCGCGTTCGTGCCGCTCCCGGTGGGCATCGCCGCGACGGGAGCCGACATCGGCCTCGCGCTGCGGTCACGGACGCGAGGCTGAGACCGGGGGACCGGTCGTCTAGAGTGGTCGGTCGGCCGCACGACGACTTGGCAGGAGCAGCGCACATGAAGATGCTGGTGACCGGCGGAGCCGGTTTCATCGGGTCCAACTTCGTCCACCAGAGCGTCCGGGAGCGCCCGGACGTCCAGATCACCGTCCTGGACGCGCTCACCTACGCGGGCGACCGCTCGTCGCTCGATCCTGTGGCGGACCGGGTCCGCCTGGTGCAGGGCGACATCGCGGACACCGACGTGGTGGACCCGCTCGTCGCCGAGCACGACCTGGTCGTGCACTTCGCCGCCGAGTCCCACAACGACAACTCGCTCAACGACCCGTCGCCCTTCGTGCGGACCAACGTGGTCGGGACCTTCACGCTGCTCGAGGCCGTCCGTCGGCACGGGGTGCGCTTCCACCACATCTCGACGGACGAGGTGTACGGCGACCTCGAGCTCGACGACCCGGCGAAGTTCACGCCGACGACCCCGTACAACCCCTCGAGCCCGTACTCCTCCACGAAGGCGGCGAGCGACCTCCTCGTGCGGGCGTGGGTCCGGTCCTTCGGGGTCGAGGCGACGCTCTCCAACTGCTCCAACAACTACGGGCCGTACCAGCACGTGGAGAAGTTCATCCCGCGCCAGGTGACCAACCTCATCGACGGGGTGCGCCCGCGGCTGTACGGTGCCGGGCTGAACGTGCGCGACTGGATCCACGTCGAGGACCACAACAGCGCCGTGTGGCGGATCATCGACGCGGGCCGGATCGGGGAGACCTACCTGATCGGTGCCGACGGGGAGACGAGCAACCTCGACGTGGTGCGGACGCTGCTCGAGATCTTCGGGCGGCCCTCCGACGACTTCGACCACGTGGCCGACCGCCCCGGGCACGACCTGCGGTACGCGATCGACGCCTCGCGGCTCCGCGAGGAGCTCGGCTGGGAGCCGCGCTACACCGACTTCCGGGACGGCCTCGTCGCGACGGTCGACTGGTACCGGGAGAACGAGTCGTGGTGGCGCCCGGCGAAGGCCGGCGTCGAAGCGACGTACGCCGCGTCCGGGCAGTAGGACAGGAGCTCGCGGTCGGCGGGTGCCCGGGTGCTCAGGCGCCCGTGCCCCGTCGGTCGGCGAGGAAGGACTGCACGGCGTCCCAGGTGGGCAGCAGGCCCTGCGCGTGCGCCTCGTCGAACGTCGGGGCCTGGGAGTCCTTGTCCGAGAGCCGCGGGCTGAGCGCACGGCCACGGCGGTCCGTCGTCGGCCACTCGATCGCGAGGCCCGGGTCCAACGGATGGATCCCGTGCTCTCTGCCCGGCGCGTACGGTGCCGAGCAGAGGTAGGCGACGGTCGAGCCGTCCTCGAGCGAGCAGAACGCGTGCCCGAGGCCCTCGCTCAGGTAGACGGCGCGGCGGTCGACGTCGTCGAGCAGCACCGAGTCCCAGCGGCCGAAGGTCGGCGAGCCGACGCGGATGTCCACCACGACGTCGAGCACCGCGCCGCTCACGCAGGTCACGTACTTGGCCTGGCTCGGCGGGACGTCGGCGAAGTGCACGCCCCGGACGACCCCGGCGGCGGAGACCGACAGGTTCGCCTGCCGGAGGTCGAGGTCGTGCCCGACCGTCGCAGCGAACTCGCTGCCCTGGAACCACTCGAGGAACACGCCTCGGTCGTCGCCGAACTGGCGTGGCGTGAGCTCCCACGCACCGGGGATGTCGAGCTCTCGGATCTTCACGGTCATCTCTCCGTCGGTCGGGGTTCGGGCTCGTCGTCCGTCGCTCGTCCGCCGCTGGGAACGGCCCTGCCCAGCCGCTCGGCAAGGAGGAAGACGCCGAGCGCGGCGAGCGATCCGGTGACGAGCACGGTCAGCGGGGTCGGGGCGAGGACGTCCCACCACCAGCGGGGGTCGCCGTCGAGGTTCGCCACCGGCGTCTCGATGCCGACGGTGAACCTTCGGATCGTGGTGAACAGTGCGACGGCCGCAGCGAGCGTCAGCGCCACCGCTCCGGTGACGCCTTGTGCCCGGGTCCACTCGACCTTGCCGCGCGCGGTCGCCACGGTGAGGACGCCTACGAGCAGGACGAGCACGGGCAGGAGGTAGCGAGGCTGGACGAACGAGCCGGGGAGTACTCCCGACTGCTGGTGCAGGAGCGTCGGCATGCCCCACAGCGCGCCGAGGGCGACGACCGCCGCGACCAGGGTCCGGGGCGTGGCCTTTCCGAGGCCGAGGAACACGGCGGCAGAGAGGACGGCCCAGACGAGGACGGGGACGAGGGCCGGGAGGGGGACGTCGAACCAGCCGAGGCCCCACCCGCCGACGGCTCCTATCCACAGGTCCGGGACCTCGAGCACGGTGCGGAAGGTGTCCCACACGCCGAGCGGCGGCCCTCCGGGTCCGTCGCTGAAGCCGCCGCTCACCTGGCCACCCTGCGTCGAGCTCAGGTAGAAGAGCGCGCCGACCGCCGCGATGACGGCGCCCGCCACGGCCGGGACGACGAGACGGCGGTCGCGGCGGAGGGAGAGGATCGCGACGATCACGACGGCGAGGCACGCGTAGATCCCGGCATCACCTCGCGCTCCGGCGCCGAGGAACCCGGCGAGCACGGCGAGCAGGGCGAGCCCGATCTGGCGGCGGCCCTCGACGAGCGTGCTCGCGTAGAGCGCGAGCCACGTCACGCCCGCCGCGAGGTACGCCCACGAGCTGGGGTTGGTCGACGGGACGACGAACGCCCCGAGCGGGACCGCCGTGACCGCGAACGGCAGGACGGCGCTGCGCCGCAGCCGCCGCGGGACCAGAGCGGCCACCCCGGTGACGAGCCCGACGAAGAGGAGCGCGTTGAACCCCCGCATGAGCAGGACGGACGTCTCGACGTGGTCCGAGGCGAAGACCGACATCGTCGCGTAGAAGACCGGGGGGTACAGGTGCGTCGTGTTGACCCGGTCCGTCTCGACGAGGTCTGTCGAGCCGGACCAGCAGGACGCGTCGCGAGCGGCGTCCCGGGCATAGCAGGGCTCGCCCGCGACCGCTGCCGGGACGAGTCGCGTGAGCTCTTCGGACCCTTGCTCGCACAGGCCGTCCCGCTCGCCGAGCCCGCACCAGATCGACGGGAGGTGGAAGTCGTCGTCCGGGCTCGAGCCGACCGGCGAGGCGAAGCCCCATGCGAGGAGGGCGACCAGGGCGAGGAGGGGGAGCGCGACCCAGGTGGCCGTCCGGCGGGCGCGGGAAGGTCCGCCGATCTCAGGGGTCATGGTTGGTCATCCTACGAGACGGGGGCCTCCACTACGCTCGTCTGGTCATCGCCCACAGGATCGGAGGTCGCTCGTGCACTGGTTGGTCACGGGAGGGACGGGCATGCTCGGCTCGGACCTCGCCGGCAGGCTCACCGAGCGGGGGGAGCGGGTGTGGGCTCCCTCGTCCCGGGAGCTCGACGTGCTCGACGCCCGGGTCGTGGCCGACGCGGTCGCCGAGGTCGACGTCGTGGTCAACTGCGCCGCGTGGACGGACGTGGACGGTGCGGAGCAGCACGAGGCGGACGCGTTCGCCGTGAACGCCCTCGGCGCCGACGTCCTCGCGCGAGCGTGCGCCCGCCGAGGGCGCCGGCTCGTCCACGTCTCGACCGACTACGTGTTCGCGGGGACGGCCGACACGCCCTACCGCGTCGACGACGCGCCCTCGCCCGTGTCGGCGTACGGGCGGTCGAAGCTCGCGGGCGAGTGGGCGGTGCGCGCGGCGTCCCCGGAGAACCTGGTGGTGCGCACGGCGTGGCTCTACGGTGCGCGCGGTGCCTGCTTCCCCCGGACCATCGCCCGGCTCCTGCGCGAGCGCGGCGGGGTCGACGTCGTCGCCGACCAGGTCGGCCAACCCACCTGGACGCGGGACGTGGCCGAGACCGTCGACCGCCTCGTGGTGACCGGCGCCCCCGGTGGCGTCTACCACGCGACGGCGAGCGGCGAGTGCTCCTGGTTCGAGTTCGCGCGCGCGGTCGCGGTCGCCGCCGGCCACGACCCCGAGGGCGTGCGGCCGACGACCAGCGAGGCGTTCGTGCGGCCGGCACCGCGTCCTGCCTACTCGGTGCTGGACCACGCGCCCCTGGCGGCGGCCGGGGTCCCCGTGATCGACCACTGGCAGGAGCGGTGGCGGACGGCGGCCGCCGAGGTCCTCGCGGGCTGACGGTCGGCGCACCCGCCGGGCGTCGTCAGGGTGCGAGCAGGCCCAGCAGGTAGCTCCCGTAGCCGGACTTCACGAGCTTCTCGGCGCGGGAGCGGAGCTCGTCGTCCGTGAGGAAGCCCCGTCGCCACGCGACCTCCTCGGGCGAACCGACCTTCAGGCCTTGCCGGTTCTCGATCGTGCGGACGAAGTCCGACGCCTCGAGGAGGGAGTCGAAGGTCCCGGTGTCGAGCCACGCAGTGCCGCGGGGCAGTACCTCGACGTGGAGCCGCCCCTGGCGGAGGTACTCCGTGTTGACGTCGGTGATCTCGTACTCGCCCCGGGCCGACGGCTCGAGGTCCCGGGCGATCGCCACGACGTCGTTGTCGTAGAAGTACAGCCCGGGCACCGCATAGCTCGAGCGCGGGTGCTGCGGCTTCTCCTCGAGCGAGAGGGCCTTGCCGTCCTCGTCGAACTCGACGACGCCGTACGCGGTCGGGTCGGAGACCCGGTAGGCGAACACCGCGCCGCCGTCGAGGCCCTCGAACCGCGAGAGGCGCGTGCCGAGGCCCGGGCCGTAGAAGATGTTGTCGCCCAGGACGAGCGCCGCGGAGTCCGACCCGATGAAGTCCGCGCCGAGGACGAACGCCTGCGCGAGCCCGTTGGGCTCCGCCTGGACGGTGTACGAGATGGAGATGCCGAACTGCGAGCCGTCGCCCAGCAGCCGACGGAACTGCTCGGCGTCGTGCGGGGTCGTGATGACCAGGACGTCGCGGATGCCCGCGAGGATCAGGGTCGACAGGGGGTAGTAGATCATCGGCTTGTCGTAGACCGGCACGAGCTGCTTGCTCACACCGAGCGTGATCGGGTGCAGTCGCGTGCCGGAGCCGCCGGCCAGGATGATTCCACGCATGGGCGCCATCCTCCCATGCGCGCGATCACGACGGGCTCGGCCCGCTCAACCGGGCACGTGCCCGTGCACGACGAACTCGTTGTAGACGAAGTACCGGCCCGTCCAACGGGGGAACGGGAAGGAGCGCGACCCGTCCACGACGACACCGAGCCGGTCGAGCGCCTGCGCGATCCTCCGGTCGTCGACGAAGTCGGTGTGGGTGGGGTCTGACGCGAAACCGCGCTCCTGGGGGCACACCACGAGCACCCGGGCGCCTGCGGCGAGCCGCTCGACGTACGGGCGCAGCATCTCGACCTGGCTGCCCGGCTCGAGGTGCTCGAGGACGTGCGAGACGAGGAGGGCGTCGAAGGGCGAGAGCCGCCCGTCGACGCTCGCGTCCAGGAAGCCCTCGGGGGTGAGGGCGTCCATCCCGAGGCTGCGGCAGAAGGCGACCGACGCGGGGTTGTGGTCCACACCGACGCTGCCCGGGGCAAGGTGGCGCAGGTTGCGCCCGATGCCGCACCCCAGGTCGAGCGTCCGGCGCGCCCCCAGGTGGTGCCGGACGATCCAGCGGTACGGGGCCTGCACGTGCAGGATCCGCTTCCACCGGGCGCCCTGGAGCTCGCGCAGGCGACGCGTGTACCCGGCGTCCTCCGTGCTCGCGGCGCGTGCGGTGGCGTCGTCCGGCCCGCTGGGCACGGTGTCCGCGGTCGGCCGGTCGTCGGGCTGGGTCACGGGCACCTCGCTCGGGGTCGCACCTGTCCTCGGGTCCGCCCACGATAGCCGGGCGGACTCCTCCCGGGAGGCGCCGCCGGGGCGGTCAGGCCGGCGTCACCTGCTCCTGGGCGACGAGCCGACGGAACCGCTCGGGGTCGGAGCCCAGAGCCGTCGCGGTGGCGGGAGAGACGAGGACGACGGACCCGTCGCCGGCCCAGGTCGCGAGCACCCGGAGCAGGATCGAGGCAGCCGCAGGGTCCCCGTCCCCGGAGGGCGTCGGGGACAGGAGCTGCCGACCGCCGACGGCACGCTCGACCAGGTGCGCGTGGTCCCGGGACGAGGATGGTGCGGAGAGCGCCTCCAGCCCGGGCTCGACCGCGGGCGCCCAGCCGATGCGGTCGCCGTAGGTCATGACCGCGGACGCGGCGTCGATCGCCCCTGCCGGGAGGTCCCCGTCGAACCGGCGGGCGAGCGCCGGCAGCGCGACGGCGACGAGCTCGGCGCGCGTCCCGGCCCAGCGGTCGGGGCGCGTCGTCACGACGACGTCCGGTCGCGTGGTGCCGTCACCCAGCGTAGCGTCGTCGTCGGCGGGCGTGAGCACGACCGTCGTCCCGACGCGCCATGCGGCGAGCGCCCAGACGACCGTGCGCCAATGCACGGGAAGGTCGAGAACGACCCGCGTGCCGGGGCCGGCGTCGAATTCTTCGACGAGAAGGTTGGTCGTCTTGTTGACCCAGTTCTCGAGCACCGCACCGGAGAGCTCGACGCGCTCGCCGTCGTCGCCGTACCACGTGAGCCGCGGTCGTCCGGGGTCTCGCGTGAGGAGACGCAGCAGGTCAGCGACGTGCGTGGGGCGGTCGTCGCGCGGGGTCGGGGGATGGGGAGCGGTCACCATGGACACCACCCTAGAGCGCTGATATCGCGTCCCGACATGTCGGAATTTCACCCCTCGCCTCCTCGTCGCTATCACATTTCGGCTTGACGCCCGCGGACGACACGCGTGTAATTTCTTCAATGCAGTTTCCGGCGGGGTTCTCGCCACGAGGCCCGGCGAACGGCATGAAGGGGCGCACGATGTGGAACATGCTGGACGGGACGGGAGGGGCATTCCCCTCCGACGCTGAACGAGAGGTGGAGCGCGTGGCACCGGTGCTGCCGCTCTTCGGCGAGCCGGTCGACGACTCGCTCATGGGATGGCAGGAGCGGGCGCTCTGCGCCCAGACGGACCCGGAGGCCTTCTTCCCGGAGAAGGGCGGGTCCACGCGCGAGGCCAAGAAGGTCTGCACGGGCTGCGAGGTCCGGGCCGAGTGCCTCGAGTACGCGCTCGAGAACGACGAGCGGTTCGGCATCTGGGGCGGTCTCTCGGAGCGGGAGCGCCGCAAGCTCAAGCGCCGCGTCGTCTGACGAGCGTCGCCGCGGTCCGGGTCGGCGCACGCGTCGCACCGGACCACCTCGTGACGGGGTCACGACACCCCGCCACACCGGGGCGCGCAAATGCCGCGCCCGGAGCCGTGTCCGTCGCATGATCGACGGGACATGACTTCCTCCGACCTCACCACGTCCGCGCGCAGCGCCCGCCCCGGCGACGTCACGCCGGGGGCGGCCGCGCGCGCTGCCGCCGTGCCGGGCGTCGTCGCGGCACCCGAGATCGTCGCCGCCGTCACCGGGGCGCTGCCCGTCGTCACGACCGTCACGGCCGTGGTCGTCACGCGCGGGAGCACGCCGTTCCTCGCCGCGACGATGGCCGCGCTGCGCGCCCAGACGACGAGCCCGCACGCCGTCGTCGTCGTGGACGCCGCGGCGGGTGACGCGACACGCGAGCACCAGGGCCTCCAGCTGGGGGACGCGCGGTTCGTCGCGGCCCCGCGCGCCCGCTCGTTCGGGGACGCGGTCGACGCCGCGCTCGCGCACGTCGAACCGGGCACGTGGCTCTGGCTGCTCCACGACGACTCGGCGCCCGCTCCCGACGCGCTCGCCGAGCTCCTGCGCGCGGTCGAGCACTCGACCGCGGTCGCCGTGGCGGGACCCAAGCAGGAGCGGTGGACGATCGGCACGGGGACCGAGCCCGCCCCGCCGTTCGAGCCGGGCACGGCGAGCCGCCTCGTCGAGGTCGGTGTCACGACGACGCCCCTGGGGCGTCGCATGACGGGGATCGACGACGACGAGATCGACCAGGGCCAGCACGACGCGCGCGACGACGTGCTCGCCGTCGGGCTCGCGGGCGCGCTCGTGCGCCGCACGGTGTGGCTCGAGCTCGGCGGGACCGACCCCGAGTACGGGCCGTTCGGCGACGGGCTCGACCTGTGCCGCCGGGCGCGGCTCGCCGGGCACCGCGTCATCGTCGTGCCGTCCGCGGTGGTGCGGCACGCGCAGGCGTCGCTCCTCGGGCTGCGGGACCGGCGGCGCGGGGCGACCACGCTCCCCGCGCCGGACCCCGGCTCGTCCTCCGCCGCGCGGCGCCGGTCGCAGCTGCACGCGCGACTCGTCGGGGTCGCGGCACCGTGGCTGCCGTTCGTCGCGCTGGCGATGGTCCTCGGCGCCCCGTTCCACGCCGCGTACCGGCTGCTCGTCAAGCAGCCCGGCCACGCCCGGGACGAGCTGCTCGCCCCGCTGTGGGCGCTCGCCCGGATCGGGCCCGTGTGGCGCGCGCGGCGCGCGGCCCGGCGCACCCGCAGGCTCCCGCGTCGCGCCCTGCGCCCGCTGCGCGGCACGTGGCGCGAGGTCCTCGCCGAGCGGCGCGACCGCCGTCTGGCCCGGGCGGAGCAGCGGCGCACCGCGTCGGCCCCGACCGACATCGAGCGGCGCGAGCTGCGCGCGCTCGCCCTGCGGCGACGGGCGGGCCTCGCGGCGACGGCCCTGGCCCTCGTCGCGTACACCGCCCTCGTGTTCGGCCCGCTCGCGGGGGCGCTGCTCGCCGGCGGCCGCCTCGTCGGCGGCTCGCTGCTCCCGGCGACGGGCACGCTCGGCGACGTCTGGCGCGCCGCCACGACCGGGTGGGTCACGACCGGGCTCGGCGCGCCAGCGCCGGCCGACCCCTACGTCACGGCGCTCGTCCCCGCCTCGCTGCTCGCCGGCGGCGCGACCCAGACCGCCGTCAACCTGCTCGTGCCGGCATGCTTCGTCGCCGCGGGTCTGGGCGCGTGGTTCGCCGCGGGCGCCCTGGTCCGCTCGGTCCCGGCGCGCGCCTGGGCCACGCTCGTGTGGGTCGCCGCGCCGGCCCTGCTCGCCGCCGTGGGCGCGGGCCGGGTGGGCGCCGTGCTCGTGCACGCCACCCTGCCGTGGCTCGCGCTCGCGGTGGTCCGCGCGCTCGGGCTCCAGCGCGTCGACGCGGTCGCGCCGGCCGCGCCCGGCGCCGCGCGTCCGGTCCCGCGGCGCGAGCCGGGGTCGCTCGCCGCGGCGGCGACCGCGGGCCTGCTCTTCGCCGTCGTCGTCGCCGGGTCGCCCGTCCTCCTCCCGGTCGGCGTGCTCGTGCTCGCGGTGGTCGCGGTCGGGGTGCCCGCCCACCGTCGCTACCTGGCCCTCGTGCCCGTCCCGGCCCTCGTGCTGTTCGCACCGTTCCTCGTGCACGTGGCGAGGACCGCGGGCGACGGCGGGTGGCGCCTCCTGCTCGCCGACCCCGGTGCGCCCGTCGCGGCCGCGGCGGCGCCGCCGTGGCAGCTGCTCCTCGGTCTGCCGGTGTCGCCGGGCGCGTGGTTCGGGCTCGACGGCTCGGGCGCCGTCGACCTGCTCGCGCGGTGGGCGCCGTTCGCCGCCGGGGCGGTCGTCGTGGCGCTCGCCGCCGTGGCCGTGCTCCGCGGGCGCCGCCTCGCCGTCGGCGCGTGGTTCGTCGCGGCGATCGGCCTCGCGACGGCGATCCTCGCCGGCTCGACCGTCGTCGGGGCGGGTGCGTCGCCGGGCGCCCCCGTGACGGGCTGGCCCGGCGCGGGCACCTCGCTCGCGCTCCTCGCGCTCCTCGGTGCCGCGCTCGTGGGTGCGCCCCGACTGCCCGACGGCGGCGCCCCGCCCTGGCGGTCCGGTGCCATTGTCGCGCTCGGCCTCGTCGTCGCGCTGCTCCCGCTGGGCACCGCGGCGTCGTGGACGGCGGGCGTGCTCGACCGGGACGACGCGCGGGTCGGCGACGTCCGCGCGACGACCCAGCCCGTCGTCCCGCCGGTGGGCCGCCAGATGCAGTCCTCCCCGCGCCAGGCCCGGGTGCTCAGCCTCGAGATCGGTCCGGGCGGCGTGGTCGAGTACGCGGCCCTGCGCTCGGACGGCCCGCAGGCCGTCGACTCCTCGGTCGTCGTCGAGGCGTGGCAGGCCGCGGACCCCGGCGCGACCGAGGGCGAGCTGCCCCGGGTGGTCGCCGACCTCGTCTCCGGCACGTCGGCCGAGGTGAGCGACGGCCTCGGGCGCCTCGGCGTGGGCGCGGTGCTCCTGCCGGCGTCGGCGGAGCCGGACCAGGCGCGCGCGGAGCTCGTGGCGCGGCTCGACACGGTGCCCGGCCTCGAGCGCATGACGGAGGGGCAGTCGGGGCTGGTGTGGCGCGTGGCGCCCGACGGCCTCGATCCCGCCTACGCGCGGGTCGAGTCGTCCGCGGGGTCGCAGCCGCTCGACGCGGACCGCCAGGCGCTGCGACCGGTCGACGCGGCCGTGCCGGCGGGGGCCGAGGACCGCGTGGTCGTGCTCGCGGAGGACGCCTCGTCCGGGTGGCGGGCGACGCTCGACGGCCGGCCCCTGCAGGCCGTCGACCCGTCGACCACCGGCGGGCTCCAGGCGTTCGCCCTGGGAGCCGCGGACGGGCGGCTCGAGGTGTTCCACGCGGCCGACCACCGGTCGGGCTGGATGACGGCGGCAGGGATCACCCTGCTCGTGTACGTGCTGCTCGCGGTGCCGGTGCGGCGTCGTCGGGCGGGGACGAGGTAGCGCGGTGACGACGGAGAACGAGACGGGTCAGGGCCGGGCGGTCCCGGACGACGCGCCCGCAGGGACGCCCCGCAGCAGGCGGCGCGGGGTGGTGCGCCGGATCACGACGACGGGCGCCGGCCTGGTCGGGATGCTCGCGGTGGGCGCCGTGGCCGCGTTCGGGAGCACGGGCGCGACGCTGGTCCCTGCCGCGCCGGCCCCCGCCGACCCGGTCCAGCAGGTCGCCGTCGAGCCGGCCCCGGAGGTCACGGTCTGCCCGGGACCCGCGCGCCTCACCGACCCGGAGACGGTCGGCGACGCGCAGTTCGGCCCCGCGCCGGTCGGCACCGAGAGCAGTCTGCGCGCGGTCGTGGCGGGCGCCGGGTCGGCCGAGATCGGCGCGTTCGACGGCACGGCCGCGCGCGCCGACGCTCGGGCGCTCGAGCGTGCCGCCGACGCCGACGTCACGGTGACCACCGACGAGGACCCCGCCGCGGGCACCGTCCTGACCGTCCGCCCGGGCGAGGGAGCCGCCCCGCGGGTCGCGGCGTCGGTGGGGTCCGCGACGACGGCGGGTGACCTGCGCGGCCTCGCCGCGGCGAGCTGCGCGCGACCCGGCATCAGCCAGTGGCTCGTGGGCGGGAGCACCCAGATCGGCAGCAGCACCCAGCTCGTGCTGCAGAACCCGGGGCTCACGCCTGCGGTCGTGCAGGTCGACGTCTGGGGCCAGGGCGGGGCCGCGGTGCTCTCCGGGGGCGGGCAGCAGCTCGTGGGCCCGGGCGAGGAGGTCGTGACGCTCGTCGAGGCTGCCGCCCCCGAGCAGCGGCGCCTCGTCGTGCACGTCGCGGCGACGGGCGGTCTCGTCTCCGCCTACCTCCAGCACTCGACGCTCGACGGGCTGGTCCCGCTCGGCGTCGACTACGTGGTCCCCGGCGCGGAACCCGCGCACGACCTGGCGCTCGGGGGCGTCGCGAGCGTCGGCGAGGCCGTCGACGACCCGCACGCTCCGCAGCTCCGCCTCCTCGCCCCGGGCGACCAGGCCGGGACCGCGCACGTGACGGTCTACGGGGCGGACGGGCCCGTGCCGCTGCGCGGCGTGGAGGACGTCGCCCTCACGCCCGGCGTCGTCACCGACGTCTCGCTCGGCGGCCTCCCCGAGGGGTCGTACGCCGTGGCCGTGCGCGCGGACGTCCCCGTCGTCGCCGGGGCGTCCGTCGACCGGCGCGGCGAGCCGGACCCCGACCTGCTCCACGAGGAGCGTCAGTACGACCGTGCGTGGATCGCCGCGCGGGCGCTGGTTCCCCCCGCGGAGGACGCCCCGGCCGTGGCGGACGACGCGCGGGCCGGGCAGGTCGCGCTCGTCCCCGGCACGACGTCGGTCCTGACGCTCGCGGCGGTCCCGGCGAGGGGCACGGCGGAGGACGGCGACGACGCGGCCGGACGCCTCGAGCTCCGCGTCCGCGCCTACGACGAGGAGGGCGCCGAGGCCGGGACGACGACCGTGACGCTCGACGCCGGCACGACGCAGACGCTCGACCCGTCCACGCTGCGGCCCGAGGGCTCGGACGCGGTGGTCGCGGCGGTGACGGTCGACGTCGTCGGCGCCCGCGGGGACCTGCGCCCGGCGTGGTCCGTCGTGGCGAGCGCCGGTCCGCCGAGCGGGGACGGCGACGAGACGCCGAGCCTGCTCTCGGTGCTCCTGCCCGTCGTCGACGCCCCTGCGCCCGGCACCGTCGCGGTCCGCGCCTCGGACACCGCGGGCCTCGGGGGCTAGGGACCGACGCGGGTCAGCGGTCGCCGGTGTACCGGGGGTCGATCTCCTCCGGGGTGCGCGCCAGCAGGTGGGCGACCTGCTCCACGAGCACGTCGCGGACGAGGTCCTCGAGGTCCTCCGCGTCGAACGCGCGGGCCTCGACCGGCCGTCGGTAGACGACGATGCGCGCGGGCTGTCCCGACTCCGCGGGGAAGCACCGGCCGAGCGGCACGCCGCCGTCCTCCCAGGGGGCCGGGTCGGAGGGCGGGACGTCCTCGACCGCGAACTCCGTCCCGCGCAGCTGCTTGGCCCACGAGTGCTCGACCCGCTCGACGACGTCGACGACGACGTCGTCGAACTTCTCCGCCCGCGTGCGGCTCGCCGGCGCGGTGGGCGGCAGGAGCGGCCCCCGGATCCCTCGACCACGGCGGTCCCGCCGTCGCGGCACCGGGCCCTGGCCGCCCGGTCCGGGTGCACGGGGCGGGATGACGAGCTCGTCGAACGAGACGGGGGGCGGGGCGGGGGCCGCCCGGCGCGACCAGCGGTCGCGGGCCCGGCGCCCCTTGCCGGCGGGCTCGGGCCGCGAGCCGGGGGACGGAGTGTTGCCACGCACACCACGACTCTAGCCCGCCGGCGCCCGGCGCAGCGCGCCCACCTGCGGCGGCGCGGGCGCCCGGACGGCGTGTGGCGGCCCCACGACACGCCCGGAAGGCGTAAGGTCAGCGCGTGAGATCCGTCAGGCAGTGCTCGCGCACGGCGTGCGTCCGTGCCGCCGTCGCGACCCTCACCTACGTGTACGCCGACTCCACGGCGGTCCTGGGCCCGCTCGCGCACCTCGCCGAGCCGCACAGCTACGACCTCTGCGCCGAGCACGCGGAGCGGCTCACCGCACCGCGCGGCTGGGAGGTCGTGCGGCTGTCGCCGCAGTTCGTCGAGACCGGCCCGAGCGACGACGACCTGTCGGCGCTCGCGGACGCGGTGCGCGAGGCGGGCAAGGTCAGGACCGAGCCCGAGCCGCCGGACGTCACCGAGGTCGGACGACGCGGCCACCTGCGCGTCCTGCGCGCCGAGGGCGACTGACCGCGACGCACCCCCCGCCTCGGTAGGGTGGGCGGCGTGACGACCGACCTCTCCCACCTCATCAAGGCGTACGACGTCCGCGGCACCGTCCCGGACCAGCTCAACCCTCAGGTGGCGAAGGCCATCGGCGCCGCGTTCGCGCGGGCGGTCGTGCTCCCCGAGGCGCCGACCCCCGCAGGCGACGCGCCCGCCCGGGCGAGCGTCGTCGTCGGGCACGACATGCGGGACTCCGGCCCGGAGCTCGTGGACGCGTTCGCGTCCGGGCTCACCGAGGCGGGGGTCGACGTCGTCCGGATCGGGCTCTGCTCCACGGACGGGCTGTACCACGCGTCAGGTGCTCTCGGCGTCCCCGGCGCCATGTTCACCGCGAGCCACAACCCCGCGGTCTACAACGGGATCAAGCTGTGCCGCGCGGGCGCGCGCCCGGTGGGCCAGGACTCGGGGCTCGCGGAGGTCCGCCGGCTCGCGGAGGGGTACCTCGACGACGGCCTCCCCGCCGCCGCGGACGAGCCGGCGACGGTCACCGACCGCGACACGCTCGCGGACTACGCGGAGTTCCTGCGCTCGCTCGTCGACCTGTCCGGGATCCGGCCGCTCAAGGTCGTGGTCGACGCCGGGAACGGGATGGGTGGCTACACCGTGCCGGCCGTCCTGGGCACCGGCGCGGGCCTGCCCGCGCTGCCGCTCGACGTCGTGCCGCTGTACTTCGAGCTCGACGGCACGTTCCCGAACCACGAGGCGAACCCGCTCGACCCGAAGAACCTGCTCGACCTGCAGGCCGCCGTCGTCGAGCACGACGCCGACCTCGGGCTCGCGTTCGACGGCGACGCCGACCGCTGCTTCGTCGTCGACGAGCACGGCGACCCGGTGTCGCCGTCCGCGATCACGGCGCTCGTCGGGCTGCGCGAGGTCGCGAAGGAGGTCGAGGCGGGGCGCACACCGACCGTGATCCACAACCTCATCACGTCGCGCGCCGTCCCCGACTTCCTCGGGGCCGCGGGCGCCCGGACGGTGCGCACGCGCGTGGGCCACTCGTTCATCAAGGCGCAGATGGCCCAGAACGACGCCGTGTTCGGCGGCGAGCACAGCGCGCACTACTACTTCCGCGACTTCTTCTTCGCCGACACGGGGATGCTCGCGGCGATGCACGTGCTCGCGGCGCTCGGGTCGCAGCCGCACCCGCTGTCGGCGCTGGGGGAGATGTACGAGCCGTACGTCGCCTCGGGCGAGATCAACTCGACCGTGGCCGACGTGCCCGCGGCCCGGGCGCGCGTCGTCGAGGCGTACGTGACGCAGCAGGGCGGCGGCCCGGTCGACGTCGACGAGCTCGACGGGCTGACCGTCTCGCACTGGGACTCCCACCCGCAGTGGTGGTTCAACCTCCGCGCCTCGAACACCGAGCCGCTGCTGCGGCTCAACGTCGAGGCCGCCGACGAGGACATCATGGAGAAGGTGCGCGACGACGTCCTGTCGCTCGTGCGCACGCACGACGACGAGGAGCGAGCATGAGCCTGCAGATCGACCCCTGGGTGCGCGAGGCCCTGCGGTGCCCCGTCACCGGCGCACGCCTGGTGGACGGCACCGGCCCGACGGGGGAGCCCGAGCTGCACTCCACCGACACGGACCGGCCGCTCGCGTACCCGGTGCGCGACGGCATCCCGGTGCTGCTGGAGGACGACGCGCGCCCGCTGTGACCGTGCTCGTCGGTCACGACGACGCGCCGAAGGCCGGCTCCCCCGCGGGGAGCCGGCCTTCGGCGTCGAGCCGGGGGCGTCAGACGCCCGCGGACTCCTTGAGGTCGTCGACGAACGTCGGGTTCGCCTCGAGCCAGGCCTGGACGGCCTCGGCCTCGTCGGCGTACTCGTCGGAGTTGAACATCATGTTCTCGAGCGAGAAGAGCTGCTCGTCGGTGAGCGAGAACGCGCCGAACAGCTTGGTCAGCGTCGGGTAGCGCTCCTCGAAGTCGGACGAGCCCCACATGTGGATCTTCTCGGCCTCGCCGAGCGCGCCCTCGGGGTCCTCGAGGTCGCGGACGGGGAACTCGTCGTAGGCCCAGTGCGGGCGCCACAGCGTGACGGCGATGTTCTCGCCGGCGTCGGTCGCGCCCTTGAGCTCGGCGAGCATCGCGGGGGTCGAGGAGATGGAGTAGTCCATGCCCTCGAGCCCGTAGGTCGGGATGACCTCTTCCTGCGTGATCTTGGTGAGACCGGCGCCGGCCTCGATGCCCACGAGCTTGTTGCCGTACTCGTCGGCCATGCCGGCGAGGTCCTCGAGCGACTGCGCGGGCGAGTCCTCGTTCACCGCGATGGTGAGCTTGGCGTCGTCGTACCAGTAGCCGAGGTCGGTGACCTCGTCGCCGTACTCCTCCTCGTAGGAGGCGTGCGTGTAGGGGAGCCACACGTCGAGCGTGACGTCGAAGTCGCCGCCGGCCAGGCCGGTGTAGATCACGCCGACGTCGGCGGTCTGGGAGGAGACGTCGTAGCCCTCCTCCTCGAGGATCGCCGTCCAGAGGTGGGAGACGGCGATGCCCTCGTCCCAGCCGGAGGGGATCCCGATGGAGACCGAGGTCTCGTCCTCGCCGGTGGACGACGCCCCGTCGTCGGCGCCCGACCCGGAGTCGGAGGCGCAGGCGGTGAGCGCGAGGCCGAGGACGGCGGTCGCTGCGACGGCGGCGGAGCGGCGGACGGTGCGGGTGCGTGCGGGGGTCATGCTGTCCTTCCCTGGGTCCGGGCGGACCCGGTCGGTGTGCCCGACGCCGGGGGTGCGGCGGGCGGGTTCCCGGCGCTGCGGCCGGGTTCGGTTCGTGCGCGCGACAGACGCGCCCCTCAGACGCGCGCCGCGGCGAGCGCGCGCGAGACGGGGGCGCGGTTGCCGAGGGCCGAGGTCACGCGGTCGAGGAACATCGCGAGGATGACGACGGCGAGACCGGCCTCGAAGCCGAGCGCGACGTTGACGCGCTGGAGCGCGGCGACGACGTCGTTGCCGAGGCCGCCGGCGCCGACCATGCCCGCGATGACGACCATGGAGAGCGACAGCATGATGACCTGGTTGACGCCGGCCATGATGGTCGGGAGCGCGAGCGGGAGCTGGATCTGGCGCAGGATGCGCCCCGGGGTCGCGCCGAACGCCTGGCCTGCCTCGACGACCTCCTTGTCCACCTGCCGGATGCCGAGCTCGGTGAACCGGACGCCGGGCGCCATGGCGAAGATGATCGTCGCGATGATGCCCGGGACGGGTCCCGTGAGGAAGATGACGACGGTCGGGATGAGGTAGACGAACGCCGGCATGGTCTGCATGAAGTCGAGGACCGGCCGCACCACCGCGGAGACGCGGTCGTCGCGCGCGGCCCAGATGCCGACCGGGATCGCGACGACGAGGGCCAGGACGGCGGACAGCAGGACGAGCGCGAGGGTGTCCATCGCGTTGTCCCACTGGTCGACGCCGGCGATGACGACGAACCCGACGAGCGAGCCGAGCGCGAGCTTCCAGCCCTTGGCGAGGAGCGCGAGGGCGGCGAGCGCGAGCGCGACGACCCAGAACGGCGGGCTCGACAGGATCGTGTCCAGGCCGTCGTAGATGCCGACGAGGACGTCCTTGACGAAGCGGAAGAGCGGCCGGAACGTCGTGGTCATCCAGTCGACGAACGTGTCGACCCACTCGCCGAGCGGGATGCGGGGGACGAGGGTGTCGTTCACGCGGCACCTCCCTCGGTCGTCGCAGTGGCGTCCACGGCGGCGTCCTCGACGGTCTCGTCCTGCACCGCCGGCGCGCCGAGGTCGATCTCGCCCGTGCGGGGCTGCTCGGTCGGGACCATGGCCTCGAGCAGGGTGACGCGCGGGACGACGCCGACGAGGCGGCCCTCGGTGTCGGTCACGGGCACGGGCAGCGACGACTCGGCCGCGGGCGCGAAGATCTCCGCGAGGGGGGTGTCCGGGGAGACCGGGGCGACGCCGTCGTGCACGAGGTCCCCGATGCTTTCCTTGCCCGCCTTGAGGGCGGCCACGGCGTCGTCGTCGCGCACGATGCCGTGCAGCACGCGCTGGCGGTCGACGACGTACGCGGCCGAGACCTGCGCCTCGCGCATCGCGCGGCTGGCCTGGCGCGGCCCGCCGCTGACGGGCACGACGACCGCGGGGCGCACCATGACGGACGACGCGGTGAGGACGCGCGTGCGGTCGACGTCGGCGACGAACTGGGCGACGTAGTCGTTCGCGGGGTCGGACAGGATCTGCTCGGCGGTGCCGATCTGGACGATCCGGCCGTCGCGCATGACGGCGATCCGGTCGCCGAGGTGCATGGCCTCGTTGAGGTCGTGCGTGATGAAGACGATCGTCTTGCCGAGGCGCTGCTGCAGGTCGAGGAGCTGCTCCTGCATCTCGCGCCGGATGAGCGGGTCGAGGGCGCTGAACGCCTCGTCCATGAGGAGGACGTCGGTGTCGGCGGCGAGCGCGCGGGCGAGGCCGACGCGCTGGCGCATGCCGCCCGAGAGCTGCGACGGGAGCGAGTCCTCCCAGCCGCCGAGCCCGACGAGGTCGAGCGCGGTGCGGGCCTTCTCGCGGCGCTCGGCCTTGCCGACGCCCTGGATCTCGAGCGGGTACGCCGCGTTGTCGAGCACCGTGCGGTGCGGCAGGAGCGCGAAGTGCTGGAACACCATGCTCACGCTGCTGCGGCGCAGGGCGCGCAGCTGCTTCGCGTCGGTGCTCGCGAGGTCGGTCCCGCCGACGACCACGTGCCCGGCCGTCGGCTTCCACAGGCCGTTGAGCATGCGGATGAGCGTGGACTTGCCGGAGCCGGAGAGGCCCATGACGACGAAGATCTCGCCGCGCCGGACGTCAAAGCTCGCGTCGATGACCGCGGCCGTGCCGAGCGCCTTGACGTCGTCACGGGCGGCGCCCTGCTCGAGCCGGCGGATCGCCTCGACCGGCCGACGGCCGAAGACCTTGTAGACGTCGCGGACCGAGACGGCGACGTCGGCGGGGGCCGGGGTCGACGGTGCGGGGGAGTCGACCGTCGCGTCGGTGCTGTCTGGCGGGGTGATGCTGGGAGCGGTCATGCGGGCGGGTCTCGCCACCTTCCGTGCGGGGACCGGCACGCCCCGCGCGAGGACGGCGCCAGAGGGGTCCGGCGGCGGCGTCTCGGGAGCGTGGCACGCGGCCGGTGAACGCGTCGCGGTCGGGCGCCCGGGGGGCGACCTCCGCGCTCTGCGCGCAGCGGGCCACATGCTGGTCCGACGTCAATCGGTACTCCAGCACCCTGCCTGATTCGAGGTTCAACTTCTACCTAGGGCCCGTGGATCAGGGACTGTTCCAGGACGTTTCTTGACCGATCATCGTTGCAATGACGCGGATGACGAGCGATCTCGGATCGTTATCCCTTTGTGACCTTGAGATGGTCAAGCATTCGTGTTACGCGCGCGCCCGGGCGCGCGCGCCGGACGAACGGTGTAGCCCGGGCCGGGTGCCCCGCTCGCCGGGGCCGGGCGGCGCCGTCGTCGGTAGGCTGGACCCGGGCGGGACCGTGGTCCCGCCCGGCGCGGACGGGAGCCCCCAGCGCAGCCACCGGCCGGCCACCGGCCAGCCACCCGCAGGGCCGGCACCACCGGCCCGACCGGCACCGAGTACGCACAGGAGAACCATGTCCACCACAGCGCCAGCCCCGACGACCGGAACCCCGGGAGCCGCTCCCGGCTTCGACGAGGTCCCCGGCCGCTACAAGGTCCGCGACCTGTCCCTCGCCGAGGCGGGCCGTCACCAGCTCCGCCTCGCGGAGCACGAGATGCCCGGCCTCATGGCGCTGCGCGCCGAGTACGGCGCGTCGCAGCCGCTCGCCGGCGCGCGGATCGCCGGCTCGCTCCACATGACGGTGCAGACCGCGGTCCTCATCGAGACGCTCGTCGCGCTCGGGGCGCAGGTGCGCTGGGCGAGCTGCAACATCTTCTCCACGCAGGACGAGGCCGCGGCCGCCGTCGTGGTGGGGCCGCACGGGACGCCCGAGGACCCGCAGGGCGTGCCCGTCTTCGCGTGGAAGGGCGAGAGCCTCGAGGAGTACTGGGACTGCACCGAGCAGATCCTCGTGTGGCCCGGGGACGAGTCGCCGAACCTCGTCCTCGACGACGGCGGCGACGCCACGATGCTCGTCCACCTCGGCCTGCAGTACGAGCGCGCGGGCGTCGTCCCGCCCGACACGCTGCCCGGCGAGCCCGACCACACGCACGAGATGAACGTCGTGCGCGCCGTGCTGCGCCGCGCGCTCGAGGCCGACCCCCTGCGCTGGACGACGATCGCCCAGGCGATCCAGGGCGTCACCGAGGAGACGACGACGGGCGTGCACCGCCTCTACCAGCTCGCCGAGGCGGGCGAGCTGCTCTTCCCGGCGATCAACGTCAACGACTCGGTCACCAAGTCGAAGTTCGACAACAAGTACGGCATCCGCCACTCGCTGCCCGACGGCATCAACCGCGCGACCGACGTCCTCATGGGCGGCAAGGTCGCGTTCGTCGCCGGGTACGGGGACGTCGGCAAGGGTGCGGCCGAGGCGTTCCGCGGCCAGGGCGCGCGCGTCATCGTGTCCGAGGTCGACCCGATCTGCGCGCTCCAGGCCGCGATGGACGGCTACCAGGTCGCCCGCATCGAGGACGTGCTCGGCGAGGCCGACTTCTTCATCACGACCACGGGCAACAAGGACGTCATCCGCGCCGAGCACCTCGTCGCGATGAAGGACAAGGCCGTCGTCGGCAACATCGGCCACTTCGACAACGAGATCGACATGGCCGGCCTCGCCGAGGTGCCCGGGGTGTCCCGCACCGAGATCAAGGCCCAGGTCCACGAGTGGACGTTCGCAGAGGCCGGCCCGGGCGGGCAGCCCGCCGGCCGCTCGATCGTCGTGCTGTCCGAGGGGCGCCTGCTCAACCTCGGCAACGCGACCGGTCACCCGTCCTTCGTCATGAGCAACTCGTTCTCCAACCAGGTGATCGGCCAGATCGAGCTCTACCAGGACGCGACCGGCGCCGCGCACGAGGGGCGCGAGCGGTCGTACGCGCGCCAGGTCTACCGCCTGCCCAAGGTGCTCGACGAGAAGGTCGCCCGCCTGCACCTCGACGCGCTCGGCGTGCGGCTCACCGAGCTCTCGCCGTCCCAGGCGGACTACCTCGGCGTCCCGGTCGAGGGCCCGTACAAGCCCGAGCACTACCGCTACTGAGCGCCGACAGCCCGCTCGCGCCACGAGGAGGCCGCATGGACCAGTCGCCCGACGAGCGTGGCTCCGTCGCGCCCCCGCCCCCTGCGGGCGGGGGCGCGACGGGACAGATCGGTCCGCAGGCCGACGGCGAGCCCACGGGCCCGCCCCCGGGCGTCCGTCCGCTGTGGCACCGGGTCGGCGACCGGTGGGAGCGCGAGCCCCCGCACGACCTGCTCTACGGTGCGATCGTCGCGGGCTTCGTCATGGCGGTGTCCAGCGTGCACGCGCCGACGGGAGACCGAGTGGTCGTCGCGACGGCCCTCGTCGCGGTCGGGTACTGGCTCGCGCACTGCTACGTCGACGCGGTCAGCGGGCGGTTCCGCGACAGCGGGCACTCGCTGTGGGACCGCACCCTCGCGGCTCTGCGCCTCAACGTGGGGGTGCTGCTCGGTGCGGTCCCCGGGATCGTGGTCTACCTGATCGCGTACGCGCTCGGGCTCGACGTGGAGGACGCCGCGCTCGTCGCGGTGTGGTTCACGGTGCTCCTCCTCGGCGTCGTCGGCTTCCTCGCCGCGTACCGGGCGGGTGCCCGGGGCGCACGGCTCGTGGGGGAGACGCTGCTCGCCGCGGCTTTCGCGGGCGTGGTCATCGGCGTCAAGTACCTCCTGCACTGACCCGCGCGCCGTGGTGACCGTGCCGGCGACCGCCCGACGGGTCGCCGGCACGGGACGACACGGGGGATGTCCCCACCCCGGCGCGGCGGACGCCACCCTGTCGTCGTGACCGCGGCTCGCCGAGACTGGCACCATGACTGCCGTGACCCCTGACCAGCCGAGCGTCGTGCCGACGGGCGACCCGCCGTCGGGCACCCCGACCCCGGGTGCGGCCCACGGCCCCCTGGCCCCGACCGTCCCCGCGACGGGGGGTGCGCCCACGGGCGTCGCGGCGGCGGACGCGACGACGTTCGCCGGCACGCAGCCCGACCCCCGGTACGTCGACCACCACGAGCGCGTGTCGTTCGCGCGCGCCCCGTTCCACCGGCAGACGTGGCACGCGTACGGGTACCTGTGGCTCGTGCTGCTGCTCGCGCCGTTCGCCTTCGCGTACGCGGTGTTCACGGTCTCGTTCCTCGTGGCGATGCTCGTCCCGGTCCTGGGGCTCGTCCTCGCGGGCTGGGTCGTGCTCGGTGGGCGCGGCTGGGGCTCGATGTACCGGTCCCTGGCACGCTCGGCGCTCGGCATCGACGTCGCCGCCCCCGCGCCGTACGTCCGGCGGCGCGGGTTCTGGAGCACCCTGTGGGGCGGGATCGGCGACGGGACCGGCTGGCGGGCCGTGCTCTTCCTCTTCGTCACGTTCCCCCTCGCGATCGTGTCCTTCGTGGTGAGCACCGTCTTCCTCGCCGTCGGGCTCGGCGGCATGACGCACTGGATCTGGTCGCGCTGGCTCCCCCTGCAGCAGGCGAGCGACGGGTCGTGGCACCGCGGCGCGTCGTTCGGCGTCGACTGGTACGTGGACACCCCGGTGCGCCAGCTCGGCCTCGTCCTGGTGGGGCTGCTCTTCCTCTGGCTCTGGGCGCAGGTCACGCGGGGCTTCGCCCAGCTCTTCCGCGCGCTCACCGTGGCGCTGCTCGGCCCGACCCTGTCGAGCCTGCGCGTCGCCGACCTGGAGGAGTCGCGCGGCCGCACCGTCGAGGACGCCGACGCGAAGCTGCGGCGCATCGAGCGCGACCTGCACGACGGCACGCAGGCCCGCCTGGTCGCCGTCGCGATGCAGCTCGGGGAGGCCAAGGAGCAGCTCGCGGCGGGCGGCGACGCGGGGGAGGCGCTCGAGCTCGTGGACCTCGCGCACTCGTCGACCAAGGAGGCGCTCGTCGAGCTCCGGGAGCTCGCGCGCGGCATCCACCCGCCCGCGCTCGACAACGGGCTCGCCGTCGCGCTCGAGACGCTCGCCGCCCGCTCGCCGCTCCCGGTGACGGTCGACGTCGACCCGGCCGTCGAGGCGTCGGGCAGGCTCGCGCCGGCCGTGGAGTCGATCGCCTACTTCTGCGTCGCCGAGCTCGTCACGAACGCGGTCAAGCACGCGCGCGCCACGGGCGCGTACGTGCTCGTCGAGCGCCAGGGGAGCGGGCGCGGCGCGCGGCTGCGCCTGCGGGTGCGCGACGACGGCCAGGGCGGCGCGCGCGTCGTCCAGCCCGGGTCCGACGGCCAGCGGTCCGGCCTCGCGGGACTCGCGGAGCGCGTGCGCTCCGTGGACGGCACGTTCGACCTCACCAGCCCGGTCGGCGGCCCGACGGTCGTTACCGTCCTCCTGCCCGTGCGGGTCTGACGTGCGCACGGACCACCGTGTCCTGCCCGGGCGGGCCGGCGCCGTCGGGCACGATGTCCCCGGGGCATCCCGCCCGCCGGGGCCGTCGCACGGCCCGCCCGACCGGAAGGACACCATGCGGCTCGTCATCGCCGAGGACTCCGCCATCCTGCGCGACGGGCTCGTCGCGCTCGTCACCCGCCGCGGCCACGAGGTCGTGGCCGCGGTCGCGGACGGCGACGAGCTCGTCGCGCAGGTGGCCCGGCTCGCGGCCGAGGACGCGCTGCCCGACGTCGCCGTCGTCGACATCCGGATGCCCCCGACGTTCACCGACGAGGGCCTGCGCGCCGCCCTCGCGCTGCGCGCCGCGCACCCCGACCTCGGGGTGCTGCTGTTCTCCCAGTACGTCGAGACGCGGTTCGCGAGCGAGCTGCTCACGGGCGGCGCGCGCGGCGTCGGGTACCTGCTCAAGGACCGTGTCGCGGACGTCGGCGAGTTCGTCGACGCGCTCACGCGCATCGCGGCCGGGCAGACCGTGCTCGACCCGGAGGTCGTGAGCCAGCTCATGGGCGCGTCACGCTCCGACGACGGGCTGGCACGCCTCACGCCGCGCGAGACCGAGGTCCTGGAGCTCATGGCGCAGGGCCGCTCGAACTCCGCCATCGCGGAGGCGCTGTTCCTCTCCTACGGCGCGGTCGAGAAGAACGTCACGTCGATCTTCGGCAAGCTCGGCCTGCCCCAGGATGCGGGCGACCACCGGCGCGTGCTCGCCGTGCTGCGCTACCTCAAGGTGTAGCCGACCGTCCGTCCACCTGCCAGCACGTGCTCGCGCCCGAGCGCGACGTGCTGCTGACAGGTCGTCGGGGCCGGCCGGGGGACAACCCCCGTGCGCGGCGGTGGTCCGCCGCGGCGAGGTCGGGGGACCGTCCCGTACCGGGACGAACGGGATGTTTCGAGACTGGTGAGCACCGGGGACCCTCCCGGGCACGCCGACCTTGGAGCATCCCGTGGCCGTCCTGTCGCCGCCGCCGTCCCCGACCCGCGCGCCGTCCCGCGCCCGCCCCGCGCCCGCCCGACCGGCACCCCCGGGCGGGCCGCGCGCCCACCGGTACCGACCGCCGTCGGGCACCGCCCGGACGCCCGGCACCGCCCCGCTCCCCGGAGGGGACGGTCCGCGCCGGCCTCGCCGCGACGTGTTCGTCGACGCCGTGCGGGCCCTCGCGACGCTCAGCGTCCTCACGGTGCACTGGCTCATGGCGGACGCGACGTGGGACGGCGAGCACCTGCGCATCGGCAACGCCCTCGCGCACGGCGCGGGCTGGACCGTCACCTGGCTGCTGCAGGTCCTCGCGCTCCTGTTCTTCGCCGCCGGAGCCTCGGCCGCGTACGGGCTGCGGCGCGGGCCCGACGGCGGTCGCGCCCCCGGGCTCGCGGGCGCCGCGCGGGTGGTGGCCCGCCCGAGCGTCCTGGCCGACCTCGCCGCCGGCGCGCGGCTCGCCGGGCGGCGCGTGCCCCGGCTCCTGCGGCCCGTCGGGGTGTTCGTCGGGGCGTGGGTCGTCGCGATCGGGGCGCTGCTCGCCGCGGGGCTGCCCGGGGACGCCGTGCGCTCGCTCGCGACGCTCGCGCCGCAGCTCCTGTGGTTCCTCGCGGTGTACCTCGGCCTCGTCGTGCTCACGCCGCTCCTGCGCCGCGCGCTGCACGCCGCGGGCTGGTGGACCGTCGCCGCGCTCGTCGCCGCACCGCTCGCCGTCGAGGCGCTCCGATTCGGCGCCGGTGCGGAGCGCCTCGCGCTCGTCGACGTCGTGCTCGTGTGGGCCGTGCCGTACGCGATCGGGCTCCTGTACGCCGACGCGCGCGCCGGGACGCAGGTCGTGCGCCGGGGCCGCGTGGTGCCGGTCGCCGTCCTCCCGCGACCGCTCGTGCTCGTCGGGGCCGGGCTCGCGGCGGCGGCGCTCGCGGCCCTGCTCGTCGCCGTCGGGCCGTACCCGGTGTCGCTCATCGGCATGCCGGGCGACGCGATGTCGAACCTCGGCCCGCCCACGGCGCCCGTCGTCCTGCACGCGGTCGCGCTCGTCGCCCTCGCGCTCGCCGCCCGCGGACCGCTCGTGCGCTGGGCGGACGGGCGCGGCCGGACGGTCGTCGCGGGCCTCGCCCGACGGTCGATGACGGTCTACCTGTGGCACCTCACGGCGATGATCGTCGTCGTCGGGACGGTGCTCGTGGTGCTCGGTCAGCAGCTCCCGGCCCCGGGCAGCGCCGACTGGTGGGCGAGCCGCCCGGTCTGGTTCGGCGCGTTCGCGCTCGTGCTCCTGGGCATCTCCCGCCTGGTGGGCCGCTTCGAGGACGCCCGCCCCGCGCGACCTGTCAGCAGCAGCACGCGCTCGAGCGCGACGAACCGCTGACAGGAGCGGGAGGACAGGTGTCGTGGCGTCAGCGCGTGGGGTCGGGGATCGAGTAGGGGAGCCGGTGCAGCAGCTCGGCCTGCTCGCCGGCGAGCGCCTGCGCGCGCTGCGCCGTCGCCCAGTCGCGGTCCCGCCGCTCCGCGAGCACGGCCAGCAGGAACGTCTCCGGGTGCGTGCCGGGCGGCGGGCCCGGCGCGACGTACCGCTCGACCTGTCCCGCGAGCTCCTGCCCCAGCCGGGCCCGCGACGCCGGGTGGAGCTTGTGCGCACGCGCGAGGAACTGCCGCGCGGCGAGCGCGAGGCCGTCGGGCAGGCGGCGCATGTCGGCGTGGGACGCCCACGCGGCGAGGTACGGGGGCATGACGAGCGGCGCGAGCGTCGGCCGCCCGCCCCGCACCCGGATCGCGTACGTCCCCGCCGCCATGTCGCCGAGGCGCTTGCCCTTGTCGTTCGTCAGCGACGCGACGAGCGCGACCGAGCCGAGCGTCAGCCAGATCTCGCCGATGCCGACCAGGGCGCGCAGGAAGGCGTGCCGGAAGCGGACCGGGCCACCGTCGTCGCGCACGACCCGGATGCCCAGCGCGAGCTTGCCGAGCGAGCGCCCGCGCGACAGCGTCTCCACGGTCGTCGGGACGACGACCATGACGAGGACGGCGAGCGCGATCGCGATGGCCGGGGCGAAGTCCGGGTCGACCAGCTCGAGCGAGCCCGACGTCGCGAAGAGCAGCGCGAACAGCCCCACGCACAACGTCAGCATGTCGAGGAAGAGCGCGAGGCCGCGCGTGGCGAACGACGCCGGTCGTGCGTCGAGGACCACGCCCTCGCCGATCAGGATGCCGTCCCGCACGCTGCTCCTCACCCTCGTCCGTCACGGGTCCGTGCCCGCGCGCCGGTCGGCGCACCGGCGGCACGCCCCGTGTTGCAGGGTATCGGTCGTGGACCTCGACGCCTTCACCGACGTGCACCGCGCGCAGTGGGACCGCCTGGAGACCCTCACCTCGCGGCGCACGCTCGACGGCGCCGAGGCGGACGAGCTGGTCCGGCTGTACCAGGCCGTCGCGACGCACCTGTCGACCGTCCGGTCCGTCGCGCCGGACCCCGTGCTCATCTCGCGCCTGTCCGTGCTCCTGGGCAAGGCCCGCACGCGCATCGCGGGGGCGCACGAGCCCGCGTGGCGCGACGTCGTGCGGTTCCTCGTGGTGTCCCTGCCCGCCGCGCTGTACCGGATCCGGTGGTGGTCGGTCGGCGTGACGGTCGCCTGCCTCGTCGTGGCGCTCGTCGCCGGGGTCTGGGTCGCGACGACGCCCGAGGGGCTCGCGTCGATGGGCCCGCCGAGCGTCCAGGAGAACTACGTGAACGAGGCGTTCGCGTCGTACTACGACCCCGGGCTCGACTTCGCGACCGTCGTCTGGACCAACAACGCGTGGATCGCGGCGCAGTGCATCGGGCTGGGCATCACGGGGATCTTCCCCGCGTACGTGCTGTTCTCGAACGCCGTGGCCATCGGCTCGACCGGCGGCATGATGGCCGCGCACGGCGAGCTCGGGCTGTTCCTCCAGCTCATCGCGCCGCACGGCCTGCTCGAGCTCATGTCGGTCTTCGTCGCCGGTGCCGCGGGTCTGCGGATCTTCTGGGCCTGGGTCGACCCCGGCCCGCTCCCGCGCTCGCGCGCGCTCGCCCAGGAGGGCCGCGCGCTCGTCACGGTCGCGATCGGGCTCGCGATCGCCCTCGCGGTCTCCGGCGTCATCGAGGGCTTCGTCACGGGCTCGACCATGCCGTGGTGGCTCAAGATCGTCATCGGCGCGATCGCGCTCGCCGCGTTCTGGGTCTACACGATCGTGCTCGGCCGTCGTGCGGTGGCGGCCGGCGAGACCGGCGACCTCACCGCCGACCACGCGGGCGACGTCGCCCCCGTCGCGGCCTGACGGTTCTTCCGGGCTCCGGGCTCCGGGCTCCCGCTCTGCTCCCGGGCCCAGGCTCCCGGCTCGGTGCCGGTGGGAGACCGGTCAGTCGTGCACGACGACGCGCGCCCGCGCGCCCGGCCAGGCGCACCGGACCCAGTCCTCGGCCCGCGCGACGACCGCGTCGCGCACGCCCGGCTCGCGGAGCCGGTCCGCGGGGGAGCGACGGACGTCGGGGACGCCCACCCCGCCCGCGCCCGTGCCGCGTCCGGCCACGTCACCCGCGGGGCCGCGCAGCGGGCGCACCTCGACGTGCACGACGTCGTCCGCAGCCTCGTCGGGCGGGGTCGCCCCGGTCGTGGCCCGGCTGGGGGCGGACGGGGTGATCGGGCGCGCCGTCCACGCCCCAGCCACGCGCCCGTCGACGAGCACCGTCGCCGCGACCTGCCCGTTGATGCTCACGACGCTCTTGACCGGGACGTCGCCGAGGATCCGCGTCCGGTCGTCGTGCGCGAGGACGAGGTTGTCGAAGTCGCCCGCGAGGATCGTCGGCACGGGCGCCTCGCCGGGCGGTCGGGGCGCGTCGGGGAGGTCGAAGAGCTCCTTGCCGTCCGGGCCGGTGAACGTCACCAGCTCGGGACGCAGCACCTCGAACGCGGCCTTGAGCCGGGTCAGGCCCGACCACCGCTGCGCGTCGACCACGGAGGCCGGGCCGAACGCCGCCAGGTAGCGCCGCACCAGCCCGACGCGCGTCACGAGGACGGCGTCGGGGTCCGTGCCGTGCGCGACCGCGTCGAGGACCGGGTCGGACCGGCCCAGCCACGCCTGCGCCGTCGTCCACGTGGTCGTGGTGCCCGGCCCGCTCGCGCCCCAGAGCCCGCGCGGCGGCACCTGGACCAGCGGCAGCAGGCAGCGCGCGCCGTACGCGAGGTGCTTGGGGTCGACGTCGGGCCACCGCTGCGCGAGCCGCCTGCCGAGCTCGACCGAGGTGAGCGGCTCGTCGAGCAGGTCGCGCGCGACCTCCTCGAGATCGTCGAGGTCCACGTCCGCGAGGGCCGCGCCGTGCTGGTTCTTCGCCCGCAGGTACGCGGCGAGCGTCGGCCGCACCAGCGCGGTGAGCCCCAGCGCGTCGTCCGCGGCGACCAGGTGCACCGTGCCGCGCAGCGCACCCACGCGCACGACCTCACGGTCGGTGAGCAGCGCGCCCAGGTCGTCGGGCGCGAACGCCGCGAGCCGCGACCACAGCGCCGGGTACGGCGACGACGGCACCTGCGACTGGAGCCCCACGAGATGCCGCACCTCGTCCAGCACCGACGTCTCGCAGGGGGCGTCGAGGTGCTGACGCGCGAGCAGCGCGCGGTTGAGGTCGTCGTGGCTCAGCCGCGGCCCGAACCGCCCGTCGCCCATCGGCGGGTCAGGACAGCACGATCGCGAGCGCGGGGATGAGGAACGTCGCGAGGAGCGCCGCCACGACGATCATCGCGACGCGACGGTTGCGCCGTGCGCGCTGTCGGGGATCGGTGGGCTGCCAGGCCACGGGGTACTCCTGAGCTCGGTGGAACGACCCGCACGACCCTACCTCGCCCCTGAAGGAACGGCCGCGACCGCCGAGGTAGAACCGCCGGTCGCGAGGTAGCACGCGCGGAGCTCTCTCTCGTGACCGGAGGTTCTACCTCACGGTCGGCTGACCGGGCCTCGGCCCGGACGTCAGAGGCGGCCGGCGGCCTTGAGCGCGAGGTAGGTGTCGGCGAGGCGGGGGGCGAGGTCGTCGGGGAGGGCGTCGACGACCTCGACGCCGCGCTGGCGCAGGACCGTCGTCACGGCGGCGCGCTCGATCTCACCGCGGGCCGCTGCGGCGGCGTCGTACGCCTCGGCGGTGCCGCTGCGGTCGTCGCGCAGGGCGGCGACCTCGGGGTCGCCCGCGGCGGCGAGCACGACCTGGTGCTTGGTCGTGAGCTGCCCGACGACGGGGAGCAGCCCGGTCTCGACGGCGGCGGGGTCGAGGGTGGACAGGAGCACGACGAGCGCGCGCTGGGACAGGCGCTCGTGGACCGCACCGACGAGCCCGGGCCAGTCGGTCTCGAGCAGCGCGGGCTCGAGGGGCGCGAGCGCGTCGGCCATGGCGGGCATGAGGCGCGGGCCGGCGGCCCCGGCGACGCGCGAGCGCACGGTGCGGTCGTACGCGACGAGCTCGACGCGGTCGCCCGCGCGGCCGGCGAGCGCGGCGAGCAGGAGCGCCGCCTCGATGCTCGCGTCGAGGCGCGGCTCGTCGCCGACGCGGGTCGCGGACGTGCGGGACGTGTCGACGACGATGAGCACGCGCCGGTCGCGCTCGGGGCGCCACGTGCGCACGACCATGTCCCGACCGCGGGCGGACGCGCGCCAGTCGATCGAGCGGACGTCGTCGCCGAGCACGTACTCGCGCAGCGAGTCGAACTCGGTGCCCTCGCCGCGCACCTGCACCGCGGCGCGACCGTCCATCTCGCGCAGGCGCGCGAGCCGGCTCGGCAGGTGCCGGCGGGACGCGAACTCGGGGAGCACGCGCAGCCGGCCGGGCACGGTGATCGAGGCCTGGCGCGCGGCGAGGCGCAGCGGGCCGAACGAGCGGATCGTGACCCGGTCGGCGACGCGCTCGCCGCGGCGGGTGGGCACGAGGACGGTCGTCACGCGCGTGGCCTCGCCGGGCGGCAGGTCGACCGGGTGCCGGTTGACCTGGGTCCCCGCGGACGGCGGCCACGCGTCGCGCACGAGCGCGCGGAGCCGTCGGGGCGCGAGGTTGGTGAGGGTGAGGCGCGACGTCGTCGTGTCGGTGAGGCGGACCGAGCCCGGCACGCGCCGCTCGATCGCGACGCGCCGCGGGGACGCGGCGAGCGACGCGTCGAGCGCGCACAGCGCGACGACGAGCAGCGTCCACACCAGCACCGTCCCCGGCACCGGGAACAGCAGCACGGGGACGATCCCGAGCGCCGTCAGCACGACGGCGCGCCACGTCAGGGCCACGTGCGACGCCTCAGCGGGGGACGGGGACGGACGCGAGCACGGTGTCGAGCACGCTCTCGGCGGTCACGCCCTCGAGCTCGGCCTCGGGCCGGAGCTGCACGCGGTGGCGCAGCGTCGGGTGCGCGAGGGCCTTGACGTCGTCGGGCGTCACGTAGGAGCGGCCCGAGAGCCACGCCCACGCGCGCGACGTGGCGAGCAGCGCCGTCGCGCCGCGCGGGGAGACGCCGAGCGAGAGCGAGGGGGAGTGGCGCGTCGCGCGGCACACGTCGACGGCGTAGCCGAGGACCTCGCGCGCCACCTGGACGCGCGCGACCTCCGCGCGAGCACGGTCGAGCACGTCGCGCCCGGCGACGGGGCGCACGCCCGCGCCCGCGAGGTCGCGCGGGTTGAACCCGGCGGCGTGGCGCGCGAGCACCTCGACCTCCTGCTCGCGCTCTGGCAGGGGCAGCACGACCTTGAGCAGGAAGCGGTCGAGCTGGGCCTCCGGCAGCGGGTAGGTGCCCTCGTACTCGACGGGGTTCTGCGTCGCGATGACGAGGAACGGGTCGGGCAGCGGGCGCGGGGTCCCGTCCACCGACACCTGGCGCTCCTCCATCGCCTCGAGGAGCGAGGCCTGCGTCTTGGGGGGCGTGCGGTTGATCTCGTCCGCGAGCAGGAGGTTCGTGAAGACGGGGCCCTCGCGGAACGAGAACTCGGCGGTCCGCGCGTCGTACACGAGCGAGCCCGTGACGTCGCCGGGCATGAGGTCGGGCGTGAACTGCACGCGCTTGGTGCCCAGGTCGAGCGACGCGGCGAGCGTGCGCACGAGCAGCGTCTTCGCGACGCCGGGCACGCCCTCCAGCAGCACGTGGCCCTTGCACAGCAGCGCGATGAGCAGGCTCGTCACGGCCCCGTCCTGCCCGACGACGGCCTTGCCCACCTCGGTGCGCACGGCGGCCAGGGCCTGGCGCAGCTCGGGGGACGGCGCGGGCGGGGCGTCGTGCGCGGGTGCCGGTGCGGGGACGCCTGGCTGACCGTGGCCGGCCGAGGGCGCGGCGGCGTAGCCCGGCGTCGGGGCGCCGGGACCGTGCGGTCCGGGCTCGTGCGCGGGCGCGCCGGCGGCCGCGCTCACGCGGTCGGCGACGCTCGGGTCCTGGGTGTACGGCTGCCCCTGGTGCGGTGGCGGCGCGTAGCGGTCGGGCTGCGGCACGGAGCCGTCGGGGTGGTGCGTCACGAGTGGTAGACCTCGCTCTCGATCCGGTCAAGGTGACGCGCGAGCTCGAGCAGCGCCGCGTCGTCGGCGGGTGGTGGTCCGTACAGCAGCTGGGCGACCTGCTCGCCCGGGCGGCCCGTCGCGCGGGCGACCGCGTCGACGAGGGCGGGCGCGTCGGCGGAGCGCGGGAGGCCGAGCCGGCTCGCGAGCCGGTCCGCGGCGCTCGCGCGCAGCCCGGCGGCGGCGTGCCCGCGCGCCCCGGCGCGCCGGTAGAGGCGGCCCCGGCCGCGCGTCGTCTCGGCCGCGCGCACGACGACCGGCAGGTCCTCCGTCACGAGCCGGCCGAGCCGGCGGCCGCGCCACAGCGCGACGACGAGCGCGACGACGAGCACCTGGAGCGCGACGACGCCGAACCACGGCGGGAGGGAGAGCGCCGGGGTCTGCTCGTCCTCGCCGCCGCCGAGCGACGTGTCGAACGGGTCGGGCACGAGCCACACGAGGCGGTCGTGCGCACCGAGCGTCCACAGGGCCAGGGCGGCGTTGCCGTCGTCGGTGACCGAGTCGTTGCGCAGCACGGCGGTCGTGTCGACGGCGCGCACGCTCCGCTCGTCGGTCTCGTGCACGAGGTAGGCGCCGATCGACGGGTCGTCGGCGGAGGGGAAGCACAGGACGGTCGTCCGGTCGAGCGCGAGGAAGCCGACGCCGTCGGAGCGCAGCGCTCCGGCCGCCTCCGCGGCCGGGTCGTCGCAGCGTGCCGACCGGGCGGACGACCCCGACCCCCAGTCGTAGGCGAGCTCCGCGCCGTCGTCGGTCGCGGACGAGAGCAGGAAGTCGGGCGGAGCCACCAGGACGAGGTCGGTCGGCGTGCGGACGAGCGCGTCGACCTGCTCGTCGAGCAGGAAGTCGCCCTGCGCGACGAGCAGGGTCCCCCCGTCGGCGGACGCCGCGACCGCGTCCGCGACCGTCGTCACGTACGTGATCTCGACGCCCTGGTCGCGCAGCACCTCGGCGACGGCGCGCGCGCCGTCGGGGCCGGGGTTGTCGGGTGCCAGGGGCGTGGCCGAGGTCGTGGGGCGCGCGATCGCGGACAGGCCGGCGAGCACGAGGAGCGCGACGACCACCGTGACGGGCCAGCGGGCGCGTCGCCACCGGCTCCGGGCCCGTGACCCGGCGGTCGTGCCGTCGCCGACGACGGGCACGTGCGCCGTCGTGACGGCCCGGGGGCCGTCCCCGGACGGAGGCGCGGACGTCGTGGTGCTCACGCGTCGTCACCGTCCGGGGTCGGGGCGGCCGTCGTCGCGAGCTCCGGCCGCAGGGCGGGGCGCGTCGCGAGGGTGCGCTCGTCGAGCGCCCGCAGGAACGCGTCCGCCTCGGGCCCGACGGCGGCCTTGCCGTAGGCGACGTCGTCGAACAGGTGCGCGCCGCGGGCGAGGCCGTCGGCGACGTCGGGCACGCGCTCGCCCGCGGCCTCGGCGGCCTCCCACGCGGTGCGCCCGGGACGGGCGTCGAGGACGGCCCGCTCCTCGAGCGAGCGGACGACGGCGCGGAAGCGCTCGAGCGTGGCGGTCGCCCAGTCGGCCCGGGACGCCGCGGCGTCGGCCGCCGCGCGCATCTCGGCGGCGGTCCGCGCGTCGTCGTCGTGCACCACGACGGACGACGTCGCGCGGCGCGACAGGCGCACCGGGCCCGCGACCCAGTAGGCGATGCCGGCCACGAGGAGCACGACCGCGACGACGAGCACGGCGGTGAGCGGGCCGCCCAGGTCGATCGTGGGTGCGCCGTCGAAGAGCCCCTGGAGCCATTCGAGGAACCGCTGCAGGAGCGACGGCTCCGTGCGGTACTCGGGCTTCGCGAGCTCCTCGACGAGCCACCGGCGCGCCTCGTCGGCGCCGGGCTGCACCGGCACGTCGGCCGCGAGCGACCGCAGCGTCATGCGGGCGGCTGCGCGTTCGCCGCGGCGGCGAGCTCGACGTCCAGGCCCTCGCGCCGCATGCGCACGTCGATGTAGAGCAGCGCCACGACGCTCCCGAGGAACAGCGCGGTCGCGATCGTGGAGACGGCGACACCGAGCGTGATGAGGGCGTTCCCGGCGAAGCCCTGACCGACGCCGATGAGCACGCCGCCGACGAGGCTGAACGGCGAGACGAGGATCTGCGCGACGAAGCCCATCGCGATGTAGGCGAGCAGGAGGATGCCGAAGAGCCGCCAGTAGCTGCCGCGAGACAGCAGCCAGGAGCGCTTCACCGTGGCCCAGAAGGGCTGGCCCTCGAGGGCGAGCGCGGGTGGGACGAGGACGGTCCGGATCCACAGCCACGCGCCGAGGACGGCCAGGCCGGGAAGGGCGACGACGAGGAGCGTGACCCCGAGCCACGTCGTGACGGCGAACCCGGCGACGACGAGCAGGACGGCGAGGACGACCAGGACCGCCCAGCCGAGGCTGAACAGGAGCGAGAACCCGATGAGGAACCACGCCCGGCGCCCGACCTGCGACCACACCTCCCCGACCGACACCTTGCGCCCGATGACCGACTGCCCGATCGACACCGTGAGCAGGCCGCTGACGATCGGGGTCGCGAGGCCGGTGGTGAGCGCCGTGCCGTAGAGGTTCGCGTACATGACCGCGAACTCGTTCTCCATGCCCCCGAGCCCCGAGTCGGAGGGCACGCTGAGGAGGAAGTCCGCGACGTACCCGGAGAATGCCCATCCGAGCAGGGCACCGAGGATCGTCGCCACGACGACCACGAGGGAGCTCATGCCGAGCATGACGCGCGGGTTGTGGCGGATGGCGCCGAACGCGCCGTCGAAGATCTCGCCGAGCGACAGCGGGCGCAGCGGGACGATCCCCGGCTTCGCGGCGGGCGGCACGTAGGGCGCGCCCGCGAACCCGGCGGGCGGGCCGTAGCCGGGTGCGCCGTACTGCTGCTGGCCGTACTGGCCCTGCCCGTAGCCCGGCTGGCCGTACCCGCCCGGGGGCTGCGGCGCGGACCGGCCGTACTGCGGCTGCCCCCACCCGCCGGGTGCGGCGGGCGCGGGCGGCTGGTCCGCCGTCGGGACCTGGCCCGGCCCGTACCCGGGGGCGTACTGGCCGTACTGGGGCTGGGGCTGGGGCTGCTGCGGGGCGGGGCTGCCCGGCGCACCGTAGCCGGGTGCGCCGTACGCGGGGGCTCCCCAGCCGGCGTCGTCGCCCGGGACGGGTCCGACGGGCGTGGTCGGACCGGGTGCCGCCGTCGGGTCCGGCGTGGCACCGTCCGGCGTGCCGGAGGTGTCGGGTGTGCTCATGTGCTCGTGGTCCCCCGGGTCGGCTCGGGCGTCGTTCCTGGCCGCCGTGCGAGGATCGGGCGACGGCGGCGAGGCCACCCTAGTACGCGGCCCTGCGCGACGGCGGTCGCGGCCCGCCGCGTCCTGCCGGCACGGCGGGGCTGCACGACGGGTCGGCACCGGGCGACGGCCGGGCGGGTTCACCCGCGCCGCGGGCGTCGGGCCGCTCCGAGCGGCGGCCCGTCGATGGCAAGATGTCCGCATGAAGGTTCGTGTGCTCGTGGTCGACGACGACACCGCTCTGGCCGAGATGATCGGGATCGTCCTGCGCTCCGAGGGCTTCGAACCCGTCTTCTGCGCCGACGGCGACCTCGCGCTCGAGACGTTCCGCAGCACCCAGCCGGACCTCGTGCTCCTCGACCTCATGCTCCCGGGCAAGGACGGCACCGAGGTGTGCCGCCTCATCCGCGCCGAGTCGGGCGTGCCCGTCATCATGCTCACGGCGAAGAGCGACACGGTCGACGTCGTGCTCGGGCTCGAGTCGGGCGCCGACGACTACATCTCCAAGCCGTTCAAGCCCAAGGAGCTCGTCGCCCGCATCCGGGCGCGCCTGCGCCGCACGGAGGAGCCCGCCCCCGAGCACCTGTCGATCGGCGACGTCGAGATCGACGTGACGGGCCACCGCGTCTCGCGCGGCGGCGAGCAGGTCGCGCTCACGCCGCTCGAGTTCGACCTGCTCGTCGCGCTCGCGCGCAAGCCGTGGCAGGTGTTCACGCGCGAGGTCCTCCTCGAGAAGGTGTGGGGCTACCGGCACGCCGCGGACACGCGCCTCGTCAACGTCCACGTGCAGCGCCTGCGCTCGAAGATCGAGCACGACCCTGAGAACCCGGAGATCGTGCTGACCGTCCGCGGCGTCGGGTACAAGGCGGGCGCGACCCGCACGTGAGCGCGACGGCCGGCACCACCGACGGGCGCTGGCGGGGGCTCTGGCGCCGGGTCCGGCGCCGCGTGCGCGCCACCGCCCGCCGCGTCGTGTGGCGCTGGCGCTCCTCGATGCAGCTGCGCGTCGTCACGTCCGCGCTCGTCGTGGGCGTCCTCACCGTCGGCGCGCTGGGGGCCTACCTCACCGACGCGATGCGCGACGGGCTCTACGAGCGGCGCGCGGACGAGGTCGACCTGGAGAGCGCGCAGTCGACGCAGCAGGCGCGCAACACGCTCGACGCGTCGCCCGCGGCCAACGCGACCGAGGCGCAGTCGCTGCTGTTCGACCTGTTCTCCATGCTGCAGAGCACGGGCTCGTCGCGCGACGTCTTCCTCTGGCAGGCCGGCGGGTCGAGCACCGTCGGGTTCCTCGACCTGTCGACGAACCCGCAGCTCACCGACCTCGTGACCCCGGAGATGCGGGCTGCGACGGTCGCCGCCGACGGCGAGCAGTACCTCCAGTCGGTCGCCATCCCGGTCGACCCGGCGGACCCGGACTCGCCGGTCGTGCCGGGCATCGTCGTCGGCTCGACGGTCGAGGTGCCCGTCGCCGGGACATGGGAGCTCTACTACCTCTACGACCTGAAGGCGGACCAGGAGACGCTGCGCTTCCTGCAGTCGGTGCTGCTCGTCGGCGCGCTCGTGCTGCTCGCCCTGCTCGTCGGCATCACCGCGCTCGTCACGCGCCAGGCCGTGCTGCCCGTGCGGCAGGCGGCGACCGTCGCGGAGCGCCTCGCCGACGGTCGCCTCGACGAGCGGCTCCCGGTCAAGGGGCACGACGAGATGGCGTCGCTCGCGCACTCGTTCAACGAGATGGCGCAGGGTCTGCAGGAGCAGATCGGGCGCATGGAGGAGCTGTCGATGCTCCAGCGCCGGTTCGTCTCCGACGTCTCCCACGAGCTGCGGACGCCGCTGACGACCATCCGTATGGCGTCCGAGGTGCTGTACTCCTCGCGCGAGGACTTCGACCCCGTCTCGAAGCGCTCGACCGAGCTGCTGCAGGCCCAGCTCGACCGGTTCGAGGACCTCCTCGCGGACCTGCTCGAGATCAGCCGGTTCGACGCCGGTGCCGCGGTCCTGGACGCCGAGCGGCGCGACCTGCGCGACGTCGTCAACGCCGCGGTCGACCACGCCGCCCCGCTCGCCGAGCGCAAGGGCGTGTGGCTGTCGGTCCACCTCGGGGACGAGCCCGTCACGGCCGACATCGACCCGCGACGCGTCGAGCGCATCGTCCGCAACCTCGTCGTCAACGCGATCGAGCACGCCGAGGAGCGGCCCGTCGAGATCACGGTCGAGGGCGACGGGCACGCCGTCGCGATCACGGTGCGCGACCACGGCGTCGGGATGACCCCGGACGAGGTCCAGCACGTCTTCGACCGCTTCTGGCGCGCGGACCCCGCGCGCGCCCGCACGACCGGCGGCACGGGCCTCGGCCTCGCGATCTCGCTCGAGGACGCGCACCTGCACGGCGGCTGGCTCGAGGCGTGGGGGCGTCCCGGCCGCGGCGCGAGCTTCCGCCTCACGCTCCCGCGACGTGCGGGCATCCGGCTCCAGTCCTCGCCGCTGCCGCTCGTCGCCGAGGCCGCGGCCGGTCGGGGGCTCCCCGCCGAGTGGAGCGCGACGACCGCCGTCGTCGAGGACGTCGAGGGGACGGCGGGTCCTGCCGACCTCCCGTCGGTCACGGGCGGCATCCCCGTCGTCCTGCCGCGCGAGCAGGCCGGGCACCCCGGCAGAGGGGCCGAGCCCGGACCCGGCGACGGCCCGGGGCACCTGGCCAGCGACGACGTGCAGGAGGCGCGATGACCACGACCGGGACCCTGCGCCGTCGGACCCCGCGCCGTCGGGCTCTGCGGCGGCGGGCCGGGCACGCGCTCGCCGCCGGGCTCGCGACGGCGCTCGTCGCCGCGCTCGGCGCGTGCGCCTCGATCCCGACCTCCGGACCCGTCACCGAGGGGCAGGCCACCCCCGAGGACCCGGGCCAGCCGTTCGTCAGCGCCGCGGCCCCGATCCGGGACGCGTCGCCGACCCAGATCGTCCAGGGGTTCCTCGCGGCGCAGGCCCAGGGCGCGCGGAGCTCGTTCGACGTCGCCTCGGAGTTCCTCACGTCCGACGTGCAGGAGGAGTGGTCGCCGCTCGCGCAGGTCGCGATCCTCGCGGGCGAGCCGGAGCTCGTCGTGGACGAGTCGACGCTCGAGGACGGGACCACGACGGTCCGCACGACCGCGGAGCTCAGCGGCACCGTCGACGAGCACGGTGTCTACACCGAGCAGGCCCCCGGGCAGACCATCGAGATCTCGTACGGGCTCGTGCGCGACGACGACGACCAGTGGCGCATCGACGCCGTCGACGACGGCCTGACGATCACCGAGGCGAGCTTCGCGCAGACGTACAAGCAGGTCAACCTCTACTTCCCGACGATCGACCGCGCCTACCTCGTGCCCGACGCGCGCTGGTTCCCCAGCCGCAACTGGCAGGCGCTCGCGGTGCGCGAGACGCTGCGCGGTCCCTCGGAGTGGCTCGCGGGCTCCGTGGCGACCGTCGCCCCCGAGGGCACCGCGCTGAGCATCGACTCGGTCCCGCCGGGGGAGGGCGCCGTCATCGTGCCGCTCAACGAGCCCGTGACGGAGGCGTCCCCCGCCGACCGCGCCCTCCTGCTGGCCCAGCTCCAGGCGTCCCTCGGCGGACGGGTCGAGATCACGACCGGGGTGGGCGGCTCCACCCTCTCCGCGGACGAGGTCCCGACCATCGGCGTCGCGACCACCCCCGACGACCCCGTGGTCCTGTCCGGGGACCAGATCATGAGCCTCGAGGGCCGCACGACCAAGGCCGTCGCGTCCGCCGCGCCGCTCACCGGGCTCCAGCCCACCGCCCTCGCGTTCCGCGGACGGTCCTCCGACGCGGCGTACGTGGTCCGCGACGGGGGCGGACGCATCGTCACGGCACCCACCGCGGAGTCCGGGCCGACGACGCTGCTCAGCGGGTCGAACCTCCTCGCGCCGACGATCGACCGCTTCCAGTACCTGTGGAGCGGGCCGCAGGTCCAGGCGGGCACGCTCCAGGTCGTCGACCTCCGCGAGGCGGGGTCCGACGCGGCGGTCTCCACCGTTGCGGCCCCCTGGCTCGAGGGCCGCACGATCATGTCGGTGCGCGTGGCGCCGGACGGCGCACGGGTCGCCGTCGTGAGCGACGCCGGGAGCGGGGCGCAGATCCAGGTCGCCGGCATCGTCCGCGACGAGGCAGGCCGCCCGACCCAGCTCTCGGAGCCGGTCCGCGTGGGGCAGCCCGTGCTCGCCGCCACCCAGGTCACGTGGGTGGACCGTGCCCTGCTCGGGGTGCTCGGCCGCACCGTCGGGACGTCCGACCCCGTGGTGCAGCGCGTCCCCGTCGGCGGTCCGACGATGGCCTCGTCACCGGTCGAGGACGCCGTGTCCCTCGCCTCGGCGACGGGCATCGCCACGACGCTGGTCGGGACCAGCGACAGCAGCCTCTACGCCGCGGGCACGTCGACGCTCTGGACGAAGGTCGCGACCGAGGTGCGCCTGCCCACGTACCCCGGCTGACCGGGGCCGCGGTCTCGCCGTCGTCGGGGCCCGACCACAGGCCGGCCGTCGTCCACAGGCCCGCCGCCGCGCCCGCGCGCAGGCGGCGCCGCGGGCATGCTGGTCCGGTGCTCCTCCGTGCTCTCGACGACGCCGCGCGCCTCGTGCTGCCGGTCGCGTGCCCCGGGTGCGACCGTCCCGACGTCCGGTGGTGCCCCGACTGCCTCGCGCCACTGCACGCCCCGCTGCGGCGGCGTGAGCAGGCGGCACCCCGCCTCGACCGGCTCGACGGCGTCGCGCCCCTCCCCGTCTGGGCCCCGGCGCACTACGCGGGGCCGGTGCGCGGCGTCGTCGTCGCCTGGAAGGACCGTGGCCGGGCCGACCTCGACCGCCCGCTGGGCACCGTCGCGCGACGGGCGGGCGTCGCGCTGGGCCGGCTCCTCGGTGGCCGCCCCGGCGCCCTGGCGGGGCCGGTCCTCGTCGTGCCCGCGCCGACGTCGGCCGCGGCGCGTCGGACGCGCGGGCGCGACCCCGTCACCGTGCTCGCGCGCGCCGTCGCCGCGGGACTCGTCACCTCGGGGACGCCGACGCGGACGGTGCCCCTGCTCGTCCAGCGGGGACCGGTCCGCGACCAGGTCGGGCTCGGTTCCCGGGCGCGTGGCGCCCGCCTCGGGGCCGTCCGCCTCGCGGCGGGACCCGTGACCGGACGGCGGGCGCGGGAGGCCGTCCGGGAGGGGCTCCCGTGCCTGCTCGTCGACGACGTCCTCACCACCGGGGCCACCCTCGCCGCGTGCGAGACCGCCCTCGCCCGCGCCGGGATGCCCGTGCTGGGAGCCGTCGTGCTGGCCGCGACGCCCGCGCCGTCGACGCGTCGGCAGGCGCCGGGGGAGACGGGTGGCACGCCGTCGGGAGGGTGGGGCCGAAGGTCCTCCGGTTCACCTCCCGTTGGTGCTGCCGACACCCCGGGACGCGGGTTAGTCTGAGGGCCAGTCGCCGCGGACGACGGAGGTGCTGGGCACGTCCGACGCCGCGCGAGCGTACCGAGCGCGCGGCCTCGCGCCGCAAGGAGGTGGTAGCCCACCGCACCTGGGAACGGGTGCTCCTACCGAATCCGAACGAGGCGCTCGGACGCACCGGCCGGGCGCCGCACAAGATCCTCGCGGAGGCTCACATGGAGATCGTCGTCGTCGGCAGGCACACGGAAGTGGCAGACCGCTTCCGCCGGCACGTGGAGGACAAGCTCGCCAAGGTCCAGCAGCTCGCGCCCACCGCGCAGCGCGTGGACGTCGAGGTCACCCACGAGAACAACCCGAGGCTCTCCGGGGTTCGCGAACGCGTCGAGCTGACCGTCCGCGCCAAGGGACCCGTCGTCCGCGCCGAGGCAGCGGCAGACGACCGGTTCGGCGCCCTCGACCTCGCGATGGACAAGCTCGCCGAGCGCCTGCGCCGTGCCCGCGACCGTCGCAAGGACCACCGCAACCACACGGTCGTGCCGCCCGTCGACGTGCGCCCCTACGACCCGGCCACGCACGCCGCACCCCCGCCGCCGGCGCCGACCGCGCCCAGCGAGCCCGGGGAGGCCGTCGAGACCACCCTCGGCGACTCGCCCGTCGTCATCCGGCAGAAGCTGCACTCCGCGGAACCCATGACCGTGGACGACGCGCTGTACGAGATGGAGATGGTCGGCCACGACTTCTTCCTCTTCGTCGACGTCGAGACCTCCCGTCCGTCCGTCGCCTACCGGCGCCGGGGCTGGACCTACGGGGTCGTCGCGCTCGACACGTCCTGCGACTGCGCCGACGCCGCGGTCGAGAAGACCGCCTGACCCTCACGGACGCGCCCGGACCCCTCAGGGTCCGGGCGCGTCGCGCTGTCCGCACCCGGCCGACCGCGGGGCGGCGTGTGGGTGGGGTCGGGCAGGATCGGGGGGTGGTCGCCACGCCGTCGAGGTCCGAGTCGATGTCCCTGTCCCAGGCGCGCCGTGTCGCGCTCGCCGCGCAGGGGCTGCACCGCGCGCGTCCGTACGACGGCACCGACGGGCGGGCGCCGACGATGCGGCAGGTCCAGGGCGTGATCGACCGCCTCGGGCTGCTGCAGATCGACTCGGTGAACGTGCTCGCGCGGGCGCACCTCATGCCGCTGTACGCGCGCCTCGGCCCGTACGACACGGCGCTGCTGGACCGCGCGGCAGGTCGTGCCCCGCGCCGGCTCGTGGAGACGTGGGCGCACGTGGCGTCGTACGTCCCGCCGAGCACGTGGCCGCTGCTGGAGTGGCGCCGCCGTCGGTACCGGACCGAGGCGTGGGGGACGATCAGCGCGGTGGAGATGAGCCACTCCGAGGCGGTGGCGGACGTGCGTCGCCTCGTCACGGAACGCGGCCCGATCACGGCGAGCGAGGTGCACGAGATCCTGGAGGCCGAGGGCCGCGCGCACCCGCGGGACCGGTCGCAGTGGGGTTGGAACTGGACGGTCGCCAAGCGCGCGCTCGAGTTCCTCTTCTTCACGGGCGAGATCACCTCGGCGCGTCGCAACGGTGCGTTCGAGCGCTGCTACGACCTCACGGAGCGCGTGCTCCCGCCGGAGGTCGTCGCGGCGCCGCCCGTCGGGGACGCCGACGCCGTGCGCGCCCTGCTCGAGATCGGCGCCCGGGCGCACGGGGTGGGGACGCTGCGCTGCTTCAAGGACTACTTCCGGCTCCGGGGGCCCGCGGTCCGCACGGCGTTCGACGAGCTCGTCGAGTCCGGGACGCTGCGGCGCGTGACGGTGCGCGGCTGGGACGAGCCGACCTACCTGCACGCCGACGCCGCGCTCCCGCGTCGGGCGACGGCGACGACGCTGCTCAACCCGTTCGACCCGCTCGTGTTCGAGCGCACGCGGCTCGAGCGGCTGTTCGACGTGCACTACCGGATCGAGATCTACGTGCCGGCTCCGAAGCGGGTGCACGGCTACTACGTCCTGCCGTTCCTCGAGGGCGAGGACCTCACGGCGCGGGTCGACCTCAAGGCCGACCGGCGGGCGGGTGTGCTGCGGGTCCTGTCGGCGCACCGTGAGCGGGCGGCGGGGGAGCAGACGGCGGCCCGTCTGGCCGCCGAGCTGCGGGTGCTCGGGGGGTGGCTGGGCGTGCCCGAGGTCGACGTCGCCGCGTCGGGCGACCTGGCCCCGGCCCTCGCGGCCGAGGTGGCGGCCGCCTGACCGTGACGCCCGCCGCGGACGGTGGGCGGTCCGCCGGAGCGGGCCCCGTCGTCGTAGGCTGGCGCGGGTCTCGCCGGCGAGGTTCGTCGTCGGCGAAACCCGGGCGGGTCCGACGTCGCTCCGACTCGCCTACGATGTTGTGTGACGTTGCCGACGTCCGCTGCCGTGCGCGCCCGCGCGGCAGAGCGTCGGCGCTGCTCCCGGACCACCCGGCCCGGGCACCGATCGATACGGGAGTCCTGCGTGCCTTCGATCCTCGACAAGGTCCTTCGCATCGGCGAGGGCCGGATCCTCAAGAAGCTGTCCGGCCTCGCCGACCAGGTCAACAAGCTCGAGCCGGGCTTCGAGGATCTCACCGACGAGGAGCTGCGGGAGGAGACCGACCGCTTCAAGGCGCGCCTCGAGGCCGGCGAGTCCCTCGACGACCTGCTCCCCGAGGCGTTCGCCGCGGTGCGCGAGGCGTCGCGCCGCACGCTCGGTCAGCGGCACTTCGACGTCCAGCTCATGGGCGGCGCGGCGCTGCACCTCGGCAACATCGCCGAGATGAAGACCGGTGAGGGCAAGACGCTCGTCGCGACGACGGCCGCGTACCTCAACGCGCTCGAGGGCAAGGGCGTGCACGTCGTCACGGTCAACGACTACCTCGCGAAGTACCAGAGCGAGCTCATGGGCCGCGTCTACCGCTTCCTCGGCCTGACGACCGGCGTCATCCTGTCCGGGCAGACGCCCGCGCAGCGTCGCCAGGAGTACGCCGCGGACATCACGTACGGCACGAACAACGAGTTCGGCTTCGACTACCTGCGCGACAACATGGCGTGGTCCACCGACGACCTCGTGCAGCGCGGCCACCACTTCGCGATCGTCGACGAGGTCGACTCGATCCTCATCGACGAGGCGCGCACGCCGCTCATCATCTCGGGTCCCGCGTCGGGCGACACGAACCGCTGGTTCGGCGAGTTCGCGAAGGTCGTGCGACGCCTGAACCCGGGGCCCGACTACGAGGTCGACGAGAAGAAGCGCACCGTCGGCGTGCTCGAGCCGGGCATCGAGAAGGTCGAGGACTACCTCGGTATCGACAACCTCTACGAGTCGCTGAACACGCCGCTCATCGGCTTCCTCAACAACGCCATCAAGGCGAAGGAGCTCTTCAAGCGGGACAAGGACTACGTCGTGCTGAACGGCGAGGTCATGATCGTCGACGAGCACACCGGGCGCATCCTGCCCGGCCGCCGGTACAACGAGGGCATGCACCAGGCCATCGAGGCCAAGGAGGGCGTGCAGATCAAGGCGGAGAACCAGACGCTCGCCACGATCACGCTGCAGAACTACTTCCGCCTGTACTCCAAGCTCTCGGGCATGACCGGTACCGCGGACACGGAGGCGGCCGAGTTCCAGGGCACGTACAAGCTCGGCGTCGTGCCGATCCCGACGAACCGGCCGATGCAGCGCGTCGACCAGCCCGACCTCGTGTACAAGAACGAGGAGGGCAAGTTCGACGCGGTCGTCGCGGACATCGTCGAGCGCCACGCGCAGGGCCAGCCGGTGCTCGTCGGCACGACGAGCGTCGAGAAGTCCGAGCTGCTGTCGTCCAAGCTCAAGAAGCAGGGCGTGCCGCACGAGGTCCTCAACGCGAAGCAGCACGAGCGCGAGGCCTCGATCGTCGCGCTCGCGGGCCGCAAGGGCGCCGTGACGGTCGCGACGAACATGGCCGGCCGTGGTACCGACATCATGCTCGGCGGCAACGCCGAGTTCATGGCGGTCGCGGACCTCGCGGCGCGCGGCCTCGACGCCGCGGAGAACCCGGAGGAGTACGAGGCCGCCTGGCCCGACGCGCTCGAGAAGGCGAAGGCCGCGGTCGCGGCGGAGCACGACGAGGTCCGGGAGCTCGGCGGTCTCTACGTGCTCGGCACCGAGCGCCACGAGTCGCGCCGCATCGACAACCAGCTCCGCGGTCGTTCCGGCCGTCAGGGCGACCCGGGCGAGTCGCGGTTCTACCTGTCGATGCAGGACGACCTCATGCGCCTGTTCAACTCGACCCTCGCCGAGTCGATGATGAACCGCGCCGGGTTCCCCGACGACGTGCCGCTCGAGTCGAAGATGGTCACACGCGGCATCGCGAGCGCGCAGGGCCAGGTCGAGTCCCGCAACTTCGAGATCCGCAAGAACGTCCTCAAGTACGACGACGTCCTGTCGCGCCAGCGTACGGTCATCTACGACGAGCGTCGTCGCGTGCTCGAGGGCGAGGACCTGCAGGAGCAGGTGCAGCACTTCCTCACCGACGTCGTCACCGCGTACGTCGAGGGCGCGACGGCCGAGGGCAACCCGGAGCAGTGGGACCTGGACGGTCTGTGGACCGCGATCAAGGCCGTCTTCCCGATCTCGATCGAGCCGGACGAGGTCGTCGAGCAGGCGGGCGGAGAGACCCGGCTGTCGCAGGACCTGCTGCTCGAGGAGATCCTCTCCGACGCCCGCATCGCCTACCAGAACCGCGAGGAGCAGCTCGGTGCGGCGAACATGCGCCAGCTCGAGCGCCGCGTGACGCTCTCGGTCCTCGACCGCAAGTGGCGCGAGCACCTCTACGAGATGGACTACCTCAAGGAGGGCATCGGGCTGCGCGCGATGGCGCAGCGCGACCCGCTGGTCGAGTACCAGCGCGAGGGCTTCCAGCTCTTCCAGGCGATGACCGAGGCCATCAAGGAGGAGACGGTCGGGTACCTCTTCAACCTCGAGGTCAAGGTCGCCGAGCCGGGCGCGGCACCGGGCCAGGCCGCGGCGATCTCGGTCGCGGACGCGGCGCAGGCGGCTCAGTCGGCGGCCGGCCAGGCGCTCGGCGGGGCGGCCGGTGCGGCCTCGGCCGGTGCTGCGGCAGGACTCGCGGCGGCGGCCCAGCAGGCCGCTGCTCCGACGCAGGACGCCCCCGTGGCGGACGCTCCCGTCGCGGACGCACCTGCGGCGGCCGACGCCCCGACCCAGGACGCCCCGGTCGAGGCCGAGCCCGTCCCGGTGACGACCCCGGCGGCGTTCGGCGGTCCGCGCGGCGACCGCCCGGGGACGCTCATCGCGAAGGGCCTCGACGGCCCCGACCGTCAGGTGCCGCTGTCGTACAGCGCGCCGAGCGAGGACGGCACCGGCCAGGCCGTCGTCTCGGGCGACGCGAGCCGGCGCTCGCGCCGGGCGCTGCACGGCGAGGCGAGCGCGGTCGAGAGCGACGGTCGCACGTTCCCCGGGACGCCGCGCAACGCGCAGTGCCCGTGCGGCTCGGGCAAGAAGTACAAGGTCTGCCACGGTCAGAACGAGGAGTGATCCTCGCCCCGTCCGGCCTGCGCCGTGACGGGACCGACGACGGCGGGGCGTGCCACCAGGGGTGGCGCGCCCCGCCGTCGTCGGCCCCGAGGGCGGTCGGTCACCCGATCTCGAGGGCGACGACGCGCCACGTGCCCCGGCGCGCCTCGAGCCGCGCCGCGGCGGCCCGCACGCGGTCACCGTCCTCGACCACGACGGTGCCCTCCGCGACGCCGTCGCCGATCCGCAGGACGCGGGCGCGGCGCACGGTGACGGGCCGGGTCGTCGTGGGGCGTGGACCGTCGGCGACCAGGCGCGACCGTCGGGCGAGCGTCTCGTAGATCTCGGGAGACACCCACCGGGCGAGCTGCCCCACGGTGCGCTCGCCGCGAACGACCTCGACGGCGGCGCGCACGACCGCGCAGCACAGGGCCGTCGGGTCGGGGAGCGGGAGCGGCGCCGTCGGCGGCGCGAGAGGACGTCCCCGCACGACGTGCTGCGGTGCCCGCGCGGTCGCGATGTCGCGCAGGTCCACGGTCGGGACGGGGCGCTCGCCGACGCACCGCAGCAGGCGAGCGGGCGGGTCGGCGGGCACGCTCGTGGAGCGGGCGGGTCGCGCGGGCCCTTCGGGCGAGGCGGGGGCGGCCCGGCGGTGCGACGGGGCGGCGACGTTGGTCGCGAGCTGGACGTCCGCGGTGGTCAGCAGGGGAGCGGTCACGGTCGGGCTCCTTCGTGGCAGGCGGTCGTCAGGCGCTCGGTGCGACGAGCACCTGGCCGGGGCGGACGAGGTCGGGGTCGTCCCCGACGACCTCGACGTTCGCGGCGTACCAGCGCTGCACCGCGTCGGCGACCTGTGTGTCGGACGCGCCGTCCGGCAGGTGGCGTGCGGCGATCGACCAGAGCGAGTCGCCGCGCACGACGACGACCTCGGGCGGCCCGTCCGGGGCGACGTCCCGCACGACCGTGAGCGCGGCGTCGCGCTGCTCGGTCGTGGCGCTCCGGCCCTCGGGCGCGCGTGCGGGTGCTGCGGGTGCCGAGGTCTCGGTCGTCGCGGTGCCGGGGGCGGTCGCGCCCGCCGGTTCCCCGGTAGAAGGCATGCTCGGCACGGCGCTCGGCGCGCTCGGTGAGTCCGGCAGGTCCAGCACGTCTGGGGTAGCCGACGAGGTCGTCGGCGCGTCCGGCACGACCGCGTCGGGGCGGGAGGGCTGCGCGGCCGGGGCGGAGACCGCCGGCCCGGGCCGTTCTGCGGTCGTCGGCGGCGCGGAGCGGGTGTGCGGCGCCGCGGGGGCCGACTCGTCCGTCGGGAGGGGAGCAGGCTGCGCGGGCCCGACAGGTTCGGTCGCCGGCGCCGAGGTCTGCCAGCCCAGGTCGACCGCCACGACGCCGGGGTCGGCGTCGGGGGTGGTGGCGGCCTGCGCCGTCCCTCCGGCGAGGACGAGGCCCGCGCCGACGGTCAGCCCCACGCCCGCCCGCACGGCCTGGCGGACGACGGCCGGTGCCACGCGGAGCACGAGCCGCTCGCCCGCTCCCCACGAGCGGCCCAGCGCGCGCACGACCACGCAGCCCAGGCCGAGCAGCGTGCTGACCCCCACCCAGGTGGCCGCCGCGGCCCCGAGCGCCACGGCGAGAAGCTCCACGTAGGGCTCGGGGCGGGTGCCGGGGAGGGTGCCCACGAGGTGCGTGGCGCGCAGCGCGAGCGCCGAGACGGCACCGCTCATGACGAGGAGGAGCGCGAGGAGGACGGTGACTCCTCCGGCTCGCGCGGGTACGGCGGTGCGACGGTCCATCGGTGTGCCCCCTGCGTGGCCGTCCGTCGAGGACGGCTCTTGACGTCGTTTGATGTCGTTTGATCGCGACGAGTCGATCTAAGCGCGACCCGGCCCGCCTGTCCAGAGGACTTCTCGTGATGTGGACACGGCGCGGGTCGTCGGTGCGGTGGACCGCTACGGTGTCCCGGTGCGATGGGACGCCCTCTTCGACGACCTCGCGGCACAGCTCGTCGCCGCGGAGACCCAGGACCGGGCCACGGCCGTCGCCGACCTCACCCGCGCGGAGCACGCGACGATCACGCTCGTCGAGCGGCTGCGTGGCACGCCCGGCACCGTCACGCTCGAGCTGCGCGACGGGTCCGCCGTCACCGGGGAGCTGCGCGAGGCGGCGGAGGAGTGGGTGCTCGTGGGCGAGGCCCGGCGCCAGCACCTCGTCCCGACCGTGGCGATCGCCGCCGTCCAGGGCCTCGGCCGCCACGCGCAGCCGGCACCCTCGACCCGGTCGGCACGGCTCGGCCTCGGCCACGCCCTGCGCGCGCTGATGCGCGACCGACGACCCGTCCAGGTGCGCACCGCGGCCGGGACGTACCCCGGCTGGGTCGCGCGCGTCGGCAAGGACCACGTCGACCTGGAGGTCGCCCCGGGCAGCGGGCACGGGTCGCGGGTCCTGCCCTGGTCCGCGCTCCTGTGCGTCAGCGAGTCGGAGGCGGGGTTCGTCCCGCGGTGAGCAGCCTGCAGGGGAGCGCGCGACGCGGACGCCGGCGTCCGCACGGCACGGGGGGCGAGGGGGCGAGGGTCGGTCAGCCGTCGAAGTCGCCGGCCTCGATGCGCTGGCGCGTCTGGGCGTACATCCGCTGGATGTACGCCTCGAGCTCGCTGACCTCGACGCGCCACTGGCCCCGGCCGCCCACCTGGATCGCGGGGAGCTCCCCGGAGCGGACGAGCGCGTACGCCTGCGCCGCGGAGATGTTGAGCTCGTCCGTGACGTCGGCGAGGGTGAGGAACCGCTGGGCCATGGCGTCAGTCTGGCACGCGCGCGCCGCCGCCCGGCGCTCGTCCACAGGGTCTGCCGCGCGAGGCGCGGACCGGGGATCATGAAGCCGCGGCACGGCTGACGTGCCGGACCACCGAGGGGGAGAAAAGATGACGACGACCACGGAACGACCCGTGCGGGCCGAGCCCGCACCACGGCCTGCCGCGCGCCTGCGGCGACCCGGCTGGAAGGACCCGCGGCTCCTCGTGGGGATCGTCGTGGTCGCGCTGTCGGTGGCCCTGGGTTCGTGGGCCGTGAGCACCGCGAGCCGGACCGTCACCGTGTACGCGGCCGGGGCGGCGCTGACGCCCGGGACGGCCGTGACCGCCGCGGACCTGCGGACGGTCGAGGTGCGGCTCGGCGCGCAGACGGACCGCTACCTGCTCGTGGCGGACGGGCTCCCGGGCGAGGCCGTGGTCCTGCGGACCGTCGCCGAGGGCGAGCTGGTCCCCGCGTCGTCGCTCGGTGCGGCGTCCGACCTCGCGGTGCGCGCGGTCGCGGTCCCCGTGACGACGGGCCTCTCGGAGCGGATCGTCGCCGGGGCCGCGGTCGACGTCTGGTACGTCCCCGAGGTACCCGCGCCGACGGCCGGTGCCGAGCCGGGTGCCGCCGCGGACGACGAGGCGCCGCAGCCCGAGCTGCTCGTCGGCGGTGTCACCGTCGCGCAGGTCGACGAGGGCGAGGGGACGCTCGTCGTGGGTGGGCCGACGACGGTCCACCTCCTCGTCGGCGTCGACGACCTCCCGGCCGTGCTGGCGGCGGTGGCCGGGGACGGGACGATCGCGCTCGTCCCGGTCGGAGGTGCGGGATGAGCGGCGCGACCACGGTCGCGACCGTCCTGTGCGCGGTCCGCGGCGCGCGCGAGGCCGAGGTGGTCACGACGCTCGCCGCTCCGGGGCTCCAGGTCACGCGGCGGTGCGCCGACGTCGTCGAGCTGCTCGCCGCGGCCGCGGCCGGTGCGGGCCGGGTCGCCGTGGTGTCGTGCGACCTGCCCGCGTTGGACCGGCAGGCGATCGTCGACCTGCACGCCCACGGCGTCCGGGTCGTCGCGCTCGCCCCGGGCGGGACGTGGGAGGAGGGGCGGCTGCGCGCCTACGGGGTCGACGCGGTCGTGGACCTGGACTCCGCCCCGGACGCGCTGCGCGACGTCGTCCGCGCGGTCCTGCCGCTGCGCGAGGCGGAGCCGGGCGCGCCCGGCGCGGTCCGGCCCGTCGCAGGCGGCGCCACGGCGGACCCGGGGCCGGCGCCCCGCCTCGGACGGACCGTCGCTGTGTGGGGACCGACGGGGGCTCCCGGTCGCACGACGGTGGCGACGAACCTCGCCGCCGAGCTCGCGGGACCGCCGCCCGCGCGGCGCGCTCGTCCGCCGCGCCGGGAGCGGCGCCCCCCGGACGTGGACGTCCCGGCCGCGGTCCCGCCGTCGCCCGACGCGGAGGTCCTGCTCGTCGACGCGGACACGTACGGCGGGAGCGTCGCCCAGCGCCTCGGCCTGCTCGACGAGTCGCCGGGGCTGGCGGCGGCCGCCCGCAGCGCGCGTCAGGGCGTGCTCGACGCCGCAGGCCTGGTCGCGCTCGCTCCGACGGTCCTGCCGCGGGTCCGGGTGCTCACGGGCCTGACCCGGGCGGCCCGCTGGCCGGAGCTGCCCGGGGCGTCGCTCGACGCCGTGTGGGAGGTCGCGCGGTCGGTCGCCGACTGGACGGTCGTCGACTGCGGCTTCGGGATCGAGCGGGACGAGCTCCTGACATACGACACCCGCGCCCCGCAGCGCAACGACGCGACCTGGAGCGCGCTCGCGGCGGCGGACGTCGTGGTCGTCGTCGGCGCGGGCGACCCCGTCGGGCTCCAGCGCCTGGTCCGCGCGCTCGACGAGCTCGCCGAGACGGGCGCGTGCGTCGGCGCGGCGCGCGCCGTCGTGGTGAACCGTGTGCGCGCGAGCGTCGTCGGCCCCCGGCCGGAGCGAGCGGTGCGCGACGCGATGTCCCGCTACGCGAGCGTCGACGACCTGCACGTCGTCCCCGAGGACGCCGCGCTCGACCTCGGGCTCCGGGAGGGCCGCACGCTCGCCGAGTCGGCGCCCGCGAGCCCCGCCCGCCGCGCCCTCGCGCAGCTCGCCGCGCACGTGCGGGAGGCAGCACCGCCCGGGCGTGGTGCGGCGCACGGACCCGTGCTGGAGGCGGCACACTGAACCCATGCGCATCTACCTCCCCGCGACGCTCGACGAGCTCGACGCCGTCACCGTGACCGCCGACGCCGCCCGCTGGACCGTCGCCCCGCGCGGCGCCCACGCCGTGACCGCCGCGCTGACGCGCGCGCTGCCCGACGAGGACGAGGAGGGGCTGGAGTACGCGGCCGCGCTCGAGGCGGCGGACGACTCGCTGGCGCTCGTCGCCGCGCGACCGGACGCGCCGCGCCAGCGGCTCGTCGTGACGCTCGAGGTGCCCGACGGCGCGGTGCAGGTCGTGGGCGGGGACGACTCCGACGACGAGGACGCGCCCGCGCCCAGCGCCGTCGAGGTCCTGCGGACCGTGCCCGACGTCGCGATCGTGTGCGTGCACGTCGACGAGCCGGAGGCGGTCGAGGACGTGGAGGCGGTCCTCGCCGCGGCCGACGACGACGGCCCCGGCGCCGACGAGGCGCTCGACGCCGCGATCGACCGCGTGGGCGAGCGCGACCTGCTCTGGTACGACTGGTCGGAGCTCAAGGACGTGCCGCGCGGCTGACGTCCGCGCGGTGCGGCCGGCCCGCCGCCGTCGGGCGGTGCCCGACGGCGGTCCGCCTCAGCCGAGGCGGCCGAGCACCTCGTCGTGCAGCAGCCCGTTCGTCGCGACGGCGTTGCCGCCCCACGGGCCGTCAGCGCCGTCGAGCGACGTGAACCGGCCGCCGGCCTCGGTGACGATGGGGACGAGCGCGGCCATGTCGTAGAGCTCCAGCTCGGGCTCGGCCGCGGCGTCGACCGCGCCCTCGGCGACGAGCATGTACGACCAGAAGTCGCCGTAGCCGCGCGTGCGCCACGCGCCGCGCATGAGGTCGAGGAACGGGTCGAGCTTGCCGCGCTCCTCCCAGCCGTCGAGCGACGCGTAGGCGAGCGACGCGTCGGACCAGGACGAGACGCCCGACACCCGCAGCCGCGACGCGGCCGCGAGCGACTTGCCCGTCCACGCGCCGGTGCCCTTCGCTGCCCACCAGCGCCGGCCGAGCGCGGGCGCCGAGACGAGCCCGACGACGACCTCGTCCCCGTCGGCGAGCGCGATGAGCGTCGCCCAGACGGGCACCCCGCGCACGAAGTTCTTGGTCCCGTCGATCGGGTCGACGATCCAGCGCCGGGCGCCGTGACCGGTCTCGCCGTACTCCTCGCCGACGATCGCGTCGCGGCCGCGTGCGCGGCCGAGCTGGCCGCGGATGATCTCCTCGGCCGTGCGGTCGGCGTCGCTCACGGGCGTCGAGTCCGGCTTCGACTCGACGTGCAGGTCGAGCGCCTTGAAGCGCGACATCGTGTGCGCGTCGACCTGGTCGGCGATCACGTGGGCGAGGCGCAGGTCGTCGTCGTAGCCGCGCGTCGAGGGGGGCGTCATGGCTCACACCGTAGCGGCGAGCCGGTCGTGACGTGAGAGCGCCACGCGTGGGAGGCGGAACGCGGCGACGGCGCGCCTCGCGGGCGGGCCGGTGCCCCATCGGGCAGGGACGGTGCGCGCCCGGGCGCGCGATCGTGCTGGAGGGCGGGGCGCGGTCGTCGCATCCTGGCAGCGGGAGGGGCTCATGGGCAGGAGCCGCGGCGCTGTGCACGGGGTCGAGCCGGGCGCTCCGCGTGGCAGGGCGGCGGCGCCGAGGGCGTCCGTCGCGGCGCCGGCCGCGCAGCGCGGACGCGCCGGGCCGGCGCTCGCCGCGGGTCCGGTCGCGAGCGTGTCGGGGCTCGCGCTCGCCGGGGGGCTCCTGCAGCAGCTCCAGTCGGCGGCGGGCAACGGTGCGGTGACGAACGTGGTGTCGGTGCCGCCCGTCGTGCCGACGGTCGTCGTGTCGAGAGACCCCGACACCGGGCCGCGGCCGGCGGACGACGCACCGGCCGACGTGCCGGCGAGGTACGCCCGGCTGCTGCGACCGAGCCTCACCGAGGCGCAGACCCAGGCGCTCGGACGTGCCGTCGGCGGCGCCCCGCTCGTCGAGGCCGTGCGGCGGCGCGACGCGCTGCGGCTGCGGCTGGAGCAGCTCGACCGCGACCGGCCCTCGGCGGGGGTGGAGCCCGCGGAGGTCGTCGCCGCGCGGGAGGACGCGCGGGCGCAGGAGCGGGAGCTCACCGCGAGGATCGAGCGGGAGCTCGCGGCGCTCGGCGTCCCCGACGAGCGCGCGCTCGTGGCCCTCGTGGAGCGGGACTTCCCCGAGCAGTTCCTGGAGCACGCGAAGACCGTCGCGCAGGAGCTGCTCGCCGACAACGAGCGGGAGGCCCTCGCGGAGCGGGACCGCTACGCGCTGCAGGTGTGCTCGCCCGACCTCGAGGGGCTGCTCGAGGCGGACCGGACGCTCGCGAGCCTCGACTACCGGTCGCTCGAGATCTCCGTGGCCGCGGCCGAGCGGGTGCTCAGCAGGTACGCGCCGTCGGCCGGCGTCCTCACGCCGGCCGAGCTGGTGCAGAGCCTCCCCGAGAGCGAGCGGTCGGTGGGGGTGGACATCGCGAACCTCGACCGGAACCGGCAGCAGCTCCCGAGCAGGCGCGCCGTCTACGACCGTGCCCGCCTCGGGCTCGGTCGGCGCTTCCCCCTCCTGCTCAGCGACGGCTACCGGCCAGGTTCCTTCGCCGGCGCGCCGCCCGAGGAGCTCGGGCGTCTCACGGGCGAGCCGATCGCGGTCGTCGTCGAGAACATCGCGCGCGTGCGGGAGGCGATCGACCGGGACCGGCTCAAGGTCTGGAACCTGCGCTTCGTGGTCCGCCTCACGCAGGAGCGGCTGGGCGTGGACGATCCGGTGCTGCTCGCGGCGGTGCACCGGCGGATCGAGCTCGCGGAGGCCGACGAGTCGTTCCTCGCGGCCGCCAAGGTGGCGCTCGCGATCACGACGTCGTTGCTCGCCGGCGCTCTCCTCACCCCGCTGGCGGGAGCGGCCGTCGCGGCCGCCTGGGGCGTCGAGACGCTCACGGGCGACGTCACGGCCTACCGGGACGAGTCGGCGGCCGAGGGCGTCGCCCTCGACGCGGCCGTCGCCGACCTGTCGCTCGACGAGCCGACCCTCACGTGGATCGTCCTCGACGCGATCTTCCTGGCGCTCGACGTCGGGGCGGTGGCGCGCGGGCTGCGTCCGGTCGGCCGGGCGCTCACCGCGGCGCCGTCCGCGCTCCGTCTCCGCGCGTTCCGGGGCAGGGCCGCGGTCTTGTTCGGCGAGGACGTCGCCGAACGGCTCGCGTCGCGCGCCGCGAGCCGGTTCGGCATCACCGCGGCGGGCCGGGAGCTCGCCGAGCAGCAGCTGCGGGCGGCGCGCCAGGTCCTCGCCGGGCTCGACCTGTCCGACGAGGCGGTCGCGCGCGTGCTCGCGAAGGGCACCCACGTCGAGCACCTCAAGGGCCAGCTCGTGGAGGAGCTCGCGCACCGCGACATCGCCCGGCGCCTCGCGCAGGGTGCCGACCGCACGCTGGGGGTCGCGGACCGGACGGGCCTCGAGGTCCTCGAGGGGCACCGGCTCAGCGACCTGAGCGGTCGGGAGCTCACCGACGGCATGATCGTGCGTCGCGGACGCGACGGCGTGCTCGACGTCGTCACCGTCGTCGAGGCCAAGGCCGGTCCCAGCGCCGCCCAGGGGCTCCGCCGCACCGCCTCCGAGCTGGGAGACCCCGAGGAGTTCGCGCGCTTCGTCATCGAGCAGGAGCGGAGCCGCGTGGTGACGGTGCTGCGCACCGCAGGTCTCGGGGCCGACGCCGACGCCGTCGCGCGCGGGGCCGTCGGCGTCTCCGACGCCGCGGTCGACGCGATCGCGCGCGAGCAGAGCCTGCGGCGCGTCGTGACCCAGGCCGAGCTCGGCGGCCAGGTCCGCCGGGACGTCGAACGCCTCGCGCCGGGGGCGGACGACGCCGGCGACGTCGTCACGATCCTGGTCGACGGCGCACCCACCCCGGTCCGGCTCAGCCCGACGCGGACGCGCTTCGTCGGCGCGCTGCCGTCGGACGTGCCGGCGGCCGCCATCGAGGCCGACCTCGCCCGGCAGGGCTTCTCCTACGCGACGCTCCCGGTCGACGTCCCGGCGGCGCGGGTGACCGCGCTGGCCGAGCGGCTCGCCACCGTTGTGGCCGCGGCCCCGGCGCCGTGAGCGCGGCCCGGGGAGGGCGGCGGCCGCGGGACGGGCTCAGGCCGCGCCGGTGCGCGAGGCGAGCACGCGGCGGAACGACTCGAGCCGCGCGGCGCGGGCCGCGCGGGTCTCGTCGTCGGGCGACGCCTCGACCCACTCGTCGAGCGCGCAGTCCGGGGCGTCGTCGAGGTGGGTGCACCCGCGCGGGCAGTCCGCGGCGACCGCGTCGAGGTCCTCGAACGCGTGCAGCAGGTGGTCGACCTGCACGTGCGCGAGGCCGAACGACCGCACGCCGGGGGTGTCGATGACCCACCCGCCGCCCGGCAGGCGCAGCGCGACGGCCGACGTCGACGTGTGCCGGCCGCGACCCGTGACGTCGTTGACGTGGCCCGTCGCACGCTGCGCGTCCGGGACGAGCGCGTTGACGAGCGTCGACTTGCCGACGCCCGAGTGCCCGACGAACACGGACGTGCGTCCGGCCAGCGCAGCGCGCACCGCGCCGAGCGGCTCGATCGCCCAGCCGTCCGGCGCGAGGCCGTCGGGCGCGCGGCGCGTCACGACGACGGACACCCCGAGCGGCTCGTACAGCGCGCGCAGCGGCTCCGGGTCGGCGAGGTCCGCCTTGGTGAGGCACAGCAGGACGTCCATGCCGGCGTCGTACGCAGCGACCACGCACCGGTCGATCATGCGTGTGCGCGGCTCGGGCTCGGCGAGCGCGGTGACGACGACGAGCTGGTCGGCGTTGGCCACGATCACGCGCTCGTAGGGGTCGGTGTCGTCGGCCGTGCGGCGCAGCACCGACGACCGGTCCTGGATGCGCACGATCCGCGCGAGCGACCCGTCGTCGCCGGTCACGTCCCCGACGAGGTCCACCCGGTCCCCGCACACGATGCGGGTGCGGCCGAGCTCGCGCGCCTTCATCGCGAGGACCGTGCGCTCGTCCTCGCCGGTCGCGTCGCCGCCGTCCGGGCCGTCGTGCCCGACGAGCAGCGTGTACCGGCCGCGGTCCACGCCCGTGACGAACCCCGTCACCGCGTCCGCGTGCTCGGGCCGCTGCTTGGTGCGGGGACGGCTGCCGCGCTTGCCGGGGCGCGAGCGGAAGTCGGACTCGTCCGGGACGCGGCGGGCCATCAGCGGGCCGCCGCTCCCTCGCCGGGTCCCGTCCCGCCGCCGAGCATGCGCTGCCACATGTCCGCGAACCCGGGCAGCGTCTTGGCCGTCGTCTCGACGTTCTCGACGCCGACCCCCGGGACGCGCAGGCCGATCACGGCCGCGGAGGTCGCCATGCGGTGGTCGTGGTAGGTGCGGAACAGCGCGCCGTGCAGGGGGCGCGGCGTGATGACGAGGCCGTCGCGCGTCTCCTCCGCCTGCCCGCCGAGGCGCGTGATCTCCGTCGCGAGCGCGGCCAGCCGGTCGGTCTCGTGCCCGCGCAGGTGGGCGATGCCGCGCAGGCGGCTGGGGGAGTCCGCGAGGGCAGCCAGCGCGGCGATCGTCGGCGCGAGCTCGCCGGCGGCGTGCAGGTCGACGTCGACGCCGCGCACCTCGCCGGTGCCCGTCACGGACAGCACGTCGCCGTCCAGCGACGCGGTCGCGCCCATCGACTCGAGCAGCTCCGGGACCATCGCGCCGGGCTGGGTCGTCGCCGTCGGCCAGCCCGTGACGCGGACGGTGCCGCCCGCCACGAGCGCGGCCGCGAGGAAGGGCGCGGCGTTCGACAGGTCCGGCTCGACCTGCACGTCGCGCGCCGCGATCGGACCGGGCTCGACCCGCCAGATCGCGGGCCGCGAGTCGTCGACGACGACCCCGACCTCGCGCAGGACCTCCACCGTCATCTCGATGTGCGGCATGCTCGGCAGCGTGTGGCCGATTTGCCGGACGGTGAGGCCCTGGTCGTAGCGCGCGGCCGCGAGGAGGAGCCCGGAGACGAACTGGCTCGACGCCGACGCGTCGACGTCGACCGACCCGCCGCGCACCCGGCCGCGGCCGCGGATCGTGAACGGGAGCGTCGTCGGGAGCCCGTCGCCGTCGCCGTCGACCGGCACGTCGAGCGCGCTGAGCGCCGCGAGCACCGGGCCCATGGGGCGCACGCGCGCGCCCTCGTCGCCGTCGAACCGGACCGTGCCGTCGGCGAGCGCCGCGAGCGGCGGCAGGAAGCGCATGACGGTGCCGGCCAGGCCGCAGTCGACCTCGACGGGCCCGCGCAGCGGTCCGGGGGTCACGTGCAGCTCGCTCGGCGACGCGCCCTCCTCGACGCCGACGCCGAGCGTGCGCAGGGCGGCGATCATGAGGTCCGCGTCGCGGCTGCGCAGCGCACCGCGCAGCGTCCCGGGGCCGTCGGCGAGCGCGGCCAGCACGAGCAGCCGGTTCGTGAGCGACTTGGACCCCGGGACCTCGACCGTCGCGTCGAGCGGCCCGCCCGCCGTGGGCGCGGCCCAGCCCTCGTCGACGGCGGGGGGCACGGGCGCGGCGGAGGGCGTGGTCGTCATGGCCTCCAGGCTAGTGGAGGCACCGTGCCCGACGGCGGACGGTACCGCCGGGCGGACGCGTCCCGACCGCGTCAGGCGACCTTCGCGCGGACGGCGGCCTCGGCGTCGTGCACGGCGTCCGCGGCGAGGCCGGCGGCGTGCTGGGCCGCCTCCTGGGCGGCCTTCGTGGCGCGCCGCGCCGAGCGCCCGGCCTCCTTGGCCGCGCGCTTCGCCGCGCTCTTCGTGGAGCGGCTCGCCTCCTTCGCCGCTCCCCGGGCCGAGGCCGAGACGTCCTTCACGGCCCCCTTCGCGCTCGCGACCACGGCCTCCTGCTTCGCCTGCTTGGCGAGCGCGAGGTCGTGCCGGGCCTTCTCGAGGCGCCACTGCACGCCCGGGCGGCCCTCGTAGTCCGCGCCCGCGATGAGCGCCGCGCCGATCGCGCCGACGTTCGCCACGAACTTGCGCGTGCGCTCGGCGCGCGTCGCCCCGCCCGAGGTGAAGGGCTGGTTGACGACCGCGAGCGGCACCGTGAGCGCGGCGAGGGTCAGGGCCGCCGTGCGGGGCGCCTTGCCGACGGCGAGGAACAGCCCGGCGACGGCCGTCGCGGCCCCGTGGGCGCGCACGAGCACCGCGACCTGCTTCTCGCTGAGCGGAGCCTCGATGCCGGCGCTCTTCTCGACGAGCTCGACGCCCGAGCGCGCGGCTCGCACGTGCTCGGCGGGCTTGAGCGCGGCCTGGAGCCCGTCGTAGACGAACCACGAGGCCAGCATGGGCCTCGCGAGGTGACGCAGCAGCATCGGTTCTCTCCTCATCGCCGGTGACTCGCCGGGGTCCGCCGCAGGCGTCCACCGGTCGGTCCCAGCCTGCCGCGACCGCCGGGACGGCGCCACCCGCGGACCGTGAGGCACGCCTCACGTCGGAGCGTCAGAGCCTCGGCGGGGGCGGGAATGCGCGCGGGCACGCGGGGGTTGCACCACTCGTGACCGTCCTGCTCGAGACTCCCGCACCCGCCGCCCGGGCCGCGTCGTCGACCCCCGGGGCGCCGACGGCGGACGCGGCGTTCGCCGCCGCGTGGTCGGCACCGGTCACGTCACCGGACACCCAGACGAACAGGGGACTAGGCTCGTTGTTGATGACAGAGCGAATCTCCGGCAGCGACGTCTCCGGCAGCCCCGCGACGACGTCGGGAACGACGCCGGTCGAGGGCACGACGCTGCCCACGGACACGGACGCCGAGGACACGAACCGCGCGCCGCAGACCGAGAGCGACGCCGCGCGCGCCGCGCGGTTCGAGCAGGACGCGCTGCAGTACCTCGACCAGCTGTACTCCGCGGCGCTGCGCATGACGCGCAACCCGTCGGACGCCGAGGACCTGGTGCAGGAGACGTTCGCGAAGGCGTTCGCGGCGTTCCACCAGTACCGGCCGGGCACGAACCTCAAGGCGTGGCTGTACCGCATCCTCACGAACACGTTCATCAACACGTACCGCAAGAAGCAGCGCGAGCCGCAGCAGGCGCAGACGGACGACGTCGAGGACTGGCAGATCGCGCGCGCCGCGTCGCACACGTCGCAGGGGCTGCGCTCCGCCGAGGCGGAGGCGCTCGACCGGCTGCCGGACTCGGACGTGAAGCGCGCGCTGCAGGAGCTGCCCGAGGACCGACGCATGGTCGTGTACTACGCGGACGTCGAGGGCTTCCCCTACAAGGAGATCGCGGAGATCATGGGGACACCGATCGGCACGGTCATGTCCCGCCTGCACCGAGGCAGGCGCCAGCTGCGCGAGCTGTTGGCCGACTACGCCGTGAGGCGAGGACTGGTGGGGGCCAAGACCCCCGGAGGTGAGTCGTGAGCACGTCAGAGAGCCGGATCCCGGGGCGCGGCCCGGCCGAGGAGACGGTGACGCCCATCCCGCACTCGACCGCGGGGGAGTCGGAGTGCGAGCACGCGCTCACGCACCTCTACGAGTACCTCGACTCGGAGATGACGCCGGACGACGAGCTGCGCATGCGTGCGCACGTCGCGCACTGCTCGCCGTGCCTCGCCGAGCTGAGCGTCGAGGAGCTCGTCAAGCAGCTCGTGCGCCGCTCGTGCCACGAGAAGGCGCCGGCGGGGCTGCGGGAGCGCATCCACACGCAGCTCACGGTCATGGTCACGACGACGACCGTCGTCGAGACCCGCTGAGACCCGCCTGAGGGGCCGCCGGCCGCCGCGGGACCGAGAAGAGCGAGAGGGCCCGGACCGACGTCGTCGGTCCGGGCCCTCTCGCCGTCCCCCGGAGGGGTGCGCCGTCTCAGGCGTTGGGGCGCTTGCCGTGGTTCGCGGCGTTGCCCTTGCGGCTGCGACGCTTGCGTCCGCGCTTGCTCATGGTGTTCTCCTGACGATCGGGGGAGCCCCGCCGGTCTCGGCGGGTCAAGTCCGCCCACCATCGTCCCACACGCGACCCCTTGCCTCGGCCGAGCACGCGATATATCGTGTCTTGCGAAACGAGATATATCGCGAGTGTCCCACGCGACCGCTGCCATGGCGCAGGGGCGCGACCACGGACGGAGCACAGGATGACGCAGGAGAGCTGGACCGTCACCGGTCCGCAGGCCATCGACCTCGCGCGCGTGCGGACGCTCGACGCGACCGTCATCGGCGGACGCATCGACGTCGTCGCGCACGACGACCCGACGCGCACCGACACGCGCGTCGAGGTCCACTCGGTCGTGGGCCGCCCCCTGGAGGTGCGCCTCGAGGGGACCACGCTCCGGGTCGGCTACGGCCCCTTCGTCGCGGGCTGGAAGGGCTTCCTCGAGCGCTTCCGCACCTACACGGGCAAGGACGCGGCCGACGTCCACGTCGCCGTGCCGGCGACGACGACGGTCAAGGTCGCGACCGTGCAGGGCGAGGCCCTCGTCGCGGGCGTGCGCGACGGCGCCCGGCTGGCGACCGTCTCCGGCTCCGTGATGACGAGCCGCACGCGCGGCGAGCTGCGCGTCGACACGGTCTCGGGCGAGGTCTCGGCGAGCGAGCACGACGGCCCGGTCCGCATGGACTCCGTGTCCGGCGGCCTCACCGCGACCGGTGCGCTCCGTGCGCTGCGCCTCGACTCCGTCTCGGGGTCCGTCACCGTCGACACCCGGACGACCCCGTCCGAGATCACCGTGAGCGCCGTCTCCGCCGACGTGCTCGTGCGCCTGCCCGACCCCGACGCGATGGACTACGCGATCCGCTGCGTGAGCGGGCGCCTCCTCGTGGACGGCGCGGAGCAGCGCGGGTCCGCACGCTCGTTCCACCAGCCCGCGCGGTCCGGGAAGGGGTCGCCGGTTCGGGTCTCCGCCGTCTCCGGCGACGTGACCGTCCTGCGCGGGGCGCCGGAGGAGACGTCGTGGGACGCGGCCGGGCACCCGGTCGAGGACGCCCCGGCCGACGCCGACGCCCCCGTGTGGGGGGCCCCGGGGGCTCGCGGCGGCGCGCCGTCGAGCGGGCCGGTGGACCGCTGATGGCCACCGTCTTCGCGCACGGCGAGCTCCGGCTCTACCTCCTGGCGCTCCTCGACACGGGGCCCAAGCACGGCTACGAGCTCATCACCGAGCTCTCGGAGCGCTTCGGCGGCACCTACCGACCGAGCGCCGGGACCATCTATCCCCGCCTCGCGCGGCTCGAGGACGAGGGCCTCGTGCACCGCAGCGCGGACGGTCGCAAGACGACGTACGAGCTGACGCCCGCCGGTCGCGCGGAGATCGAGGCGCGTCGCGCGGACGTCGCGGCGCTGGAGCACGGCATCGCCGAGACGGTGCGCCAGCGCGCCGAGGCGCTGCGCGCCGACGTGCAGGGCTCGCTGAAGGGCCTGCGGGCCGAGCTCGCGGCCGCAGCGCAGACCGCGCGCGCCCGCCCGCGCGACGGAGAGGCCGACCCACGGCGCCGCGAGTCGTACGCGTGGCGCATGGAGGCCGAGGCGCTGCTCCAGCGATTCCGCGAGGACGTGCGCGCCGACCTGCGCCGGGCCGACGCGGCGAGCGTCGTCTCGGAGCTCACGGTCGACACCCTGCGCACCGTGCTCGACAGCGCGCGCAAGGCCGTGCGAGCGACCCTGCCCTGACCGACGATCACGAGAAACCCCTCGACGAACGACCAGCACCGCACCCCTGAACCGCAGCACCGAACGAGGAGAAGCGCATGAGCACCGAGTCCTGGGTCATCAACGCCCCCCAGACCGTCGACGTCGCCGACGTCCGGCGCGTCGTCGTCCAGCTCACTGACGGCGCGGTCGACGTCGTCGCCGACCCCGCGCGCGAGGCCGGGGCGCACCTCTACGTCAGCGAGGTGTCCGAGCGCCCCCTGCAGGTGAGCGTCCACGACGGCGAGCTGCGCGTCGGCTACGACTTCGCCGGCGTCGAGGGCCTCGTCGAGCGGGCCAAGGGCCTGCGCGACAAGGACCGCGCCGTGGTCCGCCTCACCGTCCCCGCCCACGTGCCGGTCAAGGTGACGACCGCGCGCGCCGCGGCCTCCGTCGTCGGGACGCGGGCCGACCTGTCCGTGACGACCGCGAAGGGCGCGGTGCGCGTCCAGGGCGTGTCGGGCACGGCGTCGATCAAGACGGCGACCGGCGCGGTCGACGTCGGCGAGCACGTCGGCGACGTCCACGTGAGCACCGCGTCCGGGGCGGTCACGCTCGGCGGGACCCTCGGCCGGGTGTCCGTCAACACCGTGACGAGCGGCGTCGAGGTCGTGGCGCGCGAGAGCACACCGCTCGTCGACGCCCGCACCGTCTCCGGCGACGTGGCCGTGCGCCTCGGCGCCGGGTCGCCGGTCAACCTCAAGGCCCGCAGCGTCACCGGCAAGGCCGTGCTCGACGGCGTCCGCCTGGACTCCGCCGCGCAGCGCACGACGTCGGTCGACCACGTCGACCAGCCGGGCGCCGGCGGCGCGTACGTCTCCGCGAACACCGTCTCGGGCGACCTCACGGTCTCGCGCGGCTGACGCCGACGCGCCGACGGCCCGCCGTCCCAGGAGTGGTCCTGGGGCGACGGGCCGTCGGCGTGCGTGGTCGGTTCAGACCGTGTCGTCCGGCAGGCCCAGCCACGCGTGCCAGCCCGTGTGCAGGACGAGCCAGGCCATGAGCCCGTAGCCCGCCTGCCCGGGGAACCCGTTGCCGCTCTGGGCGAGGTCCGCGAGCCACTGCTCGTGCGTCACGAGGGGGCTGAACGTGTCCACGTACGGCACGCGGCGCCGGTTCGCGACGTCCGAGAAGGCGTGCGAGAGCTCGGCGAGCCGCTCGGCGTCCTGCGCGTGGCCCGGCGGGGGGCCCACGACGAACGTCGGCAGGCGGTGCGACTCCGCGACGTCGAGCACGTTCGCGAGGTTGAGGCGCGAGCGCGCGACCGAGAGCCCCGCGTCCAGGTCGTGGCGGCCGAGGCCGATGACGAGGCGGTTGTCCACGTCCGGCTCGGGGGCGAACCGCCGCGCGGTCTCCGCCTCCCAGCGCTGGCTGAGCGCCGTCGTCGTCTCGCCGGGGATGGCGAGCGGGAACACGTAGGCCGGCTGGGGGAAGCGTGTGCGCGCGACGACGCGCCCCGCCCACCCCAGGGCCTTCGCGTCGCCGACGCCGGCGCTCAGCTCGTCGCCGACGACGCAGATCCGTACCTCACGACTCACGGCGTCCTCCACGGGCGCCATTCTCCCCGACGCGGACCGCGTGGGTCGAAACCGCCTCGTGGCGACGGCGTGTCCAGCCGGGCATATCGGACGGACCGCCCACGACCTGGCGGGTCAGAGCAGCGTCGCGCCCCAGACGACCTCGTGCGAGGCGCCCGGCTCGAGCCGGACGAGGCGGTCGCCGGTGCGGAACGCGTCCGCGATGCAGCTCATCGGCTCCGCGGCGACGCCGGACCGACGGAACGCGACGTCCCCCACGTGGTCGCCCGTGCAGACCTGCCACGTGTCCATGGAGCCGTCCATCCAGACGGCGGACGTGCGGCCGTCGGGGGCGGACAGGCGCATCCAGGACAGGCCGTCGGCGTCGCGCAGCACGTCGACGTAGGCGTCGTCGAGGTCGACGCCCGCGAGCAGGCGCGGCTCGCGCAGGTCGTAGCTCCCCGCGACGGGCTCGGTGCCGGTGGGCAGGAGCCGCTCGTCGGTCGTGACGCGGGTCGCGGCGTCGAGGCGCAGCGTGCACTCGTCGAGGTTCGCGCCGTCGGCGGACAGCCAGGGGTGGAAGCCGATCCCGTAGGGGGCGGTCGCGCCGCCGACGTTCGTGGTCCGCACGTGGACGCGCAGCCCCGCGTCGTCGAGCGAGTAGGTGACGCGCGTGACGAGGTCGAACGGGTAGCCGGGCGACGGCGGCAGGTGCAGCTCGAGCGTCGCGCGCGCGGCCTCGTGCTCGACGACGACCCAGCGCTGCCAGCAGGCGAGCCCGTGGAGGGCCGTGCCGCGCTCGGGCTCCGACACGGGCACCTGGTACGCCGTGTCGTCCACCTCGTACGCGCCGTCGCGCAGCCGGTTGGGCCAGGGGAGCAGGACCGCGCCGTTGAACGCGGGTGCGACCTCGTCCTCCGCGAAGGGGGTGAAGACGGGCCGGCCGCCCACCGCGTACTCGCGCACGGCCGCTCCCACCTCGGTGATCGTCGCTGCGTGCTCGCCGTGGGCGATGCGGACCTGGGTCCCCGAGGGGGCATGGGTGTTCACGCTCACATACGGTACTCGGCGTGCGAGCGTGCGCGATGCGCTCTCGGCAGTCAGACTCGGTGCCCGGGTGTGTCTCCCGACGCACCCGACGCAGCACGAGGAGGAACGATGGAACGACAGGTGCTCGGACGCACGGGACGGCTCGTCTCGGTCGTCGGACTGGGAACCTGGCAGCTCGGCGCCGACTGGGGCGACGTGAGCGAGGACGACGCGCGCGCCGTGCTCGACGCCTCGGCCGAGGCCGGCGTGACGTTCTTCGACACCGCGGACGTCTACGGCGACGGGCGCAGCGAGCAGATCATCGGCGGCTACCTCGCGGACAACCCGGGCCACGCGATCACTGTCGCGACTAAGATGGGACGCCGCGAGGCCCAGGACGCGGACAACTTCACTCTCGCGAAGTTCCGCGAGTGGACCGACCGGTCGCGTCGGAACCTCCGGACGGACCGCCTCGACCTCGTCCAGCTCCACTGCCCCCCGACGGCGGTCTACTCGCGCGACGAGGTCTATGACGGGCTCGACACGCTCGTCGCCGAGGGCGCGATCGCCAGCTACGGCGTGAGCGTCGAGACCGTCGACGAGGCGCTCACCGCGATCGCGCGCCCCCGTGTCGCGACCGTGCAGATCATCCTCAACGCGTTCCGGCTCAAGCCGCTCGACGCCGTGCTGCCCGCGGCGTCCGCCGCCGGGGTCGGCGTCATCGCGCGCGTGCCGCTCGCGTCCGGGCTGCTGTCGGGGAAGTACACGAAGGACACGACCTTCGCCGCCGACGACCATCGCACGTACAACCGCGACGGCAGCGCGTTCGACGTCGGCGAGACGTTCTCGGGCGTCGACTTCGAGACCGGCGTCCGGGCGGCGGGCGAGTTCACCACGCTCGTGCAGGACGTCGTCGGGCAGGAGCTCACGCCCGCCCAGGTCGCGATCGCGTGGGTCTGGCAGCAGCCGGGCGTGTCGACCGTCATCCCCGGCGCGCGCAACGTCGAGCAGGCCCGCTCGAACGCCGCCGCGGGCGACGCCGACGTCCTCGGCCCGCTCTTCACCTCGGGCGTCCGCGAAATCTACGACCGCCACCTGCGCGCGGCGGTCCACGACCGCTGGTGACCCGCGAGATCGACCCGTACGTCGCCAGATCGACCCCCTGAGGGTCGATCTCGGACGCTCGGGTCGATCTCGCGTTGGCGGCGACGACTCCCGGGCTCCCGGGCGCGACAGTGCCGCACGCACCGACGACGAAGACCCCCTCCGCGAGGGGGCCTTCGTCGTGTCCGGGGCCGGAGCCCGGCCGCGTCAGCGGGCGAACGCCTGCTCGAGGAGCACGGCCTGCTGGGCCTGGTGCTTCTTCGCCGTGCCCGCGGCGGTCGACGCCGACGCCGGACGCGAGACGACGCTCACGCGCGGCAGGTCCTCGGGCAGGTTGATGTGCACGAACGACCAGGCGCCCTGGTTCTCCGGCTCGTCCTGGACCCACACGACCTCGGCGCCCGGGTACTTCGCGAGCTCGGCCCGGATGCCGTCGACGTCGAGCGGGTAGAGCTGCTCGAGGCGGACGAGCGCCACGCCCTCGTCGCCGCGCTTGGTGCGCTCGGCGAGGAGGTCGTAGTAGACGCGGCCCGTGCTGAGCAGCACGCGGTCGACCTTCGCCGGCTCCGCGGTCGCGTCCGGGAGGACGGGCCGGAACGTGCCGGTCGTGAAGTCCTCGACGCTCGACGCGGCGGCCTTGAGGCGCAGGAGCTGCTTCGGCGTGAAGACGATGAGCGGACGACGTGGGCGGGCGTACGCCTGCTGGCGCAGCAGGTGGAAGTACGACGCGGGCGTCGACGGCTGCGCGATCGTCATGTTGTCCTCGGCGGCGAGCTGCAGGAACCGCTCGATGCGCGCCGACGAGTGGTCCGGCCCCTGGCCCTCGTAGCCGTGGGGGAGCAGCATGACGACCGAGGAGTGCTGGCCCCACTTCTGCTCGGCGGACGAGATGAACTCGTCGATCACCGTCTGGGCGCCGTTGACGAAGTCGCCGAACTGCGCCTCCCACAGCACGAGCGCGTCTGGGCGCTCGACGGAGTAGCCGTACTCGAAGCCGAGCGCGGCGTACTCGGACAGGGACGAGTCGTAGACCCAGAACTTGGCCTGGTCCGCCGACAGGTACAGCAGCGGCGTCCACTCGGCGCCCGTCTCGCGGTCGTGCAGGACGGCGTGGCGCTGCACGAACGTGCCGCGGCGCGAGTCCTGCCCGGCGAGGCGCACGGGCGTGCCCTCCGCGAGGAGCGAGCCGAACGCGGCGAGCTCGCCGAAGCCCCAGTCGATGCCGCCCTCGACGGACATCTGCCGACGCTTCTCGAGGAGCTGCGCGAGCTTGGGGTGGACGGTGAAGCCCTCCGGCGGCGCGACGTGCACCTGGCCGACGCGCTCGAGGACCGAGCGGTCGATCGCCGTCTTCCAGCCGACCATCGTGCCGGCGTCCTCGAGCTGGGACTCCGGGCGCTCGAGGCCGGCGATCGGCTCGCGGTCCGCGGCGGGCGTGAAGCCGCCCTCCTTGGTCTCGGTGAACACGCGCTCGAGCTGGGCCTGGTAGTCCTGGAGGACGTGCTCGGCCTCCTCGAGCGTGATGTCGCCGCGCGCGACGAGGTTCTCGGTGTAGAGCTTGCGCACCGAGCGCTTGGCCTCGATGAGGTTGTACATGAGCGGCTGCGTCATCGAGGGGTCGTCGCCCTCGTTGTGACCGCGGCGGCGGTAGCAGATCATGTCGATGATCACGTCGCGGTCGAACTGCTCGCGGAACGCGAAGGCCAGCTCCGCGACGCGCACGCACGCCTCCGGGTCGTCGCCGTTCACGTGGAAGATCGGGACCTGGTAGCCCTTGGCGACGTCGGTCGCGTACGTCGTCGAGCGCGACGACGACGGGCCGGTGGTGAAGCCGACCTGGTTGTTGATGAGCACGTGCACCGTGCCGCCCGTGCGGTACCCGCGCAGCTGCGCGAGGTTGAGCACCTCGGGCACGACGCCCTGGCCCGCGAAGGCCGCGTCGCCGTGGATGAGGATCGGCAGGACGGAGAACCCGTCGCCGCCCAGGTCGATGCGGTCCTGCTTGGCGCGCACGATGCCCTCGAGCACCGGGTCGACCGCCTCGAGGTGCGACGGGTTGGCGGCGAGGTAGACCTTGGTCGTCGCGCCGGTCTCGGCGGTGAAGACGCCCTCGGTGCCGAGGTGGTACTTCACGTCGCCCGAGCCCTGCACGCTCTTCGGGTCGAGGTTGCCCTCGAACTCGGCGAAGATCTGCGCGTAGCTCTTGCCCGCGATGTTGGCGAGCACGTTGAGGCGGCCGCGGTGGGCCATGCCGATGCCGACCTCGTCGAGGCCGTTCTCCGCCGCCTTCGACAGGATGGCGTCGAGCAGCGGGATGAGCGCCTCGCCGCCCTCGAGCGAGAAGCGCTTCTGCCCGACGAACTTCGTCTGCAGGAACGTCTCGAACGCCTCGGCCGAGTTGAGACGGCGCAGGATGCGGAGCTGGTCCTCGCGGGGCGTGCGCGCGTACCCGGACTCGAGCCGCTCCTGCAGCCACTTGCGCTGCGTGCGGTCGGCCAGGTGCATGTACTCCACGCCGACGGTGCGGCAGTAGGAGTCGCGCAGCAGACCGAGGATGTCGCGCAGCGAGGACTTGGTCCTGCCGCCGAAGCCGCCCGTGGGGAACGTGCGGTCCAGGTCCCACAGCGTCATCCCGTGGTTCTGGATGTCCAGGTCGCCGTGCTTGCGCTGCCGGTACGCGAGCGGGTCGGTGTCGGCCATGAGGTGCCCGCGCGACCGGTACGAGTGGATGAGCTCGGCGATCTTCGCGGGCTTGGCCGCCTCGATCTCGGCGTCCGTCGTGTTGTCGCGGACCCAGCGCACCGGCTCGTACGGGATGCGCAGCGCCGCGAACACGCGGTCGTAGAAGCCGTCCTCGCCGAGGAGCTTCTGCGACAGGATCCGCAGGAACTCGCCCGACTGCGCGCCCTGGATGATGCGGTGGTCGTAGGTCGACGTGATGGTCAGGACCTTCGAGATGCCCAGGCGCGCGAGGCGCTCGGTCGACGCGCCCGCGAACTCCGCGGGGTAGTCCATCGCACCGACGCCGATGATCGTGCCCTGGCCCGCCATGAGGCGCGGGACCGAGTGCACGGTGCCGATGCCGCCGGGGTTGGTGAGCGAGATCGTGGTCCCGGCGAAGTCGTCGACGCCGAGCTTGCCGCCGCGCGCGCGGCGCACGAGGTCCTCGTAGGCCGCCCAGAACTGGGCGAAGTCCATCGTCTCGGCCTTCTTGATGCTCGGCACGAGGAGCTGGCGCGACCCGTCCGGCTTCGCCAGGTCGATGGCGAGGCCGAAGTTGACGTGCGCCGGCTGGTTCACCGCGGGCTTGCCGTCGAGCTGCGTGTAGCTCGCGTTCATGACCGGCATGTCCGCCAGCGCCTCGACGAGCGCGAACCCGATGAGGTGGGTGAACGAGATCTTGCCGCCGCGGCCGCGCGCGAGGTGGTTGTTGATGACGATCCGGTTGTCGACCATGAGCTTGGCCGGCACCGCGCGCACCGACGTCGCCGTCGGCACCTGGATGCTGGCCTCCATGTTCGTCACGACGCGCGCCGCGGGCCCGCGGAGCTTCTGCACGTCGTCCCCGCCGGCCTCCGCCTCGGCCGTCGGCGCGCCGGCGACCTTGCGGGCCGGGACCTGCGCGTACGGCGCGGTCGCGGGCTGGGCGGTCGCGACGGGGCGCGTAGCCCGGACGGCCTCGGCGGCGGCGTTGACCGCGGGGTCGGCCGGGAGCTTCGGGGGCTTGACCCGCTGCGCCGCCTCGGCGGCGGCCGAGCCGTCCGTCACGGCGGCGGGAGCGACCGGCGCGGAGGGGGCTGCCGGGGCCGCGGCGGGCGCCGCGGAGGACCCGTTCACGGGCGTCGACGGCGCGTCGGCCGTCGTCGTGGCTGCCTCGGCACGCTCTGCCGGACGGTAGTCCTCGAAGAAGTCCCACCACGCGGGGTCGACCGCGTTCTTGTCCAGGAGATACTGCTCGTACAGCTCGTCGACCAGCCACTCGTTCGCTCCGAACACGGAGCTTGCGTCGCTGATCGCCTCTGACTCAGCCTTCGGGGACACGCGAGGATCGCCCACTTTCACACACAGGTCGCTGTCGGTCACAGTCTGCGAGCAGACGCGTGACGGCACGCGCGAGGCGTGGCGCCCGACGTCGGCACAGACTCGTCCGGATTCCGGACCACTCCAGCCTAGGCCCTCGACGGCGGCCCAGCGGGCTGCGCGGGGCGTTCGCGCGCGGCCTGTCCGCGGGTTCTTCACGCTGCGTCTGGGCCAGGCAAACGTGACCCCACGCGGACCTCGTCGGACGGCAAGATCGCGGAATTCCACGCCATCGCGAGGTATCCGGGCCGCGCGGTGTGATGGATATCACGCACGCGGCCGACCCCGTGTCCGCGCTGTCAGCGGCGGGCTCAGCGCGTCGTCGGGCCCTCGGGGCCGGGCGCCGGGTCGCCGAGCGGGTCGAGCCCGACGGCGCGGGAGCGGGCCGGGAGCGTGACGCGCATCGTCGCGCCGCTGCGCGAGTCCGCGACCTCGATCCGTCCGCCGTGGAGGTCGATCGCCCACCGGACGATCGCCAGGCCGATGCCCGTCCCGCCCGTCGAGCCACCTGTCGTCGTGTGCGTGCCCGTCGCGCTGGCCCGGGCGAAGCGCTCGAAGATGCGCTCGCGGTCCTCCTTCGCGATCCCCGGGCCCTCGTCCACGATCTCGAGCACGACGTCGTCGTCCACCGGGTACGCCTCGAGCCGGATCTCGCCCCCCTGCGGGGAGTGCCGGATCGCGTTCTGCAGGAGGTTCGTCACGACCTGGTGCAGGCGCTCGCGGTCCGCCTCGAGCACGAGGTCGGGCGGCGTGACGTCCACGACGTACCGCAGCTGCTTCCCGGCCTCCACCATCGACACCGCCTCGGCGTTCTCCTCGAGGAAGTCGCCGACGTCGATCTCGGTGATGTTGAGGGCCGCCGCGCCGGCCTCGATGCGCGACAGGTCCAGGAGGTAGGAGACGAGGCGCGTGAGGCGCTCCGTCTGGGCCAGCGCCATCTCCATGGTCGCGGGCGTCGGCTGCGTGACGCCGTCGACGACGTTCTCGAGCTGCGCCTGGAGCGCCGCGATCGGCGTCCGCAGCTCGTGCGACACGTTCGCGATGAGCTCGCGGCGCACCTGGTCGCTCGTCGCGAGGTCCTCCGCCATGACGTTGAACGCGACGGCGAGCTGGCCCACCTCGTCACGGCTCGTCGCCCGCACCCGCCGCGTGTAGTCGCCGTCGGCCATCGCGCGCGCCGCCGCCGTCATCTCGCGCAGCGGCGACGTCATCCCGCGCGCGAGGAGCTGGGTGAGCAGCAGCGACAGGACGATCGCGAGCGGGAACGTGCGCGACGGCCCGAGCTGGTTCTGCAGCCCGATCCACGTGATGAGGACGGCGAGCGTGACGGTCGCGGCCACGAGCACGCCGAGCTTGATCTTCAGCGAGCGGAACGAGTCGAGCGGACGGACGTCGGGCAGGTGCGGGCGGATCGTGTGCGCCCGGTGCAGGCCGTTCCGCGCCGGAGCGCTCGTCGACCCGCCCGCGCCGTCGACCGGGTCGGCAGGGCCAGCGGGGTGGGAGGTCATCCGGCGGGCGGCTCGAACGCGTAGCCGACGCCGTGCACCGTGCGGATGAGGTCGGCGCCGAGCTTGCGGCGCAGCGCCTTGATGTGCGAGTCGACGGTGCGCGTCCCGCTCGCGTCCGCCCAGTCCCAGACCTCCGCGAGGAGACGCTCGCGCGTGAGGACGGTCTTGGGCGAGCTCGCCAGCATGACGAGGAGCTCGAACTCGGTGGGCGTGAGGTGGACCTCGTCGCCCGCGCGGTAGACGCGGCGCTGGGCCTTGTCGATGGTCACGTCACCGACCGTCATGGGCGGGTCGGTCGGGGCGGCGCTCGCGGCCTGGGTGGCGCGGTCGACCCGGCGCAGCAGCGCCTTGATGCGCGCGACCAGCTCGCGCATCGAGAAGGGCTTCGTCATGTAGTCGTCGGCACCCACGCCGAGCCCGATGAGCATGTCGGTCTCGTCGTCGCGCGCGGTGAGCATGAGGATCGGCACGGGCTGCTCGGCCTGGATGCGCCGGGTGACCTCGAGGCCGTCGATGCCGGGCAGCATGACGTCGAGCACGATGACGTCCGGGCGCAGCCGTGTCGCGGCGTCGACGCCGGAGAGCCCGTCGCGCGCGACCTCGACGCGCCAGCCCTCCGCGCTCAGGCGCTGCGCGATCGCCGTCGCGATGGCGGGCTCGTCCTCGACGACGAGGACCGTGGCGGCCTGCTGCGGGGTGCCGCCCGTCAACGGCGCCGTCGTGGGCACGGGCCCGCGGCCCGGGACGGGACCGGCGCCCGCGCCGGTCGGTGATGCGCTCGCTGCCCTCGGATCTGCCATGGGATACAGCGTGGCACACGTCGGCCCAGGTCGGCCGGATTTCGCCGCCGCCGGGCGGCCGGGCGCCGTGCGGCCGGGCGGCCCGGGGGGAGCGGGCGCTAGCATCGTCGGCACGATGAAGACCACCTCTCGATATCGGTGGAGCACCTCGTGGTAGGCGACTGGGTCATGGTCGCGCTCGGGGTGCTCCTCACCGCAGGCACCGCCGTCTTCGTGGCCAGCGAGTTCTCCCTGGTCACCCTCGACCCCGCCGTCCTCCCCGCGGGCGACGACCCCGACCAGGAGGGCGACAGACGCGGATCCCCGCCCACCGGCGGGAAGGCGCGTGCCGACCGGCGCGACCGCAGCGTCCGGGCCGGCCTCAAGCACCTGTCGACGGAGCTGTCGTCCGCGCAGGTCGGGATCACCCTCACCACGATCCTCCTCGGCTACACGGCGCAGCCGGCGCTGCTCTCGCTGTTCGGCGCCGGGCTGAGCGCCACCGCGCTCGGGCAGGCGGCCTCGGCGGTCCTCGCCGGGGTCCTGGCCCTCCTCGTCGTGAACTTCGTCTCGATGCTCTTCGGCGAGCTCATCCCCAAGAACTTCGCCCTCAGCGCCCCCTACGCGACGGCCCGGCAGGTCGTGCCCGTGCAGCGCCAGTTCACCAAGCTGTTCCGGCCCGTGATCGCCGTGCTCAACGGGTCGGCGAACGCGATCCTGCGCCGCGTCGGCGTCGAGCCGCGCGAGGAGCTGTCGGGCGCACGCTCGGCCTCCGAGCTCGCCGCGCTCGTCCGCCGCTCCGCGCAGGAGGGCACGCTCGACGTCTCCGTCGCGACGCTCCTCACGAACTCCATCGAGCTCGACGAGCTGAGCGCGGTCGACGTCATGACGGACCGGATGCGGATGGTCGTCGTGGACCGCGACGCGACGGCGGCGGACGTCGTCGACGCCGCGCGCCGGACCGGGCACTCCCGCTTCCCCGTGATCGGCGAGGACCGGGACGACGTCGTCGGCCTCGTCCACCTGCGCCGCGCCGTCGCCGTCCCGTACGAGCGGCGCGAGGAGGTCCCGGCGGCGGCGCTCATGGTCGAGGCGCCCCGGGTGCCGGAGACCGTGCGCCTCGGTCCGCTGCTCGTCGAGCTGCGCGGCTTCGGGCTCCAGATGGCGGTCGTCGTCGACGAGTACGGCGGCACCTCCGGCGTCGTGACGCTCGAGGACGTCGTCGAGGAGCTCGTGGGGGACGTGGCGGACGAGCACGACCCGCGGCGCTCCGGCGCGGCCCGCCGTGCGGACGGCTCCTGGCTCGTGCCGGGCGTCATGCGGCCCGACGAGCTCACCGAGGTCACCGGGCTCCGCGCGCCCGAGGACGGCGCGTACGAGACGCTCGGCGGCCTCGTCATGGCGCGGCTCGGGCGCGTGCCGGAGCCGGGCGACGAGGTCGTCGCGGGCGACGGTCGCGACCGCGTCGTGCTGCGCGTGGAGGCGATGGAGGGCCGGCGGGTCGAGCGGCTCTCCGTCCGTGCGGCCCCGGTGGAGGTGGAGTCGTGAGCTCGACCACCGCGCTCCTCGTCGCCGTCCTCCTGCTCGCGGGCAACGCGTTCTTCGTCGGCGCCGAGTTCGCCGTCATCTCCGCGCGCCGCTCGGCGATCGAGCCGCTCGCCGCGCAGGGGAACCGGCGGGCGCAGACCGTCCTGTGGGCGATGGAGAACGTGTCGCTCATGCTCGCGTGCGCCCAGCTCGGCGTCACGGTCTGCTCCACGGGCCTCGGCGTCGTCGCGGAGCCCGCGCTCGCGCACCTCATCGAGGACCCGTTGCACGCCCTCGGCGTGAGCACGTCGCTCGCCCACCCGATCGCGTTCGTCGTCGCGCTCGCGATCGTCGTCTACCTGCACGTCGTGCTGGGCGAGATGGTCCCGAAGAACCTCGCGGTCGCGGGGCCCGAGACGGCGGTCATGTGGTTCGGGCCGCCGCTCGTGTGGATCGGGCGCGTGCTGCGGCCGGTCATCGTCGCGCTCAACTGGCTCGCGAACCACGCGGTGCGCGCCACGGGCGTCGAGCCGAAGGACGAGGTGGCGTCGGCGTTCACCGCCGAGGAGGTGCAGTCCATCGTCGAGCACTCCCAGGCCGAGGGGGTCCTGCGCGACGAGCAGGGGTTGCTCTCGGGAGCCATCGAGTTCTCCGAGCGCACCGCGCAGGACGTCATGGTCCCCGTCTCGGACCTCGTCACCGTCACCGAGGGCTGCACGCCCGACGAGGTCGAGCGCCTGGTCGCCAAGACCGGCTTCTCCCGGTTCGCCGTCGCAGACGTCACGGGCGACCTCGTGGGCTACCTGCACGTCAAGGACGTGCTCTACGCGGACGAGACGACGCGCGGGACCCCGGTCCCGTCGTGGCGCGTGCGGGCGCTCGCGACCGCCGCCCCGGGCGACGAGGTCGAGGACGCGCTCCGGGCGATGCAGCGCTCGGGCGCGCACCTGGCGCGCGTCGACGCGCCCGAGGGCGGCGGCGCCCTCGGCGTCGTGTTCCTCGAGGACATCCTCGAGGAGCTCGTGGGGGAGGTGCGCGACGCGATGCAGCGTCGGCACTGACGACCGTTCCCCGCGTCGGGACCGGCCCTGAGCAGGGGACTTGGCATCGCCGGAGTGCTTCGTTACTGTTCCGTGATTGATCGGTCGTCGGTGGCCCGGGAGCCACCCCGAAGGGTGAGAGGCAGGTGGCGGGTGGAGTCGCAGCAGACCGACGCACCCGCCCTCGAGTCCCGACGGGCACGGCGCGAGGCGGAGCAGGGCTCACGCCGTCGTCGTCCCCAGGCGCAGGTCTCCAGCCAGCACCGCTGGATGCCGCGCATCGCCGTCCTCGGGACGCTCGCCGCCGCGACGATCGCGATGCCCCTCTCCGCCGGCGCGGACGACGGGCTCGGCACGGGATCCCCCTTCGAGCCCGACACGCGCCCGCTCGGCCCCAGCGCGCTCGACCTCGCGACCGCCGCGTCGACGGCGCCCGCGGTCTCCCAGAGCGTCGCCGCCGCACCGCGCGTCGAGGTGCGGCGCGAGGCAGCCTCCCGGTCCGCCGCACGTGACCCGCTCCCCGGCTGCGACCCGACCGTCCGCCCCGCCGGCACCAACGGCAACCTCGACGAGCACGCGCTGTGCGAGCTCTGGCAGGCCGGCGAGCACCTGCGGCCCGACGCCGCGGTCTCGCTGTCGGCCATGAACGAGGCCTTCCGGGCGACGTTCGGTCGCGACCTGTGCCTCGTCTCGTCGTACCGCACGCTCTCGACGCAGGTGTCGCTCAAGTCCTCCCGTGGCGCGTTCGCCGCGCCGCCCGGCTGGTCCATGCACGGGTGGGGGCTCGCGATCGACCTGTGCTCGGTCGAGACCGGCTCGCGCGAGGTCTACGCGTGGATCAACCAGAACGGTGCCACCTACGGCTGGGCCAACCCGGCCTGGGCCAAGCGTGGCGGCAGCGGCGCCTACGAGCCGTGGCACTTCGAGTTCGTCCAGGGCGTCGAGGAGATCCAGAACTCCTGACACGGCCCGGCGCCCTCCGCCTCGGCCCTCTCCGCCGTATCGTCGGAACCGTGGCCGACCTGCTCCTCGCCGCGGTCGTCCTGCGCCGTCCCGAGCACGCGCTCGCCGCGCAGGTGCTGAGCCTCGCGCTCTCCGGCCTCGTCCGGGTGGAGCCGGCGGCGCCCGGGTCGGCCCCGGCTCTCACCCTCCTCGACCCTGTCCCCGGCTCCGAGCGCGAGCGCGTCGCCGTCGCCGCGGTGTTCGGTGACGGTGCCGGGCCGGGGGCGCGGGTCGTGCTCGACCCCGCTGACGACGGCCTCCGCGCCCGGGTGCGCTCGGCCTCGCGCGACGTCGTGCGGGCCGCGCGCCGCGACGGCTACCTCGAGCCCGGGCGCGCGCGCCGTCTCACGGAGGAGGGTGAGGCCGTGCGGTCGGAGCTCGTGGCGCTGGAGGACGCCGTCGAGCGGGAAGTCGCGGACGCTCGCGCGCACGACCACGCGCGCGAGCACGTCTCGTCCGGCGCGCTCCCGTGGGCCGTGCTGTTCGGGCACGAGCCCGGGTGGGTGCCGGTCGACCGTCGGACGGTCCGGTTCGACGTCGCCGCCGTCTGTGCGGCGGCCGACGCACTGCGCTGACCGGGTGGCCGGGCGGGCAGCGCGCGGTCGCTACGGGCCGGAGAGCCGCTCGTTGCGGCCGAAGTCCGGGAGGAACCGCGGGCCCGACGCCGCGAGCTCGGCCTCGAACTCCTCGCGCCACGAGCCGTAGGGCCGGTTCGCCAGGGCGTCGTTGGAGAAGCGGGGGTCGTCGGTGAGCTCCGTGACGCAGAAGGCGGGGATCTGCAGGTCCGTGACGGGGCCGGTGCGCTCGCACTCCGCGACGACGAGCGGGTGGTTCGCGCCGCCGAACACGTCGACCACCCAGCCGTCCGCGCCGACCCAGACCGAGTACCGCGTCTTGACGACGCGCGCCCCGCCGCGCCGGATCATCTGCACGCCCACCGCGACGTCGACCTCGCGCTCCGCCTCGTACCGCGTGCCGCCCGCCATGGGCCCCTTGACGGTGAGGGTGCACAGGTCGACGGCAGGGGCGAACCGGTCGAGCAGGCGTACCGGGTCCGTCTCCGCGTCCATCGTCGCGTCCACGGTCGGGACCTTGGCCCGCAGCCGCAGGGCGTAGCCCTCGTCCGCCAGGTAGTAGCTCTGCACGATGAGCGCCGGTGCGTCGCGCAGGTCCTCGGGCAGCTCGCGCACGAGGAACCGGCGCTCGAACTCGAAGTCCCCGTAGCCGCCGTCGGTCATGGCCCCACCGTAGCGGGCGCACGCGACGCGGCGCGGGAAGCAGGCTGGGTCGACGGCGGCGGAGACGACGCGAGCCCGGCCGCCGGAGGCGGGCCGGGCTCGTCGGAGCGGAGCGGGTGCCCTCGATAGGATTCGAACCTACGACCTTCTGCTCCGGAGGCAGACGCTCTATCCACTGAGCTACGAGGGCGAGCACCGACGGTGTCCGCCGACGCGATGCACGAGACTACCAGCACGTCCGGGGTGCGTGGGCCCGACGGCGGCCAGGCGGTCCGGACGCCCCGCGGCCCTCGCGCGAAATGCCGCGACGGAGGGTGCTCGCGCCTCGGTAGAATCGCCCGGTGACCCCCGACGAGCTCTCCGAAGCGCTGAGCGCTGCCCTGGCCGCCGCCGTCGCCGACGGCACCCTCGCCCTGGACCCGACCGCGGTCCCCGAGCGCGTCCACGTGGAGCGACCCCGCCAGCGCGAGCACGGCGACTGGGCCACGAACGTCGCGCTGCAGCTCGCCAAGAAGGCGGGCACGACGCCGCGCGCCCTCGCCGAGGACCTCGCGACGCGGCTCGCCGCGACGCCGGGCGTCAAGGCCGTGGACGTCGCCGGCCCGGGCTTCCTCAACATCACGCTCGACGCTGCCGCGGCGGGCGAGCTCGCGCGCACGATCGTCGACGCGGGCCCGGCCTACGGGCGCAACGACTCGAGGGCGGGCACGAAGGTCAACCTCGAGTTCGTCTCCGCCAACCCGACCGGCCCGATCCACATCGGCGGCGTCCGCTGGGCCGCCGTCGGCGACTCGCTCGCGCGCGTGCTCGAGGCGAGCGGCGCGGACGTGACGCGCGAGTACTACTTCAACGACCACGGCGCGCAGATCGACCGGTTCGCCCGCTCGCTGCTCGCCCGCGCCCGCGGTCTGGAGGCGCCCGAGGACGGGTACGGCGGCGAGTACATCACCGAGATCGCGGACGCGGTGATCGCCGACGCGCTCGCCGCCGGCGCCCCCGACCCGCGCACGCTCCCGGACGCCGAGGCGCAGGAGGTCTTCCGGTCGCGCGGCGTCGAGCGCATGTTCGGCGAGATCAAGGCGTCGCTGCACGACTTCGGCGTCGACTTCGACGTGTACTTCCACGAGGACTCGCTGCACGAGTCGGGCGCCGTGGAGCGGGCCGTCGAGCGCCTGCGCGAGTCGGGCCACATGTTCGAGCAGGACGGCGCGACGTGGCTGCGCACGACCGACTTCGGCGACGACAAGGACCGCGTCGTCATCAAGTCGGACGGCGACGCCGCGTACATCGCGGGCGACATCGCGTACTACCTCGACAAGCGCGAGCGCGGCTTCGACGAGGTCATCATCATGCTCGGCGCGGACCACCACGGGTACGTGGGCCGCATGATGGCGGTCTGCGCCGCGTTCGGCGACACCCCGGGGAAGAACCTGCAGCTCCTCATCGGGCAGATGGTCAACCTCGTCAAGGACGGCGTGCCTGTGCGCATGTCCAAGCGCGCCGGGACCGTCGTGACCCTGGAAGACCTCGTGGACGCCGTCGGGGTCGACGCCGCGCGCTACTCGCTCGCGCGCTCGTCCGCGGACCAGAACATCGACCTCGACCTCGACCTGCTCGCGCGGGCGACGAACGAGAACCCCGTCTACTACGTGCAGTACGCGCACTCGCGCACCGCGGCGGTGGACCGCAACGCGGCCGACCGCGGCGTCGCGCGCGCCGACGGCTTCGAGCCCGCGCTGCTCGACCACCCGAGCGAGGCCGCGCTCGTCGGGCGCCTCACCGAGTTTCCGCGCATCGTGGCCCAGGCCGCGGAGCTGCGCGAGCCGCACCGGGTCGCGCGCTACCTCGAGGCGCTCGCGGGCGACTACCACACGTGGTACCAGCAGAAGTCGCAGCGCGTCCTGCCCTACCCCGACGAGGAGGTCACGGACACGCACCGCACGCGCCTGTGGCTCAACGACGCGGTGCGCCAGGTGCTCGCCAACGGCCTCGGCCTGCTCGGCGTCTCCGCGCCGGAGCGCATGTGAGCACGGGCCTGCCGGGGTACCCCGGCGAGCCGTGGTCGCGGGGCGTGCGCCGTCGGGAGGACGGGGTCGTCGAGGTCGCGGGCGTCGACGTCCACGACCTCGCGGCCGAGCACGGCACGCCTGCCTACGTGCTCGACGAGGCGGACTTCCGTGCCCGGGCCCGCGCGTACCGCACGGCGTTCGAGGCGGCGTTCCGCGCCGTCGGGTCGGACGTCGACGTGTACTACGCGGGCAAGGCGCTGCTCACGGTCGCCGTCGCGCGCTGGGCGCGCGAGGAGGGACTGCGCGTCGACACCGCGAGCGGGGGAGAGCTCGCCGTCGCGCTGCGCGCGGGCGTCCCCGGCCAGGAGATCGGGCTGCACGGCAACAACAAGTCCGACGCCGAGATCGGGCGCGCGCTCGACGAGGGCGTGGGCCGGATCATCGTCGACTCGCTCGTCGAGGTCGAGCGCGTCGCGCGCCTCGCGGGGGAGCGCGGCGTCGTCGCGCCCGTCATGGTGCGCGTGACGACGGGGGTCCACGCTGGTGGGCACGAGTACATCTCGACGGCGCACGAGGACCAAAAGTTCGGCCTGTCGATCGCCGCGCCGCGCGCGGCGGACGGCACCCGGACCGGCGACTCCCCGGCCATGACCGCGCTGCTCGACGTCGTCGCGCGCCCCGAGCTGCACCTGCTGGGGATCCACTCGCACATCGGGTCGCAGATCCTCGACCCGTCGGGGTTCGAGGTCGCGGCGCGCGCGGTGCTGGAGCTGCGCGCCGAGCTCGCCGCACGCACGGGCGTGCTCGTCGACGAGGTCGACATCGGCGGGGGCTACGGCATCGCCTACCTCCCCGGCGAGGTCGCGCTCGACCCCGAGCGCGTGGCGAAGGACGTCGCGGCCGCCGTCGACGCGGCGGCCGCGGAGCTCGGTACGCCGCTGCCGCGGTTCTCGATCGAGCCCGGTCGCGCGATCGTCGGGCCGGCCGGCCTCACGCTGTACACCGTGGGCACGGTCAAGCCCGTGACGCTCGACGACGGCCGGGTGCGCACGTACGTGTCGGTCGACGGCGGCATGAGCGACAACATCCGCCCGGCGCTCTACGAGGCGCAGTACCACGCGGAGGTCGTCGGCCGGGCGTCGGACGCGGAGCCGGTGCTCGCACGCGTGGTCGGCAAGCACTGCGAGAGCGGCGACATCGTCGTCCACGAGGTGCGGCTCCCCGGCGACGTGCGCGCGGGGGACCTCCTGGCGGTCCCGGCGACCGGTGCCTACGGCCGCTCGATGGCGTCGAACTACAACCTGCTCGCCCGACCGCCCGTGGTCGCGGTGCGCGACGGCGCGAGCCGGGTGCTCGTGCGCCGCGAGACGGTCGACGACCTGCTCGCGCTCGACGAGGGCTGACGGCGGACGCCGGCCCCGTGCCGGCATCCGACCCGTGGGCACGCCCGGGGTGGTCGCACGGGGCGCCGTATCCTGTGCCTGCGGCTCCCGAGCCACCCGGGCACGACCCGGTCCGCGTGCACGGCGCCGCACCCGTCCTGACCACCCGAGGAAGGTCCGTCGTGCCCCCTGCCGCCGAGTCCCACCCGCCCCTGCGCGTCGCCCTGCTGGGCTGCGGCGTCGTCGGCACCCAGGTCGCGCGGCTGCTGACGGAGCAGTCCGACGACCTCGCCTCGCGCGTGGGCGCGCGCCTCGAGCTCGTCGGGATCGCGGTGCGGGACGCGGCCGCGCCGCGCGCCGCGTCGGTCGACCGCTCGCTCCTGACCGAGGACGCGGAGGGCCTCGTCGCGCGCGCGGACATCGTCGTGGAGGTCATGGGCGGCACCGAGCCCGCGCGGTCGCTGCTGCTGCGCGCGATCGACGCGGGCGCCGCCGTCGTCACGGCGAACAAGGCCCTGCTCGCCGAGGACGGGCCGACGCTCTACAAGGCCGCGGACGCGGCCGGGGTCGACATCTACTTCGAGGCCGCCGTCGCGGGCGCGATCCCCATCGTGCGCCCGGTGCGCGAGTCGCTCGCGGGCGACCGCGTGCGCCGCGTGCTCGGCATCGTCAACGGGACGACCAACTACGTCCTCGACCAGATGGCCACCACGGGCAGGGACCTCGAGGAGGCCGTCAAGGAGGCGCAGGACCTCGGCTACGCGGAGGCCGACCCGACGGCCGACGTCGAGGGCTACGACGCCGCGGCCAAGGCCGCGATCCTCGCGAGCCTCGCGTTCCACACCCGCGTCTCGCTGGACGACGTCGCGCGCGAGGGCATCATGTCCGTCACCGCCGACGACGTCGCGTGGGCGGCGCAGACCGGCCACGTCATCAAGCTCCTCGCCATCGCGGAGCGGCGCGAGGGCACCGCGGCGGGCGCGCCGGCCGGCGTCTCGGTGCGCGTGCACCCGGCGCTCGTGCCCACGTCGCACCCCCTCGCGAACGTCCGCGGGTCGTTCAACGCGGTGTTCGTCGAGGCGGAGTCCGCGGGCGAGCTGATGTTCTACGGCCGCGGTGCCGGCGGGGCGCCGACGGCGTCCGCCGTCCTGGGCGACGTCGTCTCGGCCGCGCGCCACCGCGTGCTCGGGGGCAAGGGCCCGCAGGAGTCCACCTACGCCGAGCTCGCGATCCTCCCGGCGAGCGCGGCCGTGACCCGCTACCAGGTGCGTCTCGACGTCGACGACCGCCCGGGCGTGCTCGCGCAGGTCGCGCACGCGCTCGCCGAGCACGGCGTCTCCATCGAGGCCGTCCGCCAGCCCGCGGCGCCGGGCGGGGCGGACGTCGCGGAGCCCGGGGTCGCGGAGCTCCTCATCACCACGCACGCGGCGCCGGAGTCGGCGCTGTCCGCGACCGTCGCCGCGGTCGCCGAGCTCGAGCCCGTCCGCACGATCACGTCCGTCCTGAGAGTCGAGGGAGCCTGATGGCCCACCAGGTGGTACACCAGTGGCAGGGAATCATCGCCGAGTATCGTGAGCGTCTGCCCGCGCACGTCGCCGAGCGGATCGTCACGCTCGGCGAGGGCGGCACGCCGCTCGTCGAGTCCCCGGCGCTCTCGGAGCGCACCGGTGCCCAGGTCTTCGTCAAGGTCGAGGGCATGAACCCCACGGGGTCGTTCAAGGACCGCGGCATGACGACGGCGATCTCTGCGGCCGCGGGCCGCGGTGCGCAGGCGGTCGTGTGCGCGTCCACGGGAAACACGTCGGCGTCGGCCGCCGCGTACGCGGTGCGTGCCGGGATGACGTGCGCCGTGCTCGTCCCGGACGGCAAGATCGCGATGGGCAAGCTCAGCCAGGCGATCGCGCACGGCGCGCGCCTGCTCCAGGTCGACGGCAACTTCGACGACTGCCTCGTCGCCGCGCGCAAGCTCGCCGACGCCTACCCGGTCGAGCTCGTCAACTCGGTGAACCCCGACCGGATCGAGGGTCAGAAGACCGGCGCGTTCGAGATCGTCGACGCGCTGGGCGACGCGCCCGACATCCACGCACTGCCCGTCGGCAACGCGGGGAACATCACCGCGTACTGGAAGGGCTTCCGGGAGTATGCAGGCCAGGGCGCCCCCGGCCACGCGGGCGAGGGTCTGCCGGCCGTGTCCACGCACGTCCCGCAGATGTGGGGCTTCCAGGCGGCGGGCGCCGCGCCGATCGTCGCGGGCCACCCGATCACCGAGCCGGAGACGATCGCGACCGCGATCCGCATCGGCAACCCCGCCTCGTGGGAGCTCGCCGAGGCGGCGCGCGACGAGTCGAGCGGCGTCATCGAGGCGGTCACGGACGAGCAGATCCTCGCCGCCCACCGGGTCCTGTCGAGCGAGGTCGGCGTGTTCGTCGAGCCCGCGTCGGCCGCCGGCGTCGCCGGGATCCTCGCGCGCGCCGAGCGCGGGCTCGTCCCCGCGGGCGCGCGCATCGTCGTCACGGTCACGGGCCACGGGCTCAAGGACCCGCAGTGGGCGCTGCGCACGCTCGACGGGAGCGAGGTCACCCCGACGCGCGTGAGCGCCGACGTCGTGTCCATCGCCGACGCCCTCGGGCTCGACTGATGCAGCTCGGCGCGGACCACGTGCGGGTGCGCGTCCCGGCGACGAGCGCCAACCTCGGCCCCGGATTCGACGCGCTGGGCCTGGCGCTCGCCCTCCACGACGTGCTCGAGGTGCGCGCGCTCGCGAGCGACGACGTGGTCGTCGACGTCGAGGGAGAGGGCGCGGGAGAGGTGCCCGGCGACGCGTCCCACCTCGTGGTGCGCGCCCTGCGGGCCGCGCTCGACGTCGCGGGCGCGCCGCAGACCGGCCTGCACCTGACCTGCGTGAACCGCGTCCCGCACGGGCGCGGCCTCGGCTCGTCGGCGGCCGCCGTCGTCGCGGGCATCGTGGCGGCGCGGGCGCTCGTCGCCGACCCGTCGGTCCTCGACGACGATGTGGCTCTCGGCCTCGCGACCGCCATCGAGGGGCACCCGGACAACGCGGCGCCCGCGCTCCTGGGGGGCGCCACCGTCGCGTGGGACGCGGGCTCCGGGGCGGGCGCCCGCGCGGTGCGGCTCGACGTGCACGCCGACGTGCGGGCGACCGTGCTCGTGCCCTCGGCCCGGCTCGCGACCAGCCGGGCGCGGGGCGTGCTCCCGGCCCACGTGCCGCACGCCGACGCCGCCTTCAACGCCGGGCGCGCCGCCCTCCTCGTCGAGGCGCTCACCCGGCGGCCCGACCTGCTGCTCGACGCGACGGACGACCGCCTGCACCAGGCGTACCGGGCCGACGTCATGCCGTCGTCGTTCGAGCTCGTCCAGGCGCTGCGGGCCCACGGCCTCGCCGCGACCGTCTCGGGAGCCGGCCCGACCGTGCTCGTGCTCTCGGCGGCGGACGGCCTGGAGGAGGTCGCGCGCGTCGCGGACTCCCTCGTCGGGGGGGCCGCCGACTGGGCGGTGCACCGCCTCGACGTCGACACGCGGGGCGTCGTGGCCGAACGGCTCTGACCTCGGTCCTGCCGGTGCTAGGATGATTCCCAGCCTTCGGTCACGCTCTCGCACCAGCACGTCCGCTCGCAGAGCGCGCTCTCATCCACCGGGTGTGCTGCGACCGAGCAGTCCGAGAGAAGGCAATCCAGCCCCGCGTCAGATGACGTCGTCGTACCACTGACGCGTGGCGACACCTACGCACCGGCCGTCACGGCCGGGCGTCGACCACCCGCGGCCCGCCCTCTGAGCGGCGGGCGCAAACGAGGGGGAAGGGTCCTTCGTGACAGACACCATCGACACCGCCACGAGCAGCGCGACCGGTTCGGCCGCTGCCGGCGGGACCGCCCGGACCGGCGCGCTCTCCACGCTGCGCCTCCCGGAGCTGCAGGCGCTCGCCTCGCAGCTCGGGGTCAAGGGCACGTCCAAGATGCGCAAGGGCGATCTTGTGGACGTCATCCGCGCCCGCACCGGCGAGCAGAGCGCCTCCGAGCGCCCCGCCGCGCCGCGGCGCGACACGGACGGGGCGAACGCCTCGGGCCGTGAGACGAGCGAGGCGCCCGCCGCCTCGGGGCGCGGCCGCAGCCGTCGTGCCGAGCGTCCCGCCGCGAGCCCCGCGGCCACCACCGACAGCGCCGCGCCGGCGCGCCAGGACGCGCCGTCGGCCGCGAGCCGCGAGGAGCGGACCGCCGCTCCCGTGCTCGACCTGCCCGTGCGCGCCGACGAGCAGCGCTCGGAACAGCGTGGCGAGCGTCGCGACGGCCGTCGCGACTCCCGCTCGGAGGCCGCCGCCGCGGTCGCCGAGGCGCTCGGCGAGCAGGGCGTGCGCACGCGCGACGCCTCGAACGAGTCCGCCGACGAGCGCGCCGCACGCGCCGCCGCGGCGGTCGGCCTCGTCACGGGCGAGCGGGGCTCGCGCCGCGCGGGCCGCGGTGCCGGCGCCCCCCGGACCGGCGAGGGCGACGGCGACGCGACGCGCGCCGACCGTCAGCGCGACCAGCAGGGCGGCGACCGCCAGCGCGACCAGCAGGGCAGCACCCCGCAGCGCGAGCAGCAGAGCGGTGGCCAGCAGGGTCGCGGCGAGCGTCAGGGCGACCGGCGGGACGACCGCCAGCTCCTGGACGACGAGCGCGGCGGCCGTCGCCGCCGGGGCCGCGACCGCGGCCGCGAGCGCGACCGCAAGCGTGGCCGCAACCGCCAGGGACCGGACCTCGCGGGCCTCGACGACATCGAGGTCAACGAGGACGACGTCCTGCTTCCCGTCGCCGGCATCCTCGACATCCTCGACAACTACGCGTTCGTGCGCACGAGCGGGTACCTGCCGGGCCAGAACGACGTGTACGTCTCGCTCGGCCAGGTGAAGAAGGCCGGGCTGCGCCGCGGTGACGCCGTCACCGGCGCGGTGCGCCAGCCGCGCGAGGGCGAGAACCAGGGCAGCACGGCACGCCAGAAGTTCAACGCGCTGGTCCGCCTGGACACGGTCAACGGCATGTCGCCCGAGGAGGCGCGCCAGCGTCCCGAGTTCACCAAGCTCACGCCGCTGTACCCGCAGGAGCGCCTGCGCCTCGAGAACTCCGAGGCCACGCGCCTGACGCCGCGCGTCATCGACATCGTCGCGCCGATCGGCAAGGGCCAGCGCGGCCTCATCGTCGCGCCGCCCAAGGCCGGCAAGACGATCATCATGCAGCAGATCGCGAACGCGATCACGGCCAACAACCCCGAGGTCCACCTCATGGTGGTGCTCGTGGACGAGCGGCCCGAAGAGGTCACGGACATGGAGCGGACGGTGAAGGGCGAGGTCATCGCCTCGACGTTCGACCGTCCCGCGTCCGACCACACGATCGTCGCGGAGCTCGCGATCGAGCGGGCGAAGCGCCTGGTCGAGCTCGGCCAGGACGTCGTGGTGCTCCTCGACTCGCTGACCCGCCTCTCGCGCGCCTACAACCTCGCGGCGCCCGCGTCGGGCCGCATCCTCTCCGGTGGTGTGGACGCGTCCGCGCTCTACCCGCCCAAGCGGTTCTTCGGCGCGGCCCGCAACATCGAGAACGGCGGCTCGCTGACGATCCTCGCCTCGGCGCTCGTGGAGACGGGCTCCAAGATGGACGAGGTCATCTTCGAGGAGTTCAAGGGCACGGGGAACATGGAGCTCCGCCTGTCCCGCAACCTCGCCGACAAGCGCATCTTCCCGGCCGTGGACGTCAACGCGTCCGGCACGCGCCGCGAGGAGATCCTCCTGTCGCCGGACGAGCTGAAGATCGTCTACAAGCTCCGCCGCGTGATGGGTGCGCTCGACCAGCAGCAGGCGATCGAGCTGCTGCTCGGCCAGCTCAAGAAGACCCAGACGAACGTCGAGTTCCTGCTCCACGTCCAGAAGACGACCCCGGGTGGTCTCGCGGACGACGACAACGTCGGCCGCACGATCTGACGCTCGTCCGGCAGGAGCCGACGGCGGGCGGCCCCGGGAAGTTCTCGGGGCGCCCGCGCGTTCTGGCACAATGGTTCGTCGGCCTGCGTCCGTCAGGCCGCCTGTCGCCGGTTCACAGGTGCGGTCGCCGCACCTGACCCGGAGACGTCACCCCAAGGAGAAAACCGTGAAGTCTGGTATCCACCCCGAGTACGTCGTCACCGAGGTGACCTGCACCTGTGGCAACACCTTCGTGACGCGCAGCACCGAGGCGTCGGGCAAGATCAGCTCCGACGTGTGCAGCGCCTGCCACCCGTTCTACACGGGCAAGCAGAAGATCCTCGACACCGGTGGCCGTGTGGCCCGCTTCGAGGCCCGCTACGGCAAGAAGGCCGCCGACAAGTAGCGACACCGCAGCGCCGGTGGTCCGATCCCGACAACCTCTCCAGGGGCAGTCGGCGAGGTCGGACCACCGGCGCTGTTGCTTTGCCCGAGCGATCCTCCCGATCCTCGCGCGGTCGTGACCTCGTGCCGACGACCGCGACCCGCCCGTCACCGAGGAGCCGTCCGTGACCGAGTCGTTCGCCGCCGTCGAGCCGCTGCTGGCCGAGCACGCCGACATCGAGACCCAGCTCGCCGACCCCGCCGTCCACGCCGACGCGGGCCGCGCGCGCACGCTCGGGCGGCGCTACGCCGAGCTGAACCAGGTCGTGGGCGCGTACCGCGCGTGGCGCGAGGCGAGCGACGACGCCGAGGCCGCCGCGGAGCTCGCGGCCCTCGGCGGCGAGGACGGGGAGGCGTTCGCCGCGGAGCTCCCGGGCCTGCGCGCCGCCGAGGAGGAGGCGCGCGAGCGCCTGCGCCGCGTGCTCGTCCCGCGCGACCCGGACGACGGCCGCGACGTCATCCTCGAGATCAAGGCCGGCGAGGGCGGCGAGGAGTCGGCGCTGTTCGCCGGGGACCTGCTGCGCATGTACCTGCGGTACGCGGAGCGCCGGGGCTGGAAGACGGAGGTCCTCGAGTCGACCGACTCCGACCTGGGCGGCTTCAAGGACGTCCAGGTCGCGGTCAAGGCGCGCAGCACGCCGTCCGACCCCGCGGACGGCGTCTGGGCGAACCTCAAGTACGAGGGCGGCGTGCACCGGGTCCAGCGCGTCCCGGTGACCGAGTCGCAGGGCCGGATCCACACGTCGGCGGCCGGGGTGCTCGTCTTTCCCGAGGTCGAGGATGCGGGCGAGGTCGAGATCGACCCGAACGACCTGCGCATCGACGTCTACCGTTCGTCCGGCCCGGGCGGGCAGTCCGTCAACACTACCGACTCCGCCGTGCGCATCACGCACCTGCCGACCGGCATCGTCGTGTCGATGCAGAACGAGAAGTCCCAGCTCCAGAACCGCGAGCAGGCGATGCGCGTGCTGCGCGCGCGCCTGCTCGCCGCGCAGCAGGAGGCCGCGGCCGCCGAGGCCGCCGACCTGCGCCGCTCTCAGGTCCGCACCGTCGACCGTTCCGAGCGCATCCGCACCTACAACTTCCCGGAGAACCGCATCGCGGACCACCGCACCGGGTACAAGGCGTACAACCTCGACCAGGTGCTCGACGGCGACCTCGACCCGGTGGTCCGCTCGGCGGTCGAGGCCGACGAGGCGGCGCGTCTCGCGAGCGCCGGCGATGCCTGAGCCGTTCGGTCCGACCCCGCCGTCGGACGCCCGCACCTCGACCTGGCTGCGCTGGACGACGGCGGTCCTCGACGCCGCCGGGGTGCCCTCGGCGCGCGCGGACGCCGAGCTCCTGCTCGCCCACGCCCTCGCGGTGCCCCGCGCCGAGGTGGCCCGCCGTGCGGTCCTCGGCACGCCCGTGCCGGACGACGTAGCGCCCGACCTCGCGCGGCTCGTCGCCCGGCGCGCGCAGCGCGTGCCGCTCCAGCACCTCGTGGGCACCGCGCCGTTCCGCCACCTCGAGCTCGCCGTCGGGAAGGGCGTCTTCGTCCCGCGGCCCGAGACCGAGCAGGTCGCGCAGGTCGCCGTCGACGAGGCCCGCGCGGTCGTGGCCGGGGCGGGGCGCGCGACCGTCGTCGACCTGTGCACCGGCTCGGGGGCGATCGCGCTCGCCGTCGCGACGGAGGTCGCCGGGACCGACGTGCACGCGGTCGAGCTCGACGCCGCCGCCCACGCCTGGGCCGAGCGGAACGTGACGGCCGTGCACGCGGCGAGCGGCGTCGTCGTGCACCTGGTGCGGGGCGACGCCCGCACGGCGCTCGCCGGGCCGGCCGTCGACGGCGGCCTCGACGGCGCGGTCGACGTCGTCGTGTCCAACCCGCCGTACGTGCCCCCCGGTGCCGTCCCGCGCGACCCCGAGGTGGCCGACCACGACCCGGGCGTCGCGCTCTACGGCCTCGGGCCGGACGGGCTCGAGGTGCCGCGGGGGATCACGGCCGCGGCCGCGCGGCTCCTGCGTCCCGGCGGTCTCTACGTCATGGAGCACGCCGAGGTCCAGGCCGCCGCCGCGCGGGACATGGTCGCGGCGACCGGCGCGTTCGTCGACGTCCGCACCGTCGCCGACCTCACGGGACGCGACCGCATGGTCGTGGCCCGGCGCGCGGGACCCGGGCACGCCGGTGACCCGGAGCCCGCCCGTGGGCGTGGAAGGATGGACCCGTGAGCTCCGTCCACCCCGTGACCGACCCGAACACCTGGGGCGCCGGCATCGACGAGGCGGTCAACGCGATCTCCCGCGGTGGCCTCGTCGTGCTGCCCACCGACACCGTCTACGGCATCGGCGCCGACGCCTTCGACGCCGAGGCCGTCGCCGCGCTCCTCGCGGCCAAGGGCCGGGGCCGGCAGATGCCCCCGCCCGTGCTCGTGCCGGACGCGCGCACGCTCGACGGGCTCGCGACCGACGTCCCCGACGACGCGCGCCGCCTCGTCGAGGCCTTCTGGCCCGGCGGCTTCACGATCATCCTGCAGGCGCAGCCCTCGCTGGCCTGGGACCTGGGGGAGACCCACGGGACCGTCGCGCTGCGCATGCCCGACCATCCGGCGGCGCTCGCGCTGCTGCGCCGCACGGGCCCGCTCGCGGTGTCGTCGGCGAACGCGACCGGGCGTCCCGCGGCCCTCGACCTCGACGACGCGCGCGAGCAGCTCGGCGACGCGGTGGCGGTCTACCTCGACGGGGGGACGGCGCCCGGGGGGGTGGCGTCGACCATCGTCGACGCGACGTCGGGCACGTTGCGCGTCGTGCGCCAGGGCGCGGTCACGCTCGACCGGCTCCGCGAGGTCGCGGACGTCGCGGGCCCCGACGACCCGCCGGCCGACCCGGCCGCCGCCGCTCCCGGCACCGACGCTGCCGGCACCGACGCTCCCACCTCCGACGACGCCCGGGAGCCGGAGGCGAACGGCGGGTGAGGGTCTACCTGCTCGTGATGCTCGTCGCCGCCGTGGTGACGTTCCTCACGACGCCCTTCGCGCGGTGGGTCGCGCTGCGCACCGGCGCGATCACCGCCGTGCGCGACCGCGACGTCCACACGATCCCGACCCCCCGCCTCGGCGGCCTCGCGATGCTGCTGGGCCTCGTGACGGCGGTCGTCTTCGCGTCGCAGATGCCGTTCCTCGAGAGCGTGTTCGTGGGCGAGGTCGCCGGACGGCTCGTGGCCGACCCGCGGATCTGGGGGATCGTCGGCGGGGCGGCGATCGTCTGCCTGCTCGGGATCGCCGACGACATCTGGGACCTCGACTGGATGACGAAGCTCGCGGGGCAGGTGCTCGCGGCGGGGCTGATGGCCACGCAGGGCGTCGTCCTGTACCGGCTGCCCCTCGGGATCGGCGACCAGCAGCTCATCTGGTCCTCGCGCCTCCAGCTCGCCGCGACGATCCTCGTGGTGGTCGTCGCGATGAACGCGGTCAACTTCGTCGACGGCCTGGACGGCCTCGCCGCGGGGCTCGTCGCGATCGGCGGCACGGCGTTCTTCGTCTACTCGTACGTGCTCACGCAGAAGGCGAGCGCCGACGACTACTCGAGCCTCGCGACGCTCGTGATCGCCGCGCTCGTCGGCATCTGCGTCGGCTTCCTGCCGCACAACTTCCATCCCGCGCGCATCTTCATGGGGGACTCGGGCTCGATGGTCCTCGGGCTCGTCATGTCCGCCGCGGCCATCGTCGTGACCGGCAAGATCGAGACCGACGCGCTCTCCGGCGCGCAGCAGATCCCGGCCTTCATCCCGATCCTGCTGCCGCTCGCGGTGATCCTGCTGCCCCTGCTCGACATGGGCATGGCGGTGGTGCGCCGTGTCGCGCGGGGGAAGTCGCCGTTCCACCCGGACCGCATGCACCTGCACCACCGGATGCTCGCGATCGGGCACTCGCACCGGCGCGCCGTCCTCATCCTCTACGTCTGGACGGCCGTGTTCGCCTTCGCCGCCGTCGCGCTCGTGCAGTGGCACTGGCACGGCGTGGCCGTGGGCCTCGCCGTGGCCGTCCTGATCTCCGCGGTGCTCACCCTCGGGCCGCTGCGCACGCGCGGCCGGTTCCTGGACGACGACGCCGCGACCGCCACCGCGCCCGTGCCCGTCGCGGCCGCTCCCGACGACCTCCCGCCCGAGACGGCCGCCGCGCCCGCGCCCGCCGTCCCCACCCCGCCGAAGGAAGCCCTGAGATGACCACGAGCCAGCCCGAGCCGACCCGCCCGGACGACGCGGGGTCGTACGTCGCCCGCCCGTCCGCCGACGGCGCCGCCGAGGGCGCGACGCCGTCCGAGCCCACGCTCGGGCCGCAGGGCCGGGCGGTGCGCGCCGTGTTCCGCACCGCGCTGCGGGACGTGCTCGTGCTCCTGGGCGCGCTCACCGTCCTCGGTGTCGCCGTCGGCGCGCTGGTGGCGGGGCTCCCGGGCGTCTGGGGCGCGCTGCTCGGCGTGGGGGTCGCCCTGTTCTTCTCGGCCACCACCGTCTACGTGATGCTGCGGACCGTCGACGCGAGCCCGACGACCACGGCCGCCGTGGTCATGGGGAGCTGGCTCGCGAAGATGGTCGTGCTCATCGCCGTCCTCGTCGTCCTGCGGGGCATGGACTTCTACGACCGGTGGGTGTTCGCGGGCGTCCTGCTCGTCGGCGTGATCGGGTCCGCCGTCCTCGACTACCGCGCCGTGAGCCGGGGTCGGATCCCCTACGTGGAGCCCTCCGGACGCTGACCTGGTGCGCCGCGCGCGGAGAGCGCGCCCCAGTACCAGGAAGCGGGTCCCGCCCGCATGAGCAAAAAGTCACAAGCAGGCCAGGATCGGCAGGACCACGCCGATCCATGCGCTAGGCTACTGGCGAATCCATGACGGCCAGGTCCGACGGCGTGCCCACAACAATGTGCTGGCTGCTGGGACCACACGACCATTGGGAGTCCACCCTGTCCACGCTTGCGACCCCCGTGCTCCTCGCTGCTTCCGAGGGCGAGAGTGGCTTCCACGCGCCGTCGATCGCCGACTTCTTCCCTCCGGCCATCCTCTTCGAGGACACGATCTTCCAGATCGACCGGATCTGGATCATCCGCATGGTCGCGGCGATCGTCCTGCTGGCGATCTTCGTCACCGGTGCGCGCCGCGCGCGGCTCGTGCCCGGCCGGTTCCAGAACGCCCTCGAGATGCTCATCGACTTCGTGCGCGTGCAGATCGTCGAGGAGATCATGGGGAAGGAGAACGCCAAGCGCTTCGTCCCGATGATCGCGACGATCTTCTTCTCCGTACTCGCGTTCAACATCACGAGCGTCATCCCGGGCCTCAACCTGGCCGGGACCTCGCGCATCGGCCTGCCGATCGTGCTCGCCGTGTGGGTGTTCGTCGCCTACTGGGCGGTCGGCATCAAGAAGCACGGCCTCGGCGGCTACCTCAAGAACAGCCTCTTCCCCCCGGGGGTCCCGGCGCCGATCTACCTGATCGTGACGCCGATCGAGCTCCTGCAGGTCCTCATCATCCGGCCCGCCTCGCTGGCGATCCGACTCGCGGCCAACATGATCGCCGGGCACATCATGCTCGTGCTCTGCTTCGCGGCGACGCAGTATTTCATCTTCGAGGCAGCTCCTGCCATGAAGGCGTTCGGGGCGCTCAGCCTCGCCGGCGGCTTCGCGATCACGCTCTTCGAGATGCTCGTGGCCTTCCTGCAGGCCTACATCTTCGCGCTCCTCGCCGCCGTGTACATCAACATGTCGCTCGAGGAGGAGCACTGACCCCCCGGGTCGTGCACCGACTCCGCTCCACCAGACACACCATCAAGCGCAGCACCAACGCGACGCCCGGTCATCCGGTCGGGCGCCCAACGGAAGGAACGAGCAATCGTGGACGTCACCACTCTCGCTGAGGTCACCGGCAACATCGGCACCGTCGGTTACGGCCTCGCCGCCATCGGCCCGGGCATCGGCCTCGGCATCCTCATCGGCAAGACCATCGAGGGCATGGCCCGCCAGCCCGAGGTCGCCGGGCAGCTCCGCGCGACGATGTTCATCGGTGTCGCGTTCGTCGAGGTGCTCGCGCTGCTGGGTCTCGTCGCCGGCTTCATCATCCAGTGATGACGGCGCTGGCTGACGCCGCGCTCACCGTCGCGGCGGAGACGGGCGAGGAGCACGCGGGCATCGAGCTCTTCCTGCCCGCCGGGTACGACCTGCTCTGGTCGACCGTGATCATGGTCGTCCTCGCGATCGCGTTCTACAAGGCGATCCTGCCCAAGTTCCAGGCGGTCCTCGACGAGCGCACCGCGAAGATCGAGGGCGGTCTCGCCAAGGCCGAGTCCGCTCAGGCCGAGGCCGCGGCGGCGCTGGCGGAGTACCACCAGCAGCTCCAGGAGGCTCGGGCCGAGGCCGCGAAGATCCGCGAGGAGGCGCGTGCCGAGGGCGGCGCCATCGTGGCCGACCTGCGGACCAAGGCGTCCGACGACGCCGCGCGCATCGTCGAGACGGCGCACCGCCAGATCGAGGCCGAGCGCCAGCAGGCCGCGGTCTCGCTGCGCAACGACGTCGGTCTGCTCGCGACGGAGCTCGCCTCGAAGATCGTCGGCGAGTCGCTCGCCGACTCGGCGCGCCAGAGCCGCGTCGTCGACCGCTTCCTCGACGAGCTCGAGGCCGCGGGTCCCGCGGCGGCGAGCGCGGCGGGCACGGCTTCCGAGGAGCGCTGATGCGCGGAACGAGCGGCGAGTCCCTGACGCAGGCGCGGGACCGGTTCGAGCCGGTCCTGCGCTCGGCGGGCGAGGGCGCGCTGGCGCTGGGCGAGCAGCTCTTCGCGGTCACTGCTGCGTTCGACGAGTCGGCGCCGCTGCGGCGCTCGCTCGCGGACCCGTCGCGGTCCGGCGCGGACAAGGCGGCCCTCGTGACCGCCGTCCTCGCGTCGGGCTTCGACGAGCGGGTCGTCGACCTCGTGTCCGGCCTGGTCCGGTCGCGCTGGACCCGTGAGGGCGACCTCGCGGACGCGACCGAGCGGCTCGGTCTGGACGCGGTCCTCGCGTCCGCCGAGGCGCGCGGAGCGCTGGAGAAGGTCGAGGACGAGCTGTTCCGGACCTCGCGCGCGCTCGTCGGGCAGCGCGAGGCCCGCCAGGTGCTCTCCGACGACACGACCGACCCCGAGCGGCGCGCGGCGTTCCTCCACGCGCTGCTCGACGGCAAGGTCGACCGGGTCACCGAGGTGCTCGCGGTCCACGCGACGCGTGCGCTGCGCGGTCGCCGGTTCGTCCCGACGCTGGGCTGGATCGGGGAGATCGCGGCAGAGCGTCGGCAGCGCCTCGTCGCCTCGGTGACGTCGGCGACCGTCCTCACGCAGGCGCAGCTCGACCGGCTCGGTGCGCTCCTCGAGCGGGCCTACGGGCGTGCCGTGCAGCTCAACGTCACGGTGGACAACTCCGTGCTCGGCGGCCTCCGTGTGCAGGTGGGTGCCGACGTCGTCGACTCCACCGTGCTGTCCCGGCTCGCCGACGCGCGCCGACGCCTCGTGAGCTGACGAGCCGACCCTTCCGACCGACGACCGTCCTGCCGGCCACCGGCCGCACAACCGACAAACGTTCGACCGCACCCGAACCACGAGGTGCGGCCACGACAGGAGAAGAGCAATGGCTGAGCTGACGATCCGGCCGGAGGAGATCCGGGCCGCTCTGGACAGCTTCGTGAAGTCCTACGAGCCCGAGGGCGCCGTGTCCGAGGAGGTGGGCCGGGTCACCCTGGCCGCCGACGGCATCGCCCAGGTCGAGGGTCTCCCGGGCGCGATGGCCAACGAGCTGCTGCGCTTCGAGGACGGGACCCTGGGTCTCGCCCTCAACCTCGACGTCCGCGAGATCGGTGTCGTCGTGCTCGGCGAGTTCACCGGCATCGAGGAGGGGCAGGAGGTCCGTCGCACGGGCGAGGTCCTCTCGGTCCCCGTCGGCGACGGCTACCTCGGTCGCGTCGTCGACCCGCTGGGCAACCCGATCGACGGCCTCGGCGAGGTCGCGACCGAGGGCCGCCGCGCCCTCGAGCTCCAGGCGCCCGGCGTCATGGCGCGCAAGTCGGTCCACGAGCCGCTCCAGACGGGCCTCAAGGCGATCGACTCGATGATCCCGATCGGCCGTGGTCAGCGCCAGCTGATCATCGGTGACCGCCAGACGGGCAAGACGGCGATCGCGATCGACACGATCATCAACCAGAAGGCGAACTGGGAGTCGGGCGACCCGACCAAGCAGGTCCGCTGCATCTACGTCGCGATCGGCCAGAAGGGCTCGACCATCGCGTCGGTCCGCGGCGCGCTCGAGGACGCCGGTGCGCTGGAGTACACGACGATCGTCGCGGCGCCGGCCTCCGACCCCGCGGGCTTCAAGTACCTCGCCCCCTACACGGGCTCGGCCATCGGCCAGCACTGGATGTACGGCGGCAAGCACGTCCTCATCATCTTCGACGACCTGTCGAAGCAGGCCGAGGCATACCGTGCCGTGTCGCTGCTGCTGCGCCGCCCGCCGGGCCGCGAGGCGTACCCCGGTGACGTCTTCTACCTGCACTCTCGTCTCCTCGAGCGTTGCGCGAAGCTCTCGGACGAGCTCGGTGCGGGCTCGATGACGGGCCTCCCGGTCATCGAGACGAAGGCGAACGACGTCTCGGCGTACATCCCGACGAACGTCATCTCCATCACGGACGGCCAGATCTTCCTCCAGTCCGACCTGTTCAACGCGGACCAGCGCCCCGCGGTCGACGTCGGCATCTCGGTGTCGCGCGTCGGTGGTGACGCGCAGGTCAAGGCGATGAAGAAGGTCTCGGGCACGCTGAAGCTCGAGCTCGCCCAGTACCGTGCGCTCGAGGCCTTCGCGATGTTCGCGTCCGACCTCGACGCGGCGTCGCGCGGCCAGCTCCAGCGCGGTGCGGTCCTCATGGAGCTGCTCAAGCAGGGCCAGTACTCGCCGTTCCCGGTCGAGGAGCAGGTCGCGTCCATCTGGGCCGGCACCAAGGGCAAGATCGACGACGTCCCGGTCGAGGACGTGCGTCGCTTCGAGTCCGAGCTGCTCGACCACCTGCGCCGCAACACGGACGTCCTCTCGACGATCGCCGAGTCCGGCAAGCTCGAGGACGAGACCGAGTCGCAGCTCGCCGCGGCGGTCGACGCGTTCCGCTCCGGCTTCCTCAAGGGTGACGGCTCGCCGCTCGTCGGCGGCGACACCGAGGACGAGGCCGAGACGGAGATCGAGCAGGAGCAGATCGTCCGGCAGAAGAGGGCCTGAGCATGGCCGGATCCCAGCGCGTCTACAAGCAGCGGATCAAGTCGACGCAGTCGCTCAAGAAGATGTTCCGCGCGCAGGAGCTCATCGCCGCGTCGCGCATCGGCAAGGCGCGCGACCGCACGGCCGCCGCGTCGCCGTACGCCCGGGCGATCACCCGGGCGGTCTCGGCCGTCGCGACGCACACGTCGACGAAGCACCCGCTGACCAGCGAGCGCACGGACACCAACCGCGTGGCGGTGCTCGTCGTCGCCTCCGACCGCGGCATGGCCGGCGCCTACTCGGCGTCGATCATCCGCGAGACGGAGCGCCTCGTCGAGCGGCTCGTGGCCGAGGGCAAGGAGGTCGCGCTCTACGCGGCCGGACGTCGTGCCATCTCGTACTACACGTTCCGCGGGCGCGAGCTCGCCGGCTCGTGGTCGTACGGGTCGGACGCGCCGAACTCCGAGGTCGCGGGGGAGATCGCGGACGCCCTGCTGGGCGCGTTCCTCGCCCCGGCCGCCGAGGGCGGCGTGAGCGAGCTGCACATCGTGTACACGCAGTTCGTCAACATGGTCACGCAGCGCCCGCGCGTGGTGCGGATGCTCCCGCTCGAGGTCGTCGAGGGCGTCGCCCCGGCGGGCAAGCACGACGTGCTCCCGCTGTACGACTTCGAGCCCTCGCCCGAGGCCGTGCTCGACGCGCTGCTCCCGCGCTACGTGCGCAGCCGGATCTTCAGCTGCCTCCTCGAGGCGGCGGCGTCCGAGCTCGCCGCACGTCAGCGTGCGATGCACACGGCGACGGACAACGCGGAGGACCTCATCCGCAACTACACGCGGCTGGCGAACCAGGCGCGTCAGGCGGACATCACCCAGGAGATCAGCGAGATCGTCTCGGGTGCCGACGCCCTGGCGGCGTCATGACGGGCCGCACGGCCCGCGCGGCCAGCACCATCATCGACAACCTGACCGACACCGCCGGGGACCACTCCGGCACTGCGAAGCGAGGCCAGCAATGACCGCCACCACCGTGGAAGCACAGGTCGAGCACTCCAGCGGTCCCGGCGTGGGCCGAGTCGCTCGTGTGATCGGCCCCGTCGTGGACATCGAGTTCCCGGCGGACGCCATCCCCGACATCTACAACGCGCTGACCGTCGAGATCGACCTCTCGTCGCAGGGCGAGGGCGAGAAGTCCTTCACGCTCACGCTCGAGGTCGCCCAGCACCTGGGCGACTCGCTCATCCGCGCGATCGCCCTCAAGCCGACCGACGGCCTCGTCCGCGGCGCCCAGGTGACGGACACGGGCGCGCCGATCAGCGTCCCCGTCGGCGACGTCACCAAGGGCAAGGTCTTCAACGTGACGGGCGACGTGCTCAACGCCGCTCCGGGCGAGACGGTCGAGATCACCGAGCGCTGGCCGATCCACCGCAAGCCCCCGGCGTTCGACCAGCTCGAGTCGAAGACCACGATGTTCGAGACGGGCATCAAGGTCATCGACCTGCTGACCCCCTACGTCCAGGGTGGGAAGATCGGCCTCTTCGGCGGTGCGGGCGTCGGCAAGACGGTCCTCATCCAGGAGATGATCCAGCGCGTCGCCCAGGACCACGGCGGTGTCTCGGTCTTCGCTGGCGTCGGCGAGCGCACGCGTGAGGGCAACGACCTCATCCACGAGATGGAGGACGCGGGCGTCTTCGACAAGACCGCCCTCGTCTTCGGCCAGATGGACGAGCCGCCGGGCACGCGTCTTCGCGTCGCGCTCTCCGCGCTGACGATGGCGGAGTACTTCCGCGACGTGAAGAAGCAGGACGTGCTGCTGTTCATCGACAACATCTTCCGCTTTACGCAGGCGGGCTCCGAGGTGTCGACGCTGCTCGGGCGCATGCCCTCCGCGGTGGGCTACCAGCCGAACCTCGCGGACGAGATGGGTCTGCTCCAGGAGCGCATCACCTCGACGCGTGGTCACTCGATCACGTCGCTCCAGGCGATCTACGTCCCGGCGGACGACTACACCGACCCGGCGCCGGCGACGACGTTCGCGCACCTCGACGCGACGACCGAGCTCTCGCGTGAGATCGCCTCGCGCGGTCTGTACCCGGCGGTGGACCCGCTCGCGTCGACGAGCCGCATCCTCGACCCGCGCTACGTGGGCCAGGAGCACTACGACGTCGCGACGCGCGTGAAGTCGATCCTGCAGCGCAACAAGGAGCTCCAGGACATCATCGCGATCCTCGGTGTGGACGAGCTCTCGGAGGAGGACAAGACGGTCGTCGCGCGTGCGCGCCGCATCCAGCAGTTCCTCTCCCAGAACACCTACATGGCCGAGAAGTTCACCGGCGTCGCGGGCTCGACCGTGCCGCTGAGCGAGACCATCGAGGCGTTCAAGAAGATCGCGGACGGCGAGTTCGACCACATCGCCGAGCAGGCCTTCTACAACATCGGTGGCCTCGAGGACCTCGAGCGCAACTGGGCGCGCATCCAGCAGGAGTACGGCGCCTGATCCGACGCACGCGCGGGGCCGGGCCGGTCGGTCCGGCCCCGCGGGCGTCGCACCCGGACCCGGACCGCGGCACGCGGGCCGGGCGTCGTCCCGGACACCACACCGGGCATGAACCGCCCATGAAGGAGTTCCCGTGGCACAGCTGAACGTCGACCTCGTGGCGGCGGACCGCAAGATCTGGTCGGGCCGCGCACAGCGGGTCACGGCCCCCGCGGCGGACGGTGAGATCGGCATCCTCGCGGACCACTCGCCGCTGCTCTCCGTGCTGCGCGAGGGGTCGGTGCGCATCGTGGCCGAGGGCGAGACCCTCGACGTGCGCGTCTCCGGAGGGTTCCTCTCCGTCGACTCGAACCAGGTCACGATCGTCGCGGACTCGGTCGAGTCCGTACCGGCCCGCTGACCTTCGCACGACCATGACGCCCCTGGCCTGGCTCGCGATCGGACTGCTCGTCCTCGTCCTTCTCGCGATCGGGCTGGGGGCGTGGCGTCTGCGCGCCCTGTCCCACCGCGTCGGCTCGTTCGAGTGCGGCGCGCGGCGCGCGGGTGCGGCCGGTGCGCCCTGGGTCGCGGGCATCGCGCACTACGGCGTCGGCCGCATCGACTGGTGGCGGCTGTGGTCGGTGTCGATCCGCCCCGCCCGGACGTGGTCCCGCTACGACCTCGTCATCGCGGGCCGCGAGCCGTTCGTCGGCGACGGGCCCGACACCTACCTCGTCCGGTGCCGGTACCACGGCCAGGACTTCGAGCTCACGATGTCGCGCGCCGCGTACGAGGGGCTGGCCTCCTGGCTGGAGGCCGCGCCGCCCGGCCGCCGCGACGTCGTCGTCTGAGGCGTCGCCCGTGGGCTGACGCCGCGTCCCGGACCGCCCACCACCGACCCGGAGGACCTGCCTCATGCGTCTCGTCGTCGCCCGCTGCTCCGCCCGCTACACCGGCCGTCTCTCGGCGCACCTGCCGCTCGCGACGCGCGTGCTCATCGTCAAGGCCGACGGGAGCGTGCTGCTGCACTCCGACGGCGGGTCGTACAAGCCGCTCAACTGGATGAGCCCGCCGTGCTCGCTCGCGGTGCGCGAGCCGTCCGAGGAGGCGCGCGAGCGCGGCGTGACCGAGGTCTGGGCCGTGCAGCACGCGAAGAGCGACGACCGCCTCGAGATCGAGCTCCACGAGGTCCAGCACGACAGCTCTCACGAGCTCGGCATCGACCCGGGGCTGGTCAAGGACGGCGTCGAGGCGCACCTGCAGGAGATGCTCGCCGCGCAGATCGAGCTGCTCGGGTCGGGCCACACGCTCGTCCGCCGGGAGTACCCGACCGCGATCGGCCCCGTGGACATCCTCGCGAAGGACGCGAGCGGCGCGACCGTCGCGGTCGAGATCAAGCGCCGGGGCGACATCGACGGCGTCGAGCAGCTCACGCGCTACCTCGAGCTCCTCAACCGCGACCCGCTGCTCGCGCCCGTGCGAGGCGTGTTCGCCGCGCAGGAGATCAAGCCCCAGGCGCGCGTGCTCGCGACGGACCGGGGGATCGGCTGCCTCGTCCTCGACTACGACGCGATGCGCGGCGTCGACGACGTGGACTCCCGCCTCTTCTGACGCGCGGGTCTTCCGGCGCGGGAGCCGCCAACCCGGACGAGCAGGCGGTCGTGGCCCGTCCCACAGCGAGGACGGGCCACGGCCGCCGGGTCGAGGGGTCAGGACCGCGGGCTCGGCCGACCGGTCAGCATGTGAGGGCCGCGAACGGCGCCGCGTGCTCGGTGACCGTCCCGGCGGCGTCCGCCACCCGCACCGTCGCCGAGCCCGCCGGGATCGACGCGGCGCGCGCGGAGAACGACTGGTAGGCGTTGCCGCCCGGTGCCACCTCCGCGACGGTGCGCGACCCGTACGGCGTGACGAGCTCGACGTCCACGGGCTCGCCCGCCCCGACTCCGCCCGTGCCGACGTACGCCGCCCGGACCGCGACGTAGGCCGTGCCGGCGAGGCAGCGCGGGACGGCGGTGACGTCGACCTGGGGCGCGGGTGCCGCGGTGGAGCGGGAGCGCACCTCGAACGACGCGATGCTCACGGTGCCGCGATCGGCCCGGAAGCCGATCGTCGGCAGGAGCCCGGCGAGCACGTCGGGGTCGGACGTGTCGAGCGCGCCGCCGGTCGTCGTGCCGCCGTACCAGGTCCACGCGCCGTCCTCCTCGGCGAACACGTCGACGCGCGCGCCGTTCACCTGGAGCGCGATCCGGTCGCCGGGGCCGTAGCCCCGGATGCCGAAGTACGGCGACGACCCGTCCGCGCCCCCGACGTAGTCGAGTCCGGACGCGACGTTCGTGTGGTTGAACCAGGCGAGCGCGTAGGTGCGGTCCGCGGCCGCGAGGCCGAGGAACAGCGAGTCCTCCTGGGTCCCCGCGCCGGAGAACGCGCCGATCTCGGCGACGACCACGGACGACGACGTCGCGCGGGCCGTGCGGTGCCCGTACAGCCCCCAGTAGCGCGCGTCGCCGGTCGCGGCGAGCACCCCGTCCCCGGCCGCGAGGGCGGGCAGCGCCTCCCCGGAGGGCTGCAGCGTCGTCCACTCCGCGGTCGTGTCGGCGTCGAAGTCGTCGTGCAGCACGACGTCGTCGTACCAGGCGGGGTCGAACGCGAGCCGGGCGGTCGTGGCCGCGCGCGCCTCCTCGGCGGCGCCCGACCCGCCCCAGCGCACGACGGCGCCGATCCGCGCCTCGCTGCCGGGGACGGCGTCGGGCCCGGGCGTGACGTCCCACGAGCGGGTCGCGCGGTCCCATGACCCGAGGTCGACCGGGCCCGCCGCGCCCACGGCGACGGCCGTCCAGCCGGCCGGGAGCTCGGGCGCGACCTCGACGCCCGTCACGGCGTCCGCGCGCGTCGACACGGTCACGTCCACCCGGGAGGCACTCCCGACGGCGGGCTCCGCAGCCTCGACGCGTGCGGAGACCGCCCGTGACACGGGGCTCCACGACTCGAGCTCGGTCACGCCGACGGACTTGCCGGGCGCGGCGTCGAACGTGACGCGGTAGCTCGTCGTCTCGAGCGGCGGGAAGGTGATGCGGTTCAGGCCGTTGCCGACGGGCTGCTCGGGCACGCGCGTCTGGTCGGGGACGACCTGCCAGGACGCGCCGTCCCAGTACTCGAGGCCGTAGCCGGCGGCGGGCTGGACGGCGTCGGCGTCCTGGTAGCCGTGGAAGCGGACGTCGCCGATCGTCGTCGGCTCGGCGAACTCGACGCCGACCCAGTCGCGGGCGTTCGGCGAGGAGTAGTTGGACCAGCGCGTGTTCTGGGGCACCTCGTCGTACCAGACCTTGCCGTCGAGGACCCGCCACGCGTCGTCGTACCGCCACGTGTACGACGCGACGGGGCGCGGGTAGGCGTTCCGGAGCGGGTTCGCCGACGTGTTGACGGCGTGGGGGAGGCGCTGCGGCTCGCCGCCCGGCACCGGCACCTCGACCGGGTCGGCACCCTCGGCGACCGCGTCGGCGTCGGCGTGCAGCACCTGCTCGCCGTCGACGTAGACGCGCAGGCCCGCGCCGGCCCCGTAGCGCGAGCCGTCGCGGTCGAACAGGACCGTGACGTTGCGCCCGTGGTACGGCACGTTCTCCGCGGCGAACCAGTCCCAGTCGGCCGGCACGAGCGGGTCGAGCACGAGCGAGTCGTCGGACTGCGGCTGGAGGCCGAGGAGGTCCTGGAGCACGAGGTCCACGTAGCTGGAGTGCAGGTAGTCCTCGGAGTGGTCGTTCCTGTCGTAGATCCAGCGGTCCTCGTCGGGGTGGTGCGCCTCGGCGACGTACGGCTCGCCGTCGCGGAACTGCGTGCGGACGTAGGTGTCGAACAGGTCGAGGTAGTCCGCGCGCGTGAGGTCGCCCGCGGCGTCGTCGCGCAGCGCGGTCGCGACGCCGTCGAGCGTGAGCGACGTCGAGAACGGCCACGACGGCCCGTCCCACTTGCAGCATCCCTGGTCGGACGAGCGCCAGAAGTCGGGGGAGCGGCGCTCGGTCACCGTCGGGCCGTACGGCGCCGCGAACCCCTGCGGGTCGAGGAGCTGGTCGAAGGCGACCGCCTGCTCCGGCGAGGCGAGGCCGAACTTCCACGGGACGAACCCGACGTCGAGCCGGTCGCGCAGGCGCTCGTGGTCCGGGTTCTCCCAGTCGACGACGTCGTAGAAGAAGTCGCGCTCGTCGTCCCAGAGGTAGGTGTCCGCGGCCTCGCGCAGCGCGGCGGCGCGGTCGCGGTACTCGGTCGCGGTCGCCTCGTCGCCGTTGAGCGTCGCGACCTCGGCGAGCGCGAGCATGTCGCCGTAGAGGTAGGCGTTGATCGACGGCCGGAAGGTGTGGCGGCCCGCGTAGTCGCGGTCGGTCGCGTACGACGCGGGCGAGCTCTCCTTGGCGTCGTACTCGGGCGTCTGCCAGTAGAGCCCGAGGTCGGCGTCGAACTGGTTCCCCCAGTCCTCGACGAAGGTCTCCAGCTCGGGCTGGAGCGCGCGGAGGCGGTCGAGGTTCCCGGTGACCTTCGCGCGCTCGACGATCGCGGTCACGGCCCAGAACGAGTACTGGTGCGCCCAGTCGGCCGCCTCGGGGTTCTGCGCGGGCTCGATCTGGCCGGGGCCGGTGAGCCAGTAGTCCTCGTAGTCGTCGAGGTAGCGCTGGTCGCGCAGCCAGCGGCCCTCGGCGAGCTGGTGGCCCGCCGCGGCGTTGATGGCCTGGTACGGCGCGGCGTAGCCGCAGCAGTCGAGGAACTCCGTGAGCACCCAGCCCGTGCCGGGCTCCGTGTAGCGCAGGTGTTCCTTGAGCACGCGCCAGCGGTAGTAGTAGACGGCCTCGGCGTCCGCGTCGGGGAGGTCCACGACCGGGACGTTGGCCGCGTACCAGTCGGGGTCGGCGTAGCCGTCGAGCTTCTCGCCGACGTCGACGAAGGACGTCCCGGGCCCGACCTCGGGCCGGTCGAGGGGCGTCGTCGGGTCGTCGGTCGCGGCCCCGGGGGAGGCGGCCGGGGCGGCCGCGGGCGCCGGCGGCGTCGCCGCGACCGCCGGGGTCGCGAGGGCCAGGGCCAGGAGGCCGGAGGCGAGCGCCAGGGCGCCCGTCGAGCGTGGTCGTCGCATGCGTGTCCTTCGTCGTCGAAGAGCGGGTCCCGCGTGGTCCAGGGCACGGGGACGTGACTGCGCTGTCGGCCACAGATTCCAACAAGAGCAAACAGAAAACAACAGGCGGCGGGTGCGGACCCTCCTTCGTGCCGGCCGGCTGCTCTCCGTGGTAGTTTTTGAACATGTTCAAAAACGGCGCCGTCGCATGAGCGCGACACCGAAGTCCGAGCGCACGCGCGCGCACCTGCGCGACGTCGCGGTCCGGATGCTGCGCGACGTCGGGTACGAGCGGACGACCATGCGCGCCGTCGCCGCCGAGGCGGGCGTGAGCACCGGGAACGCCTACTACCACTTCCCGTCCAAGGACGCGCTCGTCCAGGAGCTCTACCTCGAGGTGCAGCGCGAGCACGCCGAGCGCGCCGCGCCCGTGCTCGCCGCGGGCGGGTCGCTCACCGACCGGCTGCGCGGCGTCTGGGGAGCGTCGGTCGACGCGTTCGCCCCCTTCCACGCGTTCGGCGGCGAGTTCGTGTCCGTCGCGATCCGCCCGGGTTCGGACGCGAGCCCCTTCTCCGCGGCCTCCGCCGCCTCGCGCGACCTCTCGCGCGACCTGTTCGAGCAGATCGTCGCCGGGACGTCGACGCGCGTCCCCGAGCGGCTGCGCTCGGAGCTCCCCGAGCTGCTGTGGCTGGCCCAGCTCGGCATCACCCTGTTCTGGGTCCACGACACCTCGCCCGGGTTCGCGCGCACGCGCCGCCTCGTCGACGGCGGGGCCTCGCTCGTCGGCAGCCTCGTCCGGCTGTCCCGGCTCCCCGTCGCGCGCGGCGTGGTCGACGACGCGCTGCGCCTCGTGCGCGCGGTCCACCCGGGCGCGCCCTGGGCGTCGCCCCCGGGGGATGCGGAGCGCGAGCGCGCGGGCGAGCCGGAGGCGGGCGCGTGAGCCCCGCCGGCGGGGCCCTCGTCTCGGGCCTGGTGATCCTCGGCATGGTCGTGGTCCTGCCGCTCGGCCTCCGGCTCCTGGGGCCCGACGTCGTCCCCGCGCCGCGCAGCGTGGCGTGGCCCCTCGCGGGGGTCGCCGGGGCGGTGAGCCTCGTGCTGCCGCACGGCACCGCGTCCGTCCTGCTCGCGCTCGTCTTCGCGGCGGCGACCGTCGTGCTCGCCGGTACCGGCGCGCGTCTGGCGGTGCGCACGGCGCGCGACCTGCGCGACGGGCAGGTCGCCGCGGCAGGTCTCGCCTCGCGCGCGGCGACCGCGACCGCGCTGGTCATGCCGGCGGTCGGCGCGAGCGCGCTGGTCGCCGAGCGCGCCGGGTGGGGGCTCCTCGGGTTCTCCGGGACGTATCTCGCGCTCACGGTCCCGCACATGCTCTACGCCGGGTTCGGTGCGGCACTCGTCGCGGGCACGGTCGCGCGCCTCGCGGTCGCCGACCGGCTCGCGGTCGCGGGCGCGTGGGGCGTGCCGGTCGGGACGGCGCTCGTGCTGGTCGGCTACCTCGTCGGCGACGTGGCCGAGCTCGTCGGCTCGGGAGTGCTCACGCTCGCCCTCTGGGCGACCGCGGTCGCGGCGGTCCGCTCGCTCGCGCGGCCCACCGGCCCGCCGCACCCGGCCGACGACGCGCACCCGGCCGGTCCGGGGAGCCTCGTGAGCACGGTGAGCACGGTGAGCACGGTGAGCACGGTGAGCACGGTGAGCACGGCGAGCACGGCGAGCACGGCGGGCGTCCGGGCGCTGCTCGGCACGGGTGCGGTCGTGGTCGGGCTGTCGATGCTGCTCGCGCTCTGGTGGGCCGCGGGCGAGGCGCTCGGGTTCGCGCACCCGAGCCTCGACGTCATGGCGGCGACGCACGGCGTCGCGAACGCGCTCGGGTTCGTGCTCTGCACCCTCCTCGGGCTGCGGGTCCTCGCGGCCCGGCCGCCGCTCTCGCGCGAGGCGGAGGGCACGGGCGAGGCGGAGCACGGCGACGCGGGACAGGACACGGAACGCGGGCCCGGGCGGGCCCCGGAGGGGAGTGCGGCATGACGTTCACGTACCCGGAGGTCGGCGCGACCCGCACCGACACCTGGCCCACGGGGTACCGGCACCTGCACGTGCGCCGTCGGCTCACCGACCGGCCGCGCACGCCCGACGACCTCGCGTGGCTCGGCGAGCAGCTCCTCACCTGGCGCGTGCACGCCGCGGCGCGCGTGCGCCTCGAGACCGAGGCCCCGGTCGCCGAGCCCGGTGCGCGCGTGACGACGCTGCTCGGCCTCGGGCGGCTGCGGCTGCCCGAGCCGTGCGAGGTCGTCTGGGTCGAGCGGTCCGCGCACCGCGTCGCGTTCGGGTACGGCACCCTGCCCGGGCACGCGTTCGTGGGCGAGGAGCGCTTCGCCGTCGAGCGCGACGACGCGGGCGACCTGTGGTGGAGCATCGACGTGTTCAGCCGCCCGGTGCTGTGGTGGGTGCGCCCGCTCGCGTTCGCCGTGCCCACGTTCCAGCGGCTCTTCGCCCTGCACCTCGGCCGCGGTGCGAAGCGGCTCCTCGCCGCGCGCGACCGCTGACGTCTCGCGTCCCGACCCGCGCGCGTCCACGTCCGCACGAGTTTGCACGCCGGGTGTACGAAGTGCGCCAGAATGGGCCCATGACCGACGCCCGCAGCCCTCGTCCCGACCAGCAGACCGGCACCGCACGAGTCCTCGTGGGCCGCGTCGTCACCCCGACGGGGGTGCTCGACGACGGCGTCGTGGCCCTGCAGGACGGGCGCGTCGCGTGGGTCGGGACCCGCGCGCAGGCCGCCGACGCCGGCTACGCCGACCTGCCCGCGGGCGACGGCGCGACGCTGCTCCCGGGCCTCGTCGACGTGCACGACCACGGCGGCGGCGGGTCGAGCTTCCCCGACGCGACGAGCGTCGAGGAGGCGCGCGTCGCCGCGCGCGAGCACCTGCGCCACGGCACGACGAGCCTCGTCGCCTCGCTCGTCACGGCCCCGCGCGACGTCCTGCTCGAGCGCACCGCGAACCTCGCGGACCTCGCCGACGCGGGCGAGATCGTCGGCATCCACCTCGAAGGCCCGTTCCTCTCCGAGGTGCGGTGCGGCGCGCAGAACCCGCACGACATGCTCGAGGGCGACCCGGAGCTCGTGCGCGCGATCGCGGGCGCGGCGCGCGGCTACCTGCGGACCATGACGGTCGCGCCCGAGGTGCCGGGCGTCGTCGGCGCCGGGGGAGTGATCGAGACGCTCGTCGAGGTGGGGGCCCTCCCGTCGATCGGGCACACCGACGCGAGCACCGAGCAGACCGAGGCGGCGATCGCGGCCGGCGTCGCGGCGCTCGCGGCCGCCGGTCGGCCCGGCGCGCGGCTCACCGCGACCCACCTGTTCAACGGCATGCGCCCGCTGCACCACCGCGAGCCCGGCCCCATCGCGGCGTGCCTCGCGGCCGCCGCGCGCGGCGAGCTGGTCGTCGAGCTCGTCGCCGACGGCACGCACCTCGCGCACGGCACGATCCGCAGCGTCGTCGAGCTGGTCGGGTCGCACGTCGGTGCCGACGGCGCCGTCGCCGGGCCGGACGCCGTCGCGCTCGTCACCGACGCCATGGCCGCGGCGGGCATGGCCGACGGCGCCTACGAGCTCGGGCCGATGCGCGTGACCGTCGCGCACGGCGTCGCGCGGCTCACCGAGGGCGGGTCCATCGCGGGCGGCACGTACCACCTGCTCGACGTCGTGCGCGAGACCGTCGAGGCCGGCGTGCCGCTGGTCGACGCCGTCCGCGCGGCGTCGTGGACCCCGGCGGGCGTGCTCGGCCTCGACGACCGCGGCGGCCTCGTCGCGGGCCGCCGCGCCGACGTCGTCGTCACGGACGCCGACCTGCGCGTCCGCGAGGTCCTGCGAGCGGGCGCCCCGGTCGACCTCGAGCCCTGACCCACCCGCACCCGCACCCGCACGCGTCGCCCCGCCGACCGCACCCGCCGAACCCGGGGTCGTCCCTCACCCGGCCTGTTCCATGAGGAGCGACCCCGGGTTCGTCACGTCAGGGGAGCGCGGCGAACCCGGGGTTGGGGGCGACTCGCGGGTCGAACTCACCGGTATGCCCGGGTTCGGCGGTTCGACGGGCTTCGGATCCACCCGACGTCGGTGCAGGTCGGCGCGGGAGTCGTCAACCAGAGAGCGCGTTCTTGCTCCACGGGCTTGACTCTCGTCATTTGTTCATCCAATACTCGTAACAGCGAAGCGCTTCGACGATGCGTTTCGACGAAGCGCTTCGACGGCCGAGGCGACGGACCGGACCACAGGGGAGTGGTGACGATGGCGACGATGCAGGACGTGGCGCGACGCGCGCAGGTCTCGTTGAGCACGGTCTCCTACGCGCTGTCCGGGACTCGTCCCGTCTCCGACGCCACGCGTCGCCGCATCGAGGACGCCATGTCCGAGCTCGGCTACCAGCCCAACGCGATGGCCCGCGGGCTCGCGTCGCGCCGCAGCCACGTGCTCGCGCTCATCTACCCCGCGATGGAGAAGGGGCTGGGCGGCACGGTCGCCGAGTTCGTCTCCTCCGCCGCGGAGACGGCGCGCGAGAACGGGTACCACCTCGTGCTGTGGCCCTTCCGCACGACCCAGGCGCCGGAGGTCCGCGACCTCGTGCGCCAGGGGATGGCGGACGGCGTCCTGCTCATGGAGGTCGCGCTGGACGACGCCCGCGTCGACGTGCTCGACGAGGCCGGGGTGCCGTACACGATGATCGGCCGCACGCGCGACGTCACGGACCGTCCGTCCGTGGACATCGACTTCGAGCGCACGACGGACGACGCGGTCCAGCACCTCGTCGACCTCGGGCACCGGCACGTCGCCCTCGTCAACCACTCGCAGGCGACGGCGGACGACGGCTACGCGCCGACGTTCCGCGCCGAGGAGGGCTTTGAGGCGGCGATGCGTCGCCGCGGGCTCGAGCCGCTCGCGCTGCGCGTCGATGAGTCCCCGCGCGCGGGCCGCGACGCCGTCGCGACGCTCCTGGAGCGCGAGCCCCGTCTGACGGCCTTCGTCACCATGAACGAGATCGCGACGTTCGGCGTCGTCGCCGAGCTGCAGCAGCGCGGCGTCGCGATCCCCGCGGACATGTCGATCCTGTCGATCGTCACGTCGCCCGGCGTCGGGGAGATGAGCAACCCGCCGCTGACCACCATGCACGCGCCCGGGGCCGAGCTCGGCCGCCTGGGTGTGCAGAAGCTGCTGTCCCTCGTGGACGGCTCCCGTCCGAGCACGCCGAACGTGCTCATCCCGTGCGTCCTCGAACCCGGCAGCAGCGTCGCCCCCGCGGCCGGCCGGTCCCCGGACGACGACGACCGCGAGCCCGAGGCTCGCTGACCCGACCGACCGGGCGACGCCCCGGTCACCCTCCGGCTCCAGCGCCGGAACTCGATGAGGAGGACACGCACATGCTGCGATCCCGGAAGATCTCGCTCGTCGCTGCCGTGGTAGCGCTCCCACTCGCCCTCGCGGCGTGCGGGGGCTCCGGCGGCAGCGGCGGGTCCGACGACCAGACCCTGACGATCTGGCACTACGAGAACGAGGACTCCGCCATGGGCCAGGCATGGGCCAAGGCGATCGAGATCTTCGAGGAGGAGAACCCGGACGTCGACGTAGTCGTCGAGAAGCAGACGTTCGAGCAGATCCAGAAGAACGCCAAGATCGTGCTCACCGGCGACGACGTGCCCGACGTCATGGAGTACAACAAGGGCAACGCGACCGCCGGCCAGCTCGCGGCGCAGGGCCTGCTGACGCCGCTCACCGACGCGGCGACCGACCGCGGCTGGGACGAGAAGCTCAGCGGCTCGCTCCAGACGACCGCGACCTACGACGACCAGGGCCTCATGGGCTCGGGCGAGTGGTACGGCGTCCCGAACTACGGCGAGTTCGTGCAGGTCTACTACAACAAGGACATGTTCGCCCAGTACGGGCTCGAGGTGCCGACGACGCTCGACGAGCTCGAGACCGTCATGCAGGCCTTCAAGGACCAGGGCGTGACCCCGCTCGCCGAGGCCGGCGCCGAGTACCCGATGGGCCAGCTCTGGTACGAGCTCGTGCTCGCGAGCTCCGAGCGCGACTTCGTCGACCAGTACCAGCTCTTCGACGGCGACCCCGACTTCCACGGTCCCGAGATGACGCAGGCCACCGAGACGCTCGACTCCTGGATCAAGGACGGCTACGTCGCGTCCGACTCCGCCGCGCTGACCGCCGAGGACATGGGCGTGTCCTTCATCAACGGCACCTACCCGATGATGGTCTCCGGCTCGTGGTGGTTCGGCCGCATCGTCGAGGAGATGGACGCCGACTGGGGCCAGTTCAACTTCCCCGGCAACACGCTCCAGGTCGGCTCGTCCGGCAACCTCTGGGTCGTCCCGGCGAACGCCGACTCGCCCGACCTCGCCGAGGAGTTCATCGACATCACCCTGCGCCCCGAGGTGCAGAACATCCTCGCGGAGAAGGGCGGCCTGCCCGTCGCCGGCGACGCGTCGGTCATCACGGACGAGCGCACGCAGCAGCTCACCGAGAACTTCCAGGCGATCCTCGACGACGACGGCCTCGCGTTCTACCCCGACTGGCCCGTGCCCGGCTACTACGACGTGATCGTCAGCGAGCTCCAGTCGCTCATCAACCAGTCGAAGTCGCCGACCGAGGTGCTCGACGGCCTCGAGTCCGCGTACGTGGACGGCAAGGCGGACCTGCTCGACAGCTGAGCGGACGCACGCCCGCGGCCGGTCGGGTCCGATCCCAGGATCGCCCCGGCCGGCCCGGGCCCCCACCCGAGCACCTCCCGCGAAAGAGACCGTCATGACCACCCGCACCGACACCGTGCCCGAGGCCGCGCCCGGCCCCGAGCGCGAGGCCACCCGCGCGACCGCGGCGCCGCGACGTCGTCGCCGTCCCGCCTGGGTGCCGTACCTGCCCTACCTCCTGCCCGGCGCGGTGGCGTTCGTCGTCGTGATCGGCTACCCGTTCGTGATGAACGTCTACTACAGCCTGTTCAAGTGGCGCGGCGGCATGGCGCCGATGCGCTGGTACGGGCTGGGCAACTACGCCGACCTCCTGCACGACTCGGCGTTCTGGACCTCGTTCCAGAACTCGATCGCGATGATCCTCGCGATGGTCGTCGCGCCGACCCTCATCGGACTCGTCCTCGCGGCCGTGCTGTTCGACTACCTCGGCCGGCGCTTCGGCCCGCGCGTCGCGGCGTTCCTGCGCGCCACGTACTACCTGCCGCAGATCCTCCCGGTCGCCGTCGCCGGCGTGCTGTGGAACTGGATCCTCAACTCCCAGACCGGCGCGCTCAACGTGATCCTGCGCGGGATCGGCATCGAGAACCCGCCCAACTGGCTCGGCGACACGACGACGGCGCTGCCGAGCGTCATGCTCGTGCTCATCTGGGTGCAGATCGGCTACCCGGTCGTCATCTTCATGTCCGCGCTCCAGCGCGTGGACCCCGAGCTGTACGAGGCGGCCGAGCTCGACGGCGCGGGCTGGTGGCGCCGCTTCGGGGCCATCACGATCCCCCAGATCCGCCCGGAGACGTTCGTCGTGACGCTCACGTGCACGGTCGCCGCGCTCAAGGTGTTCGGCCCCATCTACGTGCTCACGCGCGGCGGGCCCGAGAGCTCGACGCTCGTCCCGAGCTACTACTCGTACCTCAACTTCTTCGACAAGTCGAAGGTCGGCTACGGCGCCGCGGTGGCGACCGTGCTGACCCTCGTCATCATCGTCGTCGCCGTCGTGATCCTCGCGCTGCAGAGCCGCGCCGAGCGTCGTGAGCAGGAGGGCCGCTGATGTCCACCGTCACCACCACCCCCGCGGACGCCGTGGCGCCGGGCGCCGACGCGTCCCACCCCCGCCGCGCTCTGCGAGCCACGCGCCAGGACGAGCGCTACCGCCGCGGGATCGGTCGCTGGTTCGTGCTCGCCGCGGCGATCCTCGTCGCGCTGCTCATGCTGTCGCCGTTCGTCATCATGGTGCTCAACGCGTTCAAGTCGCCGGCCGAGTACTCGCAGGACGGCCCGCTGAGCATCCCGAAGGAGCTCTACCTCGAGGGCGTGCAGAACTTCTGGACGCGGACGAACTTCCCGCAGAAGCTCTGGAACTCCGTCTTCATCTCGGCGCTCGTCGCCGTGTTCGGGACGCTCCTGTCGCTGCTCAGCGCGTACGCGATCGGCGTCGGCCGCATCAAGGGTCGTCTGTGGATCGTCACGCTCTTCCTCGTGGCCAACATGCTGCCGCAGGAGGCGCTCATCTACCCCCTGTTCGACATGGCGCAGAAGGTGGGCCTGTCGAACTCGCAGTGGTCGATCATCATCATCTTCACCGTCATCCAGGCGGCGTTCGGCACGTACCTGCTCGCGTCCGTGCTCGGCACGTTCCCGCCCGCGCTGCTGGAGGCAGCGCAGCTCGACGGCGCCGGCCGCTGGCGCATCCTGTGGCAGGTGGTCTACCCGATCGTCAAGCCCACGCTCGGCGTCCTCATGATCTTCTTCTTCATCTGGACGTGGAACGAGTTCTTCATCCCGCTGGTCATGCTGACCACCAACGACACCCAGACGATCCCCATCGCCCTCGCGTCGCTCCAGGGCGACCGGATGATGGACGCCCCGACGACGAACGCGGGCGCGCTCGTCTCGCTGATCCCCGCGCTGATCTTCTTCCTCATCTTCCAGCGCACGCTCACCCGGGGCGTCACGGCGGGCGCCGTGAAGTGACGCTCGCCGTGTGATGCCGAGCCGCCCCAGGGGCGGCCCCGAGACTCCGATACGCACCGACGAAGGAAGCACCACCCATGAAGTTCACCGACGGGTACTGGCAGGTCCGGCCCGGCATGCACCCGCTCTACGCGGTCGAGGTCGACGACGTCCGCGCGGACGAGGCGGCCGGCACGCTCACCGTGTACGCGCCGACGGCGAAGATCCGCGGCCGCGGTGACACGCTCAACCGCCCGATGCTCACGACGACGTACTCCTCGCCCGCGCCCGGCGTCATCCGGGTGCGCGTGGAGCACCACCAGGGCGCCGTGCGCCGGGGCCCGGCGTTCCAGGTGGCCGGCGAGCCCGGGTTCCGGCCCGAGGTCGAGGTGCACGACGACGTCGCCGTCCTGCGGTCCAAGGACCTCGCCGTGCGCGTGCACCGGGGCGACCGCTGGCGCGTCGACTTCGAGGCGGACGGCGAGGTGCTGACCTCCTCGCTGCCGAAGTCTGTCGGGCACGTCACGTCGGACGACGGCGGCACGTGGACCCACGAGCAGCTCGCGCTCGAGCCGGGCGAGCTCGTCTACGGCCTGGGGGAGCGGTTCGGCCCGTTCGTCAAGAACGGCCAGGTCGTGGACATCTGGAACGAGGACGGCGGGACGTCGAGCGAGCAGGCGTACAAGTCCGTGCCGCTCTACCTCACGACCAAGGGCTACGGGGTGTTCGTCGAGCACCCGGAGAAGGTGTCGTTCGAGGTCGCGTCCGAGGTGAACACGCGCGTCCAGTTCTCCGTCGAGGGGCAGGCGCTGGAGTACCTGGTCATCCAGGGGCCGACGCCCAAGGACGTGCTGCGCCGGTACACCGCGCTCACCGGCCGCCCCGCGCGCGTGCCGGCGTGGTCGTTCGGGCTGTGGCTCACGACGTCGTTCACGACGAGCTACGACGAGCAGACGGTGAACGGGTTCATCGACGGCATGGCCGAGCGCGACCTGCCGCTGTCGGTGTTCCACTTCGACTGCTTCTGGATGCGCGAGTACCAGTGGGTCGACTTCGAGTGGGACCCGCGCACGTTCCCCGACCCCGAGGGCATGCTGCGCCGCCTGCACGACCGCGGGCTCAAGGTGTGCGTGTGGATCAACCCGTACGTCGCGCAGCGCTCGCCCCTCTTCGCGGAGGCCGTGGAGCAGGGCTTCCTCGTGAAGCGCGAGGACGGGTCCGTGTGGCAGTGGGACCTGTGGCAGGCGGGCATGGGCCTGGTGGACTTCACCAACCCCGACGCGACCGCGTGGTACGTGGGGAAGCTCGAGGGCCTGCTCGACCAGGGCGTCGACTGCTTCAAGACCGACTTCGGCGAGCGGATCCCCGTCGACGGCATCGCGTGGCACGACGGCTCCGACCCGCGCAAGATGCACAACTACTACGCCCAGCTCTACAACGAGGCGGTCTTCCGGCTGCTCGAGCGCAAGCGCGGCGAGGGCGAGGCGGTCCTGTTCGCGCGGTCCGCGACGGCGGGCGGCCAGCAGTTCCCCGTGCACTGGGGCGGCGACTGCGACTCGACCTACGCGTCGATGGCCGAGTCGCTGCGCGGCGGCCTGTCGATGTCGATGTCGGGGTTCGGCTACTGGAGCCACGACATGGGCGGCTTCGAGGGCACGCCCGACCCGGGCGTGTTCAAGCGCTGGACGGCGTTCGGCCTCCTGTCGTCGCACTCGCGCCTGCACGGCTCGGGCTCGGTCCGGGTCCCGTGGGCGTTCGACGACGAGGCCGTCGACGTGACGCGCAAGTTCACGCACCTCAAGCTCTCGCTCATGCCGTACCTCGGGCGGGTGGCCGAGGAGGCGCACACCGACGGCGTGCCGATGATGCGGCCGCTCGTGCTCGAGCTCCCGCACGACCGCGCCGGGTACACCGCGGACACGCAGTACCTGCTGGGCGACGCGCTCCTCGTCGCGCCGGTGTTCCGCGCGGACGGCCGCGTGGAGTACTACGTGCCGGAGGGCACGTGGACGCGCCTCGTCCAGCCCGACGACGGCCCCGCCCTGAGCGAGACCGTGACCGGCCCGCGCTGGGTCACCGAGACCCACGGGTTCGACTCGCTCCCGGTGCTCGTGCGCCCGGGCACCGTCCTGCCGGTGGGCGCCCGCACCGACCGCCCCGACTACGACTGGGCCGACGGCGTCACGCTGCACGCGTTCGAGCTGCCCGACGGGTACGACGAGCTCGTGGTCGTCCCGTCGGCAGACGGCGCGCAGGGCGCGACGTTCCGCGTGCGCCGGTCGGGCGCGACGCTCACCGTCTCGTCCGACGACGCCGCGGCGGCCTGGTCCGTGCGGGCCGGATCGGCGACGGCCGAGGCGCACGGCGCGACGAGCGTGACGATCGACCTCGGCTGAGGACGTATCCTGGGCGAGCATGTCATGGAAGCGCTCCCATGACATGCTCGCCCCCGTCCTTCCCCGAGCACCTCCCACCGACCACCCCGTCGCGGACCGCGCCGTCCGCCGACCGAGCAGCGAGGACCCTCGTGACCACCGACACCACCGCCCCTGACGCCGTCGAAACGCAGACCGCGCCCGCGCCGTCGGGCCGCCGGACGTTCCCGACCGACTTCCTCTGGGGCTCCGCCACCGCCGCGTACCAGATCGAGGGCGCCGCCGCCGAGGGCGGCCGCACGCCGTCCATCTGGGACACCTACTCTCACACCCCGGGCCGCACGCTCAACGGCGACACGGGCGACGTCGCGGACGACCACTACCACCGGTGGCAGGAGGACGTGCAGCACGTCGCGGACCTCGGCCTCGGCGCGTACCGGTTCTCCATCTCCTGGTCCCGCGTCCAGCCCGGCGGCACCGGCCCGCTCAACCCCGAGGGCGTCGCGTTCTACTCGCGCCTCGTCGACGCGCTGCTCGAGAAGGGCGTCAAGCCCGTCGTCACGCTCTACCACTGGGACCTCCCGCAGGAGCTCGAGGACGCCGGCGGCTGGGCCAACCGCGACACCGCGTACGCGTTCGCCGAGTACGCCCGCCACATGGCGCGCGAGCTCGGCGACCGGATCGACACCTGGACGACGCTCAACGAGCCCTGGTGCTCCGCCTACCTCGGCTACGGCTCCGGCGTGCACGCGCCCGGCCGCACCGAGCCCGCCGCGGCGCTCGCGGCCGTGCACCACCTCAACCTCGCGCACGGCCTCGCCGTCCAGGCGATCCGCGACGAGCTCGGCGAGGACGCGAAGACGTCCGTCACGCTCAACCTGCACGTCATCCGGCCCGACGACCCGTCGTCGGCCGCGGACCTCGACGCGGTGCGCAAGATCGACGCGCTCGCCAACCGCGCGTTCCTCGCGCCCATGCTCGACGGCGAGTACCCGGCCGACCTGCTCGCCGACACCGCGCACGTGAGCGACTGGTCGTTCGTGCAGGAGGGCGACCTCGAGACGGTGCGCCAGCCGCTGTCGATCCTCGGCGTCAACTACTACTCGACCGTGCGCGTGCGCCACTTCTCCGGCGACGGCGAGCGGTCCGAGAACGACGGCCACGGCGCGTCGAGCCACAGCCCGTGGATCGGCGTCGACGACGTCGAGTTCGTCCAGCAGCCCGGCCCGTACACCGCCATGGGCTGGAACATCGAGCCCGCCGGCATGACCGAGCTGCTCGTGTCCGTCGCGACGACCTACCCCCACCAGCCGATGATGGTGACCGAGAACGGCGCCGCGTTCGCCGACGAGGTCACGGTCGACGCCGCCGGGACCGCCCGCGTGCACGACGACCGCCGCGTCGCGTACCTGCACGACCACGTCGACGCCGTCGGCGCCGCGATCGACGCGGGCGCCGACGTGCGCGGGTACTTCGCGTGGTCCCTGCTCGACAACTTCGAGTGGGGCTACGGCTACGACCGCCGGTTCGGCATCATCCGCGTCGACTACGACACGCTCGAGCGCACGTGGAAGGACTCCGCGCACTGGTACCGCCGCCTCGCGACGTCGAACACTCTCTCCGCGGTCGACGAGACCGCCTGACGGCGGTCGACGGCACCGCCTGTCGCTGAAGCAGACCGTCGTTCGACGAGGGCCCGCCCGGTCGCACCGGGCGGGCCCTCGCGCGCCCTGGCAGGCCGAGAAAGAGCCCCGGTGTGCCGAGGTGGAGCCCTGGTGCGCGGAGGTGGACCCCTGGTGGCCGAGGGAGCGCGGTGGTCGATGATCGGCGACCGGGTGACCTTTCTCGCATGCCGCGCACTCGCCGCGCGACACGCCGAAGGAACGCGACACGCCGACGAGTTGGACGTTCGTCGTGCCCGGATTGGGGTGTTTCGCCGGCCGTCGGTGCGAGTCCGCACGACGGTGGAGGTGGCCCCGCGGGGCGGCCTCACCGAGCCTCACAGGGTGTGGACCGAGGTCGTCCCCACCCTGTGGACGGCGCCCCGCCGTCCGCGGGAGGACGCCGTTCGTGGTGCCTCCGAGCGGTGGACGACGGGCTGTGGACGAGGCTCTCCGAAGGTGTGTCAGAGGGCGGTGGGAGGATGGGTCCGTGGCTCCTAGCACACGCCGACGGGTGAAGTTCGACCACGACATCTAGTGCGGTGGCGCGGTGTCGACCACTAGGTATAGTGGTTGCACACCCAGGGGGCCGGAGGCCTTCTGGTGAATCACACAGACGTAGTTCCACCGGTGTCCTTCGAGGTCAGAGATGTTTCTCCCTCCCCGAGGACCGATCCCGGACAGAGCGCGAGAGACGAGGAGTCACCCCATGAGCGTCACGGTCTACAGCAAGCCGGCTTGCGTTCAGTGCGACGCGACGTACCGCGCTCTCGACAAGAAGGGCATCGAGTACTCCGTCGTGGACATCAGCCAGGACGCCGAGGCGCTCGAGCTCGTGCGCGGGCTCGGCTACCTGCAGGCGCCCGTGGTCGTCGCCGGGGACGAGCACTGGTCCGGGTTCCGTCCCGACCAGATCAACGCCCTCGCGCAGAAGGTCTCGCCGGTCGTCGCCTGACCGGCCTCCCCAGGGCACCGTGAGGTGCCCCGGAACTCGTACGGAAGCAGGCGGAGCAGGGCAGGACGGAGGTGCGTCCCCGTGGGGTCGCTCGTGTACTTCTCCAGCGTCAGCGAGAACACGCACCGGTTCGTCCAGCGGCTCGACCTGCCGGCCCTCGGCATGGACGTGCAGCGCATCCCGCTGCGTCCCACCGAGGGCTTCCTGCGCGTCGAGGAGCCGTACGTGCTCATGGTCCCGACCTACGGGGGCGGCAACGAGGGCGGTGCCGTCCCGCGCCAGGTCGTGAAGTTCCTCAACGACGTGCACAACCGGTCGTTGATCCGTGGCGTCATCGCTGCGGGCAACACCAACTTCGGCGACGCCTACTGCATCGCCGGCGACATCATCTCCGCGAAGTGCCAGGTGCCCTACCTGTACGCCTTCGAACTCCTGGGAACAGCCGAGGACGCCGTGCGCGTCCGCGACGGATTGGGACGATTTTGGCAACGACAGTCACGGATTCCGGCGTGAGCGTGGCAGGCGGTGGCACGATCACCGAGGTACCCCTGGCGAGCGCGCAGCTCGACTACCACGCGCTCAACGCGATGCTGAACCTCTACGGCCCGAACGGCGAGATCCAGTTCGACAAGGACCGCGAGGCCGCGCGCGCGTACTTCCTCCAGCACGTCAACCAGAACACGGTCTTCTTCCACGACCTGCAGGAAAAGCTCGACTACCTGGTCGAGAACAAGTACTACGACCCGGCCGTGCTGGCGAAGTACGACCGCGCGTTCGTGAAGTCCCTGTTCGAGTTCGCGTACGCCAAGAAGTTCCGCTTCGAGACGTTCCTCGGCGCCTTCAAGTACTACACGTCGTACACGCTCAAGACGTTCGACGGGAAGCGGTACCTGGAGCGCTTCGAGGACCGCGTGTGCATGGTCGCGCTCGGCCTCGCGGACGGGAACGAGCAGGCCGCGCTCGACATCGTCGAGGAGGTCATCTCGGGCCGCTTCCAGCCCGCGACCCCCACGTTCCTCAACGTCGGCAAGGCGCAGCGCGGCGAGCCCGTGTCCTGCTTCCTGCTGCGCATCGAGGACAACATGGAGTCCATCGCGCGCGGCATCAACTCGGCGCTGCAGCTCTCCAAGCGCGGCGGCGGCGTCGCCCTGCTCCTGTCGAACATCCGCGAGCACGGCGCGCCCATCAAGCACATCGAGAACCAGTCGTCCGGCGTCATCCCCGTGATGAAGCTGCTCGAGGACTCGTTCTCCTACGCGAACCAGCTCGGCGCGCGCCAGGGCGCCGGCGCCGTGTACCTGCACGCGCACCACCCGGACATCCTGCGGTTCCTCGACACCAAGCGCGAGAACGCGGACGAGAAGATCCGCATCAAGACGCTGTCGCTCGGCGTCGTGATCCCGGACATCACGTTCGAGCTCGCCAAGAAGAACGAGGACATGTACCTCTTCTCGCCGTACGACGTCGAGCGCGTCTACGGCAAGCCGTTCGCGGACATCTCGGTCACCGAGAAGTACGACGAGATGGTCGACGACTCGCGCATCCGCAAGACGAAGATCAAGGCGCGCGACTTCTTCCAGACGATCGCCGAGCTGCAGTTCGAGTCCGGCTACCCGTACATCATGTTCGAGGACACGGTGAACAAGGCGAACCCGATCAAGGGCCGCATCACCCACTCGAACCTGTGCTCGGAGATCCTCCAGGTCTCGACGCCCTCGACGTTCAACGAGGACCTCTCGTACGACCACGTCGGCCGCGACATCTCCTGCAACCTCGGCTCGCTGAACATCGCCAAGACGATGGACTCGCCGGACTTCGCGAAGACGATCGACACCGCGATCCGCGCGCTCACCGCCGTCTCGGACCAGACGAGCATCGAGTCGGTGCCGTCGGTCAAGCGCGCGAACGAGTCGGGTCACGCGATCGGCCTCGGCCAGATGAACCTCCACGGCTACCTCGCGCGCGAGCGGATCCACTACGGGTCCGAGGAGGGCATCGACTTCACGAACATCTACTTCTACACGGTCGCCTACCACGCGATCGCGGCGTCGAACCGACTCGCGATCGAGCGCGGGCGCGCGTTCGGCGGCTTCGAGGACTCGAAGTACGCGACGGGGGAGTACTTCGACAAGTACACGGACCAGGTGTGGGAGCCGGAGACCGAGCGCGTGCGCCAGCTCTTCGCCGACGCCGGCGTGCACGTGCCGACGCAGGACGACTGGAAGGCCCTCAAGGCCTCGGTCATGGAGCACGGGATCTACAACCAGAACCTCCAGGCCGTCCCGCCGACCGGCTCGATCTCCTACATCAACAACTCGACGTCCTCGATCCACCCGGTGCCGTCGAAGATCGAGATCCGCAAGGAGGGCAAGATCGGGCGCGTCTACTACCCGGCGCCCTACCTGACGAACGACAACCTCGAGTACTACGAGGACGCGTACGAGATCGGCTTCGAGAAGATCATCGACACGTACGCCGCCGCCACGCAGCACGTCGACCAGGGCCTGAGCCTCACGCTGTTCTTCAAGGACACGGTCACGACGCGCGACGTCAACCGCGCGCAGATCTACGCGTGGCGCAAGGGCATCAAGACGCTCTACTACATCCGCCTCCGCCAGATGGCCCTCGAGGGCACCGAGGTGGAGGGCTGCGTCAGCTGCATGCTGTAGTCGCCTGAGGCAACTATCGGTTGTCTCGAAGCCCGGCGCCGTCGGCCACTCTCCCGCGGAGGAGCGGCCGACGGCGCAGGTCCGGTCCCACGAAGTCGTCCCGGTCGCTCCGGGGTCAGCAGGAGAGAAGAAGGCAGATGTCGCCCACGGGGAAGCTCAAGCTCATCGATCGCGTGAGCGCGATCAACTGGAACCGTCTCGAGGACGAGAAGGACCTCGAGGTGTGGGACCGCCTCGTCGGGAACTTCTGGCTGCCGGAGAAGGTGCCGGTGTCGAACGACATCCAGTCGTGGAACACGCTCACCGCCCAGGAGCAGCAGCTCACGATGCGCGTGTTCACGGGCCTCACGCTGCTCGACACGATCCAGGGCACGGTCGGCGCGGTGTCGCTCATCCCCGACGCGATCACGCCGCACGAGGAGGCGGTGTACACCAACATCGCGTTCATGGAGTCGGTGCACGCCAAGAGCTACTCGTCGATCTTCTCGACGCTGTGCTCGACGCGCGAGATCGACGACGCGTTCCGCTGGTCGGAGGAGAACCCGAACCTCCAGCGCAAGGCCGAGATCGTCATGGAGTACTACAAGGGCGACTCGCCGCTCAAGCGCAAGGTCGCGAGCACGCTGCTCGAGTCGTTCCTCTTCTACTCCGGCTTCTACCTGCCGATGTACTGGTCGTCGCGCGCCAAGCTCACGAACACGGCCGACCTCATCCGCCTCATCATCCGCGACGAGGCCGTGCACGGGTACTACATCGGCTACAAGTTCCAGAAGGGCCTCGAGAAGCTCAGCCCCGAGGAGCGCGACGAGCTCAAGGCGTACACGTTCGAGCTGCTCTTCGAGCTCTACGACAACGAGGTGCAGTACACGGAGGACCTCTACGACGGCGTCGGGCTGACCGAGGACGTCAAGAAGTTCCTGCGGTACAACGCGAACAAGGCGCTCATGAACCTCGGCTACGAGGCGCTCTTCCCCAAGGACGAGACCGACGTCAACCCGGCGATCCTCTCGGCCCTGTCGCCGAACGCGGACGAGAACCACGACTTCTTCTCCGGGTCCGGCTCGTCGTACGTCATCGGCAAGGCCGTCAACACCGAGGACGACGACTGGGACTTCTGAGACACGTCTTCAGGACCCCTCGCCACGAGGCGACGACGGGGCCCGGCACCGCAGCAACCTGCGGTGCCGGGCCCTTCGCCGTCTGGACCCCGCACGGACCCCGCCGGACCCCGCACGGAGTCCGCCGGACCCCGCACGGGCCTCGACCTGCCGGGCGGCGGGGTGCGTCGTGGTGTCCCGGCCACGGCCGAGCTCCGCGGGCTCTCGTCGACGGCGCAAGAACGTCCCGTATCGCCCTGCGAGGGCTCCGGGCCTACCGTTCGGACGAGACGGGCGTGGCGACAGAGGGGCGACGATGACCTGGCCGATCGGGTACGTGGTGGTCGTGGTGGTCGTCGGCTGGTGCACCTTCTTCGCGGCCGTCGCCCCTCGTCGACCCCACCTGATGGCGCGGGCGAGCTGGGTCTTCGGCATGGTGGTCAACGAGGTGCCGTTCCTGGCGATGTACCTCCTGGTCGCGTCCACCGCACTGGCGGCCGTCGAGGGTGACCTGGGGACGACGGGTGGCCGGGTCACGGCCGGAGCGGCCGTCGTCGTCGCCGCGGGACTGGTGGTCGTCGCGTGGCGAGGCGTGCGCAGCGACCGGTCGGTGCGGCGGGCCTGGTGGAGGGGCTCGGCCCGGACTGGCGGGGGCGCGTGGACGCGCCGCTACGGCGGCACCGTCCCTGGGCCCGGATCCTGCTGACGCCGTTCGTGCGGACGCGCCGGGACGTGGAGCGGATCCGCAACATCGCCTACGGCGACGCCGGTCGCCGCAACCTCCTCGACCTCTACCGGCGTCGCGACGCGCCCCAGGACGCACCGGTGCTGGTCTACTTCCACGGTGGAGGGTTCACCGGAGGGGAGAAGAGCCGCGAGGCGCTGCCGCTGCTGACCTGGCTCGCGAGCCGGGGCTGGGTGTGCGTGAGCGCGAACTATCGGCTGCGCCCCGAGGTCACGTTCCCCGACCACCAGATCGACGCCAAGAAGGTCCTCGCGTGGGTCCGTGAGCACGGTCGGGAGTACGGGGCCGACCCGACGAGGATGTTCGTGGCGGGCAGCTCCGCGGGTGCGAACCTCGCCGGTCTGTGCGCACTCACCCCGGGCGACCCGCGGTTCCAGCCGGGCTTCGAGGAGGCCGACACCACGGTCTCCGGGGCGATCCTGCTGTACGGCTACTACGGGCACTACTTCGGCGCGGAGCCGGCCGGGCCACCGCCCGTCCTCCAGCCCCAGGGGTACGTCCGCGGGGAGGCGCCGCCGTTCTTCGTCGCCCACGGCAGCAAGGACGGCTGGGGGACCGTGGAGGGTGCGCGACACCTCGTGGCGCGGCTGCGACGCGCCGGCACGAACACCGTGGTCTACGCCGAGCTGCCCGGGGGTCAGCACTCGTTCGACGTCTTCCACTCGCCCCGCTTCGAGGCGGTCGTCGACGGGGTGGACGCCTTCACCGCCTGGGTCCTCGCCGAGGCCGGGCGACCCGCGGGCCCGCCGCGGGAGGGTGTCAGTCAGCGGGCCGGGGCTGCGCGCCCTCGACGGGCGGGTCGGCCGACCACGGGAACGTGATCCACAGGTCGGTGTCCTTCCAGGAGTAGTCCGGCTGGATGATCGTGCGCGGCTTGGTATACAGCACCGCGGACCGCGCCTCGGCCCCGTGGGTGCTCAGCATGTCCATGACGAGGGCGAGCGTGCGGCCGGAGTCCGCGACGTCGTCGACCACGAGCACGTGCGCTCCCGGCAGGTCGGACGTGTCCATGAGCGGGGGGAGCACGCGCGGGTCGGTGAGGGTCTGGCCGATGTCGGTGTAGAACTCGACGTTGAGCGTCCCGACGCCCTTGGTCCCGAGCGCGTACGCGACCGCGCCGCCCGGCAGGAGCCCGCCGCGCGCGACGGCGACGACGACCTCGGGCCGGAACCCGCTCGCCACGACCTGCTCGGCGAGCTCGCGTGCGGCGACGCCGAACGTCTCCCACGTGAGCACCTCGCGCTCGGGCGGGTCGGCGGGGCTCGGCGCCGACGCGTCGTCGGGTACGGCGGGGACCGGGGTCGTGGAGGCGTCCGTCATGGATCGAGAGTACGTCGTGCGACACGCGGGCCCCGCCCGGCTCGGGTCCCGACGAGCCGGGACCCCCGTCCCGGACCCGGACCGGTCCCGGACGCGACGAGGGCCGCACCCCGTGGCGGGGTGCGGCCCTCGTCGGGTCAGGCGAAGGTCACTGCGCGTCGAGGATGTCCACGACGAAGACGAGCGGGGAGTCCGCGGGGATCGTGCCGCTGCCCTGCGCGCCGTAGCCCAGCTCCGACGGGATGACGAGCAGCACCTGGCTGCCCACGGTCTGCCCGGCGAGGCCCTGCGTCCAGCCCGGGATCACCTGCTGGAGCGAGAAGCTCGTGGGGGCGCCGCGGTCCCACGACGAGTCGAAGACGGTGCCGTCGAGCAGCATGCCCGTGTAGTGGGCGGTGACGGTCTGGTCCTCGGTCACGACCGGGCCGCTGCCCTTGATGAGCGTCTGCGCGACGAGCTCGGTCGGGGCCTCGTAGCCCTCGGGGATCTCGATGGTCGGCTTGCCGGTGTCGTCGAGCGTCACGGTCGGCAGGCCCTCGGCGGGCGTGACCGCCTCGCCCTCGGCACGCGACGGGATGGTCTTCACGCCGGTGACCTCACCGATGGTGAGGTAGGTGATCGGCTCGCCGGTCGTCTGGTCCGTCGTCGGGTTGGCGAACAGGAAGCGGGTGCCGACCTTCTTGCCGACGACGACGTCGAGGAGCTGCGGGAAGATCGAGTCGTCGATGAGGAGCTGCTCGGGGGAGCCCGTCTCCCACGTCGACCCCATCCTGGCGCCGTCCGTACCGGAGAACGCGGCCGTGTGCATGGTGATCTGCTGGCCCTTGGCGATCTCGTCGCCCTCGCCGTCGTCCAGCGAGATGGCGGCCGCGGCGGAGACCTCGAACGGCTGGTCGAACTCCACGGTGGGCTCGGCGCCCGGGTCGCCGGTGACCGTCACGGCCTCGAGCGCCGCGACGTCCTCGGGCGACGACGTCGCGGCATCGCTGGCGCCGTCGGTCGCGGACGGGCTCGACGACGTCTCGTCGCCGGAGCCGCCGCCCTCCGAGGCGCAGCCGGAGAGGACGAGGGCGGCGCCCAGGGTGAGCGCGGCGACGCCGCGCAGGGTGCGGTGCTTCACGAGAGGGGGTCCTTCGGTCGGTGGGACGACGCGGGGCCGTCGGGTCTGGGCCGCACCCGCACGACGGCGGTCGTCGGCGTCCCGGGTCGGGGTCGCCTCGCGTCCGCGTGCCGGGTGCAGCACCGGCGCGGACACTCTAGCGGTCCTGCCTGGACTCCCGCTGGGAGCCGCCCCGGCCGTGTGCCCGGGGGAGAATGGGTGCATGCCGTCCCGTCGACCGTCCCGCAAGCGACCGTGGGGAGCGGAGCCCGCGCCCCTCGACCTGGACCGTGCCCTCGGCGGCGCGCGCCGCGAGTCCGGGGCCGACGGCGAGTGGCAGGTCCGCACGGTGCGCGGCGGGTCCAAGACGTACCTGTGCCCGGGGTGCAACCAGGAGATCCCGCCCGGGACGGGGCACGTCGTGGCCTGGCAGGAGGACTCGTTCTTCGGTGCCGAGACGGCGCTCGACCACCGCCGGCACTGGCACACGTCGTGCTGGCAGGCGCGCGGGCGTCGTCGGCCCCGGTAGAGGTCCGCGGCTGACGAACTAGGCTCGACCACGATGAGCACCGCACCCGAGCCCGCCGGGGCCGACGTCCCGGCCGGTCCTACCCCCATCCGGTCCCTGACGGTCCTGCCCGCGCGGCGCGAGGACGTCGAGCTGCACACCGCGGACGGGCTGACGCTCGTCGGCGAGCTCGCGCTCCCGGCCGACCGCGACCCGGTCGCGACCCTGGTCACGCTCCACCCGCTGCCGACGCACGGCGGCTACATGGACTCGCACGTGTACCGGAAGGCGGCGTGGCGCCTGCCCGCGCTCGCCGACCTCGCGGTGCTGCGGTTCAACACGCGCGGGACGTCGTCGCCGCGCGGCACGAGCGAGGGCGCGTTCGACGGCGGCGAGGCGGAGCGCTTCGACGTCGCCGCCGCGATCGAGCTCGCCGAGTTCCGCGACCTGCCGCACCGCTGGCTCGTCGGGTGGTCGTTCGGGACCGAGCTCGCGCTCAAGCACGGCACCGACCCGGCGGTGGAGGGCGCGATCCTGCTGTCGCCGCCGCTGCACCGCGCGACCGACGAGGACCTCGACCGGTGGGACGCGTTCGGCAAGCCCCTCGTCGTGCTCGTCCCCGAGCTCGACGACTACCTGCGCCCCGACGAGGCGCGCCGACGGTTCGCGCGCGTGCGCAACGCCGAGGTGATCGGCGTCGACGGCGCCAAGCACCTGTGGGTGGGGGAGTCGTCCGTGCGTCGCGTGCTCGACGAGATCGTCGGCCACGTCCGCCCCGGGTTCCCGCTGCCGCTGCCGACCGCGTGGTCCGGCGACGGGACCGCGGCCGTGACGGCCGAGCGCGACACCGCGGACTCCGACCAGGCGAGCTACGACGCGAGCCGGTCGGACGGCGTCGACGACTGACGTCCCGGCAGGACGGTCGCGGCCGTGGCACGGTGGGACGAGACCTGACGACGGAAGCACGACCTGAGGAGGACGACGTGACGACGGCCCCGCTCGAGACCTTCACGCTGCGCGAGGGGTACGGGACCCCGCTCGTGCTGCTGCACGGCTTCCCGCTGGACCACCGCATGTGGGCCGACGTCGCGGCCGCGCTGCCGGGCGAGCCCACCGTCGTCGCGGTCGACCTCCCTGGGCTCGGCGCGAGCCCGCTGGCGGGCGAGCCGGCGTCGATCGACACCTCGGCCGACGCCACCGCCGCCGCGCTCACCGCGGCGGGGATCACGCGCGCGGTCGTCGCGGGGCTGTCGATGGGCGGCTACGTCGCGCTCGCGCTCGCGGAGCGGCACCCCGACCTGGTCGCCGGGCTCGGGCTCGTGGACACCAAGTCGACCGCCGACACCGACGAGGCCCGCGCCAACCGGCTGCGCGTCGCGGACGAGGCCGCGCGGTCCCAGACCGTCGACGCCGTCCTCGGCATGCCGGGCGTGATGCTCGGCGAGACGAGCAAGGCCGCGCGCAAGCACCTCACGGCACGGCTCGAGGAGTGGATCCGCGGGCAGCGGCCCGACGGCGTCGCGTGGTCGCAGCGCGCCATGGCGGCCCGGCCGGACCGCACCCACGTCCTCGAGGGGTTCTCCGGCCCGGTGGCCGTCGTCGTGGGGGAGGAGGACGCGCTCACGCCCGCGGCCGAGGCCGAGCACATGGCCGACGCCGCACCCACGGCGCAGCTAGTCCAGGTACCCGGCGCCGGGCACATGAGCGCGGTCGAGGACCCGGCCGCCGTCGCGGACGCCCTGGCCGACCTCCTGGCCCGCGCCTCGGCCTGAGCCGGCACCCCGCGTCGGCGGGTCGGAGCGGTCAGCGGTCGTCGAGCACGAGCGCGAGCGCGTCCGCGAGGTCGATCGACTCGCCGTCCCGTCCGCCCTTGCCGAGCACGATCGGCGGGTCCGACGGCTCGACGGTCACGCCGCGCAGGCGCCCCAGCAGGCTGCCGGGCACGCCGAGCACGTAGAACTCCCCGTCCTCGCCGACGGCGACGCTGCGGTTGCGGCGCAGGTACCAGCCCGTGAGCGGGGTCCGGTAGGTGGCCGTGCCGTCGAACGAGCGGGCGCGCAGCGGCTCGGGCGCGAGACCGCGCTCACGGGCGCGGACCACGAACTCGGCGAGGAGCGCGCGTGCCGCGGCGCTCTCCCGCGCGCGCTGGCGGTCGAGCTCGCGCTGCTGGTGCGCTGCGGCCTCGGTCCGCTGCCGACGCCAGTCGTCGGCAGCGGACCCGGAGCGGCCCGTGGGGTCCGCGGAGGACACCGGTCAGGCCGAGGCGGGGGCGTCGGTCTCGGCCTCGGCGTCCACCTGGCCCGCGGGGCGACGCTTCGTCGGGGCGGCGGACGCGCCCTGCTGGTCCGGCTCGTCGGCGACGACCGGGAACTCCGCCGTCATGAGCGTCGCCGCGCGCGCCTGCTGCGCGGGCGTGCCCGCGGGGACCGCCGCCTTCTTCGCGGGAGCCTTCGCGGTCTCGGCCTCGCCGCCGAGGAGCCCGCGCAGCTCGTCGAGATAGGTGTTGATCGAGTCGTGCTGGCGCGTGAGGTCCTCGAGCTGACGTTGGGCGACGTTGCGCTGCTGCTCGGCCTCCGCCTTCGCGTCGCTCACGGTCTGGTCCGCGAACGACCGCGCCTCGGCGACGATCTGGTCGGCGTTGCGACGGGCCGTCGACATGAGGTCCTTGACGTACGAGTCGGACTCCCGGCGGACCTTCTCGGCCTGCTCCAGCGCGAGCGCGACGCGCTTCTCCGCCTCCGTCGCGTGCTCCTCGGCCGTCGAGACCAGCTTCTCCGTCTCGGCCTTGGCGGCGGCGTGGCGCTCGGCGTTCTCGCGCTCCGCCTCCTCGCGGCGACGCACGACCTCGAGCTCCGCGTCGGCGAGCGCGGTGCGGGCCTTGTCGCGCAGCTCCTCCATCTCCGACGTGACCGCGTTGGCCGCCTCGGTGGCCTTGCGCTGCGCCTCGTCGACCTGGCGCTGCGCCTCGCGGCGCGCGTTCTCCAGGAGCTCGGCGGACTCGCGCTCGGCGGCCTCGCGCTGGGCGGCGGTCTCCGCCGCGACGCGGGCACGGAGCTCGGCGGCCTCGCGCTCGGTCGTGACGCGCAGCTCGGTCGTCTCGCGCTCCGCCGTCGCGCGCAGCGTGCCGAGCTCGCGCTCGAGCGACGCGCGGCGCTCGCTCTCCTCGGTGGCGATCGCGCTCTGGATGCGAGCCGCCTCGCGCTCGGCGGAGCCGACGAGCTCCTCGGCGCGGCGCTGGGCGCTGAGGAGCGTGCCCTCGACCTCCGACGCGCTCGTGGCCCGGATCTCCTCCGACTCGAGCCGCGCGCTGTTGAGGAGCTCGGCGACCTCGTTCTCGGCGCGGGACCGCACCTGGCCGGCAGAGAGCTTCGCGCGCGCCATGATGTCGGCGGCCTGGGCGTTGGCTTGGGAGAGGATGTCGGCGGACTGCTCCTCCGCCGAGCGCATGAGCTGCTCGATGCGGGAGCCGAGGCCGGCGTACGAGGGGCGCTCCGCCTCGCGGAGCTGACGCTGCGCGTCGGAGAGCTCGCTCGTGAGCTGCATGGCGCGGGCGTCCGCGGCCTCGACGCGCGAGCGCGCGTCCTCCACGGCCTTCTCCAGCTTCGCGAGCTGTGCCTCGACCTGGACGCGGTCGTACCCGCGCATCGTGATGGGGAAGAGCGTGCGCTCGTCGGACACGTCGATGACCTCCGGTGCTGGTTCGTCGCGGCGTCCGCCGCCGGGCGGCGTCCCCTCGCGAGGAGGGAGGGCGCGGCGGTCGTGCCACGGCCCCGCCGTGCTCCGACCAGGATACGGGGATCGGGCTGTCCTGAATACCCGGATTGGAGCAGGTGAGACGATGGTCGCAGTGCTGCGGGACGGAGGGCACGGGGGAGGCCACAGGCCGGTCCGACGGCGTCGCGCGCGCTCTTCCTGAATCCCGGCTGACGAGCGTGGGACCGAGGGGAGAGGGGCTCGTGAACGGATCGTGAGGATCCGCGCACGATTCCCCGAGGTCGATCTACAAGGGGTTTCGCACCTATTCTGGAACGTCGATCGACGAAGGGAACCTCGGTGCTCCAACGAATCATCGCTGCCCTCCTGCTCGTGGGAGGGCTCGTCGCCGTCGGCCTCGGCGTCGCGTCCGCCACGGTGTGGCGGGACAGCGACACGGTCGTGGCGACCACGGCGTACACGGGGGACGGCACCCTGCTCGTCACCGAGCCCGGGGTCCTGGACCTCGTCGCCGAGGACGTGACGATCCGCGCCACGGCACCGGGCGAGCAGCAGGTGACCCTCGCGATCGGCCGCGAGGTCGACGTGACCGGCTGGGTCGGGGAGGACGCCCACGGCGTCGTCACCGGGCTCAGCGACTGGGACGCGCTCGCGACGCGCGCCGTCGAGCCGTCCGCCGCAGAGGAGACGCCCGCCGACGGCGAGACCCCGGCCGACGGAGAGTCTCCCGCCGAGGGCGAGGCGTCGGAGGAGACGCCCGCCGACGGCGAGGCCGCCGCCGAGGGCGAGACCCCCGCGGAGGGCGAGACCCCCGCCGACGACGAGACACCGGCCGAGACGACGGTCGTCGGCGTCGACCCCGCCGGGTCGGACATGTGGTTCGAGGAGTCGACGGGCGCCGGCTCGGCCAGCCTGCGCTGGTCCGACCAGCCCGGCCGCTGGCAGCTTCTCGTGGCCGGCGTGGGTGAGGGCGCCGTCGCCCCGACGCTCGAGCTGTCCTGGCCGCGCCAGGTCGAGACGCCGTTCCTGTGGCCCGGCGTGATCGGCGGCGCGGTCCTCATCCTCCTGGGCCTCGGCATCGGCGCGGCGAGCCTGCGCCCCAAGCGCCGTGGACCGTCGGGACGCGGCACCGCGACGTCGGCGACCCCGGCCGTCGCCCCGGCGGCAGCGCCGCCCGCGCCGTCGGGCGAGGGCGACGGCGCGACCTCCGACGGCGAGGTGCCCACCGACACCGCGCAGGTGCGCATGCTCACGCGGCGCGAGCTGCGCGAGCGCGAGGAGGCGGACCGCCTCGCCCAGCAGCAGGCGCGCGGGCAGAAGCCGCGTCGCGCCTGGCTCACCGGCCAGATCCCGATCGTCGCGCGCGGCGAGCGGCGGCCCAAGACCGCGGCGCAGCCGACCGTCGACGCCGCGGACGCGCACCCGACCAGCCAGGACAGCGCGGCGACACGTGCCGACGCCTGGCGCCGGGCGTGGGGATTCACCCCTGGTACGGGGGCGGGCGAGACCGCGGACCCGCAGCGCGACACGGACGAGACGAAGGACAGCACCCGATGACCAGCACCGCCCGCGACACGGCCCGCGCCCGCCGCGCCCGCCGTCCCCTCGCCGGGGTGGCCGGCGGTCTGGTCGGCGCGCTCCTCCTCGCCGCCTGCTCCGCACCTCTGCCGACGCCGCAGCCGGACCCCACCCAGGACCCCCCGCCTCCCGTCCTCTCCGAGGCGCAGGAGACCGAGGTGCTCGACGCGGTCGCCTCGGCGCTCGCCGCGGCGAGCGAGGCGAACGACCCGGCGCAGCTCGACGCGCGCGTCACCGGCCCGGCGCTCGCGATCCGCACGAGCCAGCTCGCCGTCGCCGCAGCACGCGGCAACGCCGACCTCGTGACGGAGCTCCCCACCGAGGCGCAGCAGGTCGTCATCCCGACGACGCAGACCTGGCCGCGCACCTCGTACGCCGTGAGCGTCCAGCCCGAGAGCCTGCAGACCCCGCGCCTGTCCGTCCTCGAGCAGGCCGGCGCACGGGATCCCTACCAGCTCTGGGCCTGGGTGCGGCTCCTGCCTGGCGTGACCATGCCGAGCTTCGCCGACCCGAGCATCGGGAGCGAGGCCGTCGCCCCCGACGACTCGAGCCTCCTCGTCACGCCCACGGACGCCGTCGCGCAGTACGCCGACGTGCTCAACCTCGGGACCGGGTCGGGCTTCGTCGGCACCTTCGAGGACGACTCCTTCCGGACGCTGCTCGCGGAGCGCGCCCAGGCCTGGGCCACGGCTCTCGAGCCCGCCGCCGGCGCGTACGCGCTGACGTTCACCCCGAACGCCGACGAGCAGGTCCGCTCGGTGCGCACCGCGGACGGTGGCGCGCTCGTCGTGGGCGCCATGACGTCGCAGGAGACGATGACGGCGGAGGAGGGCGCGCAGGTCCCCCCCGACACCGAGACGATCAAGGCGCTCTACGGTGGCGCCGCGCCGACGAACGTTCTCAAGGTGGGCTACGTGGACGTCGTCGCCCTCTACGTCCCGCCGGCCGGGTCGGAGGAGAAGATCCGCGTCGTGGGCAACGAGCACGTCGCGACGTCGGTGGCGAACGCCTGACGCTCCGTAGGATTGCGACCATGAGCGAACCTACCCAGCCCGCTTTCGACGTGCGCGGAGCGGTCGACCTGTCCGCGCTGACCCGCCCGCAGTCCCCGCCGCCGGGGGAGGAGGGCGGCGCGCCCGCGGCCGGAGGCTACGTCGTCGACGTCACGGACGAGACGTTCGGCCAGCTCGTCCAGGACTCGACGCAGTACCCGGTCGTCGTCCTGCTGTGGATCCCGACCGACCAGGCGAACGCCCAGCTCGGCACCGACCTCGGCGCGCTCGCCGACGAGTACGCCGGCCGCTTCCTCCTGGCCCGCGTCGACGCCCAGACCTACCCGCAGATCACGGCGGCGTTCCAGGTGCAGGGCGTCCCGACGGTCGTCGCCATCCTCCAGGGCCAGCCGGTACCGCTGTTCCAGGGCGCCGCGCCTGCCGAGCAGGTGCGCTCGGTGATCGAGCAGGTGCTCCAGGCCGCGGAGGCGAACGGCGTCACCGGCCGCGTCCCGGCCCAGGGCGGCGACGGCGAGCCGGTGCCCGCCGAGCCCGCCCCGGAGCCCGAGCCCGAGCTGCCGCCGCTGCACCAGGAGGCGTACGACGCGATCGAGCGCGACGACCTCGACGCCGCCGTGGCGGCCTACGAGAAGGCGATCAAGCAGGACCCGCGGGACGCGCTCGCCGTCGCCGGGCTCGCGCAGGTCCGCCTCCTGCAGCGGACGCGTGACGCCGACCTCGCGACCGTCCGCGCCGCGGCCGCGGACGCCCCGGGGGACGTCGACGCGCAGCTCGCCATCGCCGACCTCGACATCCTCGGCGGTCACGTCGACGATGCGCTCGGCCGCCTGCTCGACCTCCTCCCCGGCGCGGACGCCGACGCCAAGGAGAAGCTCCGCGTCCGCCTCCTCGACTACTTCGAGGTCGTCGGCCCCACCGACCCCCGCGTCGGCAAGGCCCGCCAGCGCCTCGCGATCAGCCTGTACTGACGCACCTGCACCTGCACCTGCACCTGCACCTGCACACGGACGCGGACGATCGGCGGCCGGTCACCCACGGTGACCGGCCGCCGTCGCGCTGAGGAGGCAGCGCAGGAGGTGGGACGAAGCCGGGTGGGTGGGGTGATGGCGCCGGGTCGTGGCGGGCCTGGCGGGAGCCGCGAGGAACGAGCGGCGGATGGTAGACCCGGCGCCGCCACCCCACCCACCACCCAGGGCGACCAGGCCTCGACGTCGGCAGACCAGGCCTCGACGTCGGCAGACCAGACCTCTACCTCGGCGACGGGACGAGGTACAGCGCGCCGAGCGGGGGCAGGCGCAGGGTCGCGGAGTGCGCGCGGCCCTTCCACGGGACGGCCTCCGCCTCGACCTCGCCGAGGTTGCCGACACCCGACCCGCCGTAGACCTCGGCGTCGGTGTTGAGCACCTCGCGCCACGCGCCGCCCGACGGCAGGGGGAGGCGGTAGCCCTCGTGCGGCGTGCCGGCGAAGTTCACGACGACGGCGACCTCGCCCCCGTCGCGCCCGCGGCGCACGTAGGCGAGGACGTTGTGGTCGGCGTCGTCGGCGTCCAGCCATTCGAAGCCTGCCGGGTCGTGGTCGAGCTCCCAGAGCGCGGGGGTCGCGCGGTAGAGCGCGTTGAGGTCGCGCACGGCGCGCTGGACGCCCTGCCGCCCGGGGTCGGCGGCGAGACCGTCCCAGTCGAGGGAGCGGCCCTCGTTCCACTCGGAGTGCTGGCCGATCTCGCTGCCCATGAAGAGGAGCTGCTTGCCGGGGTGGGACCACTGGTAGGCGAGGAACGCGCGGACGCCGGCGCGCTTCTGCCAGTCGTCGCCGGGCATCTTCCCGTAGAGCGAGCCCTTGCCGTGCACGACCTCGTCGTGGCTGATGGGCAGCACGAACTGCTCGGAGTAGGCGTAGACCATCGAGAACGTGATCTCGTGGTGGTGGTAGCGGCGGTTGATCGGCTCCTCGGCGACGTAGCGCAGGGAGTCGTTCATCCAGCCCATGTTCCACTTGAGCCCGAACCCGAGGCCGCCGGACGACGTGGGCCGGGTGACGCCCGGCCACGCCGTCGACTCCTCGGCGATCATCATGACGCCGGGCGTGCGCCGGTAGGCGGTCGCGTTGGCCTCCTGGAGGAACGCGATGGCCTCGAGGTTCTCGCGCCCGCCGTGCACGTTGGGGTGCCACTGGCCCGGGCCACGCGAGTAGTCGAGGTAGAGCATGGACGCGACGGCGTCGACGCGCAGCGCGTCGACGTGGAACTCCTCGAGCCAGTACGTCGCGTTGGCGACGAGGAAGTTGCGGACCTCGTTGCGCCCGAAGTCGAAGACGAAGGTGCCCCAGTCGGGCTGCTCGCCGCGCAAGGGGTCGGCGTGCTCGTAGCAGGGCGTGCCGTCGAACCGCGCGAGGGCCCACTCGTCGCGCGGGAAGTGCGCGGGGACCCAGTCGACGACGACGCCGACGCCCGCGGCGTGCAGGCGGTCGACGAGGTACCGGAAGTCGTCGGGGTGCCCGAAGCGTGAGGTCGGGGCGTAGTAGCCGGTGACCTGGTAGCCCCACGACCCGCCGAACGGGTGCTCGGCGACGGGCAGGAGCTCGACGTGGGTGAACCCCTGCTCGACGACGTACGCCGTGAGCTGCTCCGCCAGGTCGCGGTAGGACAGCCCCTGACGCCACGACCCGAGGTGGACCTCGTAGATGCTGAGGGGCTGCGTGTGCGGGTCGTGGGCGGCGCGCGCGGCGAGCCAGTCGTCGTCGGTCCACGCGAACTGCGACTCGACGACGATGCTGGCCGTCGCGGGCGGCACCTCCGCGCCCTTGGCGAGCGGGTCGGCCTTCTGGCGCCACGAGCCGTCGGGGCCGAGGATCTCGTACTTGTAGCGTGCGCCCGCGCCCACGCCAGGGACGAACAGCTCCCAGACGCCGCTCGAGCCGAGCGAGCGCATCGGGTGCGTCGCGCCCCAGCCGTTGAAGTCGCCGATGACGCGGACCGCGCGCGCGTTGGGCGCCCACACGGCGAACGCGGTGCCGGCGGTGTCGCCGAGCGCGCTGGGGTACGTGCGCAGGTTGGCGCCGAGCACGCGCCACAGCTCCTCGTGCCGGCCTTCCCGGAGGAGGTGCAGGTCCACCTCGCCGAGCGTGGGCAGGAACCGGTAGGGGTCGTCGGCGGTGGTGGCCTCGTGGCCGTAGCGCGCCCGGACGCGGTAGTCGGGGGCGTGCCGGGTGCCGTCGGCGTCCTGGTGCACGGGCACGACGGCGGCCCACACGCCGTCCTGCTCGTGCGCCGCGGGGTGCTCGCCGTCGGTCGTGACGACGACGACCTCGTCGGCGAGCGGGCGCAGCACCCGGACGACGGCGCGCGCGTCGTCGGCGTCGGGCGCGAGGTGCGGGCCGAGCACGGCGTGCGGGTCGAACGTGCGCCCGGCGGCCGCGGCCGCGAGCGCGTCCGGCGGCACGACGACGGGCGGCGGGGCGGGGGAGGCGGCGGACCCGGTCATGGGCCCAACCTTTCCACGTCTGCGGCACCGGGACACGACGGGCTCGCCGGGCGGTCGCAGTAGGCTCGCGACCTGGAGGAAGGAGTGTCGTGGCGAGGATCACCATCGCGGACATCGCGCGGGAGGCCGGGGTCTCGACCGGCGCGGTGTCGTACGCGCTGAACAACCGGCCGGGGGTGTCGGAGGCGACCCGCGCACGGATCCTCGCGATCGCGTCGGACCTGGGCTGGGCCCCCAGCTCCGCGGCGCGGTCCCTCTCGGGCGCGCGGACGGAGACCGTCGGGCTGGTGCTCGCGAGGGACCCCGGGATGCTCGGGGTCGAGTCGTTCTACATGCAGTTCCTCGCCGGCATCGAGTCGGAGCTGTCGCAGCGCTCGTACGCCCTCCTCCTGCAGGTCGTGCCGGACCAGGAGACGGAGCTGCGGGCGTATCGCGCGTGGCGTGCGGCCCGGCGGGTCGACGGCGTGATCCTGGTCGACCCGAGCGTCGACGACCCGCGCATCGCGATGTTCTCGGAGCCGGAGGCGCTGCCCGCGGTCGTCGTGGGGGACCCGGCGCTCGCGGGCGGCCTGACGAACGTCTGGACGGACGACGCCGCGGCCGTCCGCGAGTCGGTGCGGTACCTGCATGCCGTCGGGCACCGCCGGATCGCGCGGGTCGCGGGGCTGGAGGGGTTCGGCCACACCGGGATCCGCGACGAGGCGTTCCGCGACGAGATCGCGACGCTCGGTGCGGAGGGTGTGGTGGTCCGGACCGACTACTCGGCGGTCCAGGGTGCGGTGGCGACCCGCACGCTCCTCACCGGGACGGACGCGCCCACGGCGATCATCTACGACAACGACGTCATGGCGGTCGCGGGGCTGGGGGTCGCGAGCGAGATCGGCGTCCGCGTGCCGCAGGACGTGTCGATGATCGCCTGGGACGACTCGCCGTTGTGCGAGGCGACGTTCCCGCGGCTGTCGGCGCTGAGCCACGACGTGACGCGGTACGGCGCGCACGTGGCCCGGCGCCTGTTCGACCGGATCGAGGGGAAGGTCGGGGGAAGCTTCCTCGACTCCACGCCGACGCTGCGCCCGCGCGGCACGACGGCACGCCGCTCGTCCTGACGCGCTTCACCACTCCTCGCACGAGCCTGGGGTCCGATATCTGTTCGTTATAGATCGCCGGTGGACTTACGAGAACTTAAGCGCTTCACTAGTCGTGTCGCCAGTGATCGCCCGGAAACACGGGGCCCGTCGCACGCGACGTCAACGACGACCAAGGAGTGAAGACGACATGGCAAGGAAGCAGATCGCCGCCGTGCTCACCGTGACAGCGCTGACGCTGGCGCTCGGCGCGTGCTCGAGCGGCTCGGGCGAGGGCGGCGGCGAGGACGGCGAGCTCTCGGGCACCATCACGGTCCTGACCAACCGCACGGACATCGTGGACACCACGCTCCAGGACTACGCGGACCAGTTCCAGACGGCGAACCCAGGTGTGACGGTCGAGTTCGAGGCGATCACCGACTACGAGGGCGACGTCTCGATCCGTCTCAACACGCAGGACTACGGCGACGTGCTCCTCGTCCCGAACTCGGTCAGCAAGGATCAGCTCCCGCAGTTCTTCGAGCCCCTCGGCACGGTCGACGAGCTCGCGCAGGACTACCGCTTCATCAACGAGCAGGCCTACGACGGCGAGGTCTACGGCATCGCGACCTTCGGCACCGCGATGGGCTACGTCGTGAACACGAAGGTCTGGGAGCAGGCCGGCATCACCGAGCCGCCCGCCACGCCCGAGGCGTTCGTCGACGCGCTGCAGCAGATCGGCGAGAAGACCGACGCGATCCCGTACTACACGAACTACACCGACGGCTGGCCGCTCACGCAGTGGCAGAACAACCAGGGGACGCTCGCGGGGACCGACGCGGTGAGCATCCGCACGTCGCAGGACGCCCCGTGGTCCGAGGGCAACGAGCAGTACGCGATCGACGGGCTGCTCTACGACGTCGTCGCAGCGGGCGTCACGGAGGAGGACCCGACCACGACCAACTGGGAGGAGTCCAAGACTCTCCTCGGCACCGGCAAGGTCGGCGCCATGGTGCTCGGCTCCTGGGCCGTGCCGCAGATGAAGGACGCGGCCGAGGCCGCCGGCGGGTCCGCGGACGACATCGACTTCTGGCCGATGCCGTGGCAGACGGACGGGACGTTCTCCTCGACCGTCTCGGGCGACTACAAGCTCGCGATCTCGAAGCACTCCGAGAACAAGGAGGCGGCGCGGGCGTGGGTCGACTGGTTCCTGGACAAGTCGACGTTCGCCGCGGAGCAGGGCGGGATCTCGCCGCTCGTCGGAGCCCCCGCTCCCGACTCCCTCGCGACGTTCGACGCCCTCGGCGTCAACCAGGTCGAGCTCTCCCCGGCCCCGGCGGGCGAGGAGACGTGGGACAACGACATCAGCAACGAGGCGGAGATCGACCTCTGGGGCGACAAGTACCGCAAGCAGCTGGTCGACGTCGCCCGCGGTGCCGCCGACGGTGACAAGGAGTCGTTCTTCGCCGACCTCAACTCTCGCTGGTCATCCGCGCGCGCGAGCGTCGTCGGCTGACGCAGGAGTCCTGGTTCGCGCGTGGCCCCCGGCTCGCCCCGCCGGGGGCCACGCGCCCGTACCGACCGAAATGAGCATGACATGGCTGTGACCAGTCCGACCGTGGCGACTCCGACCGAGTCGCGCCGACGGAGCGCGACGTCCCGACCGCCGAGGCGGCGGTCCGGGGCGCTCACCCCGTGGCTGTTCCTCGTCGTCCCGATCGGGCTGCTGCTCGTGTTCACCTACCTGCCGGTGGCGAACATGGTCTGGTACAGCTTCACGTCCTGGGACGGGCTCGACGCGGTGAAGGAGAGCGTCGGGTTCACGAACTACGTCGACATCTTCACGCGACCCGAGCTGTTCCGGGTCTTCTTCGTGAGCCTCTACTACCTGGTCGGGGCCCTCGTCCAGCTCGCGCTCGCCCTCTACTTCGCGACCATCCTCAGCTTCAGCACCCGGTTCCGGAACTTCTTCAAAGGCGTGATCTTCTTCCCCTACCTGCTGAACGGCGTCGCGATCGGCCTCGTCTTCCTCTACTTCTTCCGCCCGGACGGGACGCTGGACGCCCTGCTCGGGATCGTGGGCGTGCAGGACACGCCGCACTGGCTCGGTGACCCGTCCATCGTCAACTACTCGCTCGCCGGCACGTCCGTGTGGCGGTACATGGGGCTGAACTTCGTCCTTTTCCTCGGCGCCATCCAAGCGATCCCGGGCGACGTCTACGAGGCGGCCGACCTCGACGGCGCGACGTCGTGGCAGAAGTTCCGCTACATCATCTTCCCGGGCATCAAGCAGATCGTCGGCCTGTCGCTGATCCTCGCGATCTCGGGCGCGCTCTCCGTCTTCGAGATCCCCTTCATCATGACGAAGGGGGCCAACGGGTCCGAGACCTTCGTCATCCAGACCGTCGACACGGCGTTCCGGTACTCCAAGGTCGGCCTCGCGTCCGCGATGGCCGTCGTGCTGCTGGTCATCGTCCTCGTGATCAGCGCGATCCAACGCAAGTTCTTCCCGGACGAGAAGGGAGACCTGGTATGAGCGCCCCCACCGCACCCGCGCCGACCCGGATCACCACAGCGGACAAGATGCGCGGGGCCGCCGCCCGGTTCTCGAGGGGTGTCGCGCCGGTCGCCGGCCCGCTGGCCACGACGGCGAAGTACATCAGCCTCGTCGTCGCGTGCGCGGCAGCCGTCGTCCCGATCCTCACGATCTTCTTCGCGGCCTTCAAGTCCCGCGAGGAGTACGTGACGACCGGTCCGCTCGACCTGCCCCGGAACTGGTTCAACTTCTCGAACTTCACGAGGGCCTTCACGGACAGCGACATGCTCGCGGGCTTCGTGAACACCATGATCATCCTCGTCGTCGCGCTCGCCGGGACGATCCTCATCGGCACCATGACCGCGTACGCGGTGGACCGGTTCGACTTCCGCGGCAAGAAGCTCGTCATGGGCGGATTCCTGCTCGCGACGCTCGTCCCCGCGGTCACCACGCAGGTCGCGACGTTCCAGATCATCAACGGCCTGGGGCTCTTCAACACCCGCTGGGCCGCGATCGTGCTCTTCATGGGCACGGACATCATCGCGATCTACATCTTCCTGCAGTTCATGCGCTCCATCCCGCGCTCGCTCGACGAGGCTGCGATGCTGGACGGGGCGAACCGCCTGACGATCTACGCGCGCATCATCTTCCCGCTGCTCAAGCCGGCGATCGCCACCGTCGTCATCATCAAGGGCATCGCGATCTACAACGAGTTCTACATCCCCTTCCTCTACATGCCGTCGAGCAAGCTCGGCGTGATCTCGACGACCCTCTTCCGGTTCAAGGGACCGACGGGGTCGGAGTGGGAGGTCATCGCGGCCGGGACCATCCTCGTGATCGTCCCGACCCTGATCGCCTTCCTCCTCCTCCAGCGACACATCTACAACGGCCTGACCGCAGGAGCCACCAAGTGACCTTCACCGCCACCCCCGTCCCCGCGACGACCCGACGCGAGCTGCACGACGGCTGGACGGTGAGCGCCGGCGCGGGGCCCGTCCCCGCGGGGACGGTCGTCTCCGACGTCCCGGCCACGGTGCCCGGGAGCGTGCACACCGACCTCCTGGCCGCCGGGCTGATCGCCGACCCGTACCTCGACGACCACGAGCGGCTGCTCGCGTGGATCGGCCGGACCGACTGGGTGTACACCACCCGTTTCGCGTGGGCGCCGGAGGGGCACGAGCGGCACGACCTCGTCTTCGACGGCCTCGACACCGTCGCGGAGGTCCGGCTGAACGGCACGGTCGTCGGCACCACGGCGAACATGCACCGCACCTACCGGTTCGACGTCGGCCCGCTGCTCGTCGAGGGGGAGAACGAGCTCGCGGTCCGGTTCACGGCCCCCGTCCCGTACGCCGACCGGCAGAGCCTGCTCCTGGGCTACCGGCCGCAGGTCAACCAGCACCCGTTCAACGCGATGCGCAAGATGGCGTGCAGCTTCGGCTGGGACTGGGGCCCCGACACCGCGACGTCCGGGATCTGGCGCCCGGTGCGGCTCGAGTCCTGGTCGGTCGCGCGTCTCGCCCAGGTGCGCGTCCACGCGACGGTCGTGGGCGAGCCGGGCGAGGCCCTGGCGTCCGCGGCCGGGCGCGTGCGCGTGGTCGCGGAGGTCGAGCGCTCCGGCGCGGCCGGGACCGGTCACGGTCCCGCGCCGCTCACCCTCGCGGCGTCCGTCGCCGGGGTGCGGGTCCAGGTGCCGGCCGACGCCGACACGGTGGAGGTCGACGTCGTCGTGCCCCAGGTGGACCTGTGGTGGCCGCGGACGCACGGTGACCAGCCGCTCTACGACGTCGTCGTCGAGCTGCTGGCCGAGGGCGCGGACCTCGACGCGTCCGCCCGCCGCGTCGGCTTCCGCACCGCGACGCTCGAGATGGAGCCCGACGAGGACGGCACGTCCTTCCGGTTCGTCGTCAACGGGGTGCCCGTCTGGGTGCGCGGGGCGAACTGGATCCCGGACGACGCGTTCCCGCACCGCGTCACGCGCGAGCGGTACGCCGCACGGATCGACCAGGCGGTCTCCGCGAACCTGAACCTCCTGCGCGTGTGGGGCGGCGGGATCTACGAGTCGGACGACTTCTACGACCTGTGCGACGAGCGGGGCGTCCTCACCTGGCAGGACTTCCTCTTCGCCTGCGCGGCCTACGCGGAGGAGGAGCCGCTGCGCTCCGAGGTCGAGGCCGAGGCGCGCGACAACGTCGTGCGCCTCGGGCACCACGCGTCGCTCGTGCTGTGGAACGGCAGCAACGAGAACATCTGGGGCTTCCACGACTGGAGCTGGGACAAGCGCCTCGACGGCCGCACGTGGGGCCTCGGGTACTACACCGACCTCTTCCCGCGCGTCGTCGCGGAGCTCGACCCGGACTGCGCGTACACGCCGTCGAGCCCGTGGTCGGGCAGCCTCGACGTGCACCCGAACGACCCGCGGCACGGCTCGATGCACGAGTGGGAGCTGTGGAACCGCCAGGACTGGCCGCACTACCGCGACACCGTGCCGCGCTTCATGGCCGAGTTCGGCTGGCAGGGGCCGCCCTCGTGGTCCACGCTCACGCGCGCGATCAGCGACGACCCGCTGACCCCCGAGTCGCCCGGGATGCTCGTCCACCAGAAGGCGATGCAGGGCAACGACAAGCTCACGGACGGGCTCGTCGCGCACGTCCCGCTGCCCGACGCGATGGAGGACTGGCACTGGGCCATGTCCTGGAACCAGGCGACCGCCGTGCGCACCGCGCTCGAGCACTACCGTTCCTGGAGCCCGCGCTGCATGGGCGCGGTCGTCTGGCAGCTCAACGACTGCTGGCCCGTCACGTCGTGGGCGGCGGTGGACGGCGACGGGCGCGCGAAGCCCCTCCTGCACGCGCTGCGCCACGCCTTCGCCGACCGGCTGCTCACCGTCCAGCCGCGCGGTGCGGACGGTCGGCTCGTCGTCGCGGTCGTCAACGACTCGGCCGAGCGCTGGCGGGGCGACCTCGTCGTCCGGCGGACCCGCTACGACGGGGTCGAGATCGAGGCGGCGAAGATCCCCGTCGACGTCGCGGCGCGCGCGACGGCCACGGTCCCGCTGTCGGCCGACGTCGCCGTGCCGGGCGACGCCGCGGAGGAGCTCCTCGTCGTGTCCCTCGGCCACGAGAGCGCGACCTGGTTCTACGCAGAGCCGCGTGACAGCGCCCTGCGCAGCCCGGCGCTGCACGTCGAGGTCACCTCGACCGACGACGGCGCCCGCGTCCGGGTCACGACGGACACCCTCGTGCGGGGCCTGTCCCTGCTCGTCGACAAGGTGCACCCCGACGCCGTCGTGGACGACCTGCTCGTGGACCTCCTCGCCGGCGAGAGCGTCACGTTCCACGTCACGGCGCCGGCACCGCTGGACCGTGCGGCGCTCGCGGACCCTCAGGTCCTGCGGAGCGTCAACCAGCTCGTCGTGCGCCGGACGGCGGTCCCCTCGTGACCGCGGCGGCGATCGACCGCGCGGCGCGGGCCGGGGTGCGCGAGGAGCTCGCGTGGACCGAGCGGGGGACGCACGTCGCCTGGCTGGACGCGCACACGCGCGCCCTGCTCGGGTTCGGTCGGCGCGTCGTCGTCCCCGGGGGCGGTGCTGCGTACCTCGACGCGGACGGCGTGCCGGACCCGGCGGCGGGCGTGCAGACCTGGATCACGTGCCGGACGGTCCACGTCTACGCGCTCGGCGCGATGCTCGGGGTCCCCGGATGCGAGCCCGTGGCGCGTGGCGCGCTCGACGGGCTGCTCGGCCCGCTCCGCGACGCCGAGCACGGCGGGTGGTTCCACGCCCTCGACGCGCAGGGCGGACCGGACCGGGCGGCGGGCAAGTCCGCCTACGACCACGCGTTCGTCCTGCTCGCCGCGTCGAGCGCGGCGCTCGCCGGGCTGCCGGGTGCACGCGGGCTGCTCGACGACGCGTGCGCCGTCTTCCTCGACAGGTTCTGGGACGACGCCGCCGGCCTCGTGGTCGACACGTGGGACGTCGCCTTCGAGGACCTGGACCCGTACCGCGGGTTGAACGCGAACATGCACGCGGTCGAGGCCATGCTCGCCGTCGCCGACGCGACGGGCGACCTCGCCTGGCGCGACCGCGCCGCGAGCGTGGCCCGGCTCGTCGTCCGCCTCGCGGCGGCGCACGACGGCCGACTGCCCGAGCACTTCGACGCGACGTGGATGCCCGACCTCGAGCTCAACGCCGACCGCCCGGCCGACCGGTTCAAGCCGTACGGGGCGACCGTCGGGCACGGCCTCGAGTGGTCCCGCCTCCTCCTGCACCTGGAGGGTGCGCTCGGAACGCTCGCGCCACCGGACCTCCGTCCGACGGCGGTCGTGCTGTTCGACCGGGCGGTGGCGGACGGGTGGGCGGTGGACGGCGCCGACGGCTTCGTCTACACGACGGACTGGACCGGCGCCCCGGTGGTGCGCGAGCGCATGCACTGGGTCGTCGCCGAGGCGGTCGCCGCGGCCGACGCGCTGCACCGGCGCACCGGGGACGCGCGGTACGCCGACCTCTACGCGACGTGGTGGGACTACGCCGTGACGCGCGTGGTCGACCACGCGCGGGGGTCGTGGCACCACGAGCTCGACCCGTCGAACCGGCCCGCCGGGGCGACGTGGCCGGGCAAGCCGGACCTCTACCACGCGGTCCAGGCGACCCTGCTGCCCCGGCTGCCGATCGGCCCGTCGCTCGCGCGCGCCGTCCACGACGGGCAGGTGACCTCGTGACGCGCTTCCTCGTGGTCGGCGAGGCGCTCGTCGACGTGGTCCCCGACGGCGCCGGCGCGACCCGTGACCTACCCGGCGGGAGCCCTGCGAACGTCGCCCTCACGCTCGGCCGGCTGGGTCGGGACGTCGTGCTGTCGACGGCCCTGGCCCCGGACGACCGGGGTGCCCGGGTGCGAGCGTGGCTGCACGCCGGCGGCGTCGTGGTCGAGGCCCACGCGCCGTCGACCGGTCGCACGTCTGCCGCGACCGTCACGCTCGACGCCGCCGGGCAGGCCACGTACACGTTCGACCTCGCGTGGGAGCTCGGCCCGGTGCCCGTCGACGGGGTCGACGTCGTGCACGTCGGGTCCGTCGCCGCGGTGCTCGCGCCGGGGGCCGACGCGGTCCGGGACGTCGTGCGCCGGGCGCGCGCGACCGCCGTCGTCTCCTACGACCCCAACGTGCGCCCCGCGCTCGTCGACGACCCCGCGGTGGTCCGCGCGCGCGTCGAGGAGCTGGTCGCGCTCGCGGACGTGGTCAAGGTGAGCGACGAGGACCTCGCCTGGTTCGCCCCCGGGACCGATCCGCTCGACGTCGCCCGCCGCTGGTCGGCGTGGGGCGCGGCCCTCGTCGTCGTGACGCGCGGGGGCGACGGCGCGGCGCTCGTCCGCCACGACGGCCGCGTCGTCGAGGTGCCGGGCCGGGCGGTCGACGTCGTCGACACCGTGGGCGCGGGGGACACCTTCACCGGGGCCCTCCTCGACGCGCTCGCCGCGCGCGGCGTGCAGGGTCCGGGCGGGGCCGACGCCCTGCGCCGGCTCTCGGACGCCGCCGTGCGGACCGCGGCCCGGTCCGCCGCCGTCGCGGCGTCGGTCACCGTGTCGCGTCCGGGCGCCGACCCGCCGACGCGCGCCGAGCTGCGGACGGCCGAGGGCCCGGTGCGGCCCGCGCCGTTCGCGGGGGCGCCCGTGGCCGGCATGACCTGGGGCTGGACGGGCGTGCGCGGGACCTGGACCGGCCCCGAGGCGGAGCGCTCCATGGACGAGCTGCAGGTGCTCGGCGTCGACTGGGTCGCCGTGACGTTCTCGGCGAAGCAGGGCACGCCGCAGTCGACGACGGTCCGCTACGGTGACGAGCCGACGGTGACCGACGACGAGGTGCGCGCCGCGATCCGTGGTGCCAAGGCCCGGGGCTGGAAGGTGTGCCTGAAGCCGGTCGTCGACTCGGCGGACGGGACGTGGCGCGCGTTCATCGGGTTCTTCGACGAGGACGTCCCGGGCGAGCCCTCGTGGGACGAGTGGTTCGCGTCGTACACGGAGTTCGTCGTGCACCATGCGCGCATCGCCGCGGAGGAGGGTGCGGAGATGCTCTGCGTCGGGTGCGAGATGGTGCGCGCCGACGGGCGCGACGCCCAGTGGCGTGCGCTCGTGGCCGCGGTGCGCGAGGTCTACGGCGGGCTCGTCACCTACAACTGCGACAAGTACCAGGAGGACCGCGTCACCTGGTGGGACGCGGTCGACGTCATCGGCAGCTCGGGCTACTACCCGGCCGGGACGTGGGACGAGCACCTCGACCGGATCGAGGCGGTCGTCGCGCGCGAGGACAAGCCGTTCGTCTTCCTGGAGGCCGGCTGCCCCAGCCGCGAGGGCTCACCGGCGCGACCGAACGACTGGACGCTCGCCGGCCCGCCGTCGGGCGAGGCGCAGGCGAGCTGGCTCACCGAGATGTTCGAGGCTTGCGCGGAGCGGCCCTGGGTCTCGGGGTTCTTCCTGTGGGACTGGCCGTCGCCGCTGTACGCCGCGTCCGAGGCCGCCACGAACGACGACTACTGCATGTACGGCAAGCCGGGTGCGGACGTCGTGCGGCGCGCCTACGAGGAGCTGCGGGCGCGCTCGCGCGACTGATCCTCCTCGACCCTGGCGCGCGAGCGGGCCGGGCGCGTCCGTCCGGCGCCCCGGCCCGCTCGTGACGCTGCCCGCAGGTCGCGGCGGTGCGGCGTGGACGGCGCCCCGAGACGGACGAGAACGACCCTGGAATTCTCCTCGGGGATGCACTAACTTCGACATGAAGCGCTTAAGCGCTGTCGGCGTCAACGGGCCGCGACGGGCCCGGCGAGGGTTCGCGGTCGAGCCCGACGACGACGTCCGCCGACAAGACCGGGCGACGACGCCCGGACCGGGAGGAAGATCGATGAGACGACTGTTCGCCATCGCCCTGAGCGCGCTGCTCGCCCTGCTCGTCGTGCCGACGCTCGCGCAGGGTGCGAGCGCCGCGAGCGACGGGTTCTCCGTCCGGGGCGGGACGATCTACGACGCGAACGGCAACCGGTTCGTGCCGGTCGGCGTCAACCACGCGCACGCCTGGTACCCGACCCAGACGCAGTCCTTCGCCGACATCCGTGCCGCCGGTGCGAACACGGTGCGCGTCGTGCTCTCGGGCGGCCGGTACGGGACGAGCTCCGCGTCCGACGTGAGCGGCGTCGTCGAGCGCTGCAAGCAGAACCAGCTCGTGTGCATCCTCGAGAACCACGACACGACCGGTTACGGCGAGGACGGCAGCGCCCGGTCGCTCGCGAGCGCCGCGCAGTACTGGACCAGCATCGCGTCGGTCCTGCGCGGCCAGGAGCGGTACGTGATGATCAACATCGGCAACGAGCCCTACGGCAACTCCGGCTACCAGAGCTGGACGACCGACACCGTCGCGGCGATCCAGACCCTGCGCGGTGCGGGTCTCGACCACACGATCGTCGTGGACGCCCCGAACTGGGGTCAAGACTGGTCCTTCACCATGCGTGACAACGCCCCGACCGTCGCGGCCGCGGACGACAACGTGGTCTTCTCCGTCCACATGTACGGCGTCTTCGACACGGCGGCCGAGGTGCGCGCCTACCTCGACTCCTTCACGAGCCGCGGGCTGCCGATCATGGTCGGCGAGTTCGGCGACAACCACTCGGACGGGAACCCCGACGAGGCCACGATCATGAGCTACACGCGGTCCCAGGGCCTCGGGATGCTCGGCTGGTCGTGGTCCGGCAACGGGAGCGGCGTCGAGTACCTCGACATGGTGAACGGGTTCTCCGCGGGCTCGCTCACGCCGTGGGGGCAGCGGTTCGTCCACGGCGCCGACGGGCTCCAGGCCCGCAACGCGCCCGTGGCCTCGGTGTACGGCGGTGACGGCGGTGGTGACGGCGGTACCGGCACGGCGCCCAACGGGTACCCGTACTGCGCGAGCGCGTCGTCGGACCCGGACGGGGACGGCTGGGGCTGGGAGCGCAGCGCCTCGTGCGTCGTGCGCGGCTCCGCCGCGGACACGGGTCCGGGTGGTGGCTCCGGGAGCGGGAGCACGGCGCCGAACGGGTACCCGTACTGCGCGAGCGCGTCGTCCGACCCCGACGGGGACGGGTGGGGCTGGGAGAGCAGCGCGTCGTGCGTGGTGCGCGGCTCGGCGGCCGACCGGTGACCCGGCGCTGATCGGACCCGCAGGGGTGTCCTCGCGCCGGTCGGGTCGACCGGCGCGAGGGCGCGCAGGGTGGTGGTCGCGACGCTCGATCCACCCCTGTGCGCTGATGAAGCGATTCATCGACGTGGCGGTCAAGGAATGACCGTCTGGTGCATCCCGGAACACCCGGGAATGAACGAAGGAGTTCTATGACAACGCACGACGTGCCCTGGACGAGGGCGCTCACGGCGACGGTCGTCGCGCTCGGCGTGGCGGGGGTGTCGGCCCTCGCGCTCGCCCCGACGGCGACCGCGAGCTCGACGCAGGAGGGCCTCCACGTGGTCGACGGTCGGTTGGTCGAGCCGGACGGGTCGGACCTGGTCCTGCGCGGCGTCAACCACGCCCACACCTGGTACACCCACGAGTCCCAGTCGTTCGAGGACATCAAGGGCACGGGCGCCAACGCGGTGCGCGTCGTCCTGTCGAGCGGGGACCAGTGGACCCGCAACGACCCGGCGGACGTCGCGCGCGTCGTCCGCGAGTGCGACGTGAACCGGCTGGTGTGCGCCCTGGAGGTGCACGACACGACGGGGTACGGCGACGAGTACGCGCCGGCGGCGGTGTCGCTCGACCGCGCGGTCGACTACTGGGAGGACCTCTACCCGACGCTCGCCGGCACGGAGGACAGGGTCCTCGTCAACATCGGCAACGAGCCGATCGGCAACGGTCCGATCGCCGACGAGTGGGCGGCGCGGACCTCGGCCGCGGTCCAGCGGCTGCGCGACATCGGGTACGAGCACACGATCGTCGTCGACGCCCCGAACTGGGGCCAGGACTGGTCGCGGACGATGTACTCCCAGGCGCAGCAGGTGTTCGACGCCGACCCCGACGCGAACGTCGTGTTCTCGGTGCACATGTACGAGGTCTACGGCGACGGGGCGGTGGTCACGGACTACCTGGAGCACTTCGTCGACGCCGGCCTGCCGCTGATCGTCGGCGAGTTCGGCCCGGCGCACTACGGCAATGACGTCGACGAGGACACGATCCTCGCCGAGACGCGGCGCCTCGGCCTCGGCTGGTTCGGGTGGTCGTGGAGCGGCAACAGCGGAGGCGTGGAGGACCTCGACCTCGTCCAGGGCTTCGACCCGGAGCAGCCGTCGCCGTGGGGCACCCGGCTGTTCGACGGCCCGGACGGCTTCACCGAGACGTCGCGCGAGGCGTCGGTGTTCGCGAGCCGCGCCGACGGCTGCTCGGCCGAGCTGGAGGTCCTGTACCGGTGGCCCGGCGGCTACCAGGGCCAGGTCCGGGTGGACTTCGGCGGAGAGCCCGTCTCGACGTGGTCCACGTCGTGGCGGGTGCCCGCGGGAAGCGAGCTCGTGCAGTCCTGGCACGGGGCGCTGACGGTCCACGACGGCGTCGCGACCGTCGCCGCCGAGTCGTGGAACGCGAACGTCCCGGCCGGCGGGACGATCACCTACGGCTTCACCGGTCGTGGCGACGCGCCCGCCCTGCCCCCGGTGGTCGACTGCTCCGCGAGGTAGCGGCCCGGTCCGCGAGGTAGAGGCGTGGTCGTGACCACGCCTCTACCTCGGCGGCCGGGTCAGACGGTATGAGTAGCTCCCGGGTCGGCCCGGGTCGCGCGGGCGGGGCCTCGCTATGAAGGTCGTGGGTTACCGAGCAGATTGCCCTGCCC